>JBCCOE010000022.1:0-57068 GCA_039025475.1 Bacteroidota bacterium | reverse complement strand
CTTACGCGGTTCAAAACACCGAACCCCTGGAATTACTTCTATTCCAGAGAGGCCTTAGGAGTAAAGACTTGGGACATGTACAAATACGTAGTGGGCGCTGTGGCAGGTGAGATGTCAGGACTTTTAGCACTTGGCGGTGATGAGGAATTAGGTGGAGGCAAGGACGGACAAAAGGCCAATCGATTTAAACCTGTTGTACAATATGCCGGACCATTCTATTTGGAGCCGGGTGATGTGGCTGAGCATACCTTTTCTATGCCGAATTATGTGGGCTCAGTCCGTACGATGATTGTTGCAGGAGGCGGTGAGGCCTATGGGAAAGCAGAAAAAACCACGCCAGTCAAAAAGCCTTTGATGGTGCTTACTACATTACCTAGGGTCATGGGGCCTGGTGAAACGGTTCGCGTACCCGTGACCGTATTTGCCATGGACAAAAAGATCAGAAATGTAAAGGCCCAAATTGAGGCAAATGAATTGTTTGACGTCGTGGGAAGCGGAACACAAAGCGTCAGGTTTAGCGAAGAGGGTGATAAAGTGATATACTTTGAATTAAAAGCAAAGGATAAGATCGGAGTGGGTAAAGTTGAGGTCGCTGTATCCGGTCATGGTGAGCGAGCTAACAATGAGGTTGAGATGAACGTGAGACTGGCTAATCCGCCGCTGACTACTTTTGTGGATGCCGCTATTGAGCCAGGGGATACCTGGGTAGGGACGTATGAAGCGCTGGGTGTACAAGGTACCAATGACGCCACTTTGGAACTTTCGAGCCTTCCGCCGCTCAATTTAGAAGATCGTATTCGGTACTTGATCCGTTATCCCCATGGATGTATTGAACAGACTACTTCAGCAGCTTTCCCACAGTTGCACCTAGATAAGGTTTTGGATCTTGATGAAAAACAAAAATCAAATGTTGAAAACAATATTCGCGGTGCCATAGAGAGAATCCGTGACTTCCAGCTCAACGACGGTGGCCTTTCATACTGGCCTAATTCATATAGCAACTATAGTCAATGGGGTACGAATTATGCCGGGCACTTTATGTTAGAGGCCGAAGCGGAGGGATATACCTTACCTATAGGTTATAAGAAGAATTGGATACGTTTCCAGACCTCTATGGCCAACCAGTGGTCTAACACTTCAGGTTCTTACCAGCATTGGTATCGTAGTAATCAACTCACGCAAGCCTATAGGCTCTATACCCTGGCTCTGGCGGGTAAGCCGGCAATAGGTGCAATGAACCGTTTAAAAGCAGTGAGTAATTTATCCACCGCTGCCCGATGGCGGTTGGCGGCAGCCTATCAGTTGGCGGGCCGTTCGGCCGTTGCCAAGCAAATAGTGGCTAATATTCCTTTGACGATCAAGGAATACCGCGAACTAAGCTACACCTACGGTAGTACGCTGCGTGATCAGGCCATGATTTTAGAGGCCTTGGTATTGATGGATCAAAAAACCAGGGCAAAAACTATCCTTGATGACCTCGTTGAGGCGCTTGGATCACGAAGGTGGTACAGTACCCAGACCACTGCTTACAGTTTATTGGCCATAGCCAAGTTTATGGGTGAAGGTGAAGGGGAGCCTTTCTCGTACAGTTACACTATAAATGGTAACAGAGTGGCTCAAAATACACCGGAAAAACCTATCGTTCAGCACGAGCTGGTTTTCGATGAGGATAATAAGGTCAGTGTGACGAACAAAGGAAGTAAAACTCTTTTTGCCAGGATCACCAGCACGGGGGTACCGTTGACGAGTGATCAGGTGGATCAGGAAAACGATTTGTTAATGCAGGTGAATTACTTGACCATGAACGGCGGTTCATTGGATGTGACGAAATTGGATCAAGGCACTGATTTTATGGCGGAAGTGACTGTCAGACATCCGGGAACACGATCCTGGTATGATGAGATGGCGCTAACGCAAATTTTTCCATCAGGTTGGGAAATCCGGAATTTAAGAATGGACCTGAATACCGCGATCAGTGTTGGAGACCAACCAGAGTATCAGGATATCCGTGATGATCGGGTTTTGACTTACTTTGACCTTCGATCAACAAAGTCCAAAACCTATCGGGTTGTACTCAATGCGGCTTACTTGGGCAAGTATTACCTTCCGTCCGTCCATTGTGGAGCCATGTATGATGAGGATATCAGCGCATATAAGGCAGGACGCTGGGTGGAAGTAGTTCAAGCGGGTGGGGAGTGATCAATATGACCGTCATCCCTGCGTAGACAGGGATCAAATTATCGAGAGGGAGTTGCCTAAATATGAACTGTGTCCCGGTGACAAGGGAGATTCCCGCCTTCGCGGGAATGACGTAAAAAGGTAGAATATCGATAGATGAAGCCGAATGACAAAAGGTGGCTATGTATACATAATGTCCAATAAAAGTCGGAGCGTGTTGTATATAGGCGTTACTTCAGATTTAGAATCTAGAGTTTATCAGCATAGGAATAGGGAGGGAAGTAACTTTACAAAAAAGTATAACTGCTACTATTTAGTTTATTACGAAGTGTTCGATGATATATTATCCGCAATAGAACGAGAAAGGCAAATGAAGAAATGGAAGAGGGAATGGAAAGACAACGTGGTTAAGTCTTTTAATCCTGAATTAAAAGATCTGTCAGATGAAATTGAAGGGTTTAATTAGATTTAGGTTCTTATGACGCGGATACCTACCTCCGCAGGGATGACGCCGAAAGTTAACGTCATTCCTGATGGAGCAAAGCGGAAGTCAGGAATCTCTGAGTTAAGAAGAATAGAAAGTGTTGTCAAGTGAAAATGAGATAGGCCGACGTGGTTTGAATAACAAAAAAACTAAATATCTCCTGGCTTTCACCATCCCACTTTTGGTATGGTTCTATTTCTGTCTTCCTGATCCATTGTTCACTGTTCCTTATAGCAATGTACTTGAGGACGCCAAGGGCAGATTATTGGGGGCCACAACGGCCGGAGACGAGCAATGGCGCTTCCCTGTAGTAGACAGTATTCCCAAAAAATTTGAGCAAAGCATTCTACAGTTCGAAGACGCCTATTTCTACAAGCATTTGGGCGTGAACCCTGTTGCATTGATCAAAGCCCTTTACCAAAACATCAGTGCAGGAGAGGTAGTACGTGGGGGAAGCACACTTTCAATGCAAGTGATTCGTCTTTCGCGACAAGGCAGGCCGCGGACATATCTGGAGAAATTTTATGAGTGCATTTTGGCCACCCGGCTGGAATTGAGGTATTCGAAACGTGAGATATTGAACCTTTATACCGCGCACGCTCCTTTTGGTGGTAATGTAGTAGGCCTCGAAGCGGCATCATGGCGGTATTACGGCCGACCCCCGCATTTGTTGTCATGGGGAGAAACGGCTACTCTAGCGGTATTACCCAATGCGCCATCTCTGATTTTCCCAGGGAGAAATCATGGCCTGCTAATGGCAAAAAGAAATAAACTGCTTGATAAGTTAATGTTCAATGGTATACTGGATAGTCTGGATGCCGAGTTGGCTAAAATCGAACCTCTGCCGTTAAAACCTAATGCACTACCGCAAATAGCACCGCATTTGTTGGCGACCAAAGGCACAAAAGATGGGCTGCAGATCAACAGTACACTTGAGTTAAAAACCCAAGAAATGGTCAATAGAGTTGTTCGGAGGCATCATCAATCCTTGAAACACAACGAGATCCATAATTTAGCTGTCTTGGTAGTACATACGGAGTCAGGGGAGGTAAGGGCTTACGCCGGAAATACAGAAGACCCTCAAAACAAGAATGAGAATGCGGTAGATCTGATTCGTGCGGCTCGAAGTTCGGGGAGTAGCTTAAAGCCGTTTCTGTATCGGAACATGCTAAAACAGGGTCAGCTACTTCCCGCTACTTTACTGCCTGATATTCCGACTTACATTTCCGGCTATTCGCCAAAGAACTTTGATGAGCATTTTAATGGGGCGGTGGCCGCAGATAATGCTTTGGCCAGGTCATTAAATGTTCCAGCCGTGAGAATGCTTCAAAATTACGGAGTTGAGATATTTCTAAATGACTTGAAAAAGATGCAATTCAGTACCATTAACAAAAGCTCACAGCATTACGGGTTGTCGCTAATTCTAGGAGGAGCAGAAGTTAAACTATGGGACCTGGTTAAAAATTACAGGCGTTTGGCGGTCGATCTCATAGCTTATCACGATCCCAAAGCGTATAGTAGGATGCACTTGGATAAATCTGAAAGACAGGGTTTTGAGAGTGATATTTCAAATGCACCTGCAAATTGGTTAACGCTGCAAGCACTCACAGAAATGGAACGCCCGATCATCGGAAATGATTGGAGAACCTATGAATCGTCAAAAACCATTGCCTGGAAGACGGGAACCAGCTTTGGACACAAAGATGCCTGGGCGATTGGTGTCACCCCTGAATACGTGGTAGGGGTATGGGTAGGTAATGCCGACGGGGAAGGTAGGCCAGGACTAACTGGTGCCTCTACTGCAGCACCAGTAATGTTTAATGTATTCCGAAAACTACCGGGAAGATCATGGTTTAAACCTCCTGAAGCCAATCTAAGACCGTTGAGGGTATGCAAGCAATCTGGTTACAAAGCTTCCAAGATTTGCCCTGAACATAGTATGGTTAGCGTACCACTCCGGGGAGACGAGACTGCCTTATGCCCTTATCATAAACTGGTACATTTAGATGAAAACCAGGAGTTCCAGGTGAATAGTAATTGTTACTCCGTGTCAAATATGAATACGAAACCCTGGTTTATATTGCCCCCGGTCATGGAATGGTATTATGCTTCCACCGATCCGTACTATACGAGAGTTCCTGCTTTCCGCAGTGACTGCATTGCAACAACACAGCGTCTGGATATTATCTATCCGCAACCCAATGCCAAGTTGTTTATTCCTACCGGATTTAATGGGGTTAAAGAGAGTTTAGTTTTTGAAGCCGCCTACCGGTCAGGTGGAGGTAACGTATACTGGCACTTGGATGACCAATTCTTGACCAGCACAAGAAATAATCATCAAATAGAGTTACAACCAGACGTTGGTAAACATTTGTTGACCCTGGTATCTGAGGAGGGTGAAGTAATGCAGAGAAGTTTTGAGGTTGTTAATTGATTAAAACTAAAGTTTAAATGCCTGAGTGATTTTTTCCTTGGGTGAGTTCTGATAAAGATGTTCGTGGAACTTACCCAGCTTCTCTAACAACCGGATCAATTGCTCTTTCTCATCCGGGTTAAGATCGCCGACGAGCAAATCCGATAGGGCAAAAGATTGCTTCGTTGCGGCTTCCAGAACCTGGTTACCGATTTTAGTCAACTTGACGCGTTTTACCCGCTTATCGTTTTTATCGGCCTGATCAATTAACAACCCAGCTTTTGTAAGTCGTTTTAATGATTCAAAACAGCTACTTTGTTCCATCATGCTGTCTTCCGCAATTTCCTTTTTTGTAGGGTTTTTATGCACTTGAATGAACCGTAGTGTTCCAAAGTCATGAAAATGCTGAATGGGTAAATCGCGGAAAGCCAGCTTGATCCATACTTCACCATAGGCCATGATATGTCCCAATAAAAAACCAATTTTCACATTGGTCGATATATTGAATTGATCGGGTATTTTTTCCGTTTCTGTTTTGGTGAGCTCGTTATTCAACCAAAGTCCAAAATGACTCAAATTATTGCCTAGACCCTGTTCTGTATAGGTTTTCCAAAACCCCAGCAACTTTAATATCTCATCCATGATCAAAAATTACTAAAAAATAAGAGTAATAATAAAACATTATTGTGGTATTAATGTTCTTGTATTTGATTAATAACAATCAAATGAAAAAATTACTACAATTCTGTTATTTATTTCTACTACCAACTAGCCTCTGGGCTTTCCAGGAAAACACTGCTACCATTTCTGGATACGTCAAAGATGCTCAAACGGAAGAACCTTTGATCGGGGCCACAATTCAACTAGTTGGCACGACTCAAGGAGCTGTTACTGATTTAAATGGTTTCTTTCAAATTCAAAATGTAGTTCCAAAGACTTATGCGATTGAGACTTCATTTATCGGCTATAAATCAGAAGTTATCTACAATATTGTAGTAAGGTCAGGAGGTAACCCTGATCTGAATTTCACGCTAAGGGAAGCTGCAGAAGAATTGAAAGAAGTTGTAGTTACCGCCAACCCTTTTGAAAAACTGCAGGAAACCCCACTCTCTGTTCAAAAGCTATCGCAGGAGGAGATAGCTACTTATCCCGGTGGAAATAATGACATTGCTAAAGTGGTCCAGTCCCTTCCTGGTGTTGGAGGATCTGTGGGTGGCTTTCGAAATGATGTGATCATCCGTGGGGGTGCGCCTAATGAAAATGTCTACTATCTTGATGACATTGAGATACCCAATATTAATCACTTTTCAACCCAGGGAAGTGCCGGTGGACCGGTAGGACTGCTCAACGTTTCCTTTTTTGAAGGAGTAACCCTAACCACCAGTTCTTTCGGTGCCCAGTATGATAATGTGCTTTCCGGAGTACTCCAATTTGACCAAAGAAATGGGAATAATCGAGATTATCAGACCAATGTTAGAATTAGTAGCAGTGAGGCAGCACTGACCCTAGAAGGCCCCCTTTTTAGAAATGGTAAAGAGCAAAGCAACACGTCCTTTATTATTTCAGCGAGGCGGTCCTACCTTCAGCTTCTATTTCAGGCATTGGATCTACCATTTTTACCGGATTATTGGGATTACCAATACAAATTTTCACATAAAATTGATGACTATAATGATCTCACCATAACGGGCGTCGGGTCTATTGATGACTTTTCCGTTAATGTGCCCGATGATTTTGATGAAGAGCAACAGGCCACTCTAGATCAGCTTCCTATCATTCGTCAGTGGAGCACGACGGCTGGTATAAGTTGGAAAAGGAGATTTAAAGATGGAAAAGGATTTATGACCACAGCTTTGAGTACCAATATTTTGAACAATGACTTTAAGCAGTTCGAAGAACCTGCGGAAGAAACCGGTTTATACCTGGCGAATGTCTCCCAAGAACAGGAAACGAAATTAAGATACAACTATACACGGTTTCTCGAAGATTGGACTATAACTTCAGGTGCCGTGGTTCAGAATGCAGATTATTCGAATGAAACTGAAGATGTGGTGAATGGCTTTCGATTTGACACTAGTCTGAATTTCTGGAGGTATGGTCTCTACGCCCAGGCGTCTCGCAGTTTTTTAAACGAACGTCTAGGGATTTCGGGAGGATTTCGTGTAGATGGCAACTCTTTCACAGATAATGGTAATGACCTGCTAAGCACGTTCAGTCCGCGGTTTTCTGTTTCTTACCAACTGGATGGCAAGGGTGAATGGACGGCCAATGCTTCCGTAGGTCGTTATTATAAGATCCCGCCTTACACCATTCTTGGTTTTACCAATAATGATGGTACTTACGCTAATCAAGATGCCGAATACATTCAAAGTGATCACCTGGTGGCAGGGATCGAGCATTTACTCACCCCAACCACTCGGGTTACCCTTGAAGGGTTTTATAAGCGATATGATAATTATCCGGTTTCCTTAACCGATAGTGTTTCATTAGCCAACCTTGGCGGTGATTTTTCAGTACTTGGGAATGAACCAATAGTTAGTGTGGGACTGGGTCGCACTTATGGACTGGAATTTTTGATCCAGAAGAAGTTCACTAAGCACTTTTACGGCATTTTGGCCTATACCCTGTACAAAAGTGAATACACCGCATTTGATAGCAATGATTATATTTCATCAACCTGGGATAATGGTACACTTTTGACCTTCACCGGAGGGTATAAGTTTGGTAATAACTGGGAAATCAGCGCCCGCATAAGGTACCTTGGTGAAACGCCTTTTGCACCAGTTGATCAGGAAGCTACTTTAGCGAATTACCCTGCTATAATCAGGGATTTTTCGAGGCAAGGCACGGTCAGGCTAGATCCGTTCAACCAGACAGATTTGAGAATTGATAAAAAATGGAATTTAAAGGGCTTGACACTGGACGTATTTCTTGAATTCCAAAACCTATTCTCGCAGGAAACTCCTTCAGAACCGCTTTTTGGACTAGTTAGAGATGACGAAGGTAATGAAGTAGAACCCAGAACCTTAACCGAAATTGAGGATATTGATGCAAGTTCAGTTTTACCAACGATTGGCATAGTGATTGATTTTTAAATGTGAGTTGAGCATTGGTTAAGTTTGGCGAAAGTGTACATGAATATGGAACTAGACCGATTAAAACAGTACTTGGATCAGACATGGGAAACCCTTGAAAAAAACGAGCTTAAGGCTCAGAGTACACCAATTTTGCTTTCCAATGATCCCGGTGAAATTAAAAGTTCATTGGAACGGACATTACCCCTGAAAGAAGATCAATTCTCAAATGTCTTAGATGCGTTTAGTGCCCAGATCCTACCCTATATTAATCGGAACACAGACCCTAGGTTTGGAGCTTATATTACCGGAAGTGGCAACCGCATCGCTGCCATTGCGGAGTTTATCAAAGCTTTTTATAACCAGAACGGTCTGAAATGGAATAATTCGCCAATAGCTTCCGAACTAGAACAATTGGTGATTCATTGGGTGGCGAAATTTGTTCACTTACCCCATTTCAACAAGGGAGTTCTTACTTCGGGTGGTTCTATGTCTAATTTAATGTCGCTACATTTTGCGCTGGCCGCCAAGTTTCCTGAACGGGAAATGGCTGGTTTTTATGGCGATAAACCGCTGACTGTGTATTGCTCAACTCAGACTCACTCCAGTATTGATCGGGCGATGGTGTTTTTAGGTCTTGGCCGTGATCATCTCAGAAAAATTGATGTTGAAGAAGACTACCGTATTAATGTTTCCAAACTACGCAATTCAATTGATAAGGATCTGGAAGACGGCTTTCAACCGCTGGCTATTGTAGGTAACGCTGGAACTACCAACACCGGTAGTATTGATCCACTGGATAAACTGGCAGATCTGTCTGCTGAATACAACCTATGGTACCATGTGGATGGAGCTTATGGACTACCTGCTATTCGCCTCCCAGATTACAAGCATTTCTTTGAGGGAGTAGAGCTTGCTGATTCGGTTATTATCAATCCACATAAATGGATGTATGTACCATTTGAGGCCAGTTGTGTCTTACTGAAGAGTATTCCTAAAGCCATACATTATTCACCTGACTATTTGTTCACTGAAAATGCGGATCAACGATGGGAGTCATCCGAGCATACCATCGAGCTGTCCAAGGAATTCAGAGCGCTTAAAGTATGGTTTACTATGAAGTACTATGGTGCGGATCAATTAACCCATTTTGTTGAACACGATATTTTGATGACGAATTATCTAGGGGAGCAAATTAGTGCTTTAAACAATATGGTCGTTGATCCTGATCATCCACTTTCCATATTGTGTTTTCGTTATTCTGATCCGGATCTGAGTTTAACTGAGAATGACCATATTAATACCAAGATGATCCAGTTGATCGAATCCAGAGGCAATATATTCATTACGGGTACTCGACTGGAAGAAAAAATCCATTTAAGGGTTTATTTCGGCAACCCCGAGCGAAAAAAAGAAGATGTAGATCGGCTCGTAGATGAAATTAAGGAGGTAAATACGCAAGTGCTCCTTGGATAAATGATACAACAACTCTTTTCATTTTAAACTTGTATCGTATCACTTTTTCAAGCTACCTTTAACCTTTTAGCGAAAATACGCGAATTTGGCTTATTTTTCGTTCTGGCTTTAGTCAGAGATGCGCCACTTAATGAAGTATTCCTATCCTATTATACTTGGTATGCTTTGCATACTAATGGTACAGGCCTGTACCGAGCGCATGATTTGTCCCGCTTATCAAAGTGCTTTTATTCATGATGAAGAAGAACTAAGAAAGCGCTTTAGCTACTTCAATGAGGACTCAACACCTAAACTATTGGAAGCAAGTAAGAATCGCTATTTACTTCTAGAGCCAGTTTCTTATCGCAGAAAATTAAGGAGTCTTCAAACCATACCCATGAAAGATGTTTATCCTATTGAGGAGGATTCATTGGCATTTGATGATGAATTTGCGTTAGCAGAACGAGATATCGGATCTCGTGATCTCTACGATTCTGCCGACTTAGTTAAAGATCATTCCATAGAAACTGGGGCCGTAGACAGTACTGCGGCAGACTCCGCCTACGTCATCTCTATTAAAAAAGAGAAATTTAATATTGATCAGGAGTTATATCTGTGGTATCTACGGAAGTATTTAGTGTATCCTGATGTTCGTTTACAGCAGGAAGATAATGCCGAAGAAGCCGCTATGGCAGCTAAAAAAGAGAAGAAGGGTTTCTTTGGGTTCTTCAAAAATCTATTTAAGAAAAAGAATAAAGAAGAAGAGATTGAAGGTGATGGTGCGGATGGCGACGTAGAAACTTCTGCTACGGAAGTAGATGAAGGTGAGGTGCAGGAAGAGAAGAAGGGGCTATTTTCATTTTTAAAGAAGGGCGATAAACCTCCAAAAGAGAAAAAGCCAAAAGTCAAAAAGGAGAAGAAGAAAAAGAAAAAAGATGAACCTCCCGCCGAAGCACCACCTGAGGAAGAAGATGAAGATGATGGCGAAGATGATTTTTAGCTAAAACAACTTCCACTGCCAACATATCATTAAAAACACTTCTTCAAGACTAAATCATCCATAGCAGATTCCTGCATTCCTAATTCTGCGGCTCGTTTGGCATCATTACAAGCTTGTTTCTTGTTTTTCAGCTGTAGGTGTACCAAGGCCCTGAAGTAATAGCCAAAGTAATACCTAGGCATTTTTTTTATTCCATTGTCCAGATCAGTTAAGGCTTGTTTGGGGTTGTTTAATAAATAGTAAGAATAACCTCTATTGATTTCGGTGTAGGCCTGTTCGGGTTGTAACTCAAGAGCTTTATCAAAGTCCTTAATCGCTTTATCATAAATGCCTTGCTGAAAGTAAGTAAGCCCTCGGTTCCGATAGGCTTCTTCGTTGTTGTTATTCAGTTCAATGACCTTGGTCCAATCCTGCAGCGCGTTATTCACCTCGCCCAGCTCATTAAATAAAACAGCCCTTCTAAAGAGGACTTCTTCTGAAAGGCTATCCAACGTGAGATAAGTTGAAAAAGCCGCTACGGCACCCCTATATCTTTGCATGGAAGTGAGAACCAAGCCTTTGTATTGATAAGCTGTTTTGAAAAGAGGGTAGGAACGAGTCACTTCATCATAATAAAATAGCGCACTGTCTAGATTCTTCTCTTTAAAAAAAGAATTTCCTAAACTAAACAGTACCTTGTTTCTTAACTCGGGTTCGAATTTTAAACTATGAAAATAGTGTCGTGCACTATCTAGCCTATTTGCGGTGAAAAACACCATGGCCCTATCCATGCGCATGGCATGGTTTAGTGGGTCAAAACCTATGGCTTGCTTTATTTCACCAAGGGCATCATTGAATCGACGCTGTTTTAACCGTATCAGACCTTTGAGATGATGTGCGTCTGCAAGGTCGGTTTTAAATTGATTTTTACTGTCTGGCTTATTTCCATCATAAAAATAATCTTCGGCTATTTCTATAGCGATATTGGAGTATAGAATGGCATTGTGATAGTCCTGCTGATAATAATAGACCTCGGAAAGCCTTTTAGTAGCGCTAAAACTTCTGGGGAAGTCCGTTAATACCTGCTTATACGTGTCGATTGCTTTTGTAGTGTCCCCTTCGATTAGCTGATTTTCGGCAGTTAGGATTGAACTCAACCTCTCCTGACCAAAAGAACTGAGAATATACCCGTAAGCAAGAAGGAATAAAATAATACGCATCCTATCGTTCAATCGAATAGTGAGTAGTTCCCAAACTGGTCAGCAGGCGCGAAAGGTTCAATGAGTGAGGGATGGTTATAATTAGGGTTTTCTACTTTTGGTGACACTGAATAAAGGCTCATCTGCCCTGTTGGAAACGGATTCAGAAGTTCTAATAATGCCGATAAGCTGGTTTCCCTATTTAGCCAAAGCTTTTCTGATTCTCGGTTAATGATCAGCGGCATATTCCCTGACATACTTTGAACTAAAGTGTTTGATGCTGTTGAGATGATCTTAAAGGTATGAACTATAGTGCCTTCTTCAGTTTCAAATTCTTCCCACATACCCCCAAAACCCAGTATTTCATTATCCTTAAAAACTACCCGATGCGCTACCTTACCTTTTTTACTGATCCGCTTCCACCCGTAAAAACCGTCGGCTAAAATTAGGCACCGTCTTTCTACAAGATTTTGTTGCTCGATTGGTTTTTCTATGATGACTTTGGAATCAATGTTCAAGAGCTTTTGGCTGATGGTTCTGTTCTTCGCACGTTCTGGAATTTGCCCCCAATAAAAAAAGGAAAGACCTTGAGACCCGACTGTGATGACCGGCATTAGATGCGATGGCGCTGCATTGTAGCTTGGCACATATCCTTCAGTGCTTTCCAAATTAAATCGAACCAGAAGGGTATTCTTGTCTACAGTTATTGTATATCTGTCAGTCACATTACTAATCTAAGAGGATAACATCAAAATACTGAGTAGTCAGGAGATAAAACCTTTTTCAACCCATCTTGCCACACCGAAAAAGTCACTTCTGCAACCGTTTTCATCGAATTATATCATATCGCGTTCTGACGAACGTCACCATTTGCTCAAAAGTTGGACTATAGCTTTGTTAAGGCTTATAAAACGATAAGCAGACACTTCAAAAGTGATTTAAATAGAAATAACAAACCCAAAACCGCAACTAAAATGGAAGAGGCAATTATGAATTTAAAAAAAGACTATTCTGAAACCGTTGAGCATAAAGAGCTCAAGAAGTGGGTAGCCGAGCTGGCTCAGCATTGTGAGCCTGATAATGTATACTGGTGTGATGGTTCACAAGAAGAATACCAGGCGCTTTGCGATCTTTTAGTAAGTAAGGGGACGTTCATCAAACTCAACGAAGAAAAACGGCCTAATAGTTTTGCTTGTTTTTCAGACCCTAGCGATGTGGCCAGGGTAGAAGATAAAACATTTATTTGCAGCCGTCTGGAATCTGATGCCGGACCTACTAACAACTGGATGGATCCCAAAGAGATGAAGAGAACCCTTGATCCTCTTTTCAAAGGATCAATGAAGGGTAGAACCATGTATGTTATACCCTTCTGTATGGGCCCCTTAGGTTCCCCTATCTCCCAGATTGGTATTGAAGTAACCGATTCAGAATATGTGGCCATTAACATGAAAATAATGACCCGTATGGGCAAAGCGGCTCTTGAGCAATTGTGCAAAACCGGTGAATATGTTAAATGTCTACACACGGTAGGTGCACCTCTTGAACCCGGTCAGCAAGACGCGAAATGGCCTTGTAATCCCACCACCAAGTACATAGTTCACTTCCCTGAAGAAAGATCTATTATGTCTTACGGTTCAGGTTATGGTGGAAATGCTTTACTAGGTAAAAAGTGTTTTGCTTTAAGAATTGCTTCTGTAATGGCCAAAGAAGAAGGTTGGTTAGCAGAGCATATGCTTATTCTAGGAGCAAAAGAGCCAAACGGAAGAAAAACCTACGTTGGAGCCGCGTTCCCAAGTGCTTGTGGTAAAACTAACTTTGCCATGATGATACCCCCTGAGAGTATGGGTGATTGGGAAATTACCACGGTCGGTGATGATATCGCATGGATTAAGCCAGACGAAAATGGTCAGCTCAGGGCTATTAATCCTGAAGCGGGATACTTTGGTGTAGCCCCGGGTACCAATTATAAGACCAACCCAAATGCCATGAAGACGATTGAGTCTAATTCCATTTTTACTAACGTAGCACTGACGCCCGACGGGGATGTATGGTGGGAAGGTATGACAAAAGAAGTGCCTGAAGGTCTTATTGATTGGCATGGAAACGAATATGACACCAACTCTGATAAGCCGGCGGCCCATCCTAACGCACGATTTACAACACCTGCCGGTCAGTGCCCTAGTATCGATAGCGAATGGGAAAGCCCTGAGGGTGTACCAATAAGCGCTTTTATCGTGGGAGGTAGAAGAAGTACTGCCGTACCCTTGGTGTACCAGGCTACTAACTGGAACTTCGGAGTGTATGCAGCGTCAACCATAGGTTCGGAAATGACGGCTGCGGCCTTTGGAGAAGTGGGAAAAGTAAGAAGAGACCCATTTGCCATGCTTCCATTCTGTGGATATAATGTAGCTGATTACTTTAACCACTGGCTGCAATTTGGTAGAAAGTTACCTAACCCGCCAAGAATGTTTGTGGTCAACTGGTTTAGAAAAGACGCTGAAGGTAATTTCCAATGGCCCGGATTTGGTGAGAACACCCGCGTTTTGAAGTGGATATTGGGTAGGGTACACGGTGAAACGGGGGCGGTTGAAAGTCCGATAGGATGGATGCCTCGCTACGAAGACCTTGACTTCGAAGGAATCGATTTCACCCGGGAACAGTTCGATGAGATCATGACTATCGACAGAGAGGTTTGGAAAAAAGAAGTCTTTACTCACGAAGAGTTCTTCGAAAGAATGTACGATAAATTACCTAAGGAATTCACCTTTATGAGAGAGTTGTTGCTCTCAAGCCTCTGGCGATCTCCTGAAAAATGGGGACTAGCTCCTGAGCGTGCATAAGTTGTTTTAGTATTTGTTTAGTTGAAAGCCCTGGCGGAAACGCTGGGGCTTTTTGTGCTAATTATCCAATCGCAATATGTACTACTTGTTTCAGGCTAAGATTTGTTCTGTACGGATTTTAGTGATAATATTTTCTGATCTTCCTTCTGACATAAATAAACCTAATAACTCCAATCAGTAATAAGACTGCCGCGATCACTAGTAATGAATAGCTTAGAAAGCTTAGGTTTTTTAATAACTCGACTTTTAGAATAACCAGGGCCGAACTTGTAAAAACGATACATGTTCTGAAGTAGGCAAGAAAAGTACGTTCATTAGCCAATTTTGTTCTTTCTATAGCCAGAATATCATTACGTCCGACTTTGCTCTCATCTATGGTTTTTCTCTTTAAAATGTTCTTTAGCATCTATGGGGTATTAGCCTTAATGAAATTGACTGCCCTTTTCTCCGACCAAAAAATTCCATCCGTCTTAAATTCAGTGAAACCCACATGTCCTCCTTGCTGTGGTGTTTCGAAAGTGACATAATCGTGGTCATTAAACCGGGAAACTGGGTAACACTCTTTTGACAAGAATGGATCATTTAGGGCATTTACTATGAGTGAAGGCACCCTAATATTATCCACAAAACGTATGGAACTACATTTGTGGTAATAGGTAACAGCATCTTTGAACCCATGGATGGGTGCCGTATAACAATCATCAAAATCTATAAGGGCTTTAAGTTTTGGAAGGGGTCGAGTATCAATCTTATCCGGCATCACTTGAGCTTTAGCCTTTACCTTGGCCTTAAGGTTTTTCAAGAAACGTTTTGCGTACAAAAAATTACCGGGTTTCGAGATTTGAATACAACTCGTATGCAAATCCAATGGTACAGAAAAAGCCACGGCAGATTGAATGTATGAGTTTACATGTATTCCTTGCTCTCCCATATACTTCAAAGTGATGTTCCCCCCCAGGCTAAAGCCGATCAGGTGAATCGATTGATAGCCACTTTCAATAGCAAAGTCAATGATTAGTTGTAAATCGTCTGTTGCGCCACTATGATAAAATCGGAGCTGACGATTTATTTCTTCACTGCATCCCCGGTAATTCCAAGCCACTACATCAAAACCTGCTTTGCTCAAAGCTCGTGCCATTCCTTTGATGTATGGACGCGTAGAATTGCCTTCCAGGCCATGTGAGAGAATGACCACTGATTCGTTCCCGTCATTTACCAAATCAAGATCCAAAAAGTCATCGTCAGGCGTGTTAATTCGTTTTCTTTCGGAATAGGAAAAGTCCTTTATTTTCCGCGTCAAAGCCGGGGCGATGGTTTCTATATGGGGGTGAAAATAGAAAGAAGGTCTTTTGTACTTCACAAATGCTTGTATTCTAATTCTCGAAAGTTAAGAATAAACAGAATTTCTGACCGTTAAACATTTTTATTCATCAAATGTCAACCCTTTCTAAATTTCAAGCGTCTTTAACCCGATACTAAATACAACTCAACACAGAAACTCAAAAATTGGTCACATTTAAATCTGCGCTGATACTATTGGCGCTTACCTTATTAATCTCAACTAACTTGTTAGCTCAATCAAAGTACACCATTAACGGATATGTTCGAGATGCCGAAAATGGTGAAGAATTAATAGGTGTTACAGTATATGTAAATGAGCTTAAAACCGGTACGGCAACGAATGTGTATGGGTTTTACGCTTTGAATCTGGAGCCGGGGGATTATACTATTACCTTCAGTTCGATTGGTTATCAACCCATAGTTAAAGAAGTGACGCTGGACAAAGATTTGGAGTTTAACATTGACTTACCCGCCGAAATTACAGAAATGAATGAAATCGTAATTACGGATGAAGCCATAGATGCTAACGTCACAGATATTAAAATGAGCAGGAATGAGATTAGTGTTAAACAGGTTAAGCGCCTACCTGCATTATTTGGCGAACCGGATATTATAAAAACCATTCAGATGCTTCCCGGTGTGTCTTCTGCGGGAGAGGGCACATCAGCTTTCTTCGTTCGAGGAGGTAGTGCTGATCAAAATCTAATTTTGATAGACGAAGCCCCTATTTATGATCCCTCGCATCTCTTTGGTCTTTTCTCAGTATTTAATGCCGATGTCATAAAAGAATCTGAGTTATACAAGGGCGGAATTCCTGCACGTTTTGGAGGGCGCCTATCGTCGATTCTTGAAGTGAGAACAAAAGATGGAAACAACAAGAAATTAGAAGGTTCAGGTGGAATAGGCACATTGGCAAGCCGGTTTACGCTTCAGGGACCTATTCGAAAAGATAAAAGCTCCTTTATAGTTTCTGGTAGGAGATCATACGTGGATTTGTTTCTAAGAGCGGCCGGGGAAGATAACACGGTGTTCTTCTATGATGTAAATGCCAAAATGAACTGGAAGCACAATAATAATAATCGTTTTTTTGCTGCCCTGTACCTTGGGCGCGATGTGTTTGATTTTGACAATACATTTGGCTTTGACTGGGGAAATGCCACTGCCACCTTCAGATGGAATCATCTATTTAACGATCGCCTGTTTTCTAATACGTCATTTATCGCCAGTAATTTTGATTATAAGCTTGAATTGGATGACGAATCGCAAGGGTTTAAATGGACCTCAAATATCCAGCAAATTACACTTAAGGAAGATCTGAATTACTTTGTAAGCCCAACTAACGAAATTAATTTTGGGTATCACCTCTCGTATCAGCGTTTTTCGCCGGGGACTATTGAACCTAATTCAGACCGCTCACTATTCACTACGGTAGAGCTCCAAAAGGAATATGCTCTTGATCATGGATTGTATATTGAAAATCAGCTGAAGGTAAGTAATAAGTTATCCATTCTTTACGGGGCGCGTTTATCCTTTTTTCAAGCGGTAGGCCCTTCCGATGTATATCTATACGAAGACGTGACGAATAATATTGATATTGTGCGTACGGATACAGTTTCGTTTAATCGTTTCGAGACAGTGGAATCGTATTTTAATTTGGAACCACGTTTTTCAGCAAGATATATACTGAGTCCAAAGAGCTCACTCAAGCTATCCTATAACCGAATGGTGCAAAATACCCATCTTATTTCTGCGGGTACGGTACCTATTCCTTTCAATACCTGGGCGCCTTCTTCTTTTTATCTGGAACCACAGCTGGCTGATCAAACTGCCATAGGCTATTTCAGGAACCTGGATGATAATAAATATGAGTTTTCGGCCGAGGCTTATTATAAAGACATTAACAATGTAACTGACTTTGCCGATAATGCAGAGATTTTCTTTAATGAAGATTTACCTACCGAGTACCGCCAAGGGGATTCGTGGTCTTATGGCTTAGAATTTATGCTCCAAAAGAACGAAGGTCGACTGACCGGGTTCACTAGCTATACTTGGTCAAAAACTGAGCGCCAAATCCCTGAGGTAAACCTTGGACAACCCTTCCTTGCGAATTACGACCGAAGACACAATTTTAATGTAGTGGCTACTTATGAGGTAAATGATAAATGGACCTTTGGAGGAAATTTCACCTATACTACAGGTCGACCCATAACCTTACCCAACGGTAAATATGAGTTTGAGAACTATCAAATTGATCTTATCACCGAACGTAACGGGTTTAAGCTTCCCGACTATCATCGACTCGATTTTTCGGCCACACTAACGCCCAGAAAGAATAGAGGTAGAAAATGGCAAAGCAACTGGGTATTCTCAATCTACAATGTCTATAGCCGAAAAAATGCTTTCACTATTTATACTCGGACGTTAGAGAATGATGAGGGAGTCACAGATCCAAGTAGAAAGGAGGCCAGGTTGATTTATTTATTCCCGATTTTACCTTCAGTTACTTACAATATTAAATTTTGATGAATCTTAGTATGAGAACTTTACTTCTTGTTTTTACAGTTGGGCTGATTTTATTTAGCTGTGAAGAAACCATTGACATTGATACCCAACAGGTAGATCCGGTCATAGTGATTGAAGGGTTAATCACAGATAGAAACCAGTTTCATTACGTTCGTGTTTCGCAAACGGTAGGGTTTTATGATACGGTCGCTACTGAACCTATCACAGACGCCAGAGTCGTTGTCCAGGATGATCGTAGCAACTTCATAGGGTATAGCCATAACCCCAATAATCTTCCCGGATTTGAAGGATACTATTTATCCAACTCAGAATTCGCTGGCGCGGAAGGAGTGGAGTATACAGTTTCTGTAACTGTCGGAGATGAGGTCTACACAGGAACCGATATGTTGACTCCGGTTACTGATATAGACTCACTTTCCGTTAGCATTGATGAAGACGAATTCGAGGATCCGGAGAGAGAAGGTTATTTCTATGAGGTACTTTTCTATGCTAAAGAGCCACAAGATCGAAAGGACTTTTATCTTTTCAAGTTTTACAGAAACGATAGCCTTATTCGTGATGATCCTACCGATATCTATTTCAGTGATGATGACCTGTTGGCTGAGGAAATCAACGGCATACCTACGGCAAGTTTTTATACCTTGGGGGATAGGGCAAGAGTAGAGATGTTCAGTATTTCACGCAACGGATTTCTGTACTACAATGATTTGACTAATCTTTTATTAGGAGATGGCGGATTCTTTGGTTCTCCACCGGTCAACCCCAGAACAAATATGAGCAACGGGGCTCTTGGGTTTTTTCAAACCAGTTCATTAGTGTCAGAGGAAATAGTAATTACCAATGATTAAGATAAAATAGTGAAGTTACCGGAACATTTTACTTTTCAAAATGTCTTTATTTGAGTGTCATTTGGAAATAAATAATTCACTCCATTGAGAATTTTTAGCTTAAGCTCATTTTTAGTCTTTTTTTCATTTTCTCTGCTTTATGCACAGAAAGTGTCCTTAAATGGTTATGTAAAAGATCAATCCAATGGTGAGGCCCTTATTGGAGCCACAGTCCTCGTAAAGGAGATTGCCGGGGGTACCACCACAAATATTTATGGCTACTATTCTATCACATTAGCTCCGGGCAGCTATACCATTGAATTTAGTTACATCGGTTATAATTCAATAGTTCAGACCATCGAATTATCCCAAAACCAGAGGCTGGATATTGAATTGAAGACTGAAGCTACACAACTTCAGGAAATTGTTGTGTTAGGGGAAGATGAAGATGCCAATGTATCCGGCATAGAAATGAGCGTTTCTAAATTAGACGCCAAGACCATTAAAAAGATTCCGGCGTTTTTGGGTGAGGTGGATGTGCTCCGCAGTATTCAACTGCTTCCCGGGGTCAGTTCTGTGGGGGAGGGTTCATCAGGGTTTAACGTGCGGGGCGGTAATGTAGGCCAAAATCTTGTGCTGTTGGATGATGCTCCTGTCTATAATTCATCACATCTTTTTGGGTTCTTTTCCGTCTTCAATCCGGACGCCGTTAAAGATGTCAAACTGATTAAAGGAGGTGTGCCGGCCAACTACGGAGGGCGCTTATCCTCTATTTTGGACGTGAGAATGAAAGAGGGAAACTCTAAAAACCTGGAGGTCTCGGGAGGGGTAGGAACTGTTTTTAGCCGGCTGGCGGTACAAGGGCCAATAAAGAAGGATAAATCCAGCTTTTTGGTGGCAGGACGCAGATCTTACGTAGATATTTTGGCGGCACCTTTTACCGATGATGCTACTCTATTCTTTTATGACCTGACCACCAAGGTAAATTATAATCTAAATGATAAAAACAGGCTTTTCCTCTCGGGCTATTTCGGGCGCGATGTTTTCCGGTTTGATGAAAGGCAAGGTTTTGATTGGGGAAGCGTTACCGGTACGTTAAGATGGAATCACCTTTTTAACGATCGATTATTTTCTAATTTTTCCTTCTTTATCTCTACGTTTGACTATGGCTTTGCTTTTGGAGAAAATGATTTGGATAAATTTGATTGGGAATCAAGAATTCTGACTTACACTTTTAAGCCGTATTTCAATTACTTTATTAACACAAATAATGAACTCTTAGTAGGGGGGGAATCCACACTCTATGATTTTAAACCTGCTGAAGCCGTCGGGGTCTCCGATGGGGTTGTGACCGATATTAGTCTTGATGAGAAATGGTCTATAGAAAATGCCCTGTACATCGATAATACACAGAAAGTCAACAGTAAGCTCACATTAAAGTATGGACTTCGTTTCTCTTCTTTTCATTATTTTGGTGTGGACTCTGTTTTTAACTTTGAAACCATTGAACCTGGATTTCGACAGCAGGGAATCTTTTTTAGAAGCTTCAACGATAATGAAATTATTGAAAACTACTACAATTTAGAACCCAGGGCCTCTATCAAATACAGAATCGGTAAGGGTTCGATTAAGGCCAGTTACATGAGAACGGCTCAGTACATTCATTTAGTTTCAAATACTGCGGCCTCTACACCCATTGACGTTTGGACACCCAGTACCAATAACATTGAACCTCAAATTGGCGACCAATATGCGTTGGGTTATTTCAGAAACTTTGGTAAGGGCAATGATATTGAGTTTTCCGTAGAAGGGTACTATCGCGATAACCAAAATCAACTGGAATATGTGCGTGGGGCAGACATTTTTTTAAATGAATTTCTTGAAGGCGAGTTGATATCAGGTGACGGTCGGGCTTACGGTTTGGAATTTAGTTTGAAGAAAAACAATGGCGATTTGACAGGCTGGTTAAGTTACACGCTTGGACGGTCAGAGCTTCAGGTTGAAGGGATCAACAGGGGTGAATGGTATCCAACCCGATTTGATCAAACGCATAACTTAAAGCTTTTTGGCAACTATCAGTTAACAGGTAGAACATCACTATCTGCTAACTTTACCTTTATTAGCGGAGCTCCGGTAACTGCCCCAACATCACGTTTTACACAGCAGGGATTCGTGGTGGGGTTTGATCCTCGTGAATCGCGAAATAACTTGCGGATACCACCTACACATAGACTTGACCTTTCTATGACCATCCAAATGAAGCGTGTGAAAAACGGCAAGGAGCGGAAGAATAGGGATGAGCTCGTAATTTCACTTTACAATGTTTACGGAAGGAGAAACCCATTTTCCGTTTTCTTCGCGCAGGATCAGGGATCTGTGAACCTGGGTAATCCTGTAGAAACTCAGGCCACCCGTTTTTCAATTGTAGGTGCCCCGGTACCGTCTGTTTCTTACAACTTTAAGTTTTGATGGCCATGAAAAAAATAATATTCATTTTTTTGATAACCGTTACTTTTTATGCTTGCGAGGATCCTATCGATGTAAATTTAAATGAGGTAGATGCAGTTTTAGTGGTAGATGCATGGCTCAATGATAAACCAGAAGTTCAGGTAATAAAGCTTTCCATGACTCAGCCCTACTTTGACTCCAGTCTACCTCCTCCGGTTAGCGATGCCATAGTAACGGTGAATAGTTCTACCGGTGATACGCTTATCTTCGAAGAGGGAAGTACACCAGGTGATTATCTTTGGGATCCGGCCACTTCTACGAATGGTTTAGGTGATATAGGAACAGCATATCAACTCTTAATTGAAACAAACGGAGAAACTTATACTTCCCAATCAGCAATGAATAGGGTGCCCGGGATTGATTCCATAAAGTTCACGTTTAAGGAGGAACGAAATCAATTTCAGCCTGAGGGATTTTATGGTGAGTTTCTAAGTACAGATTTCCCGGGCGAAGGAGATACGTATTGGATCAAGACTTTCAAAAACGGCATTGAACAAAATCGCCCATTTGATTTAACCATTGCTTTTGACGCAGGTTTTAGCCAAGGCGGGGTGATTGATGGCGTGGTATTTATTCAACCTTTACAAGATTCAGTAAATCCGCTCAATGAGGATTTAGATACTGTAGTGCCTTACGAAATTGGCGATTCACTTTATGTGGAAATCCATTCTATTACCAACGAGGCTTTTTTCTTCCTGCAGGAACTTCAAATTCAAACCCAACGCGATGGAGGCTTTGATGAAATATTTGCCGAACCTTTCGAAAATGTGCCTACCAACATTGTGAATCTAAGTGATACGGGTCAAGAAGCGATAGGCTATTTCAATGTAGCGGCAGTCGAAGGTCGGGGACGCAGGTTGACCGAATGAGTTTCACATTTAGCTGGCTACGTATAAACACTTAGCAAAAATACGTTTCTTCCGGTATTTCAAAACCGTAGTTTCTGGCCGACTTTTGGTAAATCAAATAGAGTGAATATGAGGTCAATAATAATAGTTGTGCTTTTACTTTTTGGTTTAATGTCTTGTAGCTCCTACACCTGCCCAACATATTCCAAAGACGTACCAAAAGAAACTAAAGAAAGAATTTAAATAAAAGGTTGATTAGGTTAAATGTTGATTGAGGGGGTCTAAATGAGACTCCTTCTTTTTTACATTTTAACTATGCCCCGAGGATGAGGCGATGATCTTGAATCCTCTATAAAAAGTAAAGGCTTCCCTAAGAAAGCCCTTTACTTCTATCTAACCTCAAACATCCAACAACACTAACTTGTACTATGCTTAGGGCAACCAAACCCAACCATATCTTACTCCTTAACCCTGGCATTTTCCCCTCTTTGCTGATACAAAGGTGACAATCATTTGGGAGGTGTGTTTAAGCCATACTACTTAAATTATAAAATACGGGTATCCCTTATTTAAAGAATATTATTTCTTAACTTTTCTAATATTGGCCATTTCCTAGCCCATGTATATCCGAATTACATTATTTTGTTTATGTTTTTTAAACTTTGAATCCATAAAGTCTCAACAACTTGAATCTGGGGCTGATTCCTACGTTCCTTCATGGATTTGGTTTGTTTTCTTGGTTTTAGGGCTGGGTTTCGTTCAGTTGGTGCTCTACATTTTCGTTCTTAAAAGAACGGTTAAAAAGCGTACGTTAGGACTTCGGGAGGCATTCATTGAGATTCAAGAGCAGGAGAGGTTATTAGGTTTAATTTATAATAATACGCGTGATTTTATTGGACTGATGCAGGTTGTGGATGCCGATACCTATGTCGTCAGAAAGCTTCCTGATTGGCTTCTTGAGCGAATCATCGAAAAATATCCAAAGCGTCATTCCTATGAAATATTAAATATGGAGATGTCCGAGTTCTATCGCGACATTTTGAATTTCAATCAAGAGGAAATCTCAATCCGACAACAACATGTAAAAAATGCAATTGAGACCAGAAAGCCTACCTATTTTGAAGAAGATATAGCACTGCCAATAGGCGTAGAGGGGACGGCAGAATCAGCAATGATTCCAATCATTAAAAAGGATCAGGTCACACACATGCTATATGTTTCCAGAGACGTGACTAAGAAAAGAAATATGGTTGAAGAACTGCAAAAGAGCGAAGAGAAAATGAGAAAAGCAGTTCAGACGGTACCTGTGATGCTTAATGCATTTGATAATAACGGCCAGATCGTAGTATGGAATAGGAAATGCGAAGAAGTGACTGGCTATCTAGCCTCGGAAATGATCGGGAATCCGAATGCCTTTGAACTCCTTTATCCAGACCATGATTATCGGAATGAATTGTTTAAAAGATGGCAAAAGTCCAAAAATTATGACGATGAGACCATTATCAGCTGCAAAGACGGAGGCAAGAGAATAATATCATGGATACACAGGGCTGAAACTCATTCGATTCCGGGATGGGATGATTGGGGCGTTGGTGTGGACATTACTGAACGTAGAGAAGCAGAGATTGCACTTTCAAGATCGGAGCAACAGCTTACGAGTATGATGGCCAATTTGCCGGGAATGGCCTGGCGACTTAAGATTGATAAAGACTTCACCATCATTTTTGTCAGCGATGGAGTTCGCGAACTGTTGAATATGAGTCGTGAAGAATTTATGAGTAAGGGGTACAAGCCACGAGACTTTATAATAAAAGAATATCATGAACTTGTGCGTGCGGAGACAAATAAAAGTGTAGAAAGTATGACCGCTTCGGAGTTAGTCATACCATTACAAGTGGATGGCAATATAAAGTGGGTGCTTGACCGATTTAAGCCTGTAAAGCTGCCGGATGGTCAAATAGTAATGGACGGTTTACTCATTGATATTTCTGATAAGCTTGAAAGTGAACAGCGACTGCAAATGGCCATAGAAGGTGCTCGTGAAGGAATGTGGGATTGGGACATTGAAATGGATGTGCTACAGTTAAATGAATATGCCATAGAAATGCTTGGCTTTGGCAATGAGATTATAAATAATGCCTATGAACGATTTTTTGAAGCCCTGCACCGAGATGATGCAGTGCCAACAAAAATAGCATTGAATGAGCATTTGGAAGGAATTACTCCCTACTATGAAAAGGAATATCGACTGCGAACGAAGGAAGGTGGGTGGAAGTGGATTCAAACAAGAGGACGCGTAGTCCAGCGTAAATCAGATGGTAGTCCTCTAAGGGCAATTGGCACCCATATCGATATCAGTGATCGAAAAATGGCAGATTTTGCTTTACAAGAACAGAAACAGTTGTTAAGTAGTCTTATGTCTAACCTCCCGGGGATGGCCTACCGATTGGACGTTGAGAACGACTACCAGGCTACCTTTGTTAGTGAAGGTTCGTCACAATTACTTAATATATCTCAAGAAGAGATCATCAAAAATGGAATATCCCCTTGGGATCTCATTTTACCAGAGTATCATGATACTGTACGTTCTTTTTCGGAGCGACATATTGCGAATCGCACTGGAGGGGAGCAGATTCTTCCTGTTAAGAGTAAAACTGGTGATGTAAAGTGGGTACTGGACAGGTTTCGTGTTGTTGACATAGCAGGCAAGCCCATGATAGATGGCTTACTTATTGATATTACTGATAAACTGGAGAGCGAACAACGCCTGCAATTGGCCATAGAAGGTGCCCGTCAAGGCACTTGGGATTGGGATGTGGAATCAGACGTATTGTCCTACAATGACTACATGGCAAAAATGTTGGGTTATGAACCAGGAGAACTTGAGGGCAATGCTCGCTTTTTTTATAACCTCCTTCATCCGGAAGATAAGGATGAATCCATAGAGAAATTGAAACAATATTTAAGAGGCGATAGAGAACTCTTTGAGCAGGAGTATCGCATATTAACAAAGTCAGGGCAGTACAAGTGGATTATGACCCGTGGACATGTGGTCACCCGAAATGAAGAGGGACGTGCCACCCGGGCCATTGGAGTTCATATTGATATTGACGATAGAAAAAGGGCTGAGCTATCTCTATCTGAAAATGAGCGGATGCTTAGTGGTTTGATGTCTAACCTACCCGGTATGGTCTATAAATGTAAAAATGACCACGAATGGACGATGTTATTTGCGAGTGAAGGTGCACTTGAACTTACAGGCTACTCGGCACGAGAATTAGAATCGGGAGAAGTCAAATTTTCGGATATTTCATTAGATACCAATAAGCAAGATTCTAATCGTCAAATTCAAGAGGCAGTAAAAAACAGTAGATCGTATACTTTGATATACCGGATAAGAACAAAGCACGGTGAAATAAAATGGGTTTGGGAACAAGGTAGTAATATTCCTGAAACTAGTTTGCTTGAAGGTTTTATTACGGATATAACGGATCGTATAGAATCAGAAGAGCGGATTGTTGGTACAATAATAGATACCGAGGATAATGAACGTAAGCGTATCTCAAAAGAATTACACGATGGACTTGGGCAAAAGTTAACTACGGCTTCACTCAACTTTAATTCTTTCAAAAATGATTTGTCAAAAGATCAAAAAGGCTATAAGAAACTAGTTACAGGTTTAAATAGCCTGAATGCAGCTATTAAGGAAAGCCGTGAAATTGCCCATAACCTCATGCCTCGGAGTATCGATAATTTTGGGTATGTTCCATCAGTAGAAAGCATGTTGGCAGATATTAATTCCGTTAGTGAAATTGACTTTTCTTTCTATCAGAACCTTAATGGTGAGAGATGCGAAAAGAAGTTTGAAATCCACCTGTACCGCATTACTCAGGAGGCTGTGAATAATATTTTGAAATATAGCCAGGCAAATAAGGTGGTAATCCAACTCATGAAATATACAGACGAGATTGTTTTGACTATTGAGGATGATGGTATTGGTTTTGACCTGAATGAGGTGATCTCTAAAGGCGACAATTTCGGCCTTAAAAGCATGAAAACAAGAACTAATTCACTTTCGGGCGATTTTAATATAGATTCGGCCCCTGGCCGAGGAACTATAATAACCGTAGAGATACCACTTAAATTGGTAGGAGTATGAGCAAGAAAATAGCCATTGTAGATGATCATAAAATAGTGAGGGATGGACTTAAGCTTTACCTGGAGAATGATAGTAACTATGTGATAATCGGGGAAGCTGACAATGGTCGGAGTGCTTTACAACTGATGAATGATAATCAAGTCGATTTAGTTCTTATGGATATTAATATGGACGGAATGGATGGGATAGAAACCACTAAGCAACTCATCAAAGCTTATCCATCACTTAAAATTATTGCCTTAACCATGCATAATGATTATCAGCATATTAAGGCAATGATGGATGCAGGTGCTAGTGGATATCTCTTGAAAAACTGTGATGAAGGTGAATTAAAAAGTGCCATTAATTCTGTCCTTAATGACGACATTTATTATAGTAAAGAGGTCGCTCAAACCGTTATGAATAACCTGGCCAAGAAAAAATCGAAGTCTAGATCAGATGAGCTTGCTACCCCATTGACACCACGTGAGACAGAGGTTTATCGCCTTATTTTAGATGAAATGTCAAATCAGGAAATAGCAGATAAACTCTTCATCAGTGTAAGAACGGTGGAGGTGCATAAGCGCAACCTTTTGGAAAAAACGGGGGCAAAGAACACCACAGGTTTAGTACTTTATGCAGTTAAAAATGACCTTTTTAGTAATATTTAGAGGTACGTAAGTGGTAGCACTTATATGAATTACGTGAATCTCCTTATAAAGCGTTGACATTGCCAGTATACTTTTGTCCAAAGTATTCGTTTTGCTAGAAAGAAGATCGTCAATATTATTTCTTAGCGGGTCAAGTGCAGTTTTTGATACTATTCCCGAAGAGTGCTTCTCTAAGTATGATTTTTATTTGTTGAAAATCAACAAGGAGAACTCAATAAAGGAGAGATTTACAAATAAGGATCTCATAATCATTGACACTTACAGCTTAGGGGTGGATTTTTTGGATATGGCAAAAGAACTAATAGGGGAGCGTAATATACCTATTCTCATCATAGACGATTTTGATAACCATATTATCATAAATCAACTGTTCGCAAAAGGGGCAAAGGGCTACTTAAACATTGATGATTATAGTTCAGGCATTAAAACCAAGATCCAAAAATTGATCCAAAAATCAGGTATGCTAGTTTTGTGATTGGCGGAGGAGTAATTGAATCAATTGTCTTTTCATTTACATCCCTGTCAATTCTTTTATAGAGTAATTCTCTTATTTTAGAAGCTATGAAAAACAGCTTGACCGCTATTCTTTGCTTCTTTTTATTGTATGTGAGCTCTACAGTCGTTGGGCAGATACGTGTGCTAGATAATAACCCATCGTCTTTAAAATGGAGTCAGATAAATACTCCCGGATTCCAGGTTATTTTTCCCAGAGGTTTCGATTCCGAAGCACAGCGTGTAGCTAATACTTTAGAGCATATCCGTGAACCGGTAAGCCGGTCGCTGGGAAATAAGAAACCGAAAAAAGTCTCAATTATACTTCAGAACCAAAATTCTGTTTCGAACGGTTTTGTAACCCTTGGGCCAAGGAGAAGCGAGTTCTTTACCACCGCTCCACAGAACTATAATTTTATAGGTACTAATGAATGGTTAGAGTTGCTCGCTATTCATGAATACCGCCATATTGTCCAATTTAGCCAGAGCCGTACCGGTTGGAACAAATTGTTCTCTATTTTATTCGGTCAAAATACTCAAGCCGGTATGGCGTTTACTGCTGCGCCACCTTGGTTTTGGGAGGGTGATGCCACTTTAACCGAAACGTTACTTACTCCAAGCGGTAGGGGACGGATTCCTGATTTTAGTCGGGTCTTTCGAACAAATTTATTGGAGGGCAAAAGATTTGATTACAATAAGCAACACCTCAGGTCTTTTAAAGACTTTGTTCCTGACCACTATGCTCTTGGCTACCATATGGTAACCCACATCAGGCGTAGAACGAAGAAAGCCGATATAATGGATGATATCACCAAAGACGCTTGGAGTCGGCCCTTTGTTCCATTTACATTTTCCAATGCTATGAAACGACATACGGGTCAATATGTGGTTCCCACATACAACGCTATGATGGATGAGCTTCAAAATATATGGACCGACCAAATAGACAGCCTGAGCTTAACTCAGTTCGACCGGATCAACAACCGTTCCAATGATATTTTTACGGATTTCAGCTTTCCGCAAATCCTTGAAGATGGATCTATTGTTGCACTTAAGTCGGGGATTGCCGATATAGATCAGTTTGTAAAGTTTAATCCTGACGGTAGTCATTCAAATGAATTTGTCCCCGGCGTTATCAACGGCTCGGCGATGCTTTCATCTTCACAATCTAAGGTAGTCTGGAACGAGTTTCATTTTGATCCCAGATGGAGGGTCAAAACGTATTCCGTGATTAAATGGTATGACTTTACGACTCGTGAGAAAAGAACAGTTACCAAAAAGTCAAGGTATGCCGGAGCTGCCATCTCGCCGGATGGCTATAACATCGCTACCATTTACAGCTCGGAGGACAATCAATATGAGTTGGTTGTATTAGATGCGTACACCGGTGAAGTCAAAGAACGATTTGAAAATGCGGGAAATGCGCAATTAGGTATGCCTCGCTTTTCTGATGACGGGAGCGCTATAGTTGTGCTTGAAACCAAAAAAGAGGGTAAGGCAGTTGTTAAATTTGATATGCAAACTAAGGAGAAAAGTACGCTTATTGACTACAGTAATGAGAATATCGGCCATCCGGTTTTAAGAGGGGACTTGCTATTTTATAACTCACCAATAAGCGGAATTGACAATATTTACGCTAAGGATTTGACTAGTACTGTAGTTTATCAAGTCACCAATAGCAAGTACGGCGCCTACAACCCTGCCTTTAGTCCGGATGGAAAAACCATTTATTACAATGATCATAGGGTTAATGGTTTAGATGTAGTTAAGATTCCCATGGACAAAAGCCTATGGAAAGTGACTAAATATGCTACTAAAAAAGAGTCGGCTTATTTCGGTCCGCTTCTCCGGCAGGAGCCAGGTGAATTGCTACTTCAAAATATTCCAAAAATAGAATATCCGATAACCAATTACAGCAAGTTGGGCAACATGATCAATATTCACAGCTGGGGTCCTTTTGCGTCTACAGATCTAGTCAGAGCTGAGGTGGGCATTTTTTCAAGGGACGTATTAAGTAATACCAACTTGTCGTTGGGTTATGTCTATGATATCGAAGAGGAGTCGGGGTTTGCCACTGCGGGCTTGAGCTACCAGGCCTGGTATCCTATTTTTGATGTAGAATACCAACTAGGTAACCGTAGCACGAGTTCCTACAAGTGGGATGAATCCACTTTTTTGATAGGTACCCGAATTCCCTGGACGCTTACCAACAGTAAATATTTTACCGAATTAGAAATAAGTAATAGTGTTGGTTTGAGAAAAATCACTGACTTCACCGATAAGCGGAATGGTGACGGACGTAATGTTTTTCAAGATGATGTTTTTGTAGGTTTAAATGAAGGGGATTCGGTTTTTTTAGATCTATTTCTTGTTGACGTTAACGACGTTGATAACGGGGACCTGATCTTTAATGATTTTGAAATAACCTTTAGTAATCTCATGAAAAGAAGCCCTAGGGACATTAATAGTAAATGGGGACAGTTCTTCGTGTTTAACAGGCTCAGTACTGTTGCTGGAGACTTTAATGGTAGTACGACTGGTATTCGTGGCGGGCTATTTTTTCCTGGCCCGGTTGAGTTTTTAAGTGATTTGTTAGATTTTGAAACACCTAGATTGTTTAAAAACCATTCCCTTTTTTTTAGGGGAGGTTATCAAAATAAAAATAATGACCGAAGAACGGATAACTACAGTTTTAGAAACGTAATATTCAAGCCACGTGGCTATTCATATCCTGAAGAAGAAACCTTTTTATCATTACAAACGAACTATACACTACCACTCTTGTATCCGGACCTTGCGCTTGGCCCTCTATTAAATATTAAACGTATAAAGGCGAATTTCTTTGCTGATATTGGTTCCGAAGACGTTGTCAATAACTTTTATCTAGCCGAAGACTTCAATGGTCTTTCTGTTGGTGATTTCTTTGGGATACAGACCCTTAATAACAATTATTTTTCTTATGGAGTAGAACTCACTTTCGATATTAATGTGATGAGGTTTACTCCCGATATTGAGATCGGTGCTAGAGTCGTAAATATACGGGAGAACGACTTTAATGTTGGAGGTACATCCGTAGAAATTATTTTTGGAGGTGTCAACTTTTAATGCAATCATCTGTTGAATAAAGTTGATATAACCTCTATTTTTGGTAGCTTAAATTAGAAAATCCAGAATATGGCAGAAGTAATTCGCATGCCCAAAATGAGCGATACCATGGAAGAGGGTGTCATAGCCTCGTGGTTAGTCAAAGAAGGGGACGAAGTAAAGTCAGGTGATATATTAGCCGAGGTGGAAACGGATAAGGCCACCATGGAATTGGAATCATATGAGGATGGTGTGCTTTTACATATCGGGGTAAATGAAAAAGACGCAGTACCAGTCGATGGTGTTATTGCTATCATCGGTCAAAAAGGAGAAGATATTAGTGGTTTGCTGAAGGAAGCTTCCAACGGAGTGTCCCAACAAGAGGAAACAAAGGTTGAGGAAGCTGCAGAAGTAACGACCGAGAGTTCGGTAGATACCTCTTCTATAAATGCCAATGTAATCACTATGCCTAAAATGAGTGATACCATGGAAGAAGGTACCATCGCTTCTTGGTTGAAGAAAGTTGGTGATGAGGTCAAATCAGGAGATATTCTGGCTGAGGTGGAAACCGATAAAGCCACCATGGAGTTGGAGGCCTATGATGATGGTACTTTACTTTATATCGGCGTAGAGGCAGGAAATGCTGTTCCGGTAGATGGTGTTATTGCTATTGTTGGTGAAAAAGGAGCTGATTATGAGACACTATTAAAAGCTCAGGCAGCTGGAACACAAAAAGAAGAAATATCTTCTGAAAACAACAATTCATCTACTGCATCTGAGAGTCCAACATCCCCAACCCCAGATCCGGTTGTAGCAAGTTCAAATGGATCCGTTTCCAATGCGGATGGGCGTATTAAAATATCGCCATTAGCGAGAAAAATGGCTGAGGAAAAAGGTTACGATATAAATCAGATCAATGGATCTGGAGATAATGGCAGAATCATAAAAAGGGACGTTGAAAATTTCACCCCATCTACACAAGCGACTCAGCCTACGACCGCATCCACGGAAGTGTCTGGAACACCGGTGGTATTGCCTTCGGTAGTAGGAGAGGAAAAGTATACCGAGGAGAATGTTTCGCAAATGAGGAAGGTCATCGCCAAACGTTTGTCTGAGAGCAAATTCACGGCACCTCATTTTTACGTTACCATGGAGATTAACATGGACAAGGCCATTGAGGCACGTAAGTCCATGAACGAGATATCACCCGTCAAGATAAGTTTCAATGATATGGTAATTAAGGCGGTGGCTGCTGCCTTAAGACAACATCCAAAAGTGAACTCTTCATGGTTAGGGGATAAGATTAGGTACAATCAACATATCCATATCGGTGTAGCTGTTGCAGTGGACGAAGGTTTGTTGGTTCCCGTGGTTCGCTTTGCCGATAATAAGCCGCTTTCGCATATCTCGACAGAAGTTAAACAACTAGCGGAAAAGGCACATAGTAAACAACTTCAGCCCAATGAGTGGGAAGGAAATACGTTTACCATTTCCAACCTTGGAATGTTCGGTGTTGAAGAGTTCACGGCTATCATTAACCCGCCCGATGCTTGTATTCTGGCTGTTGGTGGTATTAAACAAACCGCCGTGGTTAAAGATGGGGCCTTAGTCCCAGGAAATGTGATGAAGGTAACGTTGAGTTCAGATCATAGAGTAGTTGACGGTGCCCTTGCTGCAGCTTTCCTTAAAACGCTGAAAGGGCTGCTTGAAGACCCTGTAAGAATACTCATATAATATTTTTGAATTAACACCCTGGCAATTCGTGTCAGGGTTATTTATATCCGAATTATAATGACGAAAATAAGATCTACTACGGTTTTAGCAGTAATCCATGAGGGTAAGGTGGCCATTGGAGCTGACGGACAAGCGACTATGGGGAATTATGTGGCTAAGAGCAATGTAAGGAAAATTCGTAAGCTTCAGGATGGTAAAATCGTAACTGGTTTTGCCGGCTCTACCGCTGATGCCTTTACGCTTCTTGAGCGTTTCGATGAAAAGCTCAACAGCTACGGGGGTAACATGAAGCGAGCTGCCATTGAGCTGGCTAAGGATTGGAGGACGGATCGCTATCTCCGCAAACTTGAAGCCATGTTAATAACGGCAGATAAGGAAGAGGTATTGGTGGTATCCGGCACCGGGGATGTTTTGGAGCCTGACAACCAAATTGCCGCCATTGGTTCCGGGGCTATGTATGCCCAAAGTGCGGCCTACGCGCTTAAAAAACACGCAAAAGGACTTACCGCTAAGGAAATTGTGAAAGAGAGCCTTGATATAGCCGCTGATATTTGCATTTATACCAATCATAATTTGATAATTGAAGAGTTGTAATGCAAGTCTATCATAATCCAAGATGTAGAAAGAGCCGGGAAACACTTAAACTAATCGAGGACTCTGGGGAAGAGTTCGAAATAATAGAATATTTATCAGCTCCTCCATCAGTTCAAGAACTTACTGATATTTTGGCGAAACTTGGAAAGCCACCACAAGAGATGATCAGAAAGGGTGAGCCTATTTTTAAAGAACTATTTAAGGGTAAAACGTTCAGTGATAAAGATTGGATCAAGATTATGACTGAACATCCGAAATTGATAGAAAGACCCATTGTTATCAAAGGAGATAGTGCTATAATTGGCAGACCACCGGAGAACGTTTTGGAGCTGTTGTAGTTTTCAGACTAATAATCCAAAGGAGTAGTTTCTTGCTTGGAAAGTTCTATTACTCTCTCGTACTCTTCGTTGTCCAGATCGCGTTGGAAAAAGTTAATTGGATCAATGGCCTTATACTTAAAAAGTACCTCATAGTGTAAATGTGGACCTTGGGATCGTCCTGTATTACCCACATAACCTATCACCTGCCCCCTTTTAACGGAGTCACCATTTCGTATGTTAAACTTGCTTAAATGAGCATATCTGGTTTGATATCCATATCCATGATTAATAAAAATAACATTACCGTATGTGGTTGAACTGTAAGCATTAGTTACAACGCCATCGCCGGTTGCGTAAATAGGTGTTCCAATATCGGCAGAGAAATCGATACCTTCATGAGGGTGAATTTTCTTCAAAATAGGATGGAATCTCATAGGGTTAAAACCACCAGCAATACGTTTTAATTCTTTGTTGTTAATAGGCTGTATAGCAGGTCTTGATGACCAAATACGTTCTTTTTCTTCAAGAATACTTGATATTTCGTCGTAAGACTTACTTTGTATGTAGAGTTTCTTTTTAAGATCGTCCACATCACGATAGGCGCCAATAATTCTTTTTGGATCGGATAGTTGGCTTTTGGATAACGATTCGTACCTATCGTGACCTCCAGTACCTCCGGATCTTATAGTAGGAGGTATTGGCTCCGTATCTAAAATGGTACGATAGATATGGTCATCCTTAAATTCCAGTTCTCCAATGTGACTATAGGCGGTTTGAAGTTCTTCGTTGAGAAGGGCCCAGTTTAATTTTAGCTGTTCATTTTCAGCTCTTAGAACAGATTCTTTAATAGGGGTGAAGTTAGATTGATAAATGTAAATTATGCCCAGTGCCAAGACCAGAGAGATAGCCATGAAACCCATGAAATTCCAAAACATACCTCTTTTGGTAACCTTAATAGGTTCATATTTGCATGTTTCGGTATTGTAATAGTATCTAACTTTTGACATTGTGACGGAAACCCCTATAGTCTAAAAAACTAATCAAATGATTGATTTTCACGTATTGCTAGCTTAAGTATTTTCTTGTAATCACCATCGCTCAATCCGTACATTAAAAAATTAACAGGGTCTATTTTGTTGCCATCCTTAATTACTTCGTAGTGAACGTGAGGGGCTATAGAACCACCAGTACTGCCTACATAACCAATAACGTCACCCCTCTTTACAGCTTCTCCATTTTTCACAGATAAACTACCCAAATGCGCGTATTTGGTCTCATAACCATTGCCGTGATTCAGCTGTACGTAACTGCCATAGCCTGCCTCAAGAACCTTATTTTCTTTAGCTTTAGTCACTATTCCATCAGCGGTAGCATAAACCGGCGTATTACGCGGTGCAGCGAAATCCATACCCTCGTGCATCACTCTAGCCTTGTGAAACGGATTAATTCTCATGCCAAATCCTGATACTAGCTTTGTGAGTTCTAAATTCTTAATTGGTTGAATAGCTGGAATAGAACTTAGTGATCCCTTGTCACGGGCAAGTTTCATTAACTCATCAAAGGATTGATTTTGAATCGAGGCTTTTCGCTTGAGTCGATCAATTTTTTCAGATATTGAAGCTACTAATACTTTATCGGCCAGGCCTTTTTCCATTATGGCCTTATAACGATTTGTACCTCCTATTCCTGCCTGTTTGACCTCAAGTGGTAAGGGTTCTGCTTCATATATCTTTCTGTAGATATTATTATCCCGTTCCTCTAAAGCCGTTATTACATCACCAACTTCGTTTATTTCATTATCGAGGATCTTGTAGTGCTCCAGAAGTTCCTTATTCTCCTTTTTAAGCGCTTTTTCAATAGGCGTTTCAAAATAAGTGTTGTAAGCTAGAACAAGGCCTAAGGCCATAATCAGGGCTACAGATAAGAATCCAAGTAAATTGACCATAACGTCCGATTTGGTAACCTTAGCACGCTCGTAACGGCAGGTCTCCGTATCGTAGTAATATTTTATTCTGGCCATGAATGATCTCTGTTAAAAACTGCTATTTTTGCGCTCTTGTATAAATAATTAGTTCAAAAAATGAGCCTTTAAAGCCGTTTTACTTGGAATAGACAAGGTGCAAGATATTAAATTTCTTCAAATTAACCGCCTTAGCGCGAAATTATTAATTTTTTTCATAACTAGATGGATTCCAGGGCGATAAGGAAAAAGTTTCTCGATTTTTTCGCAAGTAAACAACATCAAATAGTAAAGTCAGCACCCCTTGTAAATAAGGACGATCCTACACTTATGTTTACCAACGCTGGTATGAATCAGTTCAAAGATTATTTCCTCGGACACCAAGTACCTAAGAATAGACGTGTTACAGATACTCAGAAGTGTCTGAGAGTTTCGGGAAAGCATAATGATCTGGAGGAAGTAGGACTTGATACCTATCACCATACCATGTTTGAAATGTTGGGTAATTGGTCTTTTGGGGATTACTTTAAAAAAGAGGCTATAGAATGGGCTTGGGAGCTTTTGGTTGAAGAGTTTAAACTACCTAAAGAGCGACTTTACGTAACTGTGTTTGGAGGAGACAAAAGCGATAACCTCCCGATGGATAGTGAAGCTTATGATTTTTGGAAAGACCATATTTCAGAGGATAGAATACTTTATGGTTCTAAAAAGGATAATTTTTGGGAGATGGGCGATACTGGTCCTTGTGGTCCCTGTTCGGAGATACATATAGACCTCCGTCCCCAAGAAGAGGTGAATAAGTTAGCTGGAAAGAATCTCGTAAATAGAGATCACCCACTGGTCGTTGAGGTCTGGAATCTAGTGTTCATGGAATTTAACAGACTGGCTTCTGGTCAGTTAGAGAAACTTCCTGAAAAGCATGTGGATACAGGAATGGGCTTTGAGCGTTTGTGCATGGCCATTCAAAACAAGTCATCAAATTATGAGACGGACGTTTTTACTCCTTTGATTCAATTCATAAGTACTGAGGCGAAAGTACAATACGGTGAAAACGAGAAGGCGGATGTTGCCATGCGCGTAATGGCGGACCATATTAGAGCTATCAGTTTTGCTATAGCTGATGGTCAGTTACCGTCCAACACGGGTGCAGGATACGTGATAAGAAGAATCCTTAGACGTGGAGTAAGATATGCCTTCACTTTCTTGGGTATAAAACAGCCTTTTTTGTTTAAACTGGTGGATTTATTGGTTGCACAATTTGAGAATGTATTTATCGAGCTAAAGACTCAGCAAGATTTTGTTAAGCAAGTAATAGAACAGGAGGAAATGGCTTTTCTCAGAACATTAGAAAATGGCCTTAAGAGATTAGATACAATTAAAACTGACTTGGAAGCCGTATCCTCTAAAACTATCTCGGGCCAAACGGCTTTTGAACTGTACGACACTTTTGGTTTTCCTTACGACCTAACGGCCTTGATAGCTCGTGAAAATGGTTTAGAAATCGATGAGTCTACTTTCAAGAAAGAAATGAGCAAGCAGAAGGATAGGTCTAAGGCTGACGCGGTGAAGGAGACAGGCGACTGGTTCGAGGTTTTGGGCAATGAGGAAATGGAATTTGTGGGGTATGAAAAGCTCGAGGAGGAATCGCATATTATTAAGTACCGTACCCTTAAACAAAAAGGGAAGAATGTATATCAACTTGTCTTGGACAAAACTCCTTTTTATGCCGAAAGTGGCGGACAGGTAGGAGATCAAGGTTGGTTAAAAAGTGACAATGAGGAGATTATGGTCTTTGATACGAAAAAAGAAAATGATCTAATCGTTCACATGGTTGATAAGCTTCCTCTTGACCTGAGTAAAGTTTTTACAGCAACCGTAAATCAGGAAAAGCGATTGCTTACCACGTGTAATCACTCTGCAACACATTTACTTCATGCAGCCCTGAGAAAGGTACTTGGTGAACATGTCGAACAGCGTGGTTCCTTAGTGAATGAAAACGTCCTCCGTTTCGATTTCTCACATTTTCAGAAAATGAGTGATGGAGAAATCAATGAAGTAGAGCTTATCGTCAATGCCAAAGTAAGACAAAACATTGGACTTGAAGAGAGGAGAAATGTTCCTGTTGATGAAGCGAAAAAAATGGGTGCCATGGCCCTTTTTGGTGAGAAATACGGAGACTATGTGCGAGTCATTACTTTTGACCGGAACTTTTCGGTTGAATTGTGTGGTGGGACCCATGTGAGTGCTACTGGCCATATTGGTTTGTTCAAAATAGTATCGGAAAGTTCCATAGCGGCAGGTGTTAGAAGAATTGAGGCGATTACGGGTCAGGAAGCTTTTAATTATGTGAATGGGCAAGTGAGCCTGACCAACGAATTAAGAGAGTTGTTGAAGAACCCAAAAGATTTAAAAGTAGCAATTGAGGGGCTAATAGATCAAAAGAATGGGTTAGAAAAAGAGATAGAATCGTTGCATAATGTCCAGGTTCAAAGTTTAAAGAAGGAACTAATTAGTGCTGCTCAAAACGAAAACGGCGCTAAAAGTATTATCAAAAGGATAAAGCTACCTTCGGCTGAGGCACTGAAACAGATTTCGTTTGAGCTAAGGAAAGAGGTTGAAGACCTTTTTATGGTCCTGGCAGCTGATATTCAAGGTAAACCTCAAATCGCTGTGACTATTTCAGACCGATTGATTAGCGAAAAGGAACTTAACGCAGGAAGTATAGTGAAAGACCTGGCTAAAGAAATTCAAGGTGGTGGGGGAGGTCAACCCTTTTTTGCGACTGCCGGAGGTAAGAACATCAACGGTTTGGACGCCGTAGTAGTCAAGGCAGCGTCGCTTCTACAGTGAGTTATAGAGGTTATGATATCGTTATTGGCCTAGAGGTACATGCTCAGTTGCTCACGGCATCAAAGATTTATGCATCCGACTCCACTAAGTTTGGTGCACCTCCAAATACTAATGTTAGTGTTGTTTCATTGGCGCATCCTGGTACTTTACCAAAACTGAATAAGCGAGTAGTTGAACTAGCCATAAAGATGGGCTTTGCTTGTGGGAGTCAAATCACTAGGGAACAAATATTCGACCGCAAGAATTATTTTTACCCGGATCTACCCAAAGGTTATCAACTTACCCAAGACAGAACCCCTATATGCAAAGGTGGGGAAGTCGTAATAAATCGAGATAGTGAATTAGAACGTGCGATCAGATTAAATCGCATTCACATTGAAGAAGATGCTGGTAAATCTATTCATGACAATCAGGGGGATACCTTGATCGATTTGAATCGTGCGGGCGTAGCGCTAATAGAGATCGTGACGGAACCGAATATATGGTCAGCGAAAGAGGCAGGAACTCTTTTGACAGAAATAAGAAGGCTTGTACGTCATTTAGGGATATGTGATGGAAATATGGAGCAAGGCTCTCTAAGGTGTGATGCAAATGTTTCCATTAAACCCGAGGGCAGTTCCATACTTGGCTCTAAGGTGGAAATTAAGAATCTAAATTCTATCAAGTTTGTTCAAAAGGCTATCGACTTCGAAGTGGATCGACAGATTGATGTGCTTAATGATGGTAGAGAGGTAAGAAGTGAGACTCGATTATTTAATATCGACACGGGAGCGACCTATGCCATGCGCACAAAAGAAGAACTCAATGACTATCGCTACTTTCCGGATCCTGATCTGAGTCCTCTTCATATATCGGATGAATGGCTCAAGAAGATTAAAGCGGATATGCCGGAATTACCATGGGTAATTAAAAGTAAGCTTACTCAAGTTTATGGACTTTCCGAGTACAACGCAACATTTATTAGCGAGTCCAAAGAAAGAGTCACTTTTTTTTATGAGGTGGCAGATTTATGTGAAAACTATAAAAATATATCCAACTGGATTATGGGGCCTATACAATCTTTCCAGAACAATACGGATTCGAAAAATCGCCCCATTACTGCAAAACAACTAGCAGAATTAATTAATTTGATTGACGATGATCAATTAAGCTTTACTGCTGCTTCCGGTACGCTATTTCAAAGCTTAGCAACTAACCCTTCTGCTGACGTTAGAACACTTGCTGTAGATATGGGATTAATATTAAAAGGAACGAATATTGACGTCGATGCGCTGATACAAAGTGTGATCCAAGACTTTCCCGATAAGGTCTCTGCATATAAATCCTCTAAAAAGGGTAAAGCGCTTTTAGGGTTATTTATGGGGGAACTTATGAAACGAAGTGCCGGCAAGTTAAACCCAAAAGAGTTAAAGCAAATTTTGGTGCAGAAATTAAATGAAGCTTAATTTTACTTGATTGAAACCTTATTTACACAAAACGGATTAGTTAAGGTATGAGAAAAGAACTCCTAACATTAATCGTCCTATTTTTAGTAAGTTGCGGCGGTTCGAATGAGGCCGCTCAAACTGAAGCAGGTAATTTTATCACTCTTTCAGGTACTGTGGGATACCCACAGAATGGTATAATACTTCTTGAACAATACCAGGGAAGCCAAAGGGTAACAAGCGTCTTAGATACGTTGCCATTTGACCAAAGCACCTATAAATTTTCCAAAAGAGTAAACATTGAAAGTCCTGGTTACTACAGACTTAACTTCTACAATAAGCAATTTGTTAACCTTATTCTCAATAAGGATGATGTCATAGTTAATGTAGATGGGAATGCTCAAAATGGACACGTTGATGTAATCGGATCTTCAGATCATGACTTTATTCATGAAGTTCAACAGTTAAACCAAGCCTTTCAAGGTTCACCAGAAGTTGCCCAAATCAATCAAAATTTCATGGAGGCTAATCAGTCCGGAGATAAGCAGGCCATGGAAGAACTTAGGGCAAAATATTTTGAGTTAGATCAAGATTTCAAAAAACAGTTAGCTTCCAAGATAGAATCAGCCGGGGCGTCACTAGGAGCTTTAGAGATTTTACGTAATGGCAGAATGTTAGATAAAGATCAAAACTTTGAGACCTTTTCCAAGTTCGCCGCTTTGATCAAGCAGGAAATAGCCAATTCAGCTGTGGTTGATGAATTTGTGGCCGAGGTTGAACTAATGAAAAAATTGGCCATAGGTGAGTTGGCTCCTGATATTACTCTCCCGAATCCCGAAGGTGAAATGGTCAGTCTTTCTTCTTTAAGAGGAAATTATGTGCTAGTCGATTTTTGGGCTAAATGGTGCAGGCCTTGTCGAATGGAAAACCCTAATGTGGTAAGAATGTATAACAAATACAATGAGCAGGGATTCGAGGTTTTTGGTGTTTCATTGGATCGAAACAGAGCGGATTGGTTACAAGCAATTGAGCAAGATGGTCTTCACTGGACTCAGGTGTCTGACCTCAAATATTGGCAAAGTGATGCCGCAAAATTGTATAACATAAGTGCAATACCTTTTGCACTATTACTAGATCCGGAAGGTCGAATTATTGGAAAAAACCTGAGAGGTAAACAACTCGAAAACAAACTGGAGGAAATATTTTCCAAAGGCTAATTAGAAATAGTTTTCATTTAAAAAAAGCCTCGCAGATTTCTGCGAGGCTTTTCAATACATCATTTATGATTAGCAGTATTCTTTAAATACTTCCACTAAATGATTTCCTATCATCTCAGCATTTCGCCCTTCAATATGGTGCCTTTCTACAAAGTGCACAAGCTCGCCATCTTTAAAAAGTGCAATAGATGGAGAAGAAGGAGGGTAGGGTAAAGTATACTCTCTGGCTTTCGCTACAGCTTCCTGATCTACTCCTGCAAACACGGTGGTCAAAGAGCTGGGTTTTTTTTCACTATGTTGAACAGCCCATTTAACACCAGGTCTGGCTGCACCAGCAGCACAACCACATACTGAATTAATAACCATTAGGGTAGTTCCCTCATGCTCTTTCATATGTTCATCTACATCGGCACCTGTTTTTAACTCGGTAAAACCTACGGTAGTCAAATCTGCTCTCATTGGAGCAACTAATTCTTCTGGATACATATTAACTAATTTTCAATTTTTAAATCTTCAAATTTGGCGAGTTTCCTATTAAAGAAAACCTAATTCAAGTTTGGCAGCTTCAGACATCATGTCTTGCGAATAAGGAGGGTCAAATGTAACTTCTACATTAACATCATTGACTCCCTTAATGCCTTTAATACTTTGCTCAACTTCTGCCGGTATACTCTCAGCCGCCGGACAGTTTGGAGAGGTTAATGTCATCAATACATAAACGTTGTCGACAGGAAAAACACTTATTTCATAGATCAACCCAAGCTCATATATATCAACTGGTATTTCAGGATCATAAACCGTTTTAAGTGCTTCAACCACTTGGCCTTTCAAGGAAGTTTCCTTTTCTTCTACCTCGTTGCTCATAACTAACTACTTAATGCTTTAGCTTTTAATGCTACTGCATAAAACTTCATCTGCTTGATCATGGCTGCAAAACCATTAGATCTTTGGGTTCCAATAAAGCGTTCCATGCCAATACTTTGAGGAAAGTATAATTCGGCGTTTATTATAGCATCAGGTGTTTGACCTGAAAGAACCCTTACCAGAAGGCTTACCAGGCCCTTGGTAATAGCCGTATTACTGTCGGCTTGGAACACTACTTCGTCTCCCTTTATTTCGGCCGTAAGCCAAACCTTCGATTGGCAGCCCTTGACTATATTATCATCTACTTTTGAACTTTCAGGTATTTGAGAAAGCTTTTGACCCAGCTCCATAATATAGAAGTTGGTCATTTCCATATCTCCATCAAGAATTGAAAATTCCTCTATGATCTCGTCTTGTATTTCCTGAACTGACTTCATTACTTCATAAACCTAGTAATTCGCTCAAGACCTTCAACCATTCTATCTATTTCCTCTTTGGTATTGTAAACAGCAAATGACGCTCTTACCGTTCCTTCAATATGAAAATGTTCCATAAGAGGTTGTGTACAGTGATGTCCTGTTCTCACGGCTACTCCTCGTGCGTCCAGCATTTGCCCTATGTCGAATGGATGAATTCCTTCAATCAGAAAAGAAAGTACACTAACCTTGTCCCTGGCAGTTCCATATATCTTAACACCTTCGATCTTCTTCTGAACCTGATCACTTGCATATTTTAATAGCTGACTTTCATAATCAGCCATTTGTGATTTACCTGTTTCGGTAACGAAATCGAGAGCCTCTTTAAATGCAATTACGTCACCTATATTTGGCGTACCAGCCTCAAATTTGTAAGGAATATCATTGTAGGTGGTCTTTTCAAAAGACACCTCTTTTATCATTTCTCCACCTCCTTGGTAAGGAGTCATTAGCTCGAGCAGTTCTCTTTTACCGTAGATCGCTCCTGTACCTGTTGGCCCATAAACTTTATGTGCAGAGATAGCATAGAAATCACAATCCAGTTCCTGAACATCAATTTCCAAGTGTGCGCTAGCTTGCGCCCCGTCAATCAATACTTTGGCTCCAACTGCGTGAGCCTTAGAAATTATTTTATTGATTGGATTGATCGTTCCAAGACTATTACTTGCATGATTTAAAGCAACAATTCGAGTTCTTGATGAGAGTAAAGATTCATATGTTTCCAAGTCTAGTGAGCCGTCTTCTAGAACCGGAATGACTTTTATGGTTGCTCCCTTTTCTTCAGCAATCAGCTGCCAGGGAACAATGTTTGAATGATGTTCCAATCCTGAGATGACTATCTCATCTCCGGCATTGATAAATTTTCTACCGAATGAAGATGCTACTAGATTAATTCCATCAGTTGTGCCTTTGGTAAAGATTATTTCCTCTACTTCTTTGGCATTAATAAATTCTTGAACAGTTTTTCGCGTGAGTTCATACGCCTTGGTTGCCTTTTCAGCAAGAGTATGTATGCCTCTATGTATATTGGCATTGTACTCAGAATAGTACTGAGATAACGCCTTAATTACTCGTTTTGGTTTTTGACTGGTGGCAGCGTTATCGAAGTAGGCTAATGGATAACCATTTACCTCTTGATCAAGTATCGGAAATTCATCCCTAATTTTAGAGATATCTAGTCTTTTAAGAGTTACTGGTTGACTCATCTTAGTTATACAAGCGATCTGAGATAATTCCTTCTAGATAGTTTTTGACTGTTTCTATCTTTATATTTTCCAAAACCTCTGTGGCAAAAGCATAGAGTAACAATGCACGAGCGCTTTCTTTACTTAATCCCCGCGCCTGCATGTAAAAAAGAGCCTCTTCATCCAGTTGTCCGGTTGTGCAGCCGTGAGAACACTTAACGTCATCAGCCCAAATTTCAAGTTGCGGTTTGGTGTTAACAATGGCGGTGTCCGTCAACAAAATATTTTTATTGGACTGGAATGCGTTTGTTTTCTGAGCCTCTGGACGAACATATATCTTACCGTTGAAAACACCACGAGCCTTGTCATCGATAATACCTTTATATAGCTCATTGCTGTAAGAATTAGGCTTTTGATGATCCACAGTTGTATGATTATCTACATGTGAAAGCCCATTGATCAGGTATAAACCATACATATGAGTTTCACAGCCCTCACCGGTTTGATCTACGTTCAGGTTGTTCCTAATTACCGATCCTCCAGAAGTAAAAGTGTAACTACTAAATCTACTAGAGCTAGCTTGTCTTACTTGTGTAGTACCCACGTAAAAAGCTTGACTATCGTTCAATTGAAGTTTATAGTGATCAACCTGGGCATTTTCGGAGACAACAATTTCAGTCACTTCATTTGTGAAGCTCACATTGTTTCCGATTTCACTGTAGACTTCAATGATAGCAACTTCACTGCTTTCCTCTGCTATGATCAAGTTTCGAGGAAAACTCTGTCTCTGATCTGAGCGGACATCATTAATATAACGTAACACTATAGGTTTAGAAACCTTGTAGTTTTTGACCACCCTAATTATTGAACCGTTTAAAGAAAAACCTGTGTTCAAAGCGATCAGTTCATCTTTTTCAAATTGGGCATATTTATTGAAATGCTCTTTTATTAGTTCATCATCATATTTAAGAGCTTCTTGAAAGTCACTAACAATTAAACCATCTTCATCAGTAAAATTCGATAAATCTGCATTGAAATTGCCATTGATAAATACTAGCTCATGTGCCTCTAATCCCTTGATTTGAGTGTTTTTCAGATCACCCTTACGAAGAGCATCAGTATTTGAATCACGTGAGAAATCAATACTTTTCCCAACGGATTTTGAGAGATCTGTATACTTATATTCCTCATTTTTGGAGGTTGGAAAACCTGTATTTAAAAAGTGGCTTATAGCTGCTTTTCGGGTAGCGTGTATACTGCCTTTCGAACCGTTTAATGCGGTCTCAAATTCATTAAACTTTTTCTGCAGTTGATCTAACTGCTCATTCAATTTACCAGCGTTGCTCATATCAAAGTTTAAGCAGTTGTAGCGTCAATTTCTTCTTTAATCCAGTCATACCCTTTCGCTTCAAGTTCAAGTGCTAATTCTTTACTACCACTTTTCACAATGCGACCTTTGTAGAGTACATGCACATAATCCGGCACAATGTAGTCCAATAGCCTCTGGTAATGAGTAACCACTATAGTCGCATTATCTTTGCTTTTGAGTTTATTAACACCGTTAGCAACAATTTTTAAAGCGTCAATATCCAAGCCGGAGTCAGTTTCGTCAAGAATAGCCAGCTTGGGTTCGAGCATAGCCATTTGAAATATTTCATTTCTTTTCTTTTCCCCTCCTGAAAACCCCTCATTCAACGATCTGCTCAAGAGACTTTGATCAATATCTACTAGTTTCATTTTCTCTTTCATAAGAGTTAAGAAAGAAACCGCATCTAAAGTATCCTGGCCGCGAAATTCCCTTACTTGATTTAGGGCAGTTTTCATGAAGTTTATGGTGCTAACCCCGGGTATTTCCACTGGATACTGGAACGCAAGGAAAACACCCGCTCGTGCACGGTCTTCTGGTGACATTTCTAAGAGATCTTCATCTAGAAATGAAGCCTTCCCTTCAATAACTTCATAATCTTCCTTACCGGCAAGAACGCTGGCTAATGTACTTTTACCGGATCCATTAGGTCCCATGATTGCATGTACTTCACCGGCCTTTACTTCAAGATCAATACCTGTCAGGATATGTTTATCCTCAATTGAAGCATGTAAATTATTTATCTTAAGCATTTCGATTATTCTTTCAAATTATAATTATCCGACAGAGCCTTCCAGGGTTAACGCTAGTAGCTTTTGGGCTTCAACAGCAAACTCCATTGGCAATTGGTTCAAAACTTCTTTACAATATCCATTGACAATTAAAGCCACAGCACTTTCTTCATCAATACCTCTCTGGGTACAATAGAAGATTTGATCCTCGCCAATTTTGGATGTTGTAGCTTCATGCTCTATTTGAGCTGTTTTATTCTCAATATCAATATATGGGAAGGTATGTGCTCCACATTTATTACCCATTAATAATGAATCACACTGAGAAAAATTTCGAGACCCCGTCGCACGCTTCATAACGTGTACCTGCCCTCTGTAGCTATTTTGCGAATGACCTGCGGAAACACCTTTGGAAACTATTCTTGATTTCGTGTTTTTCCCAATATGGATCATTTTTGTACCTGTATCAGCCTGTTGATAGTTATTGGTGACTGCCACCGAATAAAATTCTCCATTTGAATTATCCCCTTTGAGTATACAGGACGGATATTTCCACGTTACTGCAGAACCAGTTTCGACTTGTGTCCATGAAAGCTTAGAATTATTTCCAGCACAAATGCCCCGTTTAGTTACCAGGTTGTAAATACCACCCTTGCCATTTTTGTCACCGGGGTACCAGTTTTGCACCGTCGAATATTTTACTTCAGCTTCTGCCTTTACATAAATCTCAACAACTGCAGCATGAAGCTGATTTTCATCTCGCATAGGCGCTGTACAGCCTTCAAGATAGCTGACATATGAATTATCTTCGGCAACAATCAGGGTTCTTTCAAATTGTCCGGTATTCGCCGCATTTATTCTGAAATAAGTCGATAATTCCATTGGACAACGTACCCCTTTTGGGATGTAACAGAATGATCCGTCTGAAAACACCGCGGAATTTAATGCGGCATAATAGTTATCATTAACCGGAACGACCGCACCCAAGTATTTTCGAACTAGTTCAGGATGTTCTTTAACCGCCTCACTAAATGAACAAAATATAATACCAAGTTCAGCCAGTTTATCTTTGAAAGTAGTTGCCACCGAAACACTATCAATGACAGCATCTACAGCTACCCCGGTCAGCCGCTTTTGTTCTTCAAGCGAGATACCTAACTTCTTGAATGTTTCTAAAAGCTCAGGATCTACTTCATCTAAACTTTTAGGTTGGACTTTCTGCTTAGGGGCAGAATAATAAATTATATCTTGATAGTTAATTTCGGGGAAAGAAACGTTTGCCCATTTAGGCTCTGGCATTTTAGACCATACCTTAAAGGCATTCAACCTCCACTCAAGCAACCATTCAGGTTCTTCTTTTTTGGCAGAGATGAAGCGAATGATGTCTTCATTAAGCCCTTTGGGAGCCTGATCGCTATCAAGATCAACCGTCCAACCGTGTTCATATTCTTTGGAGGTAAATTCCTCTAAGATCTGATCATCGTTGCTCATATGATTATATAAGATTATTTCTAACTTTTGTGCAAAGTTACAACAAAATTGGCCTGCTAATGTTCCCTGAGGCACATTTTTGGATAGATAATTGTAATGATCAAATCACTTATGTCAATCAGCAGACTCTAGAGTTAGATTGCGACTAATACTTTCTTCAAGGGATATCATGGTATCGGTTCGCACAATGCCTTCAACCTTTTGGATTTTGTCGTAGAGTACGTCTTTTAGGTGGTTTGTATCGCGACAGTATATTTTTGCAAACATGCTGTAGTTGCCCGTGGTGTAGTGCACACTTACAATTTCAGGAACTTGTTTGAGTTGGGCGGTAACCTCGTTATAGAGTGCACTCTTACTTAAGAATATTCCTATAAAGGCGGTTATGTCGAACCCAAGTCGGGTGTAATCCACAAGCAAAGTGTTGCCTTTTACAATACCCATTTCTTCAAGCTTTTTCATTCGGACATGTACAGTTCCTCCCGATACATATACTTGTTTAGCTACTTCGGTGTAAGGTTTTTTGGCATTCTTAGTTAAGAGCTCAAGAATCTTTAGATCTACATTATCAATTTCGTAATTAGCGGCCATGGTTTAGATGTATTTTTAAAATTTCGATTTTTATCGATTATAAAAATAAAAATATTGTAAAAATATTCATCAATAGTTAAATTATTTTTAATAAATAGACTCTATTGCTACATTTGAAATAACAAAACAGTGACACTGTAGGGTGTTGAAATTGGCAGACAAGCCCTCCGGTCTCGGGGGTGGAGGTAACAGGATAAATCTACCGTTTGGTTAGGCTAACTGCTTCGTGGAGGTTCGAGTCCTTCTCCTACAGCTAGAATAAGATGTAAAACTATAATGTGGAGTGTTGAAACTGGCAGACAAGCCCTCCGGTCTCGAGGGTGAAGATCACGGGATAAATTTCTGAGCATCCAATAGCAATGTAAACTAACCGCTTCGTGAAGGTTCGAATCCTTCCTCCACAGCTCTTGCCATCCCCTGGCCTTGCGGATGGCTTTTTTATGCCTCTTTTTTTGTAATATTGGTATTTAACCCATACAATACTCATGAGTGCATTTCCTTGGATAAAGAACTACCCTGAAGGTATTCCTGCTGAGCTCGGTGAACTTGATTACGACAATTTATTAGACTTGTTTGATCACGCTTTTAAAAATCATGCTAACACTGTGGCTTATGAAAATATGGGAAAACAGCTTACTTATTCTGAACTGGATGAGCTGTCTCAAAACTTTGCGGCCTTTCTCCAGCATCACTGGCAATTAAAAAAAGGAGATTCCATAGCCATTCAAATGCCTAATCTCCTCCAATACCCAGTGGTTTTGATTGGCGCCCTAAGAGCCGGCTTAATAGTGGTGAACACCAACCCGCTTTACACGCCACGCGAAATGAAACATCAGTATTTAGATGCTGGCGTGAAGGCTGTGATTATAGTAGCGAATTTCGCCTCTAACCTCGAGAAAATAAGGACGGAAACGGGAATGGACAAAGTGATCGTGACTGAGCTAGGCGATATGCTAGGTGGCTTAAAAGGATGGCTGGTCAATACGGTTGTAAAGCATGTAAAAAAAATAGTCCCTCCATTCAAACTTGATGGAGCCTTGGGCATAAAGGAAGCGTTAGCAATTGGAGCAAAGGCAAATTATGAGCGCCCCGAAATAGATGGGGAGGATACCGCGTTTTTGCAGTACACAGGAGGGACTACAGGAGTTTCTAAGGGTGCTCGGCTTTCACATACAAACATTGTTGCACATACTAAACAAACGACATACTGGTTCAAACCATTGCTTGACCAAAGTAGGGATCATACCATGATCACTGCAATTCCACTTTATCATATTTTCGCTTTAACCGTTAATGGTATTTTAATGCTAAGTGTGGGTGCAACTAATGTTTTAATTACCAATCCAAGGGATATGAAAGGTTTTGTGAAGGAATTGAAGAAGCACAGGTTTACACTGATGACGGGGGTTAATACCTTATTTAATGGTTTATTAAACCAGGAACCTTTTAAAGAAGTGGACTTTTCTAACCTTTTTGGTACTATCGGAGGGGGAATGGCCGTTCAGGATGATGTTGCGAGAAGATGGGAAGATCTGACTGGGAAGCCTCTTGTAGAGGGATACGGATTGAGCGAGACTTCGCCTGTTCTTTCATGTAATCCGTTGGATGGTACTCATAGGTTGGGAACAATCGGACTGCCAACACCTGGCACAGAAATGGCAATTTTTGATGAACAGGGAAATCAACTTAGTACGGGAGAGGTAGGGGAGATATGTGCTCGAGGTCTTCAGGTTATGAAAGGATATTGGAATAAAGATAATAGTGAGGTTTTCTTTGCCGGAGATTGGTTCAGAACAGGTGATATGGGCTTGATGAGTGACGATGGTTTTTTTAGGATAGTCGATCGTAAGAAAGATATGATTAATGTTAGCGGCTTTAATGTTTATCCTAATGAGATTGAAAATGTTGTAGCTAATCACGTTAAGGTGCTGGAAGTTGCCGCTATAGGAGTACCTGATGCAAAATCTACTGAATGTGTGAAGATTTTTGTTGTCAAAAGTGACTCATCTTTAACAGTGGAAGAACTGAGAGAATATTGTAAAGAAAACCTTACAGGTTACAAAAACCCTAGACACATCGAGTTCAGGGATATATTACCTAAGTCCAATGTTGGAAAGATTATTAGACGGGAATTACGTGATGAAGAAATGGCCAAGGTTTCTGCTTGATTAAATTAAGTTTGGCCGTAGTTTCGCGCTGTTGTCCTCTTCATGGAAAAAATCAAATTCTATTATTCCCAAAATCCGCTTAAAACCATACTATTAGTAGCTCTTCTAGTTCGGCTCCTAGCTTCTTTTTTCTCCAAGGGTTATGCTTTTCATGACGACCATTTTGATGTAATTCGTGTAGCTCAGAATTGGGCTTATGGTCTTCCTCATTGGATTGAATCAAGCACTCCTCCAAAACACAGTATGGTATATCCTGCTTTCAATGCGTGCATAATTTGGCTAATGGACATGTTTGGGGCGACAGATCCCGTTTTTAAAACTACAGTTTTAAGGATTTTACATGCTTTTTATTCACTCTTGGTGGTTTTGTTTGCCTTTAAGATTACCCAGATTATTTCTAACAATAAAAACGCCATTCACGTAGCTTGGATAGTTTCATTGTTATGGTTTATGCCTTATTTGAGCGTTAAGTTCTTAGCCGAGCTTGTTTGTGTTCCGCCAGTACTCTATGCTTTTTATTTAATTCTCAAAAGTGATAAGCAAAGGGGTCGGGGCATTATTAAATACCTTGTGTCTGGGGTATTTTTCGCAATCGCCTTCAGCATTCGAATGCATACGGTTTTATTTGCAGGAGGCTTAGGATTAGCACTTTTATTCGAGAAAAAATGGTCTCAGAGTATATACTTTACTCTGGGCTTTTTAGCGGCCGCTTTCATATTCATCGGGATTCCGGATATCCTGTTTTTTGAGTATCCATTTCAGTATGTTGTAAATTATTTTGCCTACAATGCTGAGAATGCTAACAATTACATTACGGGATCGCCGTTTAAATTCTTATTGACCACTTTTGGTTTCCTCGTTCCACCGGTCAGTGTAATGTTGATGTGGGGTTTTATTAAAGCATGGAACGTCAATCGAAAAATATTTTTAGCGGTCCTTGTTTTTTTTATCGTCCACTCTTTGTTCCCAAATAAGCAAGAGCGTTTCATCTTACCCATGTATCCATTGCTAATTATCATGGGTGTTATCGGCTGGAATCAATTTATTAAAAGCTCAGATATTTGGACTCGTTTTCCCAAAGCTATTAGTAGATGCTGGATGTTTTTTTGGATTGTTAACGGAATAGCATCTATAGCCTTGGCTTTGACCTACTCAAAGAAAGATCGAGTAGCCCCTATTCACTATTTATCAAAAAAGGCTGATCTCTCATCTTTAATCGTTGAGAGTTCAAGAGCAAATTCCAAGCAGGTTCCAGTGTATTATTTGGGTAGATTAGCCGCAGATTATAAAGATTTTCAAAAAGGTGATATTTTGGGTATGAATGATATAAGGTCTTCAGGGAAATATCTTGATAGTGGTATGCCGTTTGTATTTGTATTGGGCTCAAGTAAAAGTGTAACTGATTTAAAGCAGGAAATGAAGACGGTGAATAGGGAGCCTAACTATATTGTATTCAAAGGAAGTGAAGAATTACCAGAACGGATTCAAAGAGTTATGCCATTGTTTCCTGGTAAAGATTTCATTTTAGAAACTTCAGTCGAACCCTCTTCCTTTGATAAGCTACTTCACATACTAAACCCGCGAAGACATAGAAATGAGACGGCTCACATCTATCGGGTTGAATGAGTTGATGTTCAAAATTCGGGTTTCTTGAACTTGATAAATTTGGCTATTTTAGTTCAAAGTAAAACTATAATTGCCATGATTGGATTCTTCGAACATCAATACTTGTCTTTCAAAAAGAATCACTTAAGGAACCTCATTGCATTGGCAAAAGCTGACGGTAAGTTGCACAGTTCGGAAGAGGAGATGCTTTATAAGATAGGTGCAAAATATGGTTTGAAAGACCGTCAAATTTCCAATCTGATTCAGAACGACAAAGAAATCGAATTGAAGATTCCGAGTAGTCACGATCTCAAGATGAATCAACTATATGATTTGGTGCTAATGGTCTATGCCGACGGGATTGTAGAAGATTCCGAGGTTAGTTTCTGCGAAGAACTGATGGAAAGGTTCGGTTTTAAGAAAGAAATTGTGGCCTGGATTATAGATAATTTTGAAAAAGGAAATCCTCCGGTTCCTGAAGCTTGGGAAAACTTGAAAGAGGAGGGTAAGCGTTTTATTATTGCCTAAGGTTCGTAACCTTCTAAATCCCTAAAATTGCTTCTCCAATATTTATCCCGAAAAAGGTCTTGAAGAAGGTGAGGATAAACATTATTCCGAGTACAATGGGACAGATTATCGTAATAGCGAAATTCAAATATTTCTCAATGTAAGATCCCGAGTATCCGGGATAGCCCTTGGCTATTTCCTCGTTTAGATTCTTTGTCTTCCAAGCATAAGCGGCAAATATTGATATCAAGCAGCCCCCCAAAGGCAGAAAAGTGTCGTTGGCCACGTTCTGGGCAAAATCCATAAACGAGGTTGCGTTTTCGGCTCCTATGTAAGTGATAAAGTTTGAAAAGAACCCTGAGTACCCATTAGAGAGTAATGAAGGTATACCTAAGATGAATATCCCGATTGCGATGGCCCAAACCGCCCTGTTTCTCCTGATATTATGCTCGTCCACAATATAGGCCACCGGCACTTCCAACAAAGAGACGGTTGATGTTAAGGCCGCAAATGAGAGTAACAGGAAGAAAAACGATCCTACTATTACTCCTAATACCGGGCCGAGACTTTCGAATGCACCGGGTAGCACAGAAAATATTAAACCAGCTCCCTGACCAGCCCCCTCCATGGTGCCGTTGGTTAGGTAAGCGACCAACGGGAACATCATCAATCCTGCAATAAATGCGATACCTACATCGGCAAGTGTAATGAATGCCGCTGAACTGACGATGTTATCATTTTTTCCAACATAGCTTCCGTAAGTAATTAATGCACCCATTCCTAACGACAATGAGAAGAAAGCCTGGCCCATAGCGTTACCCATAACTCCTACGGTAAGCTCTGAGAAATCCGGAACTAAATAGAACTTTAGCCCTTCAAATGCATGATCCAGTGTTAAGGAATAAATAACTAAGCCCAAGATCATGGTAATCAATGTGGGCATTAAAATCTTTGACGCCCTTTCAATACCTCCAGAAACCCCTTTGGACACTATAAAACCTGTTGCAAACATGAAGACCACGGCATAGAGGCCAACCGTTATTACGTCTTTGGTGAACTCGCTGAACTGTTTACCAATATCAAAATTCCCCGATACCAATTCAATAAAATAGCCAAATGCCCATCCCGCTACGACATTGTAAAACGAGAGAATCACCACACCGCTCAAAATGCCAAGAAGGCCCAGAATTCGCCATTTTTTAAAACCTAGCGCACTGTACGCTCCTGCCGGATTTAATTGTGTTTTCCGTCCGATTGCTATTTCAGTCACCATAACTGGAAAACATAGTATAAAGCAGAATGCGAGGTACATGATTAGGAAAGCGGCGCCACCACCTGCTCCCACTTCGAAAGGGAAAGCCCAGATGTTGCCCAGTCCGACTGCGGAACCGGCAGCGGCCAATATAAATCCTAACTTGCTAGAAAAACCTCCTCTGTTTGCCATTCGCTTTAATTTAAACGGCTGAAATTATGGAAATTTAACTTTATACAAAAGACAAAGTGCTATAAAGCGTTCCAACATTAATTAGGAGTATTATTGGCCGCGTTGAACTTTTCGAAAAGCTTGCTAACAGTTAAACCCTGAACGAGAATGGAGAATAATACAGTGCAGTAAGTCATGGTAATAATTATATCTACTATTCGCGTATCGAAAGTCGTAGTTTCATATAATGAAAGAGCCAAGGCTACACTGATACCACCTCTAAGGCCACTCCAGGTCAGAATGCGAATCGTGTAAGGTGGGAACTTTCTTTTTAATCTCATTACAGAAATAGGTAATCCAACACCAATAAAGCGAGATAGAAGAACTGCTACAATAGCGAACCCTGCTCCAAAGAAGAAGTCTATTTCGTAGTTAATTACAATAACCTGGAGACCGATCAGAATAAATAGTATAGCATTCATGGCTTCATCCATCAAGTGCCAGAATTTATATACATAATCACCAGCGACACTTTCCAATTCCTTATTTCTTCCCTTTCTACCCACAAAAAGACCCATAACGACCATGGCTAATGGACCCGATACATGAAGCATTTCTGCAATACTTGCGCCTCCCAATACCATGCTTAATGTCACTAATACTTCTATTTCTGTATGCTCGTTATCAATAATCTTTAAAAGATACAGCCCTACATATCCAATTGCACCGCCTAGCGCCATACCTCCTATGACCTCAACACCGAAGAGTTGTAGCGCATGGAGAGGGTCAAAATTCTCCACTCCGTTAATCGCTATAGTGAGAATGGTCAAGAAAACCACAACGCCTACTCCGTCATTAAAAAGGGATTCACCCGCAATCTGAGATTCGAGATTTTTTGATACCGTTGTTTTTTTCATCATGGCAAGTACCGATATAGGGTCGGTAGGAGAGATTAGGGCTCCAAAAATCAGACAATAAATGTAGTCGAGCGGAAGTCCGACTAAAGGCAGCAAGTAAAAAATGGCGGTGGCAGTTATAAAAGTAGATATAACCACACCAATGGTGGCTAAAGCGAATATAGGCCACTTTTCTTCTCCCAGCTTCCTCAGGTCTAATTCCAAGGCCCCGGCAAAAAGTAAAAAGCTGAGCATGACTTTGAAAAGAACGTCAGAAAAGTCGTATTCCGTCATCAAGTTGGTAGCCAACTCATTGAGTGTTCGGAATATCCATTCACCAAGAATGATAAAGACAGACAAGCCCAAAGCAAGAAGCATAAGGCCGATGGTTGAAGGCAGTTTCAGCCATTTGACGTTTATTAACGTAAAAAAAGCTGCCATAATTACCAGTAATGTAATGAAGTCTAGTACTTCCATAAGTGTTAAAGCCAGGTGAACAAAAGCTCAAGATAGTAAAACCATTAAGATTAAAAAAGGTATAGCGCAGTCATAACATTGCTATCTTTTGTTTTTCAGTTTACATTTATGAAAACAACATAGACTCAATGGATCTGCTCCAAAATTTTTCGACCAAAGAAAAGGCATTACAAATCAATTTAAATTCTGCATTATATGGGTCATTCGCAGAAATAGGGGCCGGACAAGAAGTGGCAGCTAATTTTTTTAAAGCGGGAGGAGCTTCAGGTACTGTCGCTAAGACTATGTCAGCCTACGACATGAGCTTTAGTGATGCCATTTACGGTACTTCAGATAGATATGTATGCGAGGCCAGGTTGATTAAGATGTTGAATAAGGAATATGGCTTGTTATCTGAACGATTGCCGCATCGTGCTAAAGAAACGAGATTTTTTGCTTTTGCAAATACGCTTGAAACACTTAATTACAACAAAACGAATCAAGCTCACGGCTGGATTGGGGTTCGGTTTCAGACCCGACCTGAAGGACCTCATAATGAGTGTGTCATACACGTTAAAATGCACGATAATGATGCTATTCTTCAACAGTACGCGGTCGGGATAGTAGGAGTGAACTTGATTTATGCCTGTTTGCATTATCAAGAGGTAAGTGATGATTTTTTAAACTCCCTTACCGATGAATTAGCAAAAGGTAGGATTGAGATCGATATGTTTAGAATCGAGGGGCCGGATTATGAGAAGGTTGATAACCGAATTATGAGCTTAAAGCTTGTGAAAAATGGAATGACAAGGGTAGCTATTTTTGGTGCGGATGGAAACGTACAGCAGCCCTCTGAATTTCTATACAAGAAAAATGTATTAATGCTTCGGGGCCGCTTCAGACCGGTGACCCATGTCAACGTTGATATGTTAATATCTGCAAGACGGCAATTTAAAAAAGATCCGGATGTAGATAAGGACAAAATAATAGTATTGACAGAGTTAACATTAGCCGATTTGAGCACAGATGGCCATATTGATGAAGAGGATTTTTTGAATCGAGTTGATATAATCTGTTCGCTGGGCCAGAATGTGATGATCTCCAATTACATCCGCTACTACCGCTTGGTAAATTATTTATCAGCCATTACGAGAGGGCGAAAAATCGGCATCATTCTAGGCATTTATAATCTTCAAAAAGTATTTGATGAGAATTATTATCAAGATCTCAAGGGGGGTGTTCTGGAGGCTTTTGGGACACTGTTTGGTAATAATGTTACACTGTATGTCTACCCATCTTTTAAACAAGGTTCTCGGGAGCTGTATGCTCTGGAAAACTTTCAACTCCCTGATAACCTTCAGGGCCTCTTAAACTATCTCAGGTTTAATAAAAAGCTGGTAGATATTGAAGGAGCCGCACTTGATCACTTAGACATTATATCGGATAACGTTTTGGCCATGATAAAATCAGGAGAAGACGGTTGGGAAAGCATGGTGCCGCGGAAAGTCTCAGCCGCGATTAAGGAAAAAAGTTTATTTGGGTATAAGACTTAAAGGGATAGTATTCTGTTGAGTGAAAAGCTTAACCAAAGAAGCTACCCTATTTTAGGGTAGCTTCTTTGGTTAGAATGGTCATTGAGACAGTTATCTTCAGCGGTTGTAATATAACTCGATAGGTTATGGGTTTATTGGAAGAGCAACACCCTGATAATTGCCGATATTGACTAACGGAATATCCGAACCGAACTTAGTATTAATGGCTTCGATAAATGTGTTCGCAGCAAAAGCGTAGCCTCGACTATTTGGATGTACACCATCTTCAGAAAACGCACCGGTGGGAGGTGTGAAATCAGGTGTAAGAGTAACTCCATTGGCAAACGCAAAACCATTATTACTCAGATCTGCCAAGGTTTGATTTACATCGGCTAAAGCAACTTGATCACTATATTTAGCAACTTCTGTTGCAATGGTATTGTTGAACTCTACTATCGCATCATTAATTTCTGTTAGTTCTGCCGTAGTTAGTGCATATTGATCCTCTAATGGTACCGCCACTCCAATAACAGTCGTTGAATCACTTGGGTTGGCTAGAGTTCCGAGTACAGCACCCGAGGTTAAGGTCAATAGCTCAGTTGATTTAATTGGTCTTGCTTGCACATAG
>JBCCOE010000021.1:0-57264 GCA_039025475.1 Bacteroidota bacterium | reverse complement strand
TGCAAAAAAGCTAACGGGTTGATATCCCCAATAATTCACCCTTCCCTCAGGTGCGGCTTGCCGGTCAAAATGAAAAACGGGAAGCAATTCAACACATCTGATCCCAATTTTCTGCAGATAAGGTATTTTTTCAATCAGCCCTCTATAGGTTCCTCGAATATCATCTGGTAATCCAGAATTAGGATTTGCCGTAAACCCTTTGACGTGCATCTCATAGATGGTTTCATCATTAAAGGGCCTTTCAATAGGTCTATCGCCTTCCCAATCGTAATTTGAGATATCAACGACCACACTTTTCATGGCGGATTTAAAATTATTTGCCCCGGGCTTACTCGCCTTGGATCGATCATATGCATCATCAACAATGCATTTGGCGTATGGATCGAGCAATAGTTTCGAAGGGTCGTGCTGCAAACGCGATCTGCTGCTTGCGGGTGGATGAACTACATAGCCGTATAATTGTCCCGGTTTGGCACCCTCTACATAAATATGCCAGTAGTTTCCAGTATTATTAATTAAGGGATCAAGCTTGAAAGTATGACTGGGCTTTGATTGATCATGACGATCAAAGAAATGGAGTTCAATGAACGAAGCTTTGCTAGTATAGAGGCAAAAGTTTACTCCTTTATTATCCGCTGTTGGTCCCAAAGGAAAGGTCGCTCCCTTGGTACCTTTAAGTAGCGCTTTTTGAGATTTAGTTCCCATTTTTAACTCACCGGCTTAAGACTATCTAATACATAGGGCATTAACTCAGAAACCGTAGGGTGTACCAGCACCACTTCACGATACTTTTCACATGGGATATTGCTGTGCATAATGGCCGCAAACATATTTATGATTTCGTCCCCTCCGGGGCCATGGATAGCAGCTCCCACAATCAGGTCAGTATCTGCATCCACCAGTAGTTTGGCAAAACCCTGGGTCTCACCCATCTCTTTTGCCCTGCTTATTTGGCCCATAGGCATAATGGCCTTTAAGAGTTTGTGACCTTTTTCCAAAGCCGCTTTTTCTGACAGGCCCACCCTGCCCAAAGGCGGATCCGTAAACAAACCGTGAATTGGAATACGTTGCGAAAGTTTTCTCGATCCTCCAAATAAGTAATCCAACACAATTTCTCCATCGTTCACCGCAGTATGCGTAAATGCCCCATAGCCATTGACATCGCCAACTGCAAATACACCCTCTACGCCTGTTCTACAATAATCGTCCACCTCGATGAAACCCCTCTTGTTCGTTTTAATCTTCGTGTTTTCAAGTCCTAACGTATCACTATTTGGCATTCTACCGGTAGCCACCAGTAAATGGCTTCCCTTAATGAGCCTTTCTTTGCCTTCAGATTCCACGATCAAACGAATGCTGCTATCTTCAGTTATACTCTTTGCTGCGGTTTGGAGATGAACTTCAATCCCTTCACCTTGTAAAACACCAAGCACACTATCGGCTACATCTTTGTCTTCATTGGGCATAAGTTGTTTGCCACGCTGAATAACGGAAACCTCCGAACCTAACCGCTTGAAAACCTGTGCAAATTCAACACCAATATACCCGCCACCTATTACGATCAGGTGCTTCGGTAAAGTAGTTAATTCCAATAGCTTGGCGCTGTCCATCCAATTAACTTCTTCTATGCCGGCAACGGGAGGAAGGCTTGGCCTCGTACCAACATTGAGATAAATATTTTCGCCTTTGATTTCATCATTGCCAACTTTTAGTGTTTTATCAGAAGTAAAAGAGGTGTAATCCCGAAATAGTGTAACGTTCTCGGTTGACTCTATCCAATCGGTAAGCCCATTAGAGGAGGCGTTACGCACTTCATTCATTCGTTCAACTACGCGTTCAAAGTTTATGATTGGCTTTGCTTCAAAACCATAAAACTCCCCTCTTCTAGCTTGATGCAGAGCCTTGGCCGAAGCAACCATGGTTTTGGTAGGGGTACAACCGTAATTCACACAGCTACCTCCTATCTTACCGCCTTCAATGACAGCTATGGATGATTTTGTTGGAATCAGTTTGCCTAACAGGGTGCCTGTGGCTTGCCCGGTACCTACTATAATGTGATCGAAATTTTTCATTTAGGAATATCAAGAGTCATTTAAAAATATTCTTTTTCAACGAATATTCTCGGTATTCCTATTGTGGATTGATCAGATCAGAAATGGCGGATTACTAATTATACCTCAGTCCGTACTTTTTTCTTCATCAGGTGCTATCTTGTTATCGTTTGACGAAAGGTCAATCAACTTGTTGTAAGGGTCTATTCCTACTGAAACTGGTTTTTCGTCTACCACCAACGTCCATTCATTATTTATGCTTTGGATATTGTGCTTTTTGAGGTAAAGAGGAACTTCTTGCCGATTGCCGTCCACCTCTTTTTCAGCGAAAATTCCCACTTCCACCCAGTCATTTAGCGGGAGTGAATAAGTTGGCTTGCGCTCACCCTCGATTTGATAAGAAAGTGTATCACTGTTCGGTATATCCGTATACACTCTTTTACCCTTTTCATCTGTCCGATACTTGGCTACTATAGCTTTTATGTTTACTTCATATTTTCCATCAGGTAGCTCTTTGTAAGAGGCTTCATTCACCTCATTGTTATAAAGTGTAATGGTTTCGAACATGTCTTTGACAAGATAACTTAATGAGTCAGGGACAACGTCTTTGACGAACTCCACATACTCCAGTGATGTAGTGTACGGAGGTTCCTGAAAGGCAACGCTGTCAATATACCTGCGCATAGCACCATTAAAGATGTTATCTCCGAGGTAATCACTCAATGCGTAAAGGATTACAGAACCCTTGTTATAGTGAATGTATTGTTGATTTTCATTAAATATCAAAGGCTTTTCTTTGAGCCTTTCCTGGCCTCTTCCTTGTAAGTATTTGTCTAAGGCATCTTTAAGGAATACGCGCATCTTATCTGATCCATATTCTTTTTCCAACACCTTCAAACTACTGTATTCAGACATGCTTTCTGACATCACCGTGGCACCCTGAACATTGGCTCCAATTACCTGATGAGCCCACCATTGATGCGCCACTTCGTGAGCAGTAATGCTGAAAGGATAATCTATGGCATCAGGATCTTCATCATCCACTTTGGCAATAAAGCCTATAGATTCGGAAAATGGAATGGTGTTAGCGAAAGATTGAGCGAACGTGCCACTACTTCTTGGAAATTCAATTATCCTAACTTGACGGTGTTGATAAGGGCTAAAGTTTTCCGTGTAATAAGTCAGTGATTTCTGGATTCCTTTAATCATTCTTTCCAGGTTATACTCATGACCTTGGTGATAATAGATCTCAATATTGACGTCTTTCCATTGGTCACGAACTACCTCATATCGGGCCGACTGATACGCATAGAAATTTAAGATCTTGCTATCCATTTTATAATGGAAGTACTTTCTGCCATTTTCTTCCCATTCTCGTTGTAAGTAGCCTGGAGCTATAGCAATTTGATCCGGAGAAGTACTTACGACCGTTTCAAAATTAATCCAATCTGCGCTTGAAGAGATGTAAGTATTCCCCAAGGCACTAGTGTCATAGGGTGACATCATTCGCTCCTTTTCAGGTAGCTCATATTTTTTTCGGATCTCATTGTCTGTAATTTCCCCAGCCCCGGAATATCCAAAGGTTGGGAAAATACCATTGTTCATGAAAGTACCATTAGCTCGAACAGGAGAGTTACTTCTCAGCCAGGTATTGGGTTTATTCCACATTTCGAAAGTGAATATTATAGAATCACCAGGATCCATAGGCTGTTCTAAAATATACAAATCGAAGTTGAAGACCGAATCTTCAAGAGCGAGAATTGTTGGCGTTGAGAAGCTGAATTTACTCGGGTAGCTGTTATGATTAAGTAAAAGCGAGTCAATAATATTATTCGTTTTATTTGTGAGTATGAAGGTTCCTTTGGCCTTGAAATCCCTTGATTCCGGCATCAGGTCCATATCTACCTGTACGTCCACAATCCTGGGTTGAGTAATACTGGCGTATTTCGAATATAATTTTTCTTGCTCTGCCCTTCTCTCTTCACTCTGCTTAGAGGTTACATATTCATTCTTTACATTATTGGCATACCATATATAGGTGCCTAGCCCTAAAAAGGCTACTAAGAATAAAGTAAAGCCGATTTGCAAAGAAGCCTTAAAGGAATGAAATCCTATTTGAAATCGATTTTTGAGAGATGAGGCAATACCCCTTTTCCAAAAGGCAATGGAGAGCACGTACAGAGCGCAACCTAAGAGTATCCAATATACTTTATAGGTGAAATACCTGGTCAATGTACTTCCATATCCATTCATTGGTGAGTAAAATGCACCCGGGCCTTCATTATACTTGAATACAGATTGCTCCACTCCAATGGAGTCCAAAAACCCAATACCAATCGCCAATCCAAGGCTTACAAAAAACCCGATCAGATAATTAGGAATAAGGGCATGAATGAAAATAGAGAGTAAGCTCCAGGCTAGAATATTCCAGAAACGAATGAGATACAGGTCTTTTAAGTAAAGTCCAATATTGTATTCATAATAACCATCGTAAGTTTGAATGATTACACCGGCTATTATAATAAGTGCTAATAGCACGAATTGAACCTTCACCAGTGCTATGAATTTTGAGAGTAGTAGAGTCCAGTTAGGAATTGGCGACACATCTACCATCTGATCAATCCTCGACATTCTATGACGGTTAATTAGCATCCCGGCGTACAAGAACGTGATCGGGAGTATTGCCAATCTTGTAAATACATTTGCCGCAATGTCCAGCATCTGTGATGTAACCGGATAGGTTGCGGTGCCATAGAGCTGTTGTCCTACTGCCAGAGTAGAGGTGAGTACGAGTAGCCCAATGAGTGAAATAATGATAAATGGCCAGCTTTTAACAACAAATAGAAAATCGTAGTTGGATAGCTTCCAGGCCGTTTTAAAACGATGAACCAAGCTGTAATCAAATGATACTTTAGGCAGATTGATCCGAACCATACTTCCAAAATTGTTTTTAGTAAGCCGGATCCCACTGCTCTTTTTGAAAGAGAATGACAGCGGGTTATGTGAAAACTTAAAAACACTAAACACGGCCAGATAGATGAGTAGACCAAGCCCTCCCCATATCAACCTATTGTAGATGACATATCCTTCAAAAGGAAGTAGATTTTCATTTTGTTCTGAAACAGTCCAATACTCAGTGTAATAGAGAAAAGCTCCCTCACCAAAAGGGTCGATAAGAGCTCCGAGCTCCTTGTTATCCAAATTGGAGATCACGGTCTCGGCAATTCCTTGTAAAAGAAATAAGGCAATAATCGCAACGAAACCTGAGGCTAGATTACGCGAGAAGGTCACCACACCAAATACCACAGCACTAAAAAAGATAAGATTCGGAATTAGATAGATCAGGTAAGGTTGGATATAGTTAATCAATCTGAAAGGGCCCATTAAATCGGGATTGGTTCCGGGTAAGTAGCTACCTGCCATAGCCCCTAAGGCTATGGAAAGCAAAACCAAAATCGTGATTACCAAACCACTTAAATATTTAGCGACTAAATAGTCTGCTTTAGTGAAAGGGTAAGAATACAATACATTGCTCGTATTTGAGGTGTAATCCCTTACTATGGTACCTCCTACAATAGAAGGGATTAGAAAGAAGCCTATAACGGAAAAACCGTTAATGAAACTGTTTAATGAATAGGCTGAGTTTAAGAATGTAATGGAACTCCGGGTTACAGTTACAGATTCGAATAATCCAGCTGCGGAAGCCATCGCCAACAATGCAATGGTGAATAGCGAACCAATATAAATGTAGAATAAGGGGTTTTTAACCCAATACTTTATCTCGAATGAAAAGATTTTGAAGAACATGATTTGATTTTTTTAGGCGGCTGCAACTTCTTTATCTTTCCCCAGAGTGGTAAAATATACGTCCTCAAGGTTGGCTTGAACGGATTTAAAACCATCTCCCGGTTGTGTATCTGCCATGACCCGAATATTTACTGTATTATCATCGTTAAAGCTGGATGACGTTACATTATATTCTGCCTCTTCAGCTTCGAGCTCATCCCGCTGTATAACCTTATTCCAGATTTTACCGGACAGTGCACCAACGGCCTCTTTTGGTGTTTGATTAGATAATATTCTTCCACCATTCAAAATCGCCATATCTGTGCAGAGTTCCTTCACATCATCTACGATATGGGTAGAGAAAATAACAATGTTACTGGTTCCAATCTCTCTTAAGACATTGAGAAAACGTTGCCGTTCCGTTGGGTCCAAACCCGCTGTCGGCTCATCTACGATAATTAGTTTTGGGTCGTTCAAAAGAAGTTGAGCAATACCAAACCGTTGTTTCATACCCCCGGAATACTTGGCCACATCTTTTTTTCGAACTTCGTAAAGATTAGTAACTTCTAACGCTCGGGTTACAATGGCCTCACGCTCATTTTTAGTCGCTATTCCTTTCAATTCTGCAAAATAATAAAGTAGGGCTTCCGCAGACATCTTATTGTAAACACCAAATTCCTGCGGCAGATACCCGAGCCTTTTTCTAAACTCCATTTGGTTTTCATGTACATTCATATCGTCTAAATGAATGGTGCCTGCATCAGGGGTCTGCAAAGTGGCAATAGTTCTCATTAATGACGATTTACCTGCTCCGTTGGGGCCTAATAAACCGAACATACCGGATGATATCTCAAGCGAGATGTTGTCAATGGCTTTGACGCCGTTTTTATAGGTTTTGGAAAGGTTGGAGATAATTAGCTTCATGCTGAAAAATTTCTTGATTCAAATGGGTTAGTAAACTGCAAGTTTAAAAACTTACAGTTTAATACAACAAATAATGATTTAAACAGCATCACATTAGCTTCCAAGTGAGAAAGTAGCGATTACTTTTTTGCAAATCACAACCTTTATATAATAGTTACGTTTAGGACTTTTATATTTTGACTACTTTTAGGATTTAAATTAATTTCAATGGGAAAGTATTCAATCGGAGAATTTGAAGAGGTGGTTCTGCTTACGGTAGCCATCCTATATGAAAATGCTTACGGTATTACTATTAAGTCGGATATTGAGAGCCGTCTAAGACGTAAGGTAAGCGTTGGAGCTATGCGCACTGCCCTAAAACGTTTGGAAAAAAAGGGCTTTCTTAAATCGGAGTTTGGTGAAGCCACCGCTGTCCGTGGAGGAAAGCGCAAGCGATATTTCAAAGTAACACGTTCGGGAAAGGAAGCCCTCGAACAAGTAATGGAAGCTCGCAAACAGCTATGGGAAGCGATACCTTCGGGAGCCTTCGATTTTAAATTCATCTAAAGGTGTTACGCCCTGTTCTGCCAAGTATTCTTCTGAGGTTTCTTAGATGGTTCTGCCACCCAGACCTTATTGAAGATGTTGAAGGTGACCTTTCGGAACTATATGCAGAGCGTGCATCAAAAAGTAAAATCAGTGCCAAAATCCGTTTCGCTGCCGATATACTATTACTTATTCGGCCAGGGATGGTCAAAAACTTTCAACCCTTTAACAACACAATCAACTACGCTATGATCACCAATTACTTGAAAATCGCAGGAGAAACGCCCTACGTTACAAAGGGTACACCATATTAAATCTATTAGGTCTTGTCACGGGAATAGCATCAAGTCTGTTAATTTTATTATGGGTCAATAACGAAGTTGCAGTAGATAAATTCCATGAAAATGGGGATCACATTTATCAGGTATTTCGGAATATGAGACAGTCAGAGGGTGAGGTATGGACCGTAGAAAGTGTTCCAAAGCCGGCCGCTGATCTTATGCTTGCTGAATATCCAGAAGTGAATCAATTGGCATTATTGAGCTGGTCTATAAGGAGGGATTTTGGTGCGGGGGATGAAAGAGCTACGTCAACAGGGAGATTTGCCACGCCTGACTTTTTAAACATATTCAGCTTTCCGCTACTAATTGGTGATAAACAACATGCTCTTGAGAATATTAACTCAGTGATTCTATCGAAGTCTATGGCTATCAAGCATTTTGGTATAGAATGGGAAAGTCAGGCACTTGGTCAAACACTTTTATTGCAAGGAGAATACGAAATGAAAGTGACAGGTGTATTTGAAGATCCGGGTACAAATTCTTCATTGGATTTTGATTGGCTCATGCCAGCAAAACAGTTTATCAGTTATAATGAATGGGTGGATGACTGGGGTAATGGAAGCTTTAGTATCTATTTCACAGTGGATAACGAAGAAAAGGCGAGTGCGGTGGCTGAACGTCTGAAACCGGAAATTAAAACGCACACTGCAGATGCCAGCAATGCGGGAGATGAAGAATTGATCATTCATAAATTTCAGGATTACTATCTATACTCAAATTTCGATAACGGAGTAATAAGTGGCGGGCGGATTGAATATGTCCGAATTATGTCGGTAGTTGCTACTTTCCTTTTACTCATCGCGTGCATTAACTTTATGAACCTTACCACTGCGCGTTCGGATAGAAGGAGCAAAGAAGTAGGCCTTAGAAAAGTAATGGGTGCTCAAAAGGGTTCCATATCTATTCAGTTTTTTGTAGAATCTTTACTCTTTTCGTCTATTGGGGTTGCGCTGGCCTTAGGGTTGACGGTACTACTGCTTCCTTTATTTAATCAGTTGGTCGATCGTTCGCTTTTTGTTCCTTTTGCAGAGCTCAATACATGGGTAGCTTTGGTAAGCCTTGTTCTGATTGTCGGCTTTTTGTCCGGAATTTATCCTGCCCTTCTTCTACCGGCATTTAATATTATCGACTCTTTAAAAGGTAATAACAGGCGCGGTGGTGGTTCATCATTTTTGCGAAAAGGACTTGTGGTTTTTCAATTCGCTATATCCATAGTCCTTATTATTGGTACGGTGGTCATTAATCAACAGATACAGTACGCACTTAGCAAGGATATTGGCCTTAACAAAGAAAACTTATTATCGCTTGAAATAGACACTCGCATTGGCGAGCGCTTAAAAACTTTTAAGTCGGAATTGCTTACAACCTCAGGTATTGAATCCGTATCAGCCACTTCCGGAAACCCGGTGTCTTACGGGAGGTCAACCAGCTCGGCCAATTGGGAAGGTAAGGATCCGGCTGCAGGTTATGAGATTAACGTAATGCTGACGGATGAGGACTTTATATCTACCATGGAAATGACCATGCTACAGGGACGGTCATTCTCAAGCCAAGTAAATGATTCCACGAATTTTATCATTAATGAAGTGGCCTTAGGCCTTATGGGGTTTGATGATCCCATTGGTAAATCCCTTTCTTTCTGGGGCATTAATGGCAAGATCATAGGGGTGGTAGAAAACTTTCATATGCGAAATATGCATGAATCCATAGCTCCCCTAATTATCACCTGTATTGACCCCTCAAGGTCTTCGGACTTTATGGTACGTATTGAGGGTGATGTGCAAAATGCCCTGGCCGGCATTGATGGTGTACTTGAAAAAGTGCTACCGGGAACGGAGTTTGAATACGAGTTTGCAGACACTGTTTTAGAAGAAAGCTATCAAAGTGAAATGACGGTTCACACCCTGGTGTCTATTTTTGCCGGAATTTCAATATTTATTTCCTGCCTGGGGTTATTTGGGTTATCCGCCTTTGCCGCAGAACAACGGGCAAAGGAGGTGGGTGTCCGCAAAGTGCAGGGAGCCAGTGTTACACAGATCATAATATTATTATCAAAGGATTACGCCAAACTTATTGTAGCCGCCTTTATTGTAGCCATTCCTTTTGGGTACTACTTTATGCAACAATGGTTGAATGATTTTGAATTTCGCACAACACTTAAACTGGATGTATTTTTAATAGCTGGACTCACTAGTTTATTCATAGGGGCGATCACGGTAAGCTTTAAGTCCTATAACGCTGCTACGGTGAATCCCGTGAAATCATTACGAAATGATTAGCAATAGCGGTATTTGAAATAGATCCAAAAATGCCCCTGCCGTTTGGGTCGGTCTTGAAAGGGTGTGTAATCACAGTTGTTTAGGAAGTATTTTCCGTTAGAAAATAACGATTTTTGAAATGTGTTGTTAACTAAATCTACCAACCATTAACTATGATCGAACCCGCGGCACTTCCGGATGAGGACAAACGCTTTGAAGCACTTAAGCAGTATGATATACTAGACAGCTTACCGGAAAAGGAATACGATCAAATTACATTTTTAGCCTCTTATATTTGCGATACACCTATCTGCTTGATTACCTTAATTGATGACAAACGTCAATGGATTAAATCGACACTCGGGCTGGATGTTAAGGAGACCTCCAGAGAACTGGCCTTTTGTAGTCATGCCATTCACTCGGCTGAAGAAATTTTAGAGGTTGAAGATGCCAGAAACGATCCTCGTTTCGAGAAGAATCCTTTTGTTCTGGACGATCCAAACATAGTTTTTTATGCAGGGGCCCCTTTAAGTACCCCCGATGGATACGCTTTAGGTACGTTGTGTGTAATTGATACCAAGCCTAAGGTGCTTAGCGATGATCAAAAAAAAGCACTAAAAATGCTTGCTGACCATGTAATGACGTTACTCGATCTTCGAAAGAAAAAATCAAAACTGGAGCGGTTGAATGATGAGATAAGGACGACGAATGAAGAATTAGACAAGTTCGCGTACGGGTTGTCTCACGATCTTCAGACTCCGGCCAGAGGTATTCTGAGACTACTCGAGTGGATTGAAAGTGATCATGCGCAAAATTTTGAGAACGAACTATCAGAGACATTTGAGCTTATAAAGTCAAGAGCGTTATACATGCATAATCTGATTGATGGCGTTATGCGCTATGCCAAATCTAAGAGAACAGAAATTAGATTTGAATATTTTAATCCCGGAGAGTTATTAACGGAAGTTGCCCAGCGATGTGTTGGGAATGAAGTGCGCATAGTACATGCAGATACTCATGTAAGTATTTATCATTCGAAAGTAGCACTAAAGGTTTGCTTACAAAATTTGCTTAGCAATAGTCTTAAGTACTCGAATAAAAAAGAATGTGAAGTACTTTTCAAACTTGAAGAAGACGATATTCAATACGTCCTGCTCTTCCAAGATAATGGGCCTGGCATATCAAAGGAATATTTTGAAAAGGTCTTTGAAATCTACGAAACTTTGAATCCTAAATCAGAGGAAAGTACAGGCATTGGGCTTTCCACCACCAAAGCGATTTTAGCAAAAGCAGGAGGTTCGATCCGACTTATTAATAATGGTCCAGGAGCGTGTTTCCAAATAAAACTTCCTAAGAGGATACCGGCATAGCAATCGAGACTAAGTTATTTCCCTTGCAGCGCTTAATTTAATTTTTAAAAATGTTGGGTGTAACCTAATTTGATTAGATGCGTCTAAACTCTACATTTACGAATTAATTATGAAAGGCACTAACCTTGGAGAGTTTGAAGAGCTGGTTTTGCTGATTGTGGGACTTTTGGATGATGACGCGTACGGCGCTGCGATCATTCAAGAGCTGGAGGCAAAGACAGCAAGGAGTACGAGTGTGGGGGCGGTACATTCGGGATTGAACAGGCTTCTCGACAAAGGCTTTATTAAATCTGAATATGGCGCCTCAACGGAATCCAGAAGAGGCCGTCGAAAGATCTATTATAAACTTACACCAGCGGGTGAAAGTGTCCTTATCAAAACCCGCGAGCTTCGAAATAGCTTATTCAACTTAATTCCGAAGTTTTCATCATGAAAAAGCTTACTCATAACGAGCCGCCACTATGGCCCCTTCGTGTGTTAAGATGGTTTTACGATGAATCCATCATTGAGGGCATAACCGGGGATTTATTCGAAACGTATGAGTACCGTGCTGCCAGGCTAGGTGAAGCAAAGGCACGTCTCTATTTCTACAAAGACGTGCTAAGTATGTTCAGGCCTAATGCGATTAGAAAACAAGATAGAAACGTAACCTCAAATTCCATCACCATGTTAACCAACTACCTGAAACTAACTCTCCGTGGGATTAAAGCCAATCTCACAATATCTCTTATCAGTATTTTAGGTCTTGCTGTCTCAATTAGCTGTTGTATTGTCTTATTTGTATTCTGTAAGCAAATCATTACCGCCAACGACTTTATTGAAGAATCTGATGACATTTATTTGATCTACAGTAAAGCTGTTAATATCAGCAATGACCCTTTTGATTGGGGGAGAACCCCTGAACTGCTCGGGCCTGCAATAATCGGTGATACGGAATTTAACACGTTGATGACAAGGTATGAGATTTCCGGGGCTGTAATGCGCTATGAAGATCTGGTCATCGATGAGAGGATACAATACGTAGATGCTGATTTTTTGGACATTTTTAGTTTCGATCTGGAGTCGGGTTCCAAGGAATCGCTCAAAAATGATCAGATTGTGCTAAGTCATTCAGTAGCTCAACGTTTTTTTGGCGACAACGATCCTGTAGGTGAGGAAGTGACTTTTATCATAGGTTCGGATCGCGTTCCAATGATAGTAGGTGCGGTTGCTACAGAGTTTCCTGCTAATGCCTACTTCGATTTTAATTTACTCATTCCCTTTTCCAAGAAGCCTTTTCTCAATGACTGGAAGGAACTTACCCATGCCACTTTTCTAAAACCTCGCAGGGGTAGTTCTATTCAAACCTTGTTGTCAAAGCAGGAAAGCTATGTTGAGGTATATAATGCCAGGGACCCAAGATATAAGCTTACTTCTTTAGCCACTCTTCCCTTTAGCGAGCTTACTAAACACGAGCATAATATAATAGGGATTAGTAACGTCGTCGGTCGCGAAAATGAGAGTACTGTTACGGGAGCCGTCTTTTTTGGATCTCTACTTCTGTTCATAGCCTGTTTCAATTACATAAACATAGCCCTGGTAGCTGCCTCAAGGAAGCTTAAGGAAATCGGTCTTAGAAAAACGGTTGGCGCTTCAAGAAAGCAATTAATAGTCCAGTTTCTCAGCCAAAATATTATTCTTAGCTGCTTTGCTGTATTTGTAGGATTGCTCATCTCATACCTCATTTTGATCCCACTTTTTGACTCGTTTTTTCCAGTAGATTTTGTTTTGAATCTAACGGATCCTATGCTTTGGCTATTCTTACTTTTAATAGCCTTAGTTACGGGACTTATATCCGGGGGATATCCGGCTTTTTATATTTCTTCGTTTAGTGCGGTGAATATATTTAGCGGGAAACAGACTTTTGGAAATAACCGCAACATTCTGTTCAAATTCTTTTTGGGGTTACAGTTTGGGATTACATTTCTAATAATCTTTTCAGGAATCGCTTTCTATCAAAATAATAATTACCAAAAGGACCTTTCCTGGGGTTATAATGAAGATGGAATACTGGTAATCCCTACAGAGTCTGCAGAGCAGTTTGTAGCCATGCGCGACCAATTGCAACAACGATCGGATGTTTCGTCCGTTGCAGGCGCAAGCAGACATGTTGGTAAGGGATATGGTAGGATCACTTTTAAAGTTGAATCAGAAAAAAGTAGGGCAATTCATTACCCGGTATCACCCGGATATCTTAGCACACTGGGCATAGAATTATTTCACGGACGGTATTTCGACGACAATCGTGGAAATGACAATAATGCCTTGATCGTTAATCAAACCTTTGCCAAAAAACACTTTATTGAAGACTTGCCGGCTGCTATAACTGATGAAGAAGGTAAGCAATATCAAATAATTGGCGTAGTAAAGGATTTCCATTACAGTGATTTTTACTCATCAATCGAGGCTGTGGCTTTTTCGTTTGCGGCTCCTGAGGACAACAGGTTTATAATTCTTCGAACAGAAACCAGTAACCTATCGCAATTGGACGGATATGCAAGACGTATTTGGCGTCAACAATTTCCTGATTATCCTTATGGTGGATACTTACAAGCAGATGTATTTGATCAATATTTCAGAGAAATGTCCAGACCTACCAATATCCTTATCACTTTTGCGGTAATAAGCATCTTGCTATCATCGGTAGGTCTTTTCGGGCTTGTGTCTCTCATGATCTCCAAGCGATTGAAAGAAATAAGTGTGAGAAAGGTGTTAGGTGCTAGAATGCGGCACCTCGCTTTGATGACCAATAAGCCCTATGCTATAATACTGGGAATATCACTTCTCATAGCGGCGCCTCTAAGTCAAAATCTGGTCGAAAGTTATTTGAAAGAAGTTATTGCCTATCCTGTGGATATAGACTACAAAATCGTGATGCCCGCTATAGTGCTATTGACCATGGTTGTTTTTCTGACCATAGGAGCTAATTTGTATAAAGTTTCCACAACTAACCCCACTGAAACCTTGAGAAATGAATGATCAATCTGGGATGGGTAGGCCTTGTTGCTTTAAAAACGAAAGCCTATCCCAATAACCTCTTTGAAACTTGATCTTACCGTCAACAACGTGAAAAAAACCACAACCTCTTAAGCCCAGAGGGTCCTTCCATTCCAGCATAGCCCATTCCCCGTCCTGAAAAATATTATCCACCAAGCATGTCATTTCGGCTGCGGCAAACTCATCAATGAACATTTGGCGAATGGCTTCTTTTCCCTCGATCGGGTCATTGGCTACCTGGTGGTTAATGGCCTTGTCATGATAAAGATCAGATAATCCGTCGGCGTCGCCTTGGTTAAAAAGTTCCACCCATTTGGAGATCAGTTTTTTAGGTGTCATTTGTTATGCTTCTTTCATTTTATTCACCAATAGCATAATATCGATGAGATGTGTATAAATAACCAAAGGTACAATGATGGCAGGAAGTAATACAAAAGGGAAATAGGCCACCGCTATATTGGGCTGATCAAAACCGAATTGTTGAAAAGGTAATGGAGCCGATAAAATGCCGTTAGTTAGAATAAAACTTACTAAGCCCAGACAGATAATATTCCAGACAAGCATTATCTTACTTGACACTTTACCATGAAGATAAAGACTGCCCATGATAGGCGCAGTAATCCCTGCCAGAATATCGAGGTTCCTTCCTTCAAAAGTCATGAGCACAGGGATAGTACCATTATAAAAGAGGAATAATAAAACAATTTCAACAGGAATTCGGATTGTATGCACAAAGGGGCTCAACTGAAGATCACGGTTTTCTAAAACACGCCGACGAACTTTAGGGGATAGACCATATGCTATCGCAACCACTGATGGCAGTAGTACCAGCAAAAAACGCGGTGGCATTACATCAAAATCGCTATAAAAACCAAGGTAAGCAGCTACCGCATGCAGAATCGATAGAATTAATATCCATACTAGTAGTTTACCTGATTGCAAGTTAGCAAGCCAATAGAGCCATACCGTAAATAGTGTTATAAAAACAAATAGTATTTCAATCCAAATGGGTAAATCTTCAATCATTAGTATTCATTCACGGACTAACCACTCAGAAGGTTTAAATCGGTGCCACTCAGCTTGGACCAGGTCATATTCGGGATTGTATAAAATACCATATGGAGCTCCGTTCAGACTCACCTTGCCATCGGCGTAAATGGAAATATTTTTATGCCCTTTAGACTTTAGGTCCGTTTTTAAGATCTGAATAAATTGCCATAACATATCCGGTCTTGTGGCTATCGACCGTGATTGTTTAGGAGTCAGGTATTCCTGAGGACGTACTTTCCATTCTTCACCGGTTTCATTATTCTTCACTTTGAAATTAACATATCCTGATTTTACCCTTAACATCATGTGCCAGGCGAGACGATGTCCTTCTTCAGTCCAGTTGACATTTCCAGGATAGAGCCAATGACGTAAAGGCAGCAGGAAATGAATACTTAAATAGGATGCCATGAAATAGAATTTCCATTTTTTCATGGGGTACATATAGGGATCAATGGCCTTGCCTTCAAGTGATGGCTTATTCTTAAAAAAAATTCGTCTTACTACTTCAGGTTGAAAGAAGAATACACCAATGGCAATACCTAGATAGGGGAATATGCCTACTTGAAAAACGGCAGAGTTAAAAAGATGAAATAAGATGGAGGCCATGAATGCATATTTCCTTGTTTTCTTCCATATCAATCCCGGGCCAATTAGAAGATCATAAATAACGCCACCCCAGGCCACAAAGGATTGAAACCAGGGAATAGTAAGAATAGGCCCGATAAGCCAATAATCCTTTTTCATTTCGAACCAAATGCTGATGGGTTTAGCTTCCAGCCACTCCGGATACATTTTGGCTACCGAAGCATAGAAGTAGACAATAGCCATCGTGCCTGAAAAGAACCAAAGGCACCATTGAGGGCAGGTGAGGCTTTTAATATTAGGGTTGCGTTTGATGTCAAGAGAGCCATACTTATGGGCAGGCACCATCCACATCATAAAATTCAGCAGCATCAAAAGATAATAGTGATTATTATAATTGGTTTTCTGCATTAGGTAAACTCCAGCCCACATAAAAGCATAAATACCTATACCCCATCGATAATAATAACCGAGCATCACCATCAAACCGGCTATTCCCATGATGATATAATAAGCATACATACCATAACCAGGAAGAGGTTGAAGCCACGAAAAGTCGATGAACGGGAAAGTATAATCCGGAGTTATAAAAGCTTTTTTTACCCAACCCGTAGCTATGGCCCCCCAGGCCTCAGCAAAAAGCAAAAAGCCAAAGATCATCCTAAATAGAATAAGAGGACTATTATCTACGGGCTTAAAGAATCGTTCTTGTAAGGCGTGTATCGTCATACTTGTCTTTTCTTGTTTATGGCTAGATCAAATACATCATGTCGCTGGTAGTGTCCGCTGGTATCTAAGGTCATTTGCTCTTTAGTGCGCTCATCGAGATCTAACTCTGCCATAACCAATCCCTCAGATTCAAAAAGAGGTTCTACAATATACTCACCTCTGGGGTTGATAATGCAGCTTCCACCTCGGAGAACAAGTTCATCTGGAAACGCGTTTTTAGGGAGTGTCAAATGAGTAGGGTAATCTTTCATCCTTAAGAGTTGACCAGCTGCGAGTACAAAGCACCTGCCTTCAAAAGCGTATTGTCTACTGGCGATTTGATGGCGTTCATGTACGGTGGGCCATACGGCTACGTGTATGTCTTCATCGGTATCATGCAGGGCTTGTCGGGTAAGCGGCATCCAGTGTTCCCAGCAAACCAACCCACCCACTCTTCCAGCAATAGTGTCCACTGCCTGTAATCCATGACCATCCCCATGCCCGTAAATCATTTTTTCGGTGTAGGTAGGCACCAATTTTCGGTGATGATTAGAGAGCTTACCTTTTTCATTAAACGTGAGCAGAGCGTTATAAACGGTTCCGCCAGCTTTTCCTTTTTTTACAATTTCATTAGCGCCAATAACTATGGTCATGCCTGCCTCCTTGGCGAGCTGAGCGATTTTATTGGTTTCAGCACCACCAACTTCTATGCTACTCTTTCTAAGCTTGAGGTAGGCCTCTTTGGTAGGTTCGGCATCCCAATTGGCCACATTTGGGCAGTTATCCAACCAAGCTGGGTATCCGGAAAGCCAGGTTTCCCCAAAAACCAAGAGTTTCACTGATTTGGACTTGGCCTCATCTACAATTTCTTCCAGGCGTTTCATGCTTTTGGAGAGGTCTAAATGGGCTGAGGCATATTGAGCAATGGCTACTTTGATGTTATTCATGAATTCCTAAATTATTTGAGCACCCAGTTTTCAACCTTTAGATCAGGAACTCGATTGAATTCCCTTTCATTATTTGTGACCAAAGTTAAACCAAGGCTTCTAACGTGTGCTGCAATAAGAGTATCCAAAGAGCCAATTGGTGTACCTTGCTTTTCCAGTACTGCCCTTATTTTACCATATTCGTTCGCTGCGTTACTATCAAAATGGATTACTTCTAAAGGAATGAGAAACTGCTCAAGTGCTGCTGTATTTTTTGTTAGTGAAGTGCTTTTATTTACACCGTAATTAAGTTCAGCTAAAGTGATCGATGAAATCCCCACACTTCCCAGAGTCAACTTTTTGAACCGCCTAAAAACGCTTTCAGGTCTTTTTTTGATGATGTAAATACAAATGTTGGTGTCTAGGATGAACTCCATTAACCCAATGTCTCTCTTTTCTGTACCGTAGGTTGATTGCGATCTTGCATAAAATCATCAGAAAACTGTTCTAAACTGTCAACCAAGTTTTGCCAAGGATTATGGTATGGAATAACGTATAGAATGTTACCTACCTTTTTAAGATAGACTTTATCATCATCAATCTTGAGATTTTCGGGAATACTCAGTGATTGTTTTCCGAATTTTTTGCTAATATTTATTGTTTTGAACGTCATTATGATAATGGTGATACTATAAATTTCAAGCCAAAAATATTCTTAAAGTTACATTTGGGCAATGACTTTTTTGCAGGTCAAATGCGATTAGTGAACTTTACCTTTTTTCTATTGACAAGATTAAGCAAGAGTTTTATCATGGAAACCGTAGAAACCACCTTCAGACTATCTTATACAAAGGAGCAATATCAGAAAGCACTTGAGTATATAAACGATATGAAAAAGCATCCTAAAAGGGTATTCTGGTTGGGTAAAGAAGGAAAAAGTGATGAAGAACTTATTTACTCCCATATTGCGCACAAGATTCTTTCGGGCTTTTATAATAATTATGACCCATCATTTGCCAGACAGCAGATTATGGGCATGACGAATAGAAGGGCGGTTTAAACTATGCGCATAATTATAAATTTATGCGTATATTCAAACTATGAAAGTACGTGTCAATCTTACATTAGATAAAGGCATACTGACCAAGATAAAACGGCTGGCTCATCAAAGGAAGACCAGTGTTTCCCAAATCGTGGAATCTTATTTGGAAAAAATTACTAAAAAAGAATCCAACCATTCTATTCTGGATATTGTAGAGAAACTTCCAAAACCAACACTACCCGATAATCTTGACTTGAAGCGCTATTATTACGAGGATAAGTTGAGATGATCCTAGGTGTTTTTCTTGATGCCAACATAATTCTTGATTATACACTTCAAAGGCAATCTTACCAGGAGTGTTATGTAATTATTGAGAAAGCCCTCGCAGGTGATTTAGTGGCTTATACAACCCCTTCGGTTATTCAAATTTCAGGGTATTGGTTATCAAAAACCTACGGTAAAGAAACAGCCAAAGAGATACTGCTTGCTTTAACGGATATTGTAACTATAATTGAAAGTGACCATCAAGGTACAATCAAGGCGTTGCAAAGTGATATTATGGACGTTGAGGATGCCATTCAATACCAAACAGCCTTAAAGTATAAATTGAGTTATTTTATATCCTTAGATAAAGAGCTGGCAAAAAAGGCCAAGAATGAGCTTCCTATCAAGGACCCACAAGAATTTCTACAGATAATTAGTTAGAACTTAATGCCCAAGTCCAATCCGAGATAGTCGTTTTTCATGGTAATATCGGTATCTAATGCGACTTGCTCACTCACTACATTGGCCAACCCACGATGGTAGCTAAAGCCCCCAAACAGCGTTGTGTTTACACCGAGCCGATATTCCAAGCCAAAACCTAGCAGCAAAGACGAATCAAAAAGCGCGAAATCTTCGATCAGGAAATTTTCATCTTCTTTACTTTTTTCATCGATTGCAAACTCAAGCGTGGTGCCCAGTTGTACATAAAATTTCTTGTCAATACTTACTTCATTGGTAAAAAGCTTAAGCGAAACCGGGATCTGTAAATACTGAAGACTGTACGTTTCTCGATTTGGCAGGCCACTCCTGTCTACCCTGGTGGATTCTATCCCTACACGTTTCGATACAAAGAGTAAACCAGAGCTGAAATAATAATTATCCTTAATCTGGTAGTCAATGATGGGGCCGAAGGCCATACGTAGACCAGTTCCGTCGGTATCCAGATTAAGCGAATCCGAATTTGCTTCTATCCTGTTGGTAGCCAGGGTTGGACTGAACTGAATACCCAGCTTAAACTGCCCATAGGAAGGGATACTAAACAAGAATGACAAGCAAATGATCAGGATGTATTTAGACATATAAATTTTTTTACTTTAGCGTTTTGGTAAAACTAACCTTAATTCTGAGATATACGTGAACAGATTCATTTCAGTGATTTTTTGTTTTGTGAGCTTTTGGTCTTGTAGATCTACTTCCTACAACGAGTGTGTCGAGCAGCCTGATATATCCGATCTTCAAATTGATCTAACTATTGAACAGTTACATAAGAAGTTGCTCAATATTAAGAGCAGGGAAGAACTCAAAGGGATAATAGACCAGGAGCCGATCATAGCAGAATTCTTTTTACAGCGTAGTAACTACCCCTCTGATTCTATTATGGTCGATGCGTTGTTTAAGCTCTTTTCCCACCCGGGGATTAATGAGTTAGAGGAAGAAGTGGAACGTGTCTTTGGGGATTTATCAACCTTAACTGCGGAGTTAGAATCTGCTTTCAAGCATTTGAAGCATTACTACCCTCAAGCCCGTGTACCAAAGGTGAAGACGGTCGCTACTGGTCTTTTACATGATATGTATATCTCCGATTCTTTAGTTGTGATCGGGTTGGATTATTACCTTGGCGAAGGTGCCAAATTCCGACCGAAGAATATGTACAATTACATTCTAAGAAGATACGCTCCGGAGTATATTACCCCTTCCATCATGTTACTTTATGGCATTGCTCCCGAGTACAATAAAACGGATGTCAGTGATAACACGGTTTTAGCAGAAATGATTGCCTACGGTAAGTCCTTTTACTTTGCAAAGCACATGATGCCCTGTACGGCGGACAGTGTTATGATTTGGTATACGGCTGAGGAAATGACCGGGGTTAGGGAGAACAAGGATATTATTTGGGCACATTTTGTTGAGAATCAGATTGTCTATGAAACCGATCATGAAGTAAAACGAAAATACATTGAAGACAGGCCTAAAACCTACGACATTGGTAATAAGGCTCCTGGCAGGATAGGAACCTGGCTAGGTTGGGAGATCGTAAATGCCTATATTCAAAGAAAGCCGGAAACCAGTATGGAGGCGATTATGAATATCACTTCACCCCAGGAAATTTTTAACGAATCTAAATACAGACCCTGATATGCTATTGGCTGTAGACATTGGAAATTCAAATGCTACTTTTGGTCTATATGATAATGGTTGGAAGGACACATGGCGTATTGATTCTAAAGATGAAGCCCAGGATCAACTATACGCTTTGCTTAATGATCATCTCCATGGATTGCCTGTAGAAGCTATTGTAATCAGCAGTGTGGTTCCTTTTTTCACTAAAGTGATCCAGGAACAGTTGGAATTCAAGTTTAAAGTAAAAGCCTATCTGGTGACACCCGAGAGTTATGAAAAGCTTCCGCTTTCAGTTTTGCATCCCGATAAGATAGGAAGTGATCTGGTTTGTGACGCTGTGGCTGCTTTTACTCTTTTTAAGGCGGACTGCATGGTTATCGATTTTGGGACAGCCTTGACTTTTACGGTAGTATCGGATCGTAAGATACTTGGAGTTAACATTGCGCCCGGTTTAAAGCTGGCTATGAAATCATTGGCAGATAATACTGCAAAACTTACTGAGATTCCTCTCAAGCTCCCGGAATCGGTAATTGGAAGGGATACAACCACGGCCATCCAATCCGGGATACTTTGGGGCTATGTAGGACTGGTTGAACGTATGATCGATCGAATAAATGAAGAGCTTAGTTTGAAGTTGAAAGTAGTAGCTACCGGTGGGCTATCACAGGTCCTTGAACCTCTTCACAATCGATTTGATGTAGTGGAGCCAAACCTTACACTTGAAGGGTTACGACATGTTCACGAGATCAATCTTCCTTAGTCGCTTTTTTTGTTTTTCCTGATTTAGACTCAGAATCGAAGAAAATAAAAAATAAGAGTACGAACAGCCACCAGAAGTCGTTCCAAAGAGTTTCCATAAATACTTTTTCCTGTTAGTCTAATATAATTATCCTTTATTACATTCTGGCTGAATATTTAGATTCTACAAATGTTGAAATAATCTAAACCTTTTCAATATGCATACGTTCTACAAGTATTGAAGAAATATATTCTACATCTGTTGAAGTAATAAATATGATGCAACTAGGAAATCTGGAAGAAACGGTTTTACTTTTAGTGATGATCATGGAGGAGGAAGCCTACGGCTATGCGGTAAGCAAAGAGTACTACAGACAAAACGGCAAAGAAATTTCCATTAGTGCGGTGCATACCGTGCTGAGCCGACTTGAAAATAAAGGCTTAATTAAATCAGAAATGGGAGGAACTACCGAAGAGCGTGGTGGGAGGCGTAAGAGAATTTTTAAAACCACAGAGTTTGGGGTTCGCACAGCGCAAGAGTTAAAAGCACACCGTACAAGACTTTGGAATCAACTACCACAACTCCAATAAAATGTCATCTATTAACCCACCAAAATTTTGGCAGCGCTTTTTACGCTGGTTTTGTGATTCCGAGTTGTATGAAGAGATCTCCGGAGATTTAAATGAAGCTTTTGGTGAGCGCCTTGCCAATCAAGGAAAGTACTATGCCCGAAAGAAGTATAGGTGGGATGTTATTAAATTCTTTAAACCCTATGCATGGAAAAAACTTCATATCAATAGGCAACACTCTCCCTTACTTAAAAACTATTTCAAAATAGGCATAAGGAACATTCTTAAACACCGTGGATACTCCTTCTTGAATGCCACCGGTTTGGTTATTGGTATGACCTTTGTTTTTCTTAGCCTGCTTTACTTGAGAAATGAGCTTCGCTATGATCAATTTCATAGCGACTCAGAAAATATTTACCGTGTTCAGCGTGTTTTTCGTTCTCAAAATTACGCCGTAATGCCCTTTATTAATTGGTGGATTACGACTGCGGAAGATCAACTTAATTACCTGAACGAGTTAAAAAGTAATCCTCAGATCGTTAATGCTGTACAGTTTAACACTACTAACAGCCCTACGTCAATCTCCCAGTTTTATATACAAAAATCGGACGGTGAGCGGTTAGTCGAGAATAACATTCTCTGGACTAATTCCGGAAGTGAGTATTTTGTTATGTTCGATTGGCCTTTTATTGTAGGCTCGCCCGAACAAGCTTTAAATAGCACGCACAGTATGGTGCTAACGGAATCTGCGGCCATCAAGTACTTTGGCGTAGACTGGAGAAACGATCTCGAATTTCTTGATAAGTATCTTATTATTGATTCAGTTCATTATGCTATAACAGGCGTAATCCCCGATGTACCTCAATATTCTCATGTAGACTTTGACTTAATAGTTAATAAACCGAAAATACCCAGCTGGGGGAACTACACTTATATTAAAAAAGCTCCTGATATGACCGAAGCAGAGCTCTTGGAGGCGGCAAGTAACGCCTACTTTAGATTCAAGCCAGCAGCCAAAGAAGATCCCCTGGAAAAAGGGCTTCTGGTAAAGCCACTTGCTTCTATCTATATGACTAGTAAGGCTTTATATGAACTTAAAACCCCTGGGGATCCGCGATACTTGTGGATTTTCGGAATCATTGGCGTTATTATTTTGGTGGTAACCGTTACAAACTATTTCAATCTTTCTATAGCACTGTATGTTGGGAGACAGCGTGAAATTGGAGTACGAAAGGTGCTCGGCGCAATCAAAGGAAAAACCATGACCCAGTTTCTCTTCGAGACCCTCATGTTTACATTCTTTTGTTTGCCTGTATCACTATTTATTTTGCAGTTGATACTACCGCTCTTCAATACTATAATGGAAGTACAACTCGGTAATGAAATGCTTTCCAAGCCATTACTAATAGCATTTGCACTGGGACTTACCATTTTAATAGGTGGAATATCCGGATTGTATCCTTCACTCGTACTTTCCCGGAAGAATGTATTGGAACTTTTTAGAAGTAAGATCTCGAACGCTAAAATGGGCTTAGGTCTCCGGAGAATGCTGGTAGGATTTCAGTTTTTATTGTTGATTGGGCTTGGTACGGCTACTTATTTCATTAATCAACAACTGAATTTTATTCAAACCACAGATCTTGGTTTTAATCAAGAGGGTGTTATTTCAATTAATGTAAGTAGTGCTGATAGCTATGTGAAGATGAAGAATACTCTGGCGAATCATCCAAAGATCCTAAGCATGGGAAGTGGCGGGATGCCGGGCAACGAGATGGCTAATACGCTGACCTACAAAATGCTGCAGGCCAGTGAAAATGATGTCAATGATAACGGTACTCATATTATCATTGATGCAGGTTCTCTCGAAGTACTGGGGATAGATCACCCGGCATTAGAAGAACTTAAAAGAGGTAAATCTTCCGTGTTTTTGATCAATGAAACAGCGAGTACGATTCTCGCTGCAAGTTTGGATAAAAAGCCGGACATGTTAGTCGGAGAAGTATTTCAAATGGAGCCTGAATATGATAATGAGGAGGACGGGACTATGGGGTTTCATTATACTATTGACGGGATCTTAGAGGACTATCATTACTTCACGTTGAAAGAACAGGTTAACCCTATGTTTATTGAAGTCCATGCCGAACCAAGATGGACCTATGAGATGCTTTTCCGGCTCTCTACCGAAGATATGTTTAGTACCATCGATGTAATTGAAAAGGAATATGAAAAATGGCATCCCAAGAAGCCTATAAAGATAGAATTCCTGGAACAGCGGTTGGCATTGTTGTATAAAAATGAGCGGCAAATTGCAGGTCTTACCATGGGGTTAAGTGGAGTAGCCATTGTTCTTTCCCTACTTGGATTAGTTGGTCTTGTTTCATTTATTACTAAAACAAAAGAAAGAGAAATCGGAGTTAGAAAAGTGTTTGGAGCAGGCGTTAAGCAAATCCTGGTTCTACTTAATCGTGAATTTCTGATTTTGGTAATATTAGCCACATTATTGGCAGCCCCACTTTCTTATTGGGCTGTAACCAATTGGCTCACCGCTTTTGCTTATAGGATCGTTCCGGATCTTTATGTCTATTTATTAGCCGGCATTATCTGTTTGGGAATAGTCGCCACAACAGTGAGCTTGCAGTCATATCGTGCAGCTCTTAAAAGTCCTGCACATTCATTAAAAAATGAGCAATGAAAAGCTGAAATCCGGTAATCTGTGGGATCAAAAATCTGTAGTGAAGACTCCTGTTAACATAAGGATTTAAATCTTCGTAATACAAATAAGCCCACTCAAACCAACCTTTTATGCGCGCGTTAACCATTTCTCTATTCCTAATTTATTCTCATTCAGTATTTAGTAATGATATCAGTATAAGCCAAGTAGAATATGTTCAAGCAGATAGGCCGGACTATATTCGGGGGATAAATTTTACGATAAGCTGGAAAAACAGCTGGAATACGAATAAAAACCATGATGCGGCATGGGTGTTTTTTAAAGCGCTCAGCGACAATGGTGGTCATCGTCATCTTTATCTTAAACCAAATTCAGCCCGCGTTAGCTGGAAGGCTAGTCCTGAAATGCCAGATGCTACTGCCGAAATTCCGACTGATGGAACGGGCATGATGGTATACCCTATCGATAACTTTAGAGGTGATGTAACCTACCGGTTTTTTGTAGCGCTGGATACGGCTCGATTAAGTGAACGTTACATTAATTATTTGAATAGCACGACTGTAGAGGGCTATGGTATCGAAATGGTTTATATCCCACAGGGGAGTTTTACCTTGGGGGATCCTGATACAACCGCTCTCAACTACGGTGCTTTTTTCGAATCTGATAATTCGGGTGGATTCGAAGGATTATACACCATAAGCAAAGAGAATGAAGCAATTGAAGTAGGTACTAGCGAAGGAAATCTTTACTACCTAGCCAGCGAACCGGAATACCAGGGTGACCAAAAAGGACCTATTCCAGCAACTTTTCCTAAAGGTGTTGATGCCTTTTATTTAATGAAGTACGAAGTTAATCAAGGAACCTATACAGCTTTTTTGAATTCTTTGACAAGTGAGGCAGCTTCTGTCAGGTATACTGGAGGAACTCCGAAATATTTTAAATCTGGCGGTACTATCAGGTTGGAAAAAGAACATTTTGTAGCCGATCTACCTCAACAACGCATGGTATTTTGGCATTGGGATGATATGATGGCGTTTACAGACTGGGCGGGTTTGAGGCCTTATACGGAGTTAGAATACACCAAAGCATGTAGGGGACCAGGTAAGCCTGTCGCCCGGGAAATGCCCTGGAATACTGCAGATGACGATAAAATGATCCGAAGAATAAATTCTAAAACACATCAAATGGAATTACCTGAAGGGTTTGACGAACGACTTTTAGATGATAAAAACCGCGAACTCTATGGCGCTTCCTATTACTTGGTAATGGACTTGGCGGGCAGTATGTGGGAAAAGGTAATCACCGTTGGGGATTCGATAGGACGAGCATTTGAAGGCCAACATGGTGATGGCAGGGTAGACTACTATGGAATGGCTAATGTGGGAGGATGGCCCTCCGGATATGGAGAGTCCTACGGTTACGGATATCGCGGAGGAGGATACTATGCCAAAGCACACATTTCGGAGTTTAATCCTTACAGTCCAATTGCATATCGTCTTTATGGAGCCTGGTCTGGCGGACCCCGTAATGCGGCCTATGGATATCGAGCGGCGAGAACTATTGAATAGCTGAATTAAGAGCGATATTCCACCAAGGCAGTATCGAGGAATTTCCTTAAGGGTGTGGCTTCCTTGTACAGTCCAATTACCTTATCCACGAAATCATTGGCCAGAAATTCTGCTGTGCTTATGGAATGCATCACTACATAACTTTTTAAACGGAGGTATTCGATTAACGGATGATCCATGGAATAGCCTCTGGGCGCCGTTTTTAAAGCACCTTCGGTCAGTAGATGGCCATATGCCCCAGCAAATGCCGGTGTATTCACAATAGACAAAAACTGCTCTCGTTCGTAGTCAATTTCCTGTCGTATGAGTTTAAGTATTTCGTTAGGCGGATGATAAAACCCAGCAGCAATAAAACATTCGTGTGGACTGATATGGATATAAAAATCTGCTCGTCCTTCTTCACGTATAATGCTCGCTCCAAAATTATCCTTGTAAGGAGTTTTATCCTGGCTAAAAACCAGGTTACGGTTGATCCTTAGGATCGACTTTTTTGCGGTAATGTCAATGAATTCAGGATCGATCAACTTGACCTGATTTATAACCTCTTCGATTTCCTTTATAAAAATAGATTTTGCTTCGTGATATCTCGAGCGATTCTTGTCCATCCACTCCTTGCTGTTGTTTTGGATTAGATCGTTTAGAAAATCAAGGATCTTTTGCTTACTACTTATAGCCATAGTTCCCTACACTTTTGCTTCTCCAGGCCACCTTTAATAGACACCTGACGCCATGATTTTTCTGCCAATATTTCGGCCTTGATCATTATTTGTGGGCAATGTTCAGCTACCTCTTCAATTGTGAGGCCAAACTTCACTGAGCCTATGCCTGCCCAGATGACTGCACCCATACACATTGGGCAGGGCTCTACAGTGGTATAAAGAGTGAGGTCCGCCGCTTCGTCGTAATCCAGCTGCTGCATTTTGTTAATCACATTCATTTCAGCATGTGCAGTGGGTCCATGTAGTTTGGTCGTGTTATGATCTGCCACAAATTGACCTTCCTCATCCACTAAAACAGCCCCGAAAGCGGTATTGCCTCCTTTGGCGGCATCTATCGCTATCCGCATCCAGAAAGAATCATCATGTGCTTTCATACTTCTAAAACTTTGCTGCCCGGTAATTGTTCTCTTAATCCTCAAAAACCATTTACGATGAAAAAACCAATCCCCATTACTCCGAAAAAAGGTCAGGAATCCGTTTGGGATTACCCGCGTCCACCCAGATTGGAGAAATTCAATAAAACCATCGAGATTATTTTTAATGATATAAGTATTGTGCAAACTAACCTGGGTTATCGTGTTCTTGAGACGAGTCATCCTCCCGTGTATTACATACCTTTTCATGAGGTAAAGGAAGCACGGCTACTTCCTTCTGACCACACTACCTATTGTGAATGGAAGGGGGCAGGGTCTTATTATGATATACTTCTTAACGGAAAGTTTATTCATGACGTGGCCTGGTATTATGATAGACCTAAGCATGGATTTGAAGCTATTACCGGATATCCTGCCTTTTATCCGCACAAAATGGATAAATGCCTCGTGGATGGAGTGGAGGTAAAGCCGCAAGCCGGAGGGTTTTATGGAGGTTGGATCACACCAGATATTGTAGGACCTTTTAAGGGGGAAGAAGGTACCTGGGGTTGGTAGGTTTTAATTAAGAATTAGCAATGGGCGGCTTGCAATTAGCAGTGAACAATTGACAATTACGAATTGCTGAGATCGGAATAAATATTGTATTCTATTTACCATCATTCAAATAATACTTTCAAGGTAACTCTATAAGTCAGTCAGGCACCCTTCAGGGGCCGGGGGTCTTTTTGAAACTAATAAAATACCTCAAGCAAGAATTTTTATTGTGCATTGATTTTATCGGATATCGCTAATTTAAAATTAACTCAGCTCGGGTTACATATTTTGTCATTTGCAATCTTGTTCTGAGAACCATTTTATGACTTGGGGATATAGGTCGGTGATCTTTTGATGGGGTTGCTTTTTTGCGTAAAGCTCCAGCAGGTAATCATTAAAATCAGTGAACCGGACAAACCCACGCCGTTCTACCATAAATCTAGCCTGGCTTTCATTCACCTTTTCAAACACTTCGTTGTCGTATTTCTCCCTTAAGTACAAGCTGAAGACCGCCCAGGTCATGTACTCGTTAAAGGTAGAAATAGGTGAATTGTAGGTTGGGTTATTTTGATTCCAGCATTCCAGAGGCTCTAGTGCCTCACGAATTTCTTTTTTCGAGGCATTGGACACAGGATTTACATAATTATGGTCTATTTCAGTGAGTACGACTCTTACCAGGCTCGCCTGATTTGTAACGCTAATCTCTTTATCGGTCATAATGGTCCAAGGTACGTCCACTACCATAACAGTTTCTTTGCTTCCCTTCATTTTGAAGGTATTATGATAACCGTAAATTAGAGGTGACATTACTATTTTATAGCTATCGTAGCGTGCGGGAAATTGCGATTCCATCCATTGCCACATGTCTTTAATGGGCATCACCTCTCTATATTTATCCATGTATTTCTGATATAGTGGTTTTTGCTTCTGGTAGAATTTTAAAAAAGCGCTGGTTTGGGCAAAGTCTTCAACCAATTTTCTATGCTTCTTGAAAAGATTGTCTGAGATGCGGAGCGGAAATTGCAGCTTGTCGTCTTCAAACAGGGCGCCGTAGGCCCCGGTTCGCCAGTGATGGTAATTCCGATAGTTCTGGCCTTTGTTGTTTGAGAAAAGAATATTCAGCTGCCGGATAGCTGGATGATTGGTATAAGGCGAAAAATGGTCCATCACTGCCTCGTGGTATAGAGTTCTTTTTCTCACTATGTTATCGTCAGCTTTGCCAAAATCAGTCAGCGCAACCATTATATTGGCTAATTCGAAAGCAGGCGGGATCTGCACCTCGTAATTGTCATAATTCTGAGGTTGAGCATATGTGGCAGTCAGAGAAAGTAGGAAAAGTAAGGATAGTACAGACTTTTTCATCAGAGTAATACCTATTTAATATTTACGTCATGTTGAGCTATGCTAAGCATCTCACCAAATTGTTTAAACTTAGCAAGATCTCTCGCATTCTCGGGTAATAGGAAGAAGAATCAATTCACCACGTTCATTTCTTCACCCTTTAAAAAAGCCCTTAGATTTTCCACTGCAATATTCATTAAGCGTTGTCTGCTCTCCTTAGATACCCATGAAATATGTGGCGTGATAATACAGTTCTTTGCGTGTAGCAAAGGATTATCGGGTGGAGGCGGTTCTTTTGACAATACATCTAAACCTGCGCCGGCTATTCTGCCAGAGTTCAAAGCATCCGCCAAGTCATGGTCATTAATAATTGCGCCTCGACTCGTGTTGACAACAAGAGCTGACGATTTCATCTTAGACAATGTTTCTTTGTTGATCAAACCATTCGTGCGTTCGTTTAAGGCGGCATGGATAGATAAAACATCTGCCTCTTTAAGCAATTCATCTAAGTCCACAAGGGTTCCATTTTCTACTTGAATCGCATGATTTGAGCATACTAGTACGTTCATGCCAAAGGCCGCGGCCATTTTCGCTGTCTCCCTACCTATGGCGCCATACCCTAAAATACCCATAACTTTATTTTGTAATTCTATGAGCGGGGCCTTGAAATAGCTAAAATCCTCACTCCGCACCCATTCCAATTCATGCACACTTCTATGATGCAAGCCCACGCGGTTAGTTAATTCTAAGAGTAGCGCAAAAGCATGCTGAGCGACAGATGCTGTACCATAGGTGGGAACGTTAGTTACCGTTATTCCTCGCTCCCTGGCGAACTTTATATCTACATTATCATGACCAGTGGCGCAAAGGCCAACGTATTTTAAGTGAGGCAATTGCTCAAGCTCCGCCTGGTGGAGTTTGATCTTATTGATAAGCAGGACTTCTGCCTCTTTTGACCGGTCAATGAGATGTTTGACAGAGGTCCTCGGAAATACTTCTATTGCACCAAATTCTTCAAAAGCTTGCCAACTTAAATCATCAGGATTTAACGTATATCCATCGAGTACTACTATTTTCATTGCTTGAAAATTAGCGAATATGCGACTAATCTTCACTTAAAAATATAGTACTCATTTTCGGGCAAACTATTCCTCTTTTAAGCCTTGGATAGGATTGGCTTGATTAATCCTAACCAGTAATATACTGACCACACACCACAAGGAAGACAGTAAAATACAGGCAGACAGCAGTAGGCTGTTAATATTTGAAGGTATGTGATAGGGATAGACCATATCAAAAAGGAATTGAACCAAATAATAACTTAGGGGGCTCCCTATAAGGATAGCGATCAAAAATAGCCATACATAGTTTTCAGCCACATTTAGGCCAATATGTCGGACGTTGGCACCTAACACTTTTTTAATGCTAAACTCACGGATTCTTCCCGAAATGTTGAGAGAGATCATACCGAACAGGCCAAGAGCCGCCATGAAAACCGTAATGTAGGCTATAATTCTCCAAAATTCACCGTGCCATTCTAAGTCGGTTACATAACTCCCCCATACATCTGCCTGGAGCCCTCCCCTAAAAGGGGTTTCGGGAAATAAATCGGACCATTGGGCCTTTAAAAAGTTATACGACTCCATCTCTGTGCCTTTTGTCACACTGAACGCCACAGTTCTAAAATCTTCCTCTGCACCCACGGCGAATACGATGGGCTCAATATCGCTTAGAAAACTGAAAAAATGGAAATCCCTGACCACACCCACAATCGTATAATGCGTTGAATCAATTATATATTCTTGCCCGATAGCTTGATCCAGTGACATTTGTTCCAAAAATTTCTGATTCACAATTAAGGAATTTCTGTCCACGGTAGAATTATGAATAAAATCCCTGCCAGCCACTACTTCTAGTCCTACTAAAGAGAGGTAGTTAGGCTCAACAGCAACGATATTTATTTCATACTGACGCTCTTGTTGATGCATGACCTTGGTGGAATAATGAATTCCCATATGATCAGAGCCCCCAGTAATATCTTTGACGTTCGCATATTGGCTAATCCTGTCTCTAAGTTTATCATACATGGCATAGTTCCCCACCTGGGCGTACAGAATATCTTGAGGATCATAACCCCAACTGCGGGTTTGAAGATACCTCGTGTTTTGGGTGAACATGATGGCACATACAATTAATATAGTCGCAAGTACGAGTTGAAGACCTAGAAATACTTTAGTAATGAAACTACCTTGACCAAATTTTATTTTACCTCTGAAAATACTAACGGCTTGAAATTTCGAAATGTACAAGGCGGGATAAAGCCCTGAGATTAACGCAGTAAAAATAAGAACCCCTACCAGATAAAGCCAGAGTTGAAGATCTAAAAAGTGAAAGCCTGAACTATATCCATTTTGGTATTCGAACCAGGGTACAAAAACATACTTACCTAAAAGTGTACCGAGTATCAGGGCTAAGAACGTAGTGATCAGATTTTCGGTAAGATGCTGACTTACCACCATCAAACGGTTGGCACCAATGGTTTTACGTAGAGCAATTTCTTTCAGTCTTTTGGAAGCCGTAGCGATAGCTATATTGATATAATTAACAGAGGCTAAAGCCAACATAAATATCGCCAGAATACTCAAAATGGCATATGACATTTTGTTGGTTTCGTAATATCTGTTGGATAAAGTCTTGTTGATATCGCTTGAGTTTTGGTAAAGCGTACTCAGCGGTTCAAACTTAAAACGCTCAACTTGCCAATCTTCCATGGCCTGGTTCTGAAGTTCCTTGTACTTGCCCATTTTCGTTGTTATATCCGAGATTAATTTGGGATTTTCTAAATACACCAAGGTAGCTCGAATGACCCCAGACCAATCTTCGGGATCGTAATTATCTAAAGCGGTCCTTACATTGTCATAGTGAATCAAAAAATCGAATTTAATGGCACTGGCACCGGGAAACTTTTTAGCCACACCTGTGACGGTAAAGATTTTCTTTTCTCCATTGATGAAAATTACCTTCATATCTGCACCTAGTGGATTACCATCTCCAAAATACTTCATCGCCATCTTATGGCTAAGTATGATGCTACTTTTATCCTTGAGTGTTGACTTACTTCCCAGTTCAAGAGGGAAAGTGAGTATCTCAAGATAGGAAGGGTCAACGAACGAAATGCGCTCATGAAATACTTGATCATCTTCTTTAATAACCACATTTTGTTCCTGTATTCTGCAAACGCGTTGAAGTTGTGGGAAGTCATTGGCCAGCATTTCGCCCAGAGGCCTTGGTGACAAGCCCCATTGCTGAGTCTCTCCGTTCCTGTTAATAAAGGCAGTGGTCAGAAATACATTTTCTTTGTTTTCATGGTGTTGATCCACCGCGTTTACCCAATAGCCAAATGAATAAACAAGAACGCAAATACCAACGGCAATGGCCAAACCTAAAATATTGATGACCGTACTTAACGGATGCTTTAATAACCTGCGAAAAGAGGTCTTCATATAGCTCTTGTACATCGTGGCTTTGAACAAGTTGAGCAGGGAGCTTCTTTTTTGATTGACATATTCCTCCGACGCGATGGGTTGTATTTCCCCAAAGGCCTGGATAGCTTTTTCGAAAGCCACTTTTGGAGTAAACCCCTCGGCCAGTAAATCATCAATGTGGTCCTTGATGTGAAGTTCTATTTCCCGAAGTTCGCCTTCATCAAAGGCGCGATGCTTTCTAAACTTTCGGAGCCATGCGCTAATGGCCTGTTCTAGATTGAAGGTATTTTTAGTCAATGTAGTGTGGGTTTAACCGATCTATATACATAGAATATCAAAGTATAACGAAATATAAAGTCTAGGGTTACAGGGCTCGTTTATATATTGTTCTTATATGAAAACTATTTCTTAGATAAGCGACTATTTTTTAAAAAGTAATTTTATCCAAACGAACAGACAATGGATAAGCGTACTTTAAAAAAGAAGTGGTTAATTTTCTCAATTAGTGGTCTTGTACTGACGGGCTTTGGATTAAGCTTATTTGGTGAGGCCTCCTATTTAAAAAACACTGATGCGCCCGTAGTGCATTGGGTTTCGCTTGGCACCTTAGCACTGGTGGTTTTCAACTCCGGACTTTCACTTTTTGGGAAAGGTGTGGTTTACAAGACGAAGATGGATAGTTAAGTGTCTATATATAGTATCTTTATTATCACTTTTTTTAAATGAATCGCAGATACGTTATTAAAACCATGGGCTTGGGGCTCGCCACAATTCCTTTCCTTTCAAACGAAAGTTCTGCCTTAAATCATGCTGTCCCGAAGGTAGAAAATGTGAGTGATGAAAAATTCTGGAGGACGTTTGCTGAGCGGCATTACACTGTATCTTCGGATTTCATCAACCTGGAAAATGGCTATTTTGGGGTCCAACCTAATTCAGTGTTAAAAGCGTATCAAGCTAACATTGAAAAGGTAAATAGACTCTCTTCTAAGTTTATGCGGCAGGAGTTTTATCAGAAATATTACCCTGAAATTAAGAAGGTTCTCGCCGATATTAGTGGAGTTTCCACGGAAGAGTTACTTATTACCCGCAACGCCACGGAAGCGCTTAATATTCTGATTCAAGGCCTGAATTTGAAAAAAGGAGATGAAGTTATTCTGCAGTACCACGATTATCACAGTATGATCGAGACCTTTCGGATGCTGGAAAATAAGGTAGGTATCACACTCCGGTTTGTTGATGTGCCTTTAGTACCACCAAGCCACGAGGAGATCGTTGATCTGTATACCCAGGCAGTAACTGATAAAACGAGATGTATTTTGGTAACGCACCTCACCCACTTAACCGGACAGATTATGCCGGTAAAAGCGATCGGTACTTTCGCCCGATCCAAAGGGATTGACCTAATTGTAGACGCAGCTCATAGCTTTGCCCAGCTAGATTATAAATTTCAAGACCTGAACGCAGATTTCGTGGGTGTCAATTTGCACAAATGGTTTGGTAACCCGCTCGGTGCGGGCTTGATGTATATTAAAAGAGACCGAATTAAGGACATCCAACCACTATACGGTGACATTAAAAAAAGCGAGGATGACATCAATAAACTTGGACACTACGGTACTCCCGCCACACCTATAGTTATGACCATTACTGAGGCCGGTAAATTCCACAAAATGGTGGGTATCGGGCAAAAAGAAGCCCGGCTGCGCTATTTAAAAGAGTATTGGACCCAACGAGCCAAAAAATTGGATAGGGTATCTATCACCACGTCTTTAGATACCTTGCAGTCATGTGCTCTGTCTAGTTTTAAAATAAAAGGTGTGGAAGCTGAAGATGTCGTCAAGCAATTGGATGAGAAGTATAGTGTTTTTACGGTGATCAGAAAATTACGTAAGGAGGTTGTGGTACGAGTTACACCTAATCTGTACAATAGCACTGATGATTTGGATCGGCTGCTGGAGGGAATTGAATATATTGCCCGTGCTTAGATCGATCTCCAATTCATCTTTTGATTGGTTACATTAGACCATGACCTATAAAATTTTAATGTTCTCGCACCTCTTGACAGTCGTACCCTGTATTTTTTTAGGCGCTGTCTTACTGTTTTTTATGAGGAAGGGGACAGCGATGCATAGAAATGTAGGTAAGGTGTATATGGTCTTAATGCTTATTACCGCTTTTATTACTCTTTTCATGCCGGCGGATGTAGGCCCGCAGGTTTTTAACCATTTTGGTTGGATACACCTGTTTAGTTTTTTAACTCTTTATACCGTGCCTACTGCGTACACAGCCGTCAGAAAAGGCAGGATAAAAGCACATCAGCGCAAAATGCTCTTATTGTACATTGGCGCAATCATGATCGCAGGCGGTTTCACTTTGACTCCCGGAAGGTATTTGTATGGACTCTTTTTTAACTAAGTCGTGATCAATTCAAAGCGATATGGTTCAGGCAAACCATTGATTTTCATTCACGGATTTTGTGAGGACCACACGATGTGGGATAATTTCTATAAACCTTTTACAGATGACTATGAAGTAATCCTTGTAGATCTCCCAGGGTTTGGAGAAAGCGGATCACCCAAGGCTAATTTTAGCATCGCCGACATCGCAAACCAGTTGGCGGAATGGATGAGATCAGAAAAAATAGGTCCGGCCAAAATAGTGGGACATTCTTTAGGTGGATACGTTATTTTAGAATTAGTCAACAATCACTCTGAACTGGTAGAGGGCTTCGGATTATTTCACTCCACTGCCTTTGCCGATTCGCCGGAAAAACGGGATACCCGCGATAAAGTAATAAAGTTTGTGGAGAAAAATGGGGTTGAACAGTTTGCCGATTCTTTTGTGCCCCAGCTTTTCTACGTTAAGAACCAAGAACGCCTAATCACCGAAATAGAGCAGGCGGTTCAAACGGCCAGGCGCACCATGCCGGAAACATTAGTCGGATATACGCGAGCGATGCGTGACCGCGTTGATCGTATAGATGTGCTTAAGTCTTTTAATCGACCTATTCTTTTTATTGCCGGGGATCGTGATACGTCTGTGCCTATTGAAAAGTCAAAAAAACAAATTCCTCTGATCCAAAAAGGTACTACCGCCATACTCAAGGATACCGGTCACATGGGCATGTTTGAGTCGAGACAGGAAAGCTTGGAAATTATCCAGCGCTTCCTGTCGAACCAATTTTAGCGTATAAAACGAATTTTTAATGGATAGGGCTTTACTTCTTTGCCTTGATGAGCTCGAATCGCCTTGATCACGGGGAGTCCTATGATAAACAATATGGCAAGTCCTGAAATCAATAAAACAGATCCAAGTACTATGGATATTGATACTGCACCCGGTTCAACCAGAACTTCTGTGTTAGAAGCAAAATTTGGAGCTGCCAGAAGGATAAAGAAACCTACGGCACCCAAAATCAAGTAAAGAGAGTAACTTATTTGAGCGTTCAACAAATCCCTTCCTTGTCTATCCACATGATTTACTCTATCTTTTTTGTAGACCCAAAAGATCAACGGGCCGATAACGTTTCCACCAAACGGAAATATGAAGTATGCTAAAGAACTCAAATGTAAAGCTACCAGGCTACCACGGTCCTTTTCTTCAGGTGGCGGTATAAAGCTTTCCATGCTTACGTCAAGGGCTACTGCAATAGTCTTTAGCGTGTATAACCTTGGATCCACTTCAGCCGCCTCTATGCGCTGTATAGTACGTACATTTAAGTTGCAGGCCTCAGCTAAGTCCTCTTGGGTAACACCTTTTAATTTGCGATGATGAACAATCTTTTCTGCGATAAATTGATTTTCTGTTTTCATAGGACCAAGTTCTTAGTTGCAATATGATTACACCACGGTTCTCACCCGACATTTACCCGACTTGTTGTCGTAAACACCAAATGCAGTATTGAGTATTCCTTTTTAATATCCTTGATTTCGGTGCAGGAGCTATATTTTAAGTTGGCGATGGACAGTAATAAATAAGTGAAATCAAAGACCGTTTTGTACTTGGGCTTAACGAATAAACTTTATTTTTAAAGGATACGGCCTTATCTCTTTACCGAGATGTAACCTGTAGGCCTTTATCAGTGGCAAAACAATGACTAAGCATAGTAGGAGGCCAGACGGTATAAATACGATGCTAACTAGTGTAATCCATGATGAAAAAACGCGACCTGCAGAAAATTTGATCGTAACTAAAAAGCATAAAAGCTGATAAATAGAATAACTGATTTGGGCATTCATCAAATCTTTCCCTTGACTATACACATGATCTACTTTGTCTTTTTTAAAGATCCAAAATATCAATGGGCCGATAATGTTTCCGCCAAAGGGAAATACGAAGTAGGCTAATGAAGTTAAATGCAAAGCCACCAGACTATTTCGGTCCTTTTTCTCAAGGGGCTGAACAAAAGTGTCCATACTTACCTCTAAGGCACTGGCAATTACTTTAAGTGTATGGAGTCTTGGGTCAACCGATGCTGCTTCCATACGTTGTATAGTTCGAACGCTTAACTGACATAAATTGGCTAATTCCTCTTGGGTTAAACCTTTGATTTTGCGGTAATGAATAATATTTTCTGAGATAGACAGATTTTTCTGAATCATCACACCAATTTAAGGATTAGCGAACAAAATGAACACGTCTAGCCAGCGACATTTCCATGACTTGATCTTAAAGCACTCCTTATTTCAATTATTCATTTTCTTTTTATTATCAATCCTAAAACTCGACCTAAAGCCAGTGCGATATAGGTGTATTCGTGTGAAATTAATTCCGAAAGCCAGCTCAACAATTGAATACTTAATATAGTAATTGCGAATCCGACGCAGTTCACTATAGTCAAAGCTGTGCCTTTGTTTCTTGAATCGGCGCTTTGAGCCACCAAAGTTGAGAACATAGGCGAGTCGGCAATCACCACCATACCCCAGAAAAAAAGATAACTGATAAACATCCATCATGGTTGGATTGAATCATCCGTGGCGAAAGTAAACAACATAAACCCGACAGCGCCAGCATGATAATAGCTGTTTTTTTAGTGCCGGATTGTAATGAAATATAGCCTGAAATAACACATTCCAAAGCTCCTGCCGCTATCACTAAAAACGCAAGAAAGGAGATGTCATATGTGCTACTTTGATGGTTGTTGAAATAAGTTGCTATTGATTACCGGGATAAACGCCTAAAATGACCAAAATAGCCAAAGGCGGAAGACCTGAATCTGGGTCTTTAAATAGGTTGGGAATGATAGATAGTTCCACCTTAGGCATCACTTTTCGAAAAGGTCTATTTTTCACGAAAATTCCGGTGAGCCCGCCGCCCAACACTGCTTATAGGGAGGTGATTAATAAAACAAGTTTCCAGGAGAAACCCGCAGTCAGCCCTTTTAGTAAATAATCTAATGCCGTTCCTAGACCTTTTTCGTAGTAGTCTGCTGCTATTTTCATTCCTACGGGGTAAATGCCAGCCAAGAAGAAACCGGTCACATATCTGAATCCAATGAGAGTGGTAAGTGTATTGCTTTCAAAAGCAATCAAAAGATTAAACCCTGATGCCATGAAAGCACTGAAAATAAATACTTTGGAGGGTGAATAGCGGTCAGCAATGGTGAATAGTGCATAACACAAAGTGCCTGAAATAAAACCGACTGTACTGCCGAAGTTAGATAACCTAAGGCCTTTGAATTGAGGGAGAAAGAATTTGCTAGATCCTACATGATGCCGTTACTGGCAAACCAGAGTGAAGTACAGCAGAACCGTGAGATAATAATGATCTGAAGTACCCAGCGACTAGCCTTCATGCATCAACCGCAGCCCAGGTTCTTTTTCAGGTCCCTATCCGGGAACCCGCCAAAATCCTGTTCTTTATCTGGATCCTTTTCTGTCTTAGATGGCTGAGTTCTGACTTGTTTTTTAAGCTTTTTCTTTTTGGTCATTTCCTTTCAAATTACATTTAATTCTAGAAATAGACACTAAACTATAGGGGCACATAACCGTTATGGCCATATGATACTTTGGGCTTTATATCTACTGATTAGCGTAAACCCCGAAACGTTTGCCGTAACTAAGATTGATAAAGGAGACGGTACCGTAAAGATTATTGCCATCAATCACAACTATTGCGAGTATTCAGTGGAAGTGAATGCCGAATACAAAAACATGCAGCCGGATGTGGCTTTACCTGCTGTCAGAATAGCTCGCGCCCGGGATACTACCGTATTAGTAACGTTAACTCGTGTGCAGAGAGCCTCATGGAGCTATAAGTACCGGTACAAATATGTGCTAGGCAATGTATTGGAGGCAAAGCACGATGAACGGGCAATATATCGTTTACCTTATGACACCTCTAAATCATATCAGCTTTTTCAGGGTTATAACGGTCAGTTTTCTCATCGCGATAAAAAAGCCTTAGATTTTACCATGGAGGTAGGCACACTGGTACATGCTGCGCGGGCAGGTAAAGTTATTCGCTTGAAGGAAGACTCCAATCAAGGCTGTGGAGATGAGAGTTGTAAAGAAATGGGCAATTACATTTTAATTCTGCACAAAGACGGCACTATTGCGAAATATTTTCACCTGAAAAAGAACGGGGTAAAGGTGGGATTAGGGGATCAAATAGAAGCAGGTGATATTATAGGATTGAGCGGAAACACGGGCTGGTCTACAGGCCCACATTTGCATTTTGAGGTGTATGAGCCAAGTATGGATGGCGAAAAAACAATACCCACCTATTTTATTACAAAAGAGGCAGATAAAGTTTTACTCACCGAAGGGCGTAAATATTAACAAGTTTTAAGCCCTGGAAATATGCCGTTCTTTTAAATATTGCATAGCACTGTAGCTCATTAAACAGCCCGAAGCACTGCCTTCTATGAATATTTGAAACGATGCTCCGTATTTATTCATATAGATCCCAAAAAGCTCATTATCTCTGATAGACTCAATAAAATCCGGATTGATAAAAGTTAAATACCCGAATCCGAAAGCCGCGAAGATAGTGGATGCGATAAAGGCCGTAGCCACCCCGGAGGCAATCCCTCTGAAATAATTAAAATCCTCGAGCTTTTGCTTTGACTCTTTAATGGCCAGAAATACACAGGTAAATAATATCCCCGCATTTAGTATCCGTAATTCGGGCATATGAATAAGCCCCACAAACTTCATGATAAGGAAGTATACTGATAAACCCAAAAAAGCCCGTAACCCCCATTTAAAACTGATCTTTTCCATAATTGCTGTCTTTTGGTTTTACTTAAATGTATTCATTGTACAAACTCGGCACATACATTGTTCAAAAGAACATTTAATAAACTGCCTTAAACTCGCATTAATAGCTTCTCTATTATCTTAAAACCACTTCTTTTTCTTAAAATAGAAAGCCATTCCTGTCGCAACCAATACCATCACTCCCAAGGTTATGTGATATCCATATTTGTACTGTAATTCCGGCATATTAGCGAAGTTCATTCCATAGATGCCTGCGATAAAGGTGAGGGGGATAAAAATGGTGGCTACCGTAGTCAGCACCTTCATGGTTTCATTCATCTTTTGACTTAAAGAGGCAAAGTAAATGTTAGTAAGTCCCTCCAGGGCCTTGAGTGTGCTGTCCGTTTCTTCGATGGCGGCAGCTATTGAGTTTGCGAGGTCTTTATAGTACGTAAGACTCGACTTTTTTATAAGTGTTGATTTTCCTCGAATCAGTGCGGCAACTCCCTCCTTCAAAGGAATTAGTGATTTACGGATCAACAGTACCGAGCGCTTCTGACTCTCGATAGGTATTAACACCGATTTATCGGGGTCACTCAGAACTATAGGTTCGAGTATATTTATCTCGTCATTAATGTGGTCAATAGTAGCCAAGTAGTTATCCAAAATAGCATCTACCATTTGATAAAAGAGGAAGTCCGCGCCACGTTTCCTTAGTAAACCAATACCTTCTTCTAGTTTGCCTCGGATGCCATCAAAATAATCGCCCTTTTCTTCCTGGAAAGAGAGCACATAATTTTCTCCAAGAATAAAGCTGAGATGCTCGAGCTCCAAACTTCCTTTTCTGACGATGGTCGATTGTAGATTGATAGAAAGATATGTCTCCATATCTTCAATTTTAGGTCGTTGGGTGGTATCTAGGATTTGCCTTACCGTCAAGCGATCTAGTTTTGCTTTTTCTGAAATACTCGTAACCAGCTCGACGTCATGAACTCCATCTACGTTTAACCAGTGGATATTCTGCTCGTGGAGAAAGCCATAATCCTGCACGTCATTTTTAATGTCACAATGCTTTGGACTGTAAGAAAACAGTTGTGTATCTACCTTAGAGGTCTTGGTCTCGCCAATATAGGTCAGGGTGGCGCTGGCTTTGGCTTTTTGCTTTTGATCCGAATATAGATCGGTAGCAAAATCACTAAGTGCGGATAGACCCTGTAGAAACATACGATCGGGACGCCTCAACTTGGAAACATTCATGATAAAAAAATAGTTGGACTCATAGGTAATATCGAGAATAATGAGCCCGAAACACAGTTAAACCACAGATTTATTTGACCATGATTTTAGCGGCAATGGATAGCAATCCCATCCTGATCAGTTTTCTGATTATTGCGCTGGGAATAATTTTAATCGGTACCATTCTTCGGCTGGCCAAACAGACGCATGTTATCATTTACATTGTAACAGGCGTAGTTCTGGGACCGCAGGTGATGGGACTAGTAACCGATGCTGACCTGATCAGCTCCCTTGGATCCATTGGGTTGGTACTGTTATTATTTTTTATCGGTATGGAAATATCACTACACTCACTGGTGGCGAATTGGAGGGTATCAGTCATCGGTACGCTGATCCAGATTGCGTTGAGTATAGTCATTGTCTGGATATTAGGTTATTTCAATAGCTGGCCACTTGCCCGGATTATCACGTTAGGTTTTGTGATTAGCATAAGCAGCACGGCGGTTATTATCAAGTTGTTGCAGGATAACCACGAACTTGAAACTAAAGTGGGACAAAATGTGCTAGGAATATTACTCGTACAGGATATACTCATTGTACCTATGTTCATTATTCTGGGCTACTTGTCTGGCAAACCGACCACAAATACGGACATTGCCCTTCAGATAACAGGTGCTATATTAATCACGGCATTGATCATTTATTTATTCCGCAATCCTAACATCAAGATGCCTTTCCATAAGGTCATCAAAAATGATCATGAGACCCAGATCTTTTTTGCTTTCGGGTTGTGTTTTGGGTTTTCTGTACTCACTGGGTTCTTTGGCTTGTCCACAGCTTTAGGGGCCTTTATTGCCGGGATCGTGGTGGCCAGTTCAAAATCTACCCAATGGTTTCACGATAGTTTGTATTCGGTGAAGGTAATCTTCGTCGCGCTGTTTTTTATTTCTGTGGGAATGCTTATTGATATTGACTTTTTAATCGAAAACATTGGTTTGATCGCACTTTTAGTAGCCGCGACTTTCGTGGCTAATAATGTAATTAATTCGTACATCATGCACAGCTTTAAGTTGCCTTGGAAAGATAGTGTGTATGCAGGAGCCTTACTTTCCCAAATTGGCGAGTTCAGTTTTGTACTTGGGAATTTGGCTTACTTTAATGGTATCATTACCGATTTTGGATATCAAACGATTGTCGCTGTGATATCGCTAACGCTACTGCTAAGTCCCGTGTGGATAAAGATCACTAGCGATATTGCCCATCGTGTAGACAAACGGCTGGCCCGGAATAGTTGAACCCACGCACATAACAACTTCTGTCTTGGACCTTTAATGTTCAATTTCTTGTCATTAATATTAATGAAATGTAGCTGCAGACCATTTTATCTATTGACCGAATAACTGATTTTATGCACATTACCCGAAAAATTACGGCAATGATGAAATCTACGTTATTAATAATGTCTACGCTTCTTTTCATATCCAATGGAGCGGACGCCCAGAAAAATTACATGGGTGGGGGTTTTATAAATTATAAAGATGATGTACCCATATTAACGCCTATATATAAAGAGGGGGATAACATAAAATACGATGTAATTGCCTTTGACGTGTCAAACCAATCTTTCGAAATATTGAAAGAAGGTATCAACGGACGCACGGAAATCATTTTTTACCATGATGATACCTACACGGTTGCCGCGCTTAAAAAGGAGTCAGGAAGGCAAGTAGTATACACTAAGGCAGGCGAAACACATCCCGTGGCTATTTCGCAGCAGACGGCAAATATGATTGGTATGATGAACGGGCATGGCATTCGAATCAATGATAAAGGTGAATTTTTCTATTTCGCCGATCAGCAAGGAAAAGTGGCGGGGAAATTTTCGTTGGAAAAGGGTCTCATGGCAGAGTATCCCCTGGATGATCCGATGGGAGGCACCCCGATCTTTGATGGTAAATACATGCACTATTTTCCTACAGGGGCGTTTAATGGATTAAAAGTGACTGTTTTGGACGTCCAGACCCAGACGTCAGAACCATGGCCGTTCAAAATTGATGGTGGGTTTTCAATTCATTCATCGTACATACCTTTAGCCGAAGGTAAGGGTGCCATATTTCGATATAGCAATGCGCCTTACGTGTATGATGCCGCAAAGAAAAATTTTAAGAAGTTAGATCTGGATTTGGACAGACAAGGTTTGAGTAAATTTTTTATATCTAAAAATCGGGATCTGCTGTATTCCGTCAATATAGTGGATGGCAACATCAAGTTGGAAGAAGTATCTTTTCTTGGTGGCACCTTCGACCTTTCCTGGGAAGATATTAACGGTGGCTCTGAATAATGATACCCTTCAAAGCTATGAGCCTATGGGTAATGACCAGTTTACCCATGGTAGCTTTTGGTCAGATCGTTGTCCACCCTTATTCCATTCATATTACCCAGGGTGAGTTCGTTTCGTTTGATGGAACGAATACCAGGATCAAAGTATACATTGACACGCGAAATAATAATTTCATAGAAGTCTTGCCCAAGACAGCTCTTGATCTGATAGATACCAAAACACAAATTGGCCTTTCAGCTCTGGCGGAAGAACGAAAGAGAAAGTTTAGGGAAAAAGCAGCGACGCTTGCAAGCCAAGGCACCTTAAGCTATAACCCAAACATGATTGAAGACAGTGCTAACCTTCATATCGAGGGACAATCTGCAAAAGATACTACAGGATTCGTCATGGATTTGTATAGTGTGGCTGTTCCACCCAGGGAATGTACTTCTTTGCGGCTTCAAGGCGTACTGTATTACAGTGTACTCAGTAATCACGAATATACCATAGATGTGAAGTTACCTAGTGTTTCCAATATGGTGGAGAATGCTACTGTGCTACAAACTGAAAATGGCGATGCTTTAACCATTCGAAAATATGATGGTGATGGGGAATCAGATACGGATTATTATGAAGTTGCCCTTTCGGGACATCAAGTGAAAGCCAGTGGTTTAAAAGGAACCGAATTGTCAGGGTTCAATTATACTCCTTTAACCTTCGAAGAAGCTAAAAAGCCTCAAACCTTCACCCTTCTTATAACGCCTATTGAAGATAAGATTTTAGAAATCGATGAGGTGATATCTTTGGGAATCGGGTACAGAAAAAACTAATTTTTTTGAAGAAATTTTCGGGCGGCCTCAGTTCTGTTTTTTACTTCTAATTTTTGATAAATACGTCTGCAATACGTGGCAACGGTATTTACCGAAAGGTGCAGTTCATCGGCGATTTCCTTATCCGTTTTTCCGATGACCAACTTGTGAAGAACATTATTCTCTCGCTCAGTTAGTTCGGGTAGATTTATTTTATCTGCTGAGTTAAATACCGTAGAATATTTAAAAGATATGAATATTATGGCTGAATATACGTTTAGGAACACGATTGGTGCGACTACATGCTCTACTGTAAATCGATCAAACACAAAATAACTTAGCTGTAAAACAACAAGCACAGTGGCCACCACAAGCACCGAAGCCTTCATAAATTGATGTAGTGCCTTATTACTGTTTCCGTTACTGTTGTGTAAAACAAAAAGGGCTTCCCCTACGTGCAGCAACTGCAGTACAGGATACGTCCAGGCCAATACATGATCTTCTTTAAAGGTCAAAAGCATTTGATTGGTATTGTAGCTTTCACTTATCATGAATCTAAAACCCATGTAAATGATATAACCGAATACGAAATAGTTAGTGATATTTATCCAACTTAGGAAATTGTATTTTTTTTTAACCTGCAGATGAACAAGCAGATTGATCAGCGGTCCAATTAAGCGTAGCAGGATGTAGACCATCAGTAAGTACAGCGGCACTTTTTGCAGTAGGTCATTGAGTACCAGTAACTGACGTACTTGGGCAAATATGGGTATCAGTAAAAGAAAGAAAAGCACGTAAAAAGAAGCAGTATTCCTTCGGTTACTGATTACTACGGCTGCAGTTACTACGCAGAGATAGAGTATGGTGGCTACGTTAAGGGCGAGGATACCTGACATCTACTTTTCCTACCTGATAAACTTAACAATTCAGGTGCACAAAGTTTCTATGGTTTATATAAACCAATAGTGATTTGACGAACAAAAAACGCAATACGATTTATCTCTGTTAAAAGCGGTTGGCCTACAATCGACTTATTGCTTTTTGTATAGCTAGGTTATTGGGATAGGTAAAAAGCTGTTCGTTTTCACCCTTGATCTCGACGTAAAACAGCGTGATATCTGTAATGTGGCCTTGAACAGAATTGTCACCGTCAATAATTCTCACTTTGTCGCCTATCCTATAAGGAAAGAAAAAGAAAAGTACCAGAGAAGCGGTCATATTACTTAATACTGACCAGGTAGCGAACAAAGCCACACCTACCACAGTAAAAATAGAAGCAAAATAAAGGGACAGGCCTTGAACCGAGATTTCCCAAACACTTCCAATCAAAGAGCCAAACAGGGCGATCAGTACTATGTTTATCAGCTTTTTAATATAGACGGATCGTGATTTGTCCACATCATTCTTGATTCCATGCCGGCTAACCATACGGATAATGATTGCCCGCACGATAATCAAGAGCACTAACAATCCTATGGTAATGGACCATTGTATATAATGCTGGTCAATTGAAGTTATAATCTCTTTCATGAGCCGGAATTCTTGCACAAATTACTACATGATTTGAATATTTCTGCTTCTTTATATGCAGATAATTTTTCTCTCTTGACCATTTCAAATAGCTAAGCATAATATGTCATTTGCAGATAGATACTCACAACTTAATTTAATTGGTATATGGAAATATTAACCGACCTTGATCAACCCTACCACAACGTCGTGGTTTTTATGCTAAGCATTGTAGCAGGCATAGTATTTAGTCTTGTCGCATATCTTTTAATCAAAAGGGTGAGGCGTATCTATGATATTGACAAGGAAGTACTAAGTAAGATAAAAGTACCTCTTTTTTTGGTGATCATGATCCTGTTGTTAGGTCCTGCTATTGATTATCTGAACCTACACTATTCCTGGATTGATCAAATCAGGCATGTTTCATTGATATTCGCAGGAGCTTGGTTATTGATTAATGTGGTAGCCGTAATTCGTTCGGCTATTATGAATCAATATGATCTTACTAAAGAAGATAACCTGGAGGCCAGGAAGATTTTCACCCAAATACGAGTGTTTGAGCGAGTGGCTGTAGTGATTATAGTTGTCGTAGCTATTGGTTTGGCTCTCATGACTTTTGAAAGCATTCGTCAGATCGGACTAAGTCTTTTGACTTCTGCGGGTATTGCTGGTATTATAGTTGGGCTGGCGGCTCAACGTTTAATTGGAAATATTTTAGCTGGGCTTCAGATTGCATTGACCCAACCCATACGTATGGACGATGTAGTAATTGTAGAAGGTGAGTGGGGTAAAATTGAGGAAATAAAGCTTACGTACGTAGTAGTTAATATCTGGGACAAACGAAGGCTCGTGGTACCGGCTACTTATTTTATTGAAAAGCCATTTCAAAATTGGACGCGAACTACGTCGGAGATCCTTGGCACCGTATTCATTCATACCGATTATAGAATGCCAATTGATCCTATTAGAGAGGAGCTCGACAAGATACTAAAGAATACCCCTTTATGGGATGGCAAAGTAAATGTGGTTCAGGTTACAGATAGCGCCAAAGCAACCATGGAAATTCGCGCGTTAGTAAGCGCTAAAAATTCAGGTTCAGCCTGGGATTTGCGCGTTATGGTTCGTGAAAAGCTGATCGCATTTATGCAAAAAGAATTCCCCGAAATGCTTCCACGTACACGAATTGAAATTGACGATAAAAGTAACTAGTTATTTACTTGAATCGAACGTGACTGAATTTGAGGATAGCCACAAATACAGCTCCCCCTATTGCATTACCTAAGGTAGCCCAAACCTGAAAGCGAAGGTAGTCTGAAAAGGTAATTGAGTCGCTGGTTATAAACCCGGAGAATACTTCTATAGAGCCTACTATGCAATGGTGAAGTCCGGCAATACCTATGATAAAGGTTACTAAGATGATCACAAAAATCCGGCTAATGGTTTCTTGTGAAGAAGTAACTAACCAACCGAGTAGCCCCATCATCCAACCTGCCAGTAACGCGCTTAGTAAGATTGTGCTCCAATCATAATCTACCATATGGTGTGCGAGATATTCAAAAGCCTGATCATCTATAAATCCGACTTTAGTGCCGATTCTTGAGATCAGTATACTAAAAATATATCCACCAACCAGATTTCCGGCATAGACTATTCCCCAAAGAACGAGCAAATCTCGTATCCGAACTGACCGACTTAGAACGGGTAGTATGGCTAGGGCGGTATGTTCTGTGAAAAGCTCGGAGCGACCTATTATTACGAAGAGAAAGCCGATAGGGTAGCAAAGTGCCAGATACAGGTGTAGTGTTTCGGTGCTAAGCAAACCACCAAACATAGAATATATGGTACCCATGAATAGTATGCTGAAACCTACTTCCAGCCCTGCCGCAAAAGCGGAAATAAACAAACCAGTACTTGACCGATTAAATTCATGTAAACCTGCTTCTATCTGTTCATCAAGAATCTGTTTTACCCTTTTAGGCTTATCCGACCGGGGTTTGTCCAACTCATCTGTACCTCGCCTGGAAAACATTTCTCGGAGTTTGCTCATAATCTCTGGTTTAGGTTCGCGCTGTATTCTAATCCAACAGATTTTAGGTGTATTTTGATTCTAAAGTAAAGAGTGTGAATTAAACCAACGGCAAAGCTTAGGAGTAGAGTGAACATGATAGAAATCATAGGTTTTAGCCTAGGTTATTCAACTTTATTTATTTGCTTTAGATGATGTTAGGGGATACTTTCACAGTAGTTTATTACTTATTTTATTTAGGTGAGAGTAAAGAGTGTCGTTGATTTAAATCCTGGTGAAAGTGGTGTTATTTCAGAGCTGCTGGATGATCAGCTCTCGCTGAAACTTCTTGAAATGGGTTGTATTCCAGGTCAAGCTATAACCATGAATTACTCGGCACCCTTCGGAGGTCCCGTTTGTGTCAGTGTATCCGGCTATGAACTCTCCTTGCGTCTTGATGAGGCCATCAAAATCTCAATCGAATAAATAGATGAGTGCTTCAATGCGAATTGCTTTAGTAGGCAATCCTAATTCAGGAAAATCTTCGCTTTTTAATCATCTCACAGGATTAAATCAAAAGGTCGGTAATTTTCCGGGGGTCACTGTTGATAAGAAAACAGGTTATTCACAATTGTCACCAGACATTAAAGCACAGGTCATTGATTTGCCCGGAACCTATAGCATCTACCCTAATTCGGTTGATGAGAAAGTAGTCTTTAACATCTTGGGAGATAAGAATAATCCGCTGTATCCTGATAAAGTGGTGGTAATTGTAGATGCTTCTAACTTGAAAAGAAATTTGCTATTGTTCACACAAATTTATGACCTCGGGATTCCATGTATTCTGGTGCTAAACATGGTGGACATAGTTAAGAAATTAGGCTTAACTATTGATTATGAAAAACTATCCAAGGCTTTGCACGTACCGGTATTGCCTATGAATGCCCGTAAAGGCAAAGGGCTTAATGAGCTTAAACGTGTTCTTACCGACAAAGATGAGAAAACCTTTGAGCCCATCATCCAGGTTAGAGAATATGCCAAAATGGCTATAAATCAAATAAAGGGAAAGTTTTCTGTAGAGGAAGATTACTACGCTTACCAGCTTCTTCAGCAGAATCAAATAAGTAGCAACCTCTCAGAACAGAAAAAAGAGACTATCAGCGCTATTGCCAAGGAGCACAATTTTAATCGAGATGAGTTGCGAAGAAAGGAAACCCTGGCTCGCTATGGAGAGATCAACAGATTAATAGACCTTGCTGTAAAAGAAACATTTTCTAAGCTACCAAAGCAATGGACGAAAAGAATAGATGCTGTCTTAACACATAAAGTTTATGGGTACTTAGTATTTTTTGCACTTCTTTTTTTAATCTTCCAATCCATTTTTTCCTGGGCAGAACCTGCTATGGATCTGATTGATACCTCGTTTTCAAATCTCAGTGCCTGGCTAGCTCATACCCTACCGCCTGGCGTATTTACGGATTTATTGACCGAAGGTATAATTGCAGGCATTGGTGGGGTAGTAATATTTATTCCGCAAATCGCTATTTTATTTGCCTTTATTTCCATCCTGGAGGAGACGGGTTATATGGCACGTGTAGTCTTTATGATGGACAAGGCTATGAGTAAGTTGGGTCTCAACGGTAGAAGCGTTGTGCCTTTAATTTCTGGAGTAGCGTGTGCCATACCGGCCGTAATGGCCACTAGAACAATAGAAAATTGGAAAGAACGACTTATTACCATATTTGTGACCCCATTAATGAGTTGCGCAGCTCGTTTACCTGTATATACCATAATCATCGCCTTAATTATTCCTGAAGAACGCGTATTAGGTATTTTTAATTTGCAAGGCTTTGCCTTGCTGGGGATGTATCTTATTGGGTTCTTGGCTGCTATAGTTTCTGCGGCAGTTATGAAGGCTTTATTAAAGACCAAGGAGAGAAGTTTTTTGATCATGGAGCTCCCCACATATAAAACGCCAAGATGGGCGAATGTTGGGCTGACGATGTATGAAAAATCTAAGACGTTTGTTCTTGAGGCAGGAAAAGTTATTCTGGCTATTTCCATCATTCTCTGGGTGCTTGCTTCCTATGGACCAGGGGATAGAATAGAAAGAGCAGAAGAAATTGTGAAAGCAGAGAACTTAAGCCTAGATGGCGAAGATCTTGATAACAGAATTGCCGCTTATAAGTTGGAAAACTCCTATGCCGGCATTTTTGGTAAAACACTTGAACCTATTATTAAACCGTTGGGATATGACTGGAAAATTGGTATTGCCCTTATTACCTCATTCGCGGCCCGCGAAGTTTTCGTGGGTACCATGTCAACCATTTACAGTATAGGAGCTACGGATGATGAGACCACGGTCAAGAAGAGGATGAAAAATGAGATTAACCCCGATACCGGGCAGCCTAGATACGATTTTGCAACCGGCTTCTCATTACTGATTTTTTATGCATTTGCTATGCAATGCATGAGTACACTTGCGGTCGTCTACCGAGAAACTAAAGGCTGGAAGTGGCCTCTTTTACAGTTGATTTACATGTCAGGATTGGCGTATATCTCTGCTCTGATCGTCAATCAGGCTTTGACTTAGTCTCTGAGCTACAGGGAATTACAACTCACTTTGGCAGGTCTCAATATCACCATCCAGGTGTATCTAAATCAACCAATCATTGTAGAATGCCCTGATCTATTCTGACTCGTTTTAGTGTAGGTTCTATTTGGCTTTGACCTTTTCGGCTAAATGTACTACCACTTTTTGTGGCGATAGGTCCAAATATTAAAACAAAACCATCATCGGCAGTTTGTTGAGTGAAAACATCGCTGGCAAATACGGGAACATCTGTGTGATATGACCAAAAAATAAAGGCAGCGTCGCCCATACCATCAGTATATTCAACAACAAGATAATAATCTGAATCCGGTGCAGAATTATCAACGATTAGGTTTTCGTAACCTGAGGTGTTTGCTGAAATAGCGAAAGTTTGAGCATCCGTAATTGTGTTATTCTCAACCACTACATCGTATATAGCGACCATATCTAAATTTACTGCGTCTACGTCTCCACTTTCTTCTACATTCCAAGCCAAATCCCATTTCATGCCAGAACTTGGAGGCTCATCATTGTCTATGATATTATATGTAAATGTTCTTTCACCATCGCTTGGCAATTGTAGATTACCTGAAACTGAAGCTAGTTCTACAATCAAAGTTTGTTCGGTAACAGGGACAATATCGAAACCACCGGCACCATTCTCTACGGCATCTAAGATTTCGATGATTTCATCATCTATTATTCGAAAAGAAATGTCAATGCTTTCTGCTCCCTCGTTTACGGTCAGTGGAGAACTATCTATAATCGCAAAGTCGCCGTTTAAGTTGGCGCTTCCAGAGAGCGAGTATGAAAGCTCGCCACTACCTACGACCGGAGCGCTAAGACCGATTTCTAAGGTTACAATTCCCGCGTTTTCGTTAACCGTTGCGCTTGTACTTGTTAATGATAAAACTGAAGCTGGAGTTTCATTATCATCATCGCCACATTGAACAAACAGTAAAAGAATGAGGATTATCGAGAGGATATTAACATGCTTCATAGTTTCTAATCTTTAATTTTATAATAATAACGGGGGTAATTTACTTTTAAAACAAGCTTTTCAACAAACTGGCAGATTTTAAATACTAAAAAACCCATTCTATCCTTAAAAGTTACATAATTACATTCATTATGCTTATCATTTGGTCGTAATAAGTTCTGCAATCCTATTAAACAAGTAGGGATAACCGAAGTCATTTTTCTTACCAAAGCGTACCATGATTAGATCCTGTTCAGGGTCTACATAGATATATTGCCCTAAAATTCCAATGGCCATGAAAGCCGGGCCGCAACTTTCGACGTAGAATTGTCCTGGGTTCCTCACAGAGGAGCGCACCTGATCAAAGGGAGTCACATTTTCCGCGGCTGAAACAGAGTCAGGAAAATACATAGTTTCTCCTTGGTCATTTCTAAGGTAGCTTTCGTAGCTGTACCACTGATATTGATAACAGCCGTTTTCCCTATTGGGCAGAATTGAGCGGTCTATCCAGTCCTCGTTGATAATCTGACGGCCTTTCCAATTTCCGCGCTTCAGGTACAAGCGCCCAAGCTTTACAAAATCACGGGCTCTGGCGTTAAGACAGCAATACCCTTTTGGTGTACCATGTTTTTTGCTGTCAATATTCCAACTGGCATTATATTCCATGCCTAAAGGTTGCCAGATTTTTTCTTCAAAATACTCGGCCAATTTTTGACCTGTCGCTCGTTCAATAATAATGGCCAAAATCTCTGTATTGATACTTTGGTATTCATATGACTGATTGGAACCCTCTTCAATTTTAGTCTGTATCACCTGCTTCAAATGATTTCGTCCGTAGTAGAGTTTGGCAATCTCTGCGAAGGGATTAGTGTAGCTATTCTCGTTGAACTTAAGTCCCGTTCGCATGTTCAGTACATGCTCGATCAGAATTTTTTTGAACCTCGGATTTTTATTTTCTAGTTCGGTAATGTAATTAGTAATCGGCTCATTTACACTTTTGATATAACCTTCCTGAATGGCAATGCCGATCATGGCCGACACAAAGGATTTGGCAACCGAAAACGAGGTTACTATGGATTCTTCATTGTATTTCTCAAAGTATCTTTCATATAAAATACTATCGTTTCTTATCACCAGAAAGGCCACGGTTTTGGTCTCTTCCTCCAGGAATTGGGTCAGGTTCAGCTTACCCATTTTTTCGGAATTCAACGTGATGTCGCCAATCAGATTTGTAAGTTTTTCATCACCTTCATAAAACAAGAAAGGGGCACCAGCTTTTTCTATGACTTCCTGCGGAAATTTTTTATAATCGGTGATGTCCGCAAAATTGTAGATGACGAATCGGCCAAATTGGCAACCGGTCAACGAAAAAAATACAATACATACCAAGACCTTAGACTTCATGAGAATACTTCCATTTTGGCTATGAAAACCCTGTCGAAGTGATTTTGTTCAAGCTTATTTACGGAAAGCAAACTTAAAATAGATCAACAGCAGGCTTAGAAAGCAAATAATAGAATTAGCAACAATTACCGGCCAAAGGTTGAGTGCAATTCCATAAATGAGCCACACTATGGTACTGGTAAAAACGATCAGCATCATAGTAAGGCTTAAGTCACCAACACTGCGACTTTGCCATGCCTTGTAAACCTGCGGAATAAATGTGATGCTGCTTAACAGCGCTCCAAAATGACCTACTAATTCAATTTCATCCATTTCTCCAAGTATTTATTGATCAACAACGAGTGGGAAATCTTGTCCACGACTGAATGTATGGGGAAACTGCATTCTTCCCTTATATTTTTTTGAGAGTTCCGGAACTTGATCTTCCAGGTAACCTTTTAATTCATAGATAGTGATCTTGCCGTCTTTGGGAGCTCCATCGGCCTTGCCTGACAGCGCTTCTAAAAGTACATAAGTGAAAAGGCCATGTCCAAGCTCTGTAAATTCGGTGGCGAATTGTTCGCTTCCTGCGGCAGCCAATACATGTATGCCTGTACTTCTGGAAAGTTGGGCCAAGGCTTTTTCTTCCGTAGCCCCTCGTTGTGCCAGTATTTCCGCTCCACCTTCGGATTGGCACGCGTCTATAATTACCACTTGTTTGAGTGCGGCAATGGCTTTGAGTTTTTCCTGTAATTCTCCGGCATAAATCCCCGTTTTTCTCAGTTTTTCATCGCTGTAAAGCTTGGTATTGTTCGAGGGCACGAAATAGAAATTATTGTCTACCATACTTCCATGACCGGCATAGTACAGATACAATACATCCTGAGGTCTGATTTGCTCCTTGAGTTCGTCCAATTTGATTAAGATATTGTCTTTGGTGGCTTCTTTATCATAAATAGAAATTACTTCCACCTTATCAAAAAGATCTTTTGTATGTCCTTTAATGAGCTCTACGAACCCTTCGGCGTCGGCAGAGGCATAATTGAGATTGAGTGATTCGTTTTGATATTCATTAATGCCAATAGCCAACAGGTATAAGGATGACTTAAGGTCACCGCCAAACTGCAGGTTTACTCTACTCTTCTGTGATTCTATGTTTCCTTTACTTGAAGCAGAAACTTCTATCACATTCAGGCCTGGCACCAGGTTAAATTTATGTGCGACCACCTGTGATTTACCTGGTTTAACCTGAAGTTTTTCGTTCAATATAGCCTTGCCATTTTGAAAAAGGGTAGCCTGCTTGGCACCTCCCCCGGCATCAATAACTTTAAACAACATATCCACTTCACGATTATCAAAAGCCTGATTGTTTTTTGGGGTTAGGATTTCAATTTGTGGTGGTGGGGAATTTTGCATCTTATCCAACATGTTTAGGCGGTTGCCGGAACGATTGGAAAATACATCCTTTACCAAAGTAGGCGCGTAAAACTCATCGAAAAACTGATCCACACTGTAGCTTTTCATACCCTTCACAAATACAATATTTTTAAAGGCTCCATCAGTGGCGTTGAAATGACCGTCTGAATTTACAGCCATCCAGTCTCTTTGACTGAGCGTCATATAGTTTATAAGCTCTTTGCCACTCGCCATGTCCCATATGATCACTTCGCCATTCTCAGCAGCGCTTACTAAATATTTGTCATCAGGAGTGAAAGATAAATTGGTCACCGGGGCGCTATGGCCTTTAAATTCATTTATGACTGAGTAGTCACTTTTTTTACCCTCACGTACACGGATCACCCGGTCAGCCCCTGTTGTACAAAGTATATCACCACTATGGCTAAACAGGGCTGAGTAAGTAGGGCCATCGTGGTCTGCGAATCTGGCGAATTGAAGTCCGGTATGCATATCCCAGATTTTTACCTTCCCATCCCAGCTTGTAGAAGCTATGATGGGTTTTTCAGGATGAATATCAAACGAATGGATCACATCGGTGTGGCCCATAAAGTTTCTTACTTCTGTTTTGCTATCGATCTCCCATAACTTAAGCGTCTTATCAAGCCCAGCTACCAATAGATAAATATCATTATTCACAAATCTCAATTGGTACGGAGAGGCTTGTTCAAAAGTTAATGTAGTAAGCAGTTCCCCGGATTCGCGATCCCAGATCTTTGCCGTACCATCCCAGCTACCTGTTGCGATCTTCTCTCCTTCCGGACTAAAGGTCACACTGAATATCTCACCCCTGTGACCTTTGTAAGTTACCAGAGTTTCACCGGTCTTGACGTCCCAAAGTCGAGCAGTATGGTCTGCGCTGCCTGTCAGTAACTGCTTACCATCTTGGGAGAATTGCATCGCCAATACTGCTTTTTCATGACCGGCAAAGTCATTCACAATTTTTCCTGCTTTATAGTCCCAAAGTCGTGTCAAAGTTCCCAACTTCCCCTTGGCCAAATACTTCCCATCTGGACTTATAGCAACATCGTTCTTTAAATCTGTGTACTTCTTGATGTAAAAATCCCAGGCGCTCCTATCGTAATTCAGACCTCCTTTATCGACCCTGTTGAGAAAACCATCCAGAACTCTTACCAACGAACCGTCTACAGTGTTTAATATGCGAATAGTTTTGTCATCGTTACTTAGTGCTATTAAGCTGGCATCGGGGCTAAATGAGATATCCGTATTTTCTTTTTCCGATTGTATTCCTATCTCCCACTTAAGTTCCCCTGACGACCGCTCAAAGAGTTTAACGGAGTCTGTAGTGGCAACCAGAACATTTGTATTTTGAACATCCAAGCCACCGAATTCGTCGTCGTGTGTATAGATCACTTTCTTAGTCGAGCCATCCGTAAGATTCCAAACTTTTACATCACCACTATTACTAGCCGAGATCAAATCATTTCCATTGAATTTAATGAATGAACCACAGCCTCCGCAATAACCTTCCTCTGGTTTCAGCTCAAACTTCTTTTCACCACCGTCAATATCATAAATCCATACCGAGCGGTTGTCTCCACCGAAAGCTATCTGATTACCATCAGGACTAAACTCAGCATCTATACCATAACCAATGCCTTTATCAGGATTCACTTTATACCTCCTTATTTCCTCTCCTGTTTTTATATTCCAGAGGATGGCTTCCCAATCAAATCCTGCGGTGAGCAGATATTTCCCATCCGGACTTACCGCAACTGACGTCATGTAGTCTGTGTGACCCGAGAATGTTCGGACTAATTCGCCTGAAGCGATATTCCATAGTTTTGCGGTAAAATCTGCCGAACTACTGACAAAGTGCTTACCGTCAGGAGTTATGAACAAGTCGTTTATAGTTGATTCATGTCCTAGAAAAGATCTTATTTCACGTCCGGTGGATAACTCCCAAAGCTTAATGGTTTTATCTCTGCTTCCGGATAATAAGAACTTACCATCAGGGGTGAATGCAACAGATTTAACGGCTTCATAATGACCACGCTGAACTACTGTTTCGAGGCGTTGAGCTTGACTTAATGTACTTAAAGTTGCAAATATGATTAAAGTTAAATATCTCATTCGGGGGGCGATTGAGCCAATTTAAAGATACTTTTCGTAAAGTAAGGTTATTAATACTTATATTGTAATTCACGCATAGTTTTTCATATGGTACGATCAGGATTTCTTTTACTTTTCACAACACTGAGTAGTCTTGCATTCGGGCAGGCTAAATCTCGTTTACTACCATCAAACATCAACAAACCATCAATTAATTATTATGCTCCTTTTATTAGTGGTGATGGTCGTACTTTACTCTATTTGCACGATTACACCGACGAAGGTCACCATGCTATGATGACTGCCACCAAGAAAACAGTAAGCACATGGAATGACGGCATAGAGGTAAATAAACTTATAAACAGGCCCACATTAAATTACAGAGGCGGATATAGCTTAAGCTTCGACGGAGATATGTTGTACTTTTCATCTAGAAAATCAGGCCTGGGGGGTTTTGACCTTTGGAGTAGCAAAAGGAATGGAAATGACTGGCAAGCTCCTAAAAACTTAGGGTCACCAACTAATTCAAGAGAAAATGAAGGAGGTCCATGTTTATCGCCTGATGGTGAATACCTTTATTTTATGCGTTGCGAAAAAATGAGTGAATATGGTGGAGCGTCAGGCTGCAGAATTGTGCGCTCAAAAAGAACAAATTCCGGTTGGGCGGCCCCTGTGGACCTACCGGCTAACATTAATACCGGAAATTCTCAGACACCTCG
>JBCCOE010000020.1:0-58482 GCA_039025475.1 Bacteroidota bacterium | reverse complement strand
GCTTATATTTGGAGATGGTAGCGGAGAAGGTGGAGGTTCAGGTGAGGGCTCTAGTTTAACAGGTCCGGTGCAGTGTGATGATGGTTATTTTGCTGATGAGCAAGGGAGGTGTATCAATGCCTGCGGTCCGGGGATGGTTTATGATGGAAATGGTGGTTGTGAGCTTAGTCCAAATGAAATGTGCGGTGTATATAACTTCACGCAAGTTGGATCAGGCCTTACAATTCAATTAGAGCGCCTACAAGCTTATGGTCATCATACGAATACAAATGATGTAGTAACTTTTTTTCAGGGTTCTATCTGCTTGACTATCTACTCTTCTTCAGGAGCATTGGACAATTCGTCTGCCTCGAGAATCATGAACGAATCTTGGAATCTATCAATTGATGACGTTGAATCATGGTTGAATCAGATAGAGGAAAAACCAAGCGAAGTTGAATTCTCAAATAAAATATTTGAAGAATGGCGTGCTTGGCTTTCTCAGCTGACAGGAGGTGGTTATGCCCTTTCAACGGGTACGTGTTCAGGAAATATTCAAGGCTATGTCGCACGCTATCAGTGTGGTTTATTTGGTGAATAACTTGACCTGATGTTGAGTTCTACTTTTCAAGAATTATATTCTTCAATTGAACAATATTATCTAACTAATGTAGATGGTACTGATAATGGTAATTCTCGCATCAGTGATTTGATAGATCAAAAGATCGAACAACTTCAATCGAATAAACCTAGGTCAGAACTATTTATTCAATGGAAAAACTTTGTCAACACATTAGAACAAGAAATTGAGCTTGATTTAATTAATTGTTTCGATCTACAATTTCCATCAATCTCATTCAGACTTGAACAATCAAATATAGATGGTAAATATTTTGAGAAGAAGTCGTTTGTATTCATAGCATCTTTGCTGACACCATACTTCACATTCTATAAAGAGTACCGACTAAGTATTCAATCCGAAATTAGAGGTTTGAAAAGGCTTATCGAGATAGGTGTCCTCAAATCCGAAAGTTTCGCAAATTATCTTGAGTTGAATCTGGAGATAGAATCTGACTTAATTGTTGAGAAGTTTTTGGAGCTTTTACCAGAGTTTAAATTTGTCAGTTTTCCTTACTTAGTTAACAATATGGTAGAAAATAGAATTCCGTATGGTTCAACTCAATTCGGAGTTCAAAAGCGCAGTGTATTCGAATATTTATTTGGTCTGGATGAAGAGCGTTACAAGCTGGTTTAAAACGGCTACTTTAATTTTATGCTCAGTAGCGTATTCTTATTCACAATCTAATGATGATGGATTAAGTGCATATATAATTCTCAGCGAACTAGGCTACAAAGAGATACCAAAAAGTCTTGCAATTCATTCTGAAGTGCGGAGATTAAGGATTTCTATAGATTCCGGATCTTGGGTTATATTGCCACCTGTGAGTGCGTGGAATCGTATGATTGATCAAGCCAAGGAAAATCCATTGCCAAGCAGTATTTCAAGTTTTACAGACTTGAGTTTTTTAGATATTGCCCATTTAGAACTGACCTCACTTCCTAAAAACTTTGATTTACTTCAAGAACTGGATTCTCTAAATATTGCCTTCAATTATCTCATTATCGAAAACGAACTGCCCAAATTAAAAAGGTTGAAAAAGCTGCGATATTTGAACTTAGTGGGTAATAGGATAGACACTTTACAGGTTGAGCAATGGATTCATGAAAACCCACTCATTCACATTGAGTATAGGATGGATGGATGGCGTTGATTCTAGGGTAGTACTTAAAGAAGCCTGGTCTTAAAGTTTGTTAAAAACTTGACTTTCTTTGTAATAAATGAAACGTTTGCTCGACTAATGAGTTATAACTAAAAATGTAGTTGATAGATATAGAAATTTGAACAGACTTATGAAAACAGTAATTACCAAACTTTTAATTCTTCTGATCATAGCCCCGGTTTGGGCGCAGGAGGTGGAAATATCAGGAAACATGGATAGCAAATTGCCCATTGATCCTGACGTGCGTACGGGAACCTTGAAAAATGGGCTTACTTATTATATCCGAAAGAATGAAAAGCCCGAGGACAAAGTAGAATTAAGACTAGCAGTTAATGCCGGTTCGATGCTTGAGACCGAGGAGCAGCAGGGGCTTGCGCATTTTCTTGAACATATGGCCTTCAATGGTACCAAAAACTTTGAAAAAAATGAACTTGTGAGCTACCTGCAGTCTGTAGGAGTGAGATTCGGTTCTGATCTAAACGCATACACCAGTTTTGATGAAACAGTGTACATCTTACCTATTCCAACTGATGACGAAGAAGTTCTTAACAAAGGCTTAACTGTGCTTGAAGACTGGGCACATAATATTGCAATGACCGAAGAGGAAATAGATAAAGAACGTGGTGTGGTGCTTGAGGAGTTGCGTTTAGGGCAAGGAGCCAACCAAAGGATGCGTGATGAATGGTTTCCAGTAATGTTCAAAGAGTCACGTTATGCAGATCGGTTGCCTATAGGTAAAAAAGAGGTAATTGAAAATTTTGAATACGAAACTCTTCGCCAGTTCTATAAAGACTGGTATCGTCCTGATTTAATGGCTGTAATCGCTGTAGGTGATATCGATCCTGACGAAATGGAGAAAAAAATAAAAGAGCGATTCGGAAAAATCAAAAAACCTAAGAATCCGAAGGAACGTCAAATGTATGAAGTACCTGATCATGATGAGACCTTCATAAGTGTGGTTTCCGATAAAGAAGCTCCCTTCACTCAAATTCAGTTGGTGTATAAGCAGGGGAATGAGACTACCGAGACTCTTAATGAATTCCGGAGAGATGCGATATACAGATTGTACACCGGTATGTTGAATCAGCGGTTAGAAGAATTAAAGCAATCTGCTGAACCTCCATTCTTTTTTGCTAGTGCCAATTACGGTAGTATGGTGCGTACCAAAAGCAACTATTCATCTTTTGCCGTGGTAGGTCAGGATGGCATTAAGAATGGGCTGAAGGCCATTGTGGTTGAGAATGAACGCGCTAAACGCTTTGGGTTTACCGAAGGAGAGTTTGAGCGTTATAAGAATGTAATGCTCAATAACATGGAAAAAGCGTATAAGGAGTCTGATAAGACGGAGTCCAGTCGTTATGCCGGAGAATATATTCGAAATTTCTTATCTAAAGAACCTATTCCTGGTGTAGCGTTTGAATATGATTTTTACAAAAAGGTACTACCGACCATTACCATAGAGGAGATCAATGAGCTCGGAAAAAAATGGGTCTCTAAATCTAATCGTGTAATTGTAATTACCGGTCCGGAAAAAGAAGGTGTGGAGATGCCCACGGAAGATGAGGTCAGAAAAATGCTTCGTGAGGCGACTTTAGCCAGGATTACAGCTTATGAAGACAAAGTAGTGGCTTCCAGTTTCATTGAAGACGTACCTACTGCTGGTAAAGTAACAGCCACCAAAGAACTGAAGACCATAGGGGCCAAAGAGATCACGCTTTCCAATGGGGTAAGAGTCGTGCTCAAGCCAACAGATTTTAAGAATGATGAAATTTTGATGACCGCCTTTAGTTTTGGGGGAAGTTCGCTTTATCCAAAAGAGGATGACGAATCTGCACGAAATGCCTCTAGCATTATTGGTGAAAGTGGAGTAAAAGACTTCTCTACCACAGATATTCAAAAAATGTTATCCGGGAAAACCGTAAGTGTTTCGCCCTATGTAAGTGGCCTATCGGAAGGCCTCAATGGTAGTACTTCTCCTGAGGACGTAGAAACAATGCTGCAATTGGCGCATCTGTATTTCGCTGCCCCCAGAAAAGATACGGAAGCTTTCGAGTCGTTCAAGTCGAAAAATAGAATGCTTTATCAAAATCTAATGTCAAATCCACAATTCTATTTTGCGGATCAACTCACCAAGATTTTAACCGATAACCATCCCAGGGCGGAGGGTTTCCCTAAGGCAGAGGACCTGGATAAGATCAACTATGATCGGGCTTATAACATTTATACAGAACGTTTTGCGGATGCCTCTGACTTTACCTTTTTCTTCGTAGGTAGCTTTAATGAAGCAGAGCTAATTCCAATGTTGGAAACCTATCTTGGAAGCCTACCCAGCTCAAACAGCAAAGAAGCCTGGAAAGATCTAGGGGTAAGACCTCCTAAAGGTGTCGTAAATGAAGTCGTGAAAAAGGGTGCTGACCAAAAAAGTCAGGTCACTATAGCTTTTACAGGTGAGAAAAAATATGAGAAGCAGACGAATTACTACATGTCATCGCTGGCCTCGGTACTTACTACCAAATTGATTGAAATTCTCCGTGAAGAAAAGGGAGGTGTATACGGCGTAGGTGCGAGAGCAAGTGTTTCCAAGTATCCTTATGAAAGCTACTCATTCACGGTAAGTTTTCCATGTGGACCTGAAAATGTGGATGACCTCTCAAAAGCGGTATTTGAAGAAATTAATAAGATCAAAAAAGACGGCGTCTCGGATGAAGATCTTAAAAAGGTTAAAGAAACGCAGCGAAGAGAGCGCAAAGATAATCTTGAGAAAAACAGGTATTGGTTAAATTCTTTGAGAGCCTATTATTACAATGGCAGCGATCTTGATAGCTATTATGAATATGAAGGGCAGATTGACAAATTAAGCTCGGATGATTTGAAAAAAACAGCTAATACCTACTTGAAGGATGATAACTATGTAAAAGTGGTTTTAATGCCTGAGGGGTGACATTTACCTGATTAATGGTAAGCCTGTAGAGATACAGGCTTATTTTTTTAGTTATATAACTAATTCTTTAGTTATATTTGGTTATGTACCTACACGTTTTTGTATTTCAGCTGCTATGGCTCTTCTGCTTTTATGCCCAGGGCCAGGTGATTAAAGGTCGGGTTTTAGACCATAACGGAGCGCCCGTACCTTACGCCAATATTGGTATTATAGATACCCAAATAGGTACTGCTTCTAACGAGGATGGTCTTTTTGTTTTGTTCTTTTCCGGTGACTATAATGAATCTACTTTACAGGTATCAGCTATTTCGTATCGAACATTTAGGGTTAAAATAGCTGACATTTCTGTCCCGACCGATTATGAGATAAGACTTGCCCCACATTACATCGTGTTGGACGAAATTGAGGTTTTAGCTAAAGACCAGGACGCACGAGGTATTGTTGAGAAGGCACTCAAGAATCAGCCTTTCAACTACACGCAAAAGAAATATCAACTTAGAGGTTTTTACAGGGAACTTTTGAGAAACGATGACACCTATGTGCTCTTGACTGAGGCGGCTTTTACGGTAGATGATAAAGGTTATCACAAAGGTCAGGATAAGCGATTTAGACTGGATGAATTACGAAAAAGTAATGATATGCGAGATATGGACCCCCTGGATATTCATTATGATACGCTGGTGGAGGGAAATGATCTTGCTGGGTTCTTCAGCCGCGACTATATAGACGGTAGGAATCCAAAATACGATTTTCCCTTTATGTCCAACTTCAATGGCAGCCTGGTTAATAGTTGCGATTTTATATTGGATAGCATGAGCTACTACAACGGCGAATTGGTTTACTGCATTTCGTTTTTCACGAAGAAAGGGTATTGGTTTTCTGCGAAAAGAAGTTACGAGTTTGACCGCATGGTAATTACGAAAAAAGATTATGCCGTTATTGAAATGCATCTCGCTAGTATGCCTAAAAAAATCACTTACTCAAACGCTGAAAAAAGGGGTAACGCCAGTCATCTAATCGATGGATCATTCTCTTTCAAGTCTTCAATCTACTATAAAAAATACAAAGGCAAATGGTATCCGTCTGTGATGGTAAAACATTCTAATGTTACCGGTGGAGATCGCCAAAAATCAAGTTACCTGGCATACCAGCGACTACGTGAAGAGGGAGGAGGTAAGCTTGATTATTCAAATATTGAATATAATGGCCGAATCATCGATCCAGATAAGAATAACTACTATCGCCATAGGCAGATCCTCATTACCTCTATAAATGACCATGAAGATGGTTTCAAGAAAATCAGGAACAAGGATCTGATGGAGAAACGTAAGTATGTCAGGTCTTATAGTTTGCCTTATAACCCGGACTTTTGGAACGGCCAGAATGTTATCATGAGGAACCCCTATCTGAAAGCCGCCAAGTCTGATTTGATTAAAGGAGGGGGTAGTCTTGAAAGCCAGTTTTTGGCGAACGGTAACTAACTGAATGAGATTATGAGAACATTGATTTGCTTAGCCTTATTTTTATATAGCCCTGTCATAGTTTTGAGTCAGGTTATTAAAGGAAGAGTTTTGGATCATCAGGGTAACCCGGTGCCCTATGCTAATATAGGTATCCTTGATACTCAGATTGGCACCGCTTCTAATGAAGACGGCCTTTTTGTTCTGTTCTTTCCCAGCGACTTCGTCGAATCCACTTTACAGGTATCCGCAATTTCTCATAAAACCTATCAGGTCAAAATAGCAGATATAACCGTACCTACGGATTATGAGATAGTACTTGCTCCGCACTATTTCGTGCTTGACGAAATCCAGGTATCAGCATTGGATGAAAATGCCCGAAGGATTGTTGAAAAAGCTCTTGAAAATCAGCCTTATAATTATACCAGACAGAAGTATCAACTCAAAGGTTTCTACAGGGAGCTGCTCAGGAATGATAATATCTATGTGTCACTCACGGAAGCAGCCTTTACCATGGACGACAAAGGGTATCATAAAGGTCGGGACAAACGGTTTAGATTGGATGAATTACGCAAGAGTAATGATATGCGAAAAATGGATGATCTGGATGTGCATTATGACTCTTTGACTGAGAGCAACTACTTGGCCGTCACTTTAAAAAATGACTACATAGATGGTCAGAACTCAGGTTGGAGTTTTTCCTTCTGGCCGAATTTTAACACCAGTATGCTGGATCACTTCGAGTTTGTGTTGGATAGCATGACGTATTATGACGGTCAGCTCGTTTATTGTGTATCGATGTTTTCAAAATCAAAACGATGGAAGATACAATCGAATTTTCTGGAATATAATCGAATGGTTGTAACGAGTAAAGATTACGCCGTAATTGAACTACATCGAGGAATGAAACCAAAGAAAGTTACTAAAAGCACCGAAACCAAGCGTGGCAATGTGGGTTCTCTAGTGGAAGGATATGTCTTGGGAAAATCTTCGATTTATTATCGACAATATAAAGATAAATGGTACCCGCACTTAATTTCAGTGCATTCTAGTGTAATTGGTGGCGATCGTCAAAAATCCAGTCGTCTTGCCTTCGAACGCTTAAGACGGCAAGAAACTGATAAACTCAATTTTGAAAACATAGAGTATGATGGACGTATTCTAAACCCTGATAAAAATAATTACTTCAGGCATCGTGAAATACTTATTACTTCTGTGAGAGATCATAAAGATGGGTTTAAAAAAATCCGAAACAAGGAATTAATGGAAAGTGGTAAGTACGTGCAGTCATACAGTATGCCCTACAACGCTTCTTTTTGGAAGGATTTCAATGCTATTTTAAGAAATCCATACTTGAAGGCCGCTCAAAATGATTTAACAAATGAGCAAAGCCTTGAAGAACAGTTTGTGGCTAATGGGCTCAAATGAGTGTGTCAATGGCTTTAATGGCTTTTTGAACTCTTGAATCGAAATTACCGGAGATGGTTTGGTACGTATATTGACCTGTGGCTAACTCTGACTCATACATCTTAAATAGTTTCTTTCTGTCGTTAGGGTTTTCTCGCTGAAAGTCAAACTCCCAAGGGACATCCGGGGCTAATAATAGATGTAACTTATACTTCCTTGTTTTCAGTTTGCTTAAAATCTCTTCAAAGCAGCGTCCGTATTTATATTCTTGCCATATTTTGAGGACTGTCAAATCCGTATCGCAAAACAATAATCCATTACACTCCTTCCCTATCTGATCTTCCAATTTTAATTGACCTTTGGCGATTTTCAGAAGATCTTCTTCCCTATACTCGCGATCGAGTTCATCTAGATACTGTCGAGCGTATTCGGGGACCCATTTGGTCTTATAGTGTTCTGCCAAGGCTTTGGCCAAAGTGGTTTTACCTGTACATTCTGGCCCTGTGATGACGATTTTTTTCATTGGATCTGATTCTTCATCGTTTTCTTCCACGCCATAAAGCCAGCTACCGCCATACCGATATAAATAAAATATAACATCGCATAAAAATATATGCCCTTGTAGAAATATATTCCTGTGGCTAAAACATCTACAACCAGCCAAAAATGCCAATTTTCTATTTTCTTTCTTGCGGTCAGCCACATTCCAGTGAGACTAAGTACAGTTGTTGCACTATCCCAATAGGGTAATGATGCATCAGACTTTGATAAGAAATACCCTCCAATAAATACTCCTACAATGGAAACACCCCAAAGGACAAACTGAATTTTTAATGGAAAAGTCGTTATTGGTAATTCAGATTTTTTTTCACCTGTGTCTTTTGCCCAAAACCACCAGCCATAAACATTCAGAATAAGAAAAACTATATGTAGAGCAAAATCACCATAGAGCTTTTCCCTCCCAAAAATTATAAACGAAACCAAAACGTAAGCTATGCCAGCTGGCCAGGTGAGTATATTTTCCCTAATTAGAAAATAGACGGCTAACAACCCGAAAACCAAACCGGAAGCTTCCAGTAGTTCTATTTCATTCAGGTAATTAATAATCTCGTTCATTTGCGGGCGCAAATATATCTTATTTACACCTTGCTGTAATTGTAGTTATACGTAAAGTTTTTTTAAATTTAACGTAGAAAAAATAAGGAATGGATACGAAAGTCACCTTAAATTTTGATCAAGAGGTTATTGAGAAAGCAAAAAAATTCGCGGCTTCTCAAAACATCAGTTTATCTAGATTGACAGAGTTCCTTTATAAAAAGATAATCAGTCAAAGTTATCAAAACCTTGAAGACATGCCTATTTCAGACTGGGTGATGCAGGTGGCAGAAGGAAAGGCGGAATATAAAAGAAAGCGAAAAAACAACCTTAAAAAGGAGTTTTATGAAAGAAAGAAATGAAACTCTTTATTGATGCTAATGTAATTATATCAGTGCTCAATAAAGAGTATCCTGTTTTTACATTTTCTTCCAGGGTTCTGAGTTTGGCAGATGACACAGCGCATCAATTATATACCTCACCACTTTGTTTAGCTATTGCATTTTATTTTTCCAGTAAAAAGAATGGAGATCGTCTAGCGAAGAAAAAAATTGGGATAATCGCTACTTATATAGGTATCTTATCTATCAATGAAGAAATAACGCGACAAGCTTTGAATGATCCAAGGGCACATGATTTTGAAGACGGATTACAGTATTATGCGGCCATAAATGAAGGTTGCAACGTGGTAATCACGGAAAATAAGCAAGACTTTTACTTTAGTGAAGTGCCTGTTTGTAATTGTGAAGAGTTTATCAATAGGTATTATTATCTATGAGCAAGGTTTTTTTATTCATAGCGACAATGCTTATCGCTTGCGAAATACCTGAAACTAATCAGAAAGCCGGGAAGAAAACTATTAAAGACGGCTTGATCAAGCAGTTTTATCCAGGGGGTAAGATCAAGTCTGAAATTGAATATAAAAATGGCAAGCGTGATGGACTCGCTAAACGCTATTATAAAAACGGCCGTGTTCATCAGGAGATAACCTATCTAAACAACGTGAAAGACGGAGAGGCTAAAACCTACTATGAAAATGGCAAGCTATTCCAATTAACTCCTTATGAAAATGGGTATATACAAGGTTATCGACTAAAGTATAGAGAAAATGGCGAACTTATGGCTGAGGTACCTTACCATTATGGGGAACCCTGCCAAGGAATGATTGAATACCTGCTGAACGGAAAGAGAAAAAAGCACTATCCCAGTATTGAAGTTACCCATTACGATCAAATTTTGAAGAGTAACAAGTACACGTTACGGTTTGCAATGTCAGAAAGAATGAAAAAGGTGCAGTTTTACGAAGGCACCTTGGATGAAAATGGCTGTATGTTAAATGAGTTAGATAATTTTTATTCTCCCAGGCCTGGCTTGGCTGAAATTACGTTTGAATTGCCCCCTGGGTCTTTTATGATGAAAGAGTTTAATGTGATTGCCAAAGGGAAGACTGTTTTGGGAAACCCGTATATCACTCAACGTACTTTAAATCTCGCCCTGGAAAACCCTGGGATTTAATTGATGATCATTCGCTTTCTTGTTTGAAGCTCAAAATTACCCGGAGCTATTGACAGACCTTCTTCTATGTATTTCAATGATTTATTTTTTTGTCCCAGTCTGAAGTAGTAGACCGCAGCTATGGAATAGGCACGCCCGACAGTGTTTTGGTCAATATTTAGTCCTGGTCTTAAGGTTTTTTGAAAAAGGTCATGATAATGATCACCTTCACTAATTTTCCTAAAGTCGTAAGACTGCCCGAAAAGTATCAAATAAGTATTAGCAAGCATACTGGTAAAAACGTTGTGTTCACGGAGTTGGCCATGCCTCGCTAAAAAGGTCTCTAACTCCTGTTGGATAGCCTTGAAATCACTAGTGGTTCTCATTTTTTGCGTCAGAGTGGAAAGAAATAGGTTTTCAGTGTTCTTGTTTTTTGGCCTTAACTCAAGGGCCTTAGAACTATAAGTTAGGCTAAGGTCATACTCCCCTTCATTGTGGAGAACCCTGGCCCTTTCATAGTAATAAAGATGAGATAACTCGGTTAATAGAGTCTGATCAGTAATAAGTGACGTCAAGGTATTATAGAGCGATTCGGTACCTGCTACATCCGAATTTTCAATTAATAACTTCTGCATAACACGATGAAACTCATTTAAAATAATTTCGTCGGTGATACCCAGGTCTTTATGCTCTTCTAGTTTTGCCAGAACAAAGGCATCATTAGGAACTTTAAAATTATTTAGTGCCAAATATTGCAGGCGGGTTACTAATAATACGGATTCAATATTTCTACTTGGATAAAATGCAAATGCCTTTTCAAAGTTTTGCATTGCCAGATTTAGATCATAGGAATTGGCAGCGTAAATACCTTGGTTCATATACTGGATCCCAACTAGCTTCACCATATCTATATCGGTATCCCTGAAATAGTATTGATCAAAGAGTGATTCTACCGATGATGAAGTGCTTTCGTTTGAACCGATTATTTTCGCCTTAGTCATTTGTTTGATGAAATCTGATTTATAGCGTTCATTAAAAGCTAAAAAACCACTTACCGGATCAGTGGATTCGACAAGTATTTGTTCAGTACTTGGGTAGGCAACTACATAGACATGAGTTGGTTTCTCTTGAATGAGATAGGGTATATTGAATTTTTCAAACATTAAAGCATACAGGGCGGTAGCCGTAACACAATTATAGCTACCTGTGGTGATGAGATTGATAAATGTATTATTCGACTCATACTTATCCAGGATGTTGCTATGTATGGTTTCATAAATGCTCTTCACGCGTTTAGAAGGCGATTTTTTTAAGAGCTTTACTTGATACTTTTCGTCGAAAACTTCATCGATCTTCTTTTTAAAACGATTGACAATCTCACTATTTCCCTCAAGGGATGAGGCAACAAATAATTCTAAGTAGTTCTCCAATTCTTGGTTAAAGTGATCATGGAATTGTTGACGCTCAAAATCAGATTGATATTGAATATTTCTAATCTTTGGGTTGGTTTGCCCGAATAGGGCGAAATTGGATAGAATTAATAAAGTTAAAAGTGTTCTCAATTTTTACTTTTTAAAATCTTTAGCTCCACATCAACCACACCATCGTTTAACATATCGATCTTTTTGGCTGCCGCTTTGGAGAGGTCAACGATCCTGCCCTTTACAAAAGGTCCACGGTCATTAATGGTTACTTTTACCGACTTACCATTCTTTAAATTGGTAACCTTAACCAGGGTGCCAAATGCAAGTTTTTTATGTGCTGCAGTTAATTTAGAAGGTATATACTTTTCCCCGCTTGCTGTTTTACAACCCTTGAACTTATCAGCGTAAAAAGAAGCCTTACCCCTTTCAACCCCTTTTTGCACAGGCAACGAGAGACTGAGCATAGCCAATATCACAACTGCTATTATTTTGGACATAAACTAAAACTAAGCAGAAGGGATTTAAACCTTCCATTTTGATACAAATACTTTTATACAATACGTTTTTTATGTGGGGCTATATATTTAGCTTTGCTCGGCAAATAAAAGAAACGCTTATTTGCCATGTCTTTAGACACCTCTAAATTTCTCTATGAAGCACTCACTTACGATGATGTGCTTTTGATCCCCGATTATTCTGAAATTCTTCCTCGTGATACTGATACGTCTACTCAGTTGACAAGAAATATTCGTCTTAATATCCCTCTTGTTTCGGCTGCAATGGATACGGTAACCGAAGCAGACCTAGCTATTGCGATCGCCTTGGAAGGTGGTCTTGGCTTCATTCATAAAAATATGACCAAAGAGCAACAGGCTCAGCAAGTAAGAAAGGTGAAGAGAAGCCAAAGTGGTATGATCCTGGATCCTATAACATTACACGTTGACTCCAATGTACAGGATGCTGAAAACATAATGCGTGAGCATAAAATAGGTGGAATACCCGTTGTCAATGAGTCTAATAAACTTATTGGAATTATAACGAACAGAGACCTGAGATTTCAAAAGAATATGGCTACCCCTATCAAGGAGGTAATGACCACGGATAATTTAATCACTGCACAGGAAGATGTAGATCTTGAAAAAGCTGAAGATATACTCCAGTTACATAAGATCGAGAAACTTCCTATTGTGAACGCCGATGGTACACTTTTAGGATTGATTACCTATAAAGATATTTTGAAAAAGCGCAATAAGCCTAACGCTTGCAAAGATGATTATGGACGTTTACGAGTAGGTGCAGCTGTTGGCGTTACTCCGGATATTCTTGAAAGAATTGAACTTCTCAAAATAGCGGGTGTAGATGTTATCAGTATTGATACTGCTCATGGTCACTCCAAAGGTGTTATGGACGCTTGCAAGCAGGTAAAATCAAAATATCCGGAACTGGATGTAATTGTTGGAAACATCGCAACGGCTGATGCAGCCAAAGCACTTGTGTCAGCCGGGGCTGATGCTATTAAGGTCGGGGTAGGTCCTGGTAGTATTTGTACCACCAGGATCATAGCTGGTGTTGGTGTACCTCAACTTTCTGCCGTGTATGAGTCAGCTAAAGCTATAAAAGGCTCAGGAGTACCCGTAATTGCTGATGGAGGTATTCGCTTTTCTGGAGACGTAGTGAAAGCAATTGTTGGTGGAGCTAGTAGCGTAATGATCGGTTCGCTTTTAGCAGGAACGGAAGAGGCACCGGGAGAAGTAATTATTTATGAAGGCAGGAAGTTCAAGTCTTACCGTGGCATGGGCTCGCTTGAAGCCATGGAAGATGGTTCTAAGGATCGTTACTTTCAAGATGCTGAAGATGATGTCAAAAAACTTGTGCCAGAGGGTATCGTTGGCAGGGTTAATTATAAAGGGCTGGTATCAGAGGTGCTCTATCAATTAGTAGGAGGATTGAAGGCGGGTATGGGATACTGTGGCGCTGCCGATATTCACAAATTACAAGAAGCCAAGTTTGTAAAAATATCCACGGCTGGTGTTCAGGAGAGCCATCCGCATGATGTGTTTATTACCCGGGAGGCTCCTAACTACAGTAGGTAGCTTATATTGCCGTTTATCTGTTATTCGCGGACATATTTATTTTGAATCTTTATATTTACCCTTGGACTTTAAATTAATTGAGTAGCAAGGCAATTATACGATTTAGCGCCCTTGTAGCGGCAGGATCTTGGGTGGGTATGCTCCTCACCGCACTTTCCATCCTCTTTAGTAAAACCAGTGGACTAGAACAGAGTATCGGTGACGAAGTTCCGCCAATATTAATGAGTCTGTTCATCTTTGCACTGTTTACGTTTTACAAGTTTAGAATAGAAAGAGCTGAGAGTATCAACTTTGTTGATTTACTCTGGAAAGTTTTTGTTACCGGTCTCATTGCCACCATTGTTTCGCTCTTTTTTCAATTGATTATGAATATGCTTGGTAATACCAAGCTTGCTGAAAATGTAGTCTTTCTAAATTTCATCTATCTCTCAAATTTTGGGCTTGTAGCGGCATTTCTAATTTCGACATTCATAGTTTGGAAACGGTTAATTCTCTATCAAAAATCTAGGTTTCTGCTAACAGCCTGGAAGGTTTTTGAATATGCTCTGCTCGCAGGTTTGGTTATGGACGCTCTTCCTATAACTATCGTTGAGAATTTTGAAAGTGTATATTCTATCATTTTGGTATTAATGGGCCTGGTACTATGTGTAAATATGAAGTGGGTTGCATATTTAAACTTCAAGCAGAAATGGAAAAGCATCCTTCTGATTGCATTGGCCATGTTCTATCTTGGTTATTTTTCATTTACCCTGGTTAGTGCGTCTTTAGATATAGCCGATAAAACGGAATATTTTGTAGATATAAGAGAGAACATTTTCATAATCGCGCTAGTCTCCTTCATCTTTATTTATGCCCTGTTTTCATTACTTGTTCTGCTCTTCAATTTGCCTACATCATCTGTATTTGAGCAGAAACTGGAAGAAGTTGTAAGTTTTCAAAAGCTTAGTCAATCTATCCAAACTGAGCAGAATGAGGAACGTGTTTACGAAATTCTCATCGAAAGTTCTGTGAATACAGTTTTTGCAGATGCCGCCTGGATAGAGGTCGATAATGAAAATGATGGTCATAAGTATTACACCCACAAAATTGACGTAGAGGCTATCATTAAAATTAAAAACCATCTTAAAGCCAACAAAATAAAAGGTGTACTTGATCAAGGTAGTGATAAGACTAAAAATCTTAACAAATACCTCGCTACGCTGAAGGGTTCTCCGTATCGTTCTATGATTGCGTTCCCTATTAAAGTAAAAGGCAAGCAGGAGGCTATTATAGTTTTGCTAAAAGATGTTAGTGAAGGTTTCAATCGCGAGAATTCTAAAATAATTAGTACTTTTTCGAATCAGGCTGGAATTTCAATTGAAAATTTCAGGCTCCTCACCGAGGCTTTACAAAACGAGCGCTATAAAGAAGAACTCAAGATTGCTAAAAATGTACAGAGCAGCCTATTACCGGATGAGGTAGTGCAGGATGACGATTATTCAGCGGCTGCATTTTCTGAAGCCGCAGATGAGGTAGGGGGAGATTATTATGACACCTATCGAATTAATGATCATAAAGTGGCCATGATCATAAGCGATGTATCGGGTAAAGGAACTTCTGCTGCTTTTCACATGTCTCAAATGAAAGGTGTTTTTTATAGCCTTACCCAACATGATATGTCTCCTAAAGACTTTTTGGATAGTGCTAATAACGCATTAAGCCGATGCTTGGACAAGGCTTCTTTTATTACGACCTCTTATTTTGTGTTTGATACAAACAAAAAGCAAGTAGAATTCTCTAGGGCAGGTCATTGCCCTACTTTATACTATAGCAGAGCTGAGGGTAAAGCCACATACTTCCAAAATAAAGGTTTAGGTCTTGGCATTTTAAGAAATGAAGGTTTCAAGAACTATATTCAGATAGACACTTTTATGTATTCTCCAGGAGATATTCTAGTCCTATATACGGACGGTATTACGGAGGCAAGTAATGTGAAGGGGGATGAGTACGGTTATGAACGTCTTAAGGAGACCATTGAGCTCCACAGTGAGGCTCCGGTTGAAGAAATTAAGAAAGAAATAATAAGTGAGCTTTATGCCTTTACAGGTACAGAGGCTATAGACGATGACTACACAGTTTTAATTGTGAAGTTTAATTGAATCATGTTTAAACATAAATTTTAGTAATACGTAATAGCATTATGGTTGACGTAAAGAGAATTCAGGAAACTGGCTACGATCTTCTGACGGTTGTTGGAGACGTTGATGCCAGCTCATCTATTGAATTGGATAACGCTATAGAGGAGGCTATAGAGAGTGGAGGGAAAAAGTTCTTAATAGATTGTTCTAACCTTGAATACATATCTTCAGCAGGTCTGGGTGTTTTCATGTCCTATATTGAGGAGTTTCGAAAGCGTGATATCAGCATGATTATTTATGGTCTTAATGAAAAAGTTGCAAACGTTTTTGAAATTCTCGGGTTAGATCAATTATTAACTATTAAACAAACTAAAGAAGAGGCGAAGGCAGCATTAGGGTAGAATGAAATACTCTTACAAGGTACCATGTACGAAAGAGAAACTTCGTGACATACGAAGTTTTGTCAAAGAAGTGTTGGACAAACACGGCATTTCAGAAGTGGACGTTAGTACCCTCGTTCTTGCCATTGATGAGGTTTGCGCCAACGTAATTATACATGGGCACTCTTGTAACCCGAAGGATTCTATTGAGCTCGAGATAAAAATCGATAAATCCCACAAATTAGAGTTCGATATCATTGATACGGTCGATCTTTTTGATATTGCCGCTTATCAGGAACCAGAGATCGAGGATGTGATTAAGCAACAAAAGAAAGGTGGAATAGGGTTGATATTAGTCAAGAGAATTATGGATGATATCGAAATTATCCGTCTGCCAAGAAAAAATATTTGCCGGCTTACTAAGAAAATTGAGCTCATTTGACTTTTAGAGTTCAATCCTCATTTTGTGCCATGAAATAATTAAAATTGCACTGATTTTCAAAGGGTAAGTTATATGCGGTTCTGCTATTCGTTGTTTATTCTGTTTTTGTTGGGTTGCTCGACACAGGTGGCTATGAACAATAGCGTATCTAACAAAATTACCAGCCAAGTACTTTTTACTATTGCCAATACACCTGTTAGTACTGAAGAATTCGCTTACGTCTACAGAAAAAACAATATCAACAATGATAGCGCCTATACAAGATCGGATATAGAGGATTATCTCAAACTGTACATAAATTTTAAGCTTAAGATTGAGGAAGCTAAAAGCCGTGGTATGGATACCACAAAAGCCTTCTGGGATGAGTTTAATACGTACAAAGAACAGTTAAAAAAGCCCTATTTGACAGAAACAAAAGTGACAGATAGCCTGGTTCAAGAGGCGTATTATCGCATGACAAAAGAGGTCAATGCATCACATATTTTGATAAAGGTACCTGAAAAGGCGAGTCCTGAAGATACTTTAAAAGCATATTCAAAGATTACTGAGATTAGAGATAAGGCGATTTCAGGAAATGATTTCCAAGAACTGGCAAAACAGTATTCCGATGATCCTTCTGCTCGCACCAATGGTGGGAATTTAGGATATTTTACCTCTTTTCAAATGGTTTATCCCTTTGAGTCTGCGGCTTACAGTACCGCGGAAGGTGAGGTTTCGAAACCAGTACGAACGAAATTTGGCTATCATATTATCAAGGTTGTCGACATCAGAAATGCTCACGGAACAGTAGAAGTATCCCATATAATGGTACGCGTAAAGCCCACTTCTGCGGATAGCGCTCTGGCTCGGAATAAGATTTTTGATATTCATGAACAAGCTATGGGAGGCGTTCCTTGGCCGGAGTTAACAAGTCAGTTTTCTGAGGATATAAATACAAAGGATAGGGCAGGAAAGCTAAGACCTTTTTCTGTTGGTCAAATGCCTTTCAACTTTCAAGAGGCCGCGTTTGGATTAAATGAAATTGGCAGTATTTCCGATCCATTTATGACTCCTTATGGCTGGCATATTGTAAGGTTGGAAAAGAAGAGCCCTGTAAAACCGTTTGCCGATCTGGAAAAAAATATAAGGTCAAGAATCAATCGCGACGTGCGTGCCAAGTTAAACAAGGAGGTATTGATAGAGCGCTTGAAGAAAGAAAATAACTACTCGCTGACTACTGATATCGGGGAAGTGCAAGAAGATTTCTTCGATAGTTTACTAGTCACAGGGAAATGGAAAAAACCGAACATCGATACCATCTCTAATGTAGAGCTTTTTAAGATTGATACCCGTTCTTACAGTTTGGAAGAGTTTTTTGATTTTGTGTATAGTAAGCAAAAAAACAATTCTTATAGTCTAACTGAGTATATTCAATTATTGTATGATGACTTTCAAGCCGAGCAGATAATCCAATACGAAGACGCTCAACTTGAGCATAAATACATCGATTATAGAATGTTGGTTAAAGAATACAAGGAAGGTATTCTATTGTTCCAATTAATGGAAAATGAGGTTTGGTCTAAGGCCGTTTTAGATACAATAGGGCTTGAGGGTTTTTTTAGACAGAATAGTACAAACTACACGTGGAAGGAACGCGTCAAAACAACCATTTACAATGCCTCGGATAAAGAAATAATAAATGAAATAAAATTACGACTAGAAAATCAAGAGGATCTTGACTCTAAATTGATTGACTCGTTGTACAATAAAGAGTCAAGTATTGCAATTCAAATCGATAGTGGGAGGTACGAGAAAGGTAGAAGTCAATTGCTGGATAAAGTGCCGTGGGAAGTAGGTACTTTTGAAGTTGAAGATCAAGGTAGATATAATCTTGTTATTATTGAAGAAGTATTGCCGGTGAGTCCTAAGAAGTTAAATGAGACGAGGGGGATTGTTATCTCAGATTATCAAAATGAGCTTGAGAGAATTTGGTTAAAGCAATTGCGATCCAAATATTCCGTTACTGTAAATGAAGAAGGAAAAGAGGCTATTTATGGCGAACTACTTTAAATGGTCCATTATCACCTTAGTCTTTTTTGTACTGGAGGGGTGCGACCTTATTCAAATGAAACAGGAAAATGACCAACCAGGCCTTAATAAAAAGGCTGTAGCTAGAGTAGGGGAACAGTTCTTATACGCTGAAGACTTAGATGGGTTGGTATATGAGGGCATACTCGCGGAGGACAGTACTGAAAGAACTAGGGCTTTTATTAATAACTGGATTAGAAAACAGCTTCTTATAAAAGAGGCTTCTACTAAAATTGAGTTTGACGAGGCTGAAATAGAAAGGAAAATGTTGGACTATAAATTCAGTTTAATGGGGTATGAGTATCAATTACACTACATATCTCAGAACTTAAACAAACAAGTTTCTGACGAGGAGATACAGACCTATTACGAGGAAAACATTGATAATTTTGTGCTTAAGCAAAACATAATTCGGTCAAAGTTCATTCAAGTCCCCAAAGAAGCACCCAAATTAAACCGCCTAAGGGTACTTTTGTATTCTTCGCGTGAGAAGGATATTGAAGAATTGAATTCATACTGTTTGAGTTTTGCAACGGCCTATGAATTAAATGACTCCATTTGGATGGCTTTTGATGAGGTTGTGCAGAATTCACCTCTTGCCGAAATACCTAACAAACTTCAATTTCTCAGAAATAGGAAATATAGTGAAACTGAAGATGATGAATTTAAGTACTACCTTAAAATAGAGGAGTATCGTATTTCAGATAACGTTTCTCCCCTGGAGTTTGTCCGTGAAGATATTATTAACATTGTGATAAATAAGAGAAAGGTGGAGCTGGCCCAAGGCTTAGAGGCTAAGATTTATGAAGAAGCAAAAAAGAACAATGGGTTTGAGATCTATAATTAGAACAATAGTGCTGGTTGTAGTTTTGTTCTCATGGATGCCTCAGTTAAAGGGGCAGGAGCCTGGTCTTATTATAGATCAAATTATAGGTAAAGTAGACAATTACATCGTTTTACAGTCGGATTTAGAAAAAGCGCATGCCTCTTATTTGGCAAGTGGCAATCCAGTAGGAGCTAATGCTAAATGTCAGATTTTTGCACAGCTAATTAGCGGGAAACTCATGGTGGCTAAGGCAGAAATTGATTCTGTTATAGTTACTGATTTAGAGGTTGACAATAATCTGGACAGGAGGATGCAGTTGATCCTTTCTCAATATGGAGGTTCAGAAAGTCAACTTGAGGAGTATTATGGGAAAAGTATCGACCAGATTAAAGCAGATATCAGGGATGAGATCAAGGAGCAATTAGTGGTGAATCGGATGCAGGAAACGATAATTGCTGATATTAAAGTCACGCCTGCCGAGGTAAAGAGGTTTTATAATCGCATTCATAAAGATAGTCTTCCGTTTTTTTCTACGGAAGTGGAGGTGGCTCAAATCGTGAAAATGCCAGAAGTGGGCAATCAACAAAAGGAATCTTTAAAGATTGAACTTTCAAAGATCAGGGATCGGATTTTAGCAGGTGAAGACTTTGAGGCCTTAGCGAAAGAATATAGCCAAGGTCCAAGTGCTCGATATGGAGGTAACCTTGGTTTCACTCAAAGAGGTATGATGGCCTCTGAGTTTGAGGCTGCCGCGCTCCAATTGCGTCCTGGTGAAATATCCAAGCCTTTTGAAACTCAATTCGGTATTCATATTGTCCAACTAATTGAAAGAAGAGGAAACGAGTACAATTCCAGACATATACTTCTTATACCGAAGCCCTCTGAAGCAGATATAAATCAAGCAAAGAATTCTGTGGATAGCTTAAGGGCTTTAATTCTTGCTGACAGCATTTCATTTGAACAAGCGGCGAAGGACAACTCTGATGATAAATATACGGCGGGTAATGGAGGCTTCTTTGAGGACAGGAACGGAGGCTCGTTCATTTCATCCGAAGATCTTGATCCTATGATATTTTTCACCATTGATACCATCGAAGTAGGGAGTATAACCAAACCAATTAGTTACAGAATGGATGATGGCAAAGATGCTGTGCGTATTCTGTATTATAAGTCAAAAATAAAACCTCATCAAGCTAACCTCACTCAAGACTGGCAAAAAATTCAAACTGCTGCACTTAATGAGAAGAAATCGAAAATGTTAAATGATTGGTTTAACAAGGCGCGTGAAGATGTTTTCATTAGTATTGGCAAAGATTATGAGTATTGCAACATACTGCAATAACCTATTTTGGTGTAGCGAATAAACTAAAAACTTTAATGACCGAATTTAAAACTGATGTAGAAGCTGCGGACGCACTCCACAATACATACGGAAAATTGACCAAGGAAATATCTAAAGTCATTATTGGGCAAGAAGATGTGGTTAGACTTTTACTAACATCAATATTTTGCCAGGGGCATTGTTTGCTGGTGGGTGTACCTGGTTTGGCTAAAACGTTACTCATTCAAACTTTAGCTTCTGTTCTTGATCTTAAATTCAATAGGATTCAGTTCACTCCCGATTTAATGCCATCAGATATTTTAGGTGCGGAAACTTTAGATAAGGATCGGAATTTTAAGTTCATTAAAGGGCCTGTATTTGCCAATATCATTCTTGCCGATGAGATAAATAGGACCCCTCCTAAAACGCAAGCTGCGCTGCTGGAATCAATGCAGGAGTATTCTGTTACTATAGCAGGACAGAAATATCCGTTAGACCTTCCATTTTTTGTATTAGCTACGCAGAACCCAATTGAGCAAGAAGGAACTTACCCGTTGCCTGAAGCCCAGTTAGATCGATTCATGTTCAACGTATTATTGGATTATCCATCGTACGAAAAAGAATTGGACATTGTTAAGAATACCACAAATGATAAGCAGCTCAGTCTGGAACATATACTTTCAGCAGATGAAATAAGTTATTTTCAACATCTGGTACGCAGGGTTCCTGTAGCGGATAATGTAATTGAATATGCGGTTGGACTGGTACATAAAACCAGACCAATGGGGGAAAGTGCCACTGATTTCACCAATGAGTACCTCGAATGGGGCGCTGGTCCAAGAGCGTCTCAATACCTGGTTTTGGGTGCAAAGTGTAATGCTTTGTTGAACGGTAAGTATTCACCGGATATTGAGGACGTGCGGGCCATAGCAAAACCAACTCTGAGACATCGTTTAGTCAGGAACTTCAAAGCAGACGCCGATGGCGTGTCTGTAGATACAATTATTGAAAAGCTACTCTAGGCTGTTTTTCTATTTCACTGAATTGGTTCACTGGTAATGGTGAGAATTCGTGCATTAAGTGTCACCTGATATTTTCTCAATGGCAAGACTGCGGGGCCGCTACTTGGAAAAACATCTGGCAAAGCAAAAGTACTTCCACAAGACGGATCACGCATCAACGTAGGAAAGTTCGGGTCAATGTCGACCGTAGATCCCGCTTCAAATGGAAGATAGGTACAGTTTTGCTCGATAGCGTGGTAGCTATTGGCATTTTCGCGATAAAGAATAATACCTCTTAAGCCCTGGGGCAGTCTAACAAAACCTCCATCTCGAGATAGATTCTGGTATTCCGGTAAACCTAGATCAATTATTATATCCGGAAATACAGCTGGCGGCAGCTCTTCAACAGGCACTTCACTGTCACAAGACATGAAAATGCTTAATAATACTAGTAACGTCAGATTACGTGTAATCATAAAACCCCTTTCCCGATTTCCTTCCATGATGACCCGCCAATACTTTTTGTTCTTGTATCCTGCTAGGCCTGAATTTGCTATCGTGATGAAAACTTTGGAACATAGACTGAGTAACTGAAAAATTGGTATCTACCCCTATAAGGTCCATGAGTTCAAATGGCCCCATTTTGAAACCTGATGCCCTCATAAGATTATCTATAGTTTTAATATCTGCAACACCTTCCTCGAGCAACAGTAAGCTCTCAACGTAGAAGTGTCGAGCTACACGGTTTACAATGAAACCGGGTGAGTCTTTTGCCATAACCGCTTTTTTACCACATTTTTCCGCTAGTACTTTAAGCGTGTTTGCTATAGTTGGATTCGTGGCTGCTCCCGATATTACTTCTACCAATTTCATGATGTGTGCAGGGTTAAAAAAATGCATACCAGCTAACCTGGCGGGCTGCGCAAGTGACGCCGCTATTTGTGTAATTGGTATTGAAGAGGTGTTTGAAGCAAAGATGGTTTTGTCTTGGTTTTGATTTTCCAAATCACCAAACAACTTCTGCTTAACCTCGAGGTTTTCAATGATAGCTTCTATTATTAAGTCAGCTTTTAAAAGCCCGAAGTCTGTACTGAAGCTCAGCCTTTCGAGAGTACTGTTTTTTTCATCAGATGTCAGCTTCCTTCTTTCAATACCTTTTTCAAGATTCTTGGATATCTCAAGTTGTGCGTTATTTAGCACGTCCTGATCAATGTCAAAAAGCAAGCAGTCATAACCATTTTGCGCCATAATTTGAGCTATACCCAAACCCATGGTTCCCGCCCCGACTACTGCTACATTTTGAATGTCTGATATATTCACTAATGTAAACTTCTGAATTGTTTTAGGAAACGTATGTCGTTTTCAGTGTAGAGGCGCAAATCATTCACTCTAAACTTAAGTTGAGTTATTCTTTCGATTCCCATTCCGAACGCAAATCCTGTGTATTCCTCTGGGTCTATATCGCAGTTTTTTAGAACATTAGGATCCACCATTCCTGATCCTGCTATTTCTACCCAGCCTGTATATTTACATAACTGACATCCATCGCCATGACATATTTGGCATGAGATATCAATTTCTGCACTTGGTTCAGTAAATGGAAAATACGAGGGTCGATATCGAACCTTTGTATCTTTGCCGAACATTTCCTTAGCAAAATGATAGAGTGTCTGTTTTAGATCAACAAAACTCACATTTCTATCGATATACAAACCTTCCACCTGATGGAATACGCAATGTGCTCTTGCAGAGATCGCTTCATTTCTAAATACACGACCTGGCATAATGGATCTGATGGGAGGACGCATATTTTCAGTGAGACGCACTTGTACATTGGAAGTATGAGTCCTTAATAACATATCTGGATCTCGCTCGATAAAGAAAGTATCTTGCATTTCCCTGGCAGGATGGTTTTCAGGAAAGTTAAGCGCACTGAAATTATGCCAATCATCCTCTATTTCAGGACCATCGGCAACATTAAACCCTATGCGCTCAAATATCTCTATGATTTTGAATCGGACATAACTTAGAGGATGGACAGCACCCAGTTCGGTTGCACCCCCTGGAAGACTCACATCGACACTAGTGCTTTCAAAGTTGTTCTTCCCCTTATCTATAAAGTCGATTAGTTCCTTGAACTTCGACTGAGAAAGCTTCTTAAGCTCATTAAGCTGTTGTCCAACTGCCCTTTTCTGATCATTGGGAACATTTTTAAGTTCGCTAAAAAGCTCAGATACAATACTTTTCTTACTAATGAAGCGAACCCTGAATTTTTCTAGTTCGTCACCATTTGCAGCAGTACTTAATCTGACTTCCTCTAATACAGATTTGATCTTGTCTTGCATGTTATCAAATAATCATTCCTGCAGCCACAGTTTCATTTGTACCTTCATCAACTAAGATAACACTTCCTGTCACTCGGTTCCTACTATATCTGTCATAGAAAAGAGGCTTTGTGGTTCTTAAAGTCACCCTGGCAATATCGTTCATCTTAATGGATTTGTCATCCTCCAAGCGGTGCAAGGTATTTATGTCAACCTTGTAGTGAATATTCTTTACCAAACATCTTGCGTCATTAGTGGTATGCTTAATGCCATACTTTCCATTTGCAATTAATGGTCTTTCATTCATCCAGCAAATCATGATATCTATGTCTTGACCAATATGGGGTCTATTGTTATCTCGGACAATCATATCGCCGCGACTTATATCGATCTCGTCTTCCAACTGAATGGTGACGCTCATGGGGGCAAAAGCTTCTTCTAACTGCTCAGTATAAGTTTGAATACTTTGAATTTTACTTGAAAATCCAGATGGCAAAATGATTACATCATCTCCGGGCTTAAAGATACCTCCGGCAATTCTCCCGGCATATCCTCTAAAATCATGATACTTATCGGATTGAGGCCTAATTACCTGTTGTACAGGAAATCGACAGTCAATATGATTGTGGTCACTTCCTATATGAATGGTTTCTAGCAAATAGAGTAAAGTGCCGCCTTTGTACCAGGGCATATTTTCAGATTCATTGACTACGTTATCTCCTTTAAGCGCACTTATTGGTAAGAATCGAATATCCTTGGTTTCCAACTTTGATGCAAAGGCTTCTATATCATCTTTAATACGATTAAATGTTTCTTCATCATAATCGACAAGATCCATTTTGTTAATACAAAAAACAACGTGAGGAATCCCTAATAAAGCGGCTATAAATGTATGGCGATAGGTCTGCTCCACCACTCCCTTTCTCGCGTCTACTAGTATAAGGGCAAGATTGGCCGTCGATGCCCCAGTTACCATATTTCGCGTATATTGAATATGACCAGGTGTATCTGCAATGATAAATTTTCGTTTAGGGGTGGCGAAGTATCTATAAGCTACATCTATTGTTATTCCCTGCTCACGCTCAGCTCTCAAACCATCGGTTAATAAAGCAAGATTCACATGCTCATCACCTTTTCTCTTACTGGATTCTTCTATGGCTTCGTATTGATCCTCGAAAATAGATTTAGAGTCATACAGTAATCTCCCGATTAAGGTACTTTTCCCATCATCAACACTTCCGGCCGTTGTGAAACGAAGTAGTTCCATATCTAAATACCCCTTAGTATCTTGAGTTTGAATATCCATGTTCATTAGTAGTAGATCGAATTACTAGAAATAGCCTTCTTTTTTTCTGTCTTCCATAGCCGCTTCAGACCTCTTATCATCTGATCTTGTTCCACGTTCTGTCTGACGGGATGCGGCAACCTCTTCAATTATTTCTTCCAATGTACTTGCTGTCGATTCAACCGCTCCAGTACATGTCATATCTCCTATCGTTCTAAACCTTACAATCCGGTCAGTAGATAGTTCCGTTTCCCTTTGTGGAACGAGTGGGTTACTCGCCATTATGACATTGTCCCTTTCGAACACTTCTCTTTTATGGGCAAAGTACAGTGATGGAAGTTCAATTTTCTCCATTAGTATATACTGCCATACATCCATCTCCGTCCAATTGCTAATGGGGAACACCCTAAAGTTTTCTCCGAAATGCTTTTTCCCATTGAACAGGTTCCATAGCTCCGGGCGTTGATTTTTGGGATCCCATTGCCCAAATTCATCTCGATGTGAAAAAAAGCGTTCCTTAGCTCGCGCTTTTTCCTCATCTCGTCGTGCTCCTCCTAAACAAGCGTCGAATTTATTTGATTCTATAGTTTCCAGAAGTGTTACAGTCTGTAACGCATTTCTGCTGGCGTTGTATCCCTTCTCCTCTACAACTTTCCCTTCATCAATAGACTTTTGAACAGAACCAACAATCAATTGAGCACCTAATTCATTTACGAACTTATCCCTGAAGGTCATGGTCTCGTCAAAGTTGTGGCCAGTGTCAATATGGACTAACGGGAACGGTACTTTAGCTGGAAAAAATGCCTTCCGTGCTAAATGAGCCACTGTTATCGAATCTTTTCCTCCCGAAAATAAGACCGCAGGGTTTTCAAACTGAGCCGCGACTTCTCTAATGACATATATAGCCTCCGCCTCAAGTTCTCTTAAATGCGTTATATTGTATGCTTTCATATTAATTTAACAGTAATTTGGGCTTGATGAAATGATCCAATTGGGTCAACCCTTCTGCGACCGAACTCTTACTTGTGTTTACAATTAAATCAGCATTGATTGCCGGTTCAAAGGGAGCGGAAACACCTGTGAAATCAGGTATCAGTCCTTGCCGCGCTTTGGCGTAAAGACCTTTCACATCTCTTTTCTCACATACCTCTAAGGGGCAATCAATAAATATTTCAACGTACCTCGGCCCAATTATATTTCTGGCCAAAGACCGAACTTCTTCTGTAGGGCTAATCAACGAACATATAGTTATTACACCATTGTCGGAAAGTAGTTTAGCAGTTTCTGCTGCTCTCCTAATATTTTCAAGCCGATCCTCCGGAGAAAACGTCAGATTACTATTAATACCACTCCTGAGGTTATCTCCATCCAGCAGTGCTGTTAATCTTCCAGATTCGTGCAAAGAGTTTTCGAGTGCCCGGGCAAGGGTACTCTTTCCTGAACCAGATAAGCCCACCATCCATATCACAAGAGATTGCTGATTAAGCAGCACTTCTTTCTGCCTGGTTTGAAGTATGGAATCAAAAATGGGATGTAAATTATCCGCCATGTTTCAAATTAAAGATGCAAAGCTACTATTTCTAAGCACACTTTGCATCTGGTGGTAGCATTTCTAATTTTACCCTATGAAAAGACTTTATCAGAGCCCGAAAACGGAAGAGTTAGTCGAGATTGCCAAAGAAGCCGGACAACGAATTTTGACTATATACAATGATAATAGCTACCAAAAATCGATAGATTATAAATTAGATAATTCCCCACTCACTTTAGCAGATAAAGCATCCCACGCTGTAATTGTCAAAGGTCTGACAACCAAATACCCCGAAATACCAATTATCTCTGAAGAGGGTGACCAAGTGGATTATTCCATACGAAAGAATTATGATCTTTTTTGGCTTATTGACCCCTTGGATGGAACTAAAGAATTTATTAATCGTAACGGTGAGTTCACGGTTAACATTGCGTTAATCAGCGATAATTACCCTATCCTGGGCCTAATTTATGCTCCAGTCTTGGATGTATTTTATATCGGTGCTAAGGGTAAGGCTCACAAAATTGATCGAGGTAAAAAAACAGTACTGGAAGTTACCGGAATAAATAATGGTGTGGCTGTACGCAGTAAGTCCCATGCATCTTCTGAGGAAGAAGAGACCCTGAACAAGTATAATATTGTAGACAGTATATCGGTAGGAAGCTCTTTAAAATTCTGTATGGTCGCTGATAATAAGGCAAGCTTATATTATCGATATGGTCCTACTATGGAATGGGACACGGCAGCCGGACAGGCCGTGTTAGAAGCTGCCGGAGGAAGTGTTACCATTGAGACTAGTCAAAACAGATTTACCTATAACAAAACAAGTCTTCTTAACACGGGATTCCTTTGCAAAGGATTTTAGGGTCGGTTTAGCTTTCTAACGATCAAAAAATCTAAAGTTAAACTGAGAAGAACTGAGAAAACTAAAATACCTGGTAAAAGTACCCCGTCTGTTATTCCGTTGAATAAAATGGCTACCAAGATATATGTTATGTTTAATAAGCCCAAAGAGATGGCCGTTTGCGAATGACTCATTCCCATCCTCATTAAGGCATGATGCATGTGATTTTTATCCGGGGTAAACGGAGATTGTTTTTTTGAGATCCTTAGAATAAAAATTCTGAGCGTGTCGAATAAGGGTATAATAATGATACAGATTCCGGTGGTGACGGTGGCCTGAAATTTGTATAAGTTATCGGCGGGAAGCATGTAATTTGTGTCTATGAATTTTATTGCCAGTACGGCAAAAAGAAATCCAATAGCCAATGCACCTGTATCCCCCATAAATATCCTAGAGGGATCCCAATTGAACGTGAGAAATGCAACGACCGCACCGGCCATACTAAAAGCTAAGAGTGAAGTCCACTCGTCGCCTATTAAGTAAAACCAAATTCCGAAAGTAGTAAGTGCAATAGTAGCGATCGTTCCTGCTAGTCCGTCCAGTCCATCAATCAAGTTGAAGGAGTTAGTGATAACGATAATGGTAAAAACGCTTAATAGTTGAGAGAGTAAAGGGTTAAGTTCTTCAACTCCGAATAAACCATACAGTGAGGTGAGTTTAATATTGGCAAGATAAACTATCATAGTGGCTGCGACCAATTGAGCCAATAGTTTGTATAACGGTCTTAAAGGGACTATATCGTCGCGCAGACCGATGAAAAATAGGATTAAAATTCCGGCTAGTATAAACTTAAATTGTTGAAAAGCTTCGAAAGGAAGCCATATGGTAAGTGAAACGACAAGACCAAGAAATATTCCAATACCACCCAACGAGGGAGTTACTTTTTTGTGAATTTTCCTCCTTCCGGGGGTATCCATCATTTTTGTTTTTTTTCTGGAAAACTTTATAATGACTGGAATCACCAAGAAAGTAATGATGAAAGCCGTTAGAATGGATAATATTATGGCGGTCATTTAGGCTAAATATGGCCGCAAAGTTAAGCTTAATTAGTTATTTACAACTAGCCTTTCAAACTCAAATACCACTCCACCATTTTCTGAAGGCCTTCTTTGGTAGAATATTCAGGTTTAAAACCATCGTCTCTGATTTTTGAAGCAGAATGATAAGTTTCCGTAGCTAGCTTTTTAACTCTTGCAGACGAAATGGGGAGGTTTTTACCAGTAGCTTTAATGACTAAATCAAAGGGTAGACCCATCATAATACCAAGTGATTTTGGTAATGTTAGTCTAATTTTTTTCCCTAGGGCATTTGAAATGGTTTCAGCAATTTCTCTGCTGGTAAGATGAGGTTCATCTGCATAGTTGTAAATTGTAACACCTGGTTTAAGAGTTTCGATTGCCCAAAATGTCGCTTGAACAATGTTTTCTACATATGCGGTGGACTTGATGTTATCCGCTTTTCCAACATGGAAATAAATACCCATATTAATTTGATGAATAAGTTTGTACATATTGGCCGTGTTATTAACCCCGAAGACAAGCGCCGGCCTTAATATTAAAACTTTTCTATCAGGATCTTGGGCCGCCCACTTCCCCAACACTGTTTCACCAGCTAGTTTTGAAGCTCCATAGGGCATGTTAGGTTGCGGCTCAATAGACTCATCTGACGAGCCGTCTAACTCACCATATACCGCCACTGATGAAAAGAAAACGATTGTTTTAATACTTCTTTGCGAAGCAACTTCGCATAAAACCTCCATGCCACGCTTATTGGTATCGAAATATTCATTTTTTGATATACCAAAATCGTGATGCATGGCTGCGAGTGAAATAATGGTGTTTACCTTGTAATCTCCGATGGCATGCGTAATATCTTGATGCTTTCTGATATCACCTTTATAAAAATGTGAACTATACTCAAATGTCGGTTCTTCGAGTTCAAGATTGATAATTCTTTCGTTATCAATTAAGTCATGAAAATGACTTCCTATGAAGCCTGAGCCTCCGGTAAGTAAAACTCTACTCATTTAATACTCGACTGTTTATTCTTCTTCTTTCTTTATCAATAAACCACCCCCATTTAGAAAAGTAAATATAAGCACCATGTATATTGTAAAGCATTAATTTGAAATTCTTATAGGACCCCTTTTCATAATGATGTGTAATATGAACATCTGGTATATACATAGTTCTATATTCCTTATGTATTCTTCTGCTTAAGTCAGCATCTTCTATGTACATAAAAATTCGCTCATCAAACAACCCAACTTCCTTTAAAACACTATTTCTTAAAAGCATAAAACAACCAGAAAGATATGGAACATTTATTCTTCGGTTATATCCCGTTTTACGTAATTCATAAAGGTCGTTTCTATGACTGGCTCCGGGGAAACTAGGAAAGAATCTTCTCAAGAATAAATCTAAAGGAGTAGGAAGCAATTTACACAAGTACTGAATATCTCCATTTGGATATAAGACTTTTGGCATAACTTGACCGACATCAGAATTGATTTCTAAATAGTTAACAAGAAATTCTAAAGTGTCCTTGTCAAAGTAAACATCTGGATTAAGAACCAAATGGTATTTTGAGCAATTAATATATTTACGAATAACCTTATTATGAGCTTTCCCAAATCCTAAGTTACCCTCGTTAAATTGATACTCAATAAAAGGAGATATACCTTCCAATGACTTTAATGAATCATCGGGAGAGTTGTCTGATAATACAAGCTTAAATTTCAAACCTAAATTAGAAAAGCTGTTGATTGTCTTCCTAACCATCTCAATATTTGATTTGTACAATACTATTGAAATTACCAGGTCATAATATATCATTATCTACTCGAGCGTATTTTATAAAATTTTGGATTACGAATTTCCAGATAATAAAGGGTATTGAACAAAGCAAATATTAAGATTCCTTTATGTCTATCAAAAATGTTCTCCGTAAGCATTAATAAAACAACTATTATTAGGAACAATGTATAATCGCTTCTTTGATGTTTGAAACTTATAAAAAACTTATAAACTAAGAGGCCTGTAAAAATTATAAAACCCACAACACCGGATTCTAGTGTTATCATTAAAAATTGGTTATGTGTATTAAAATATTGATTAAAGCCATCGTTATTATAACTTCTTTGCAAGTTATTGCGTGCCCCTGAGAGACCATAGCCTAGAAATGGTTGATCTTTGATTAATTTAATAGCTGTTCTCCAATAATATACTCTATTATTTCCTGTTGGCCTACTAAGGCTATTTTCAATTCTATTGTATTCATTTAGTAATCGAAATGTTAAGGGTTTTAAGAGAAAAAGCAAGGCGGAAATTAGTAATAATGTGGCCAAAGTGATAAAAATAATTTTTTTCTTAAATCTTCTAAGTAGAAATAATTGGTAAAATACTATTACAAATAGAATAATTAGTGGCATTCTACCACCCAATAGAAATACAAAAAAGACGAGAATTATTATGAAAATAATTAATCTCCATTTTTTAATGGAGAGATTAGAAGATCTCAGCTCTTCTAGTGATATTAATAATGCTAAAATACAGTATATGGATAAATAGATTGGGTGAAACCCAACCGTGCTTGATAGTTCTCTATAAACAAAATACCCCCAGTTAATTGGATCTATGGGGTACTGCTCATAAAATTCTTGGGTACTGTAGAAATCCCAATTTGAAATTATTCTATCGGGTTCAACAATCTGTTTATAAATTCCATGACATAAACAGATTAAAGCGATGAGTAATGTAATATAGAGAAATGCCTTTTGCGCTAGTCTTATTTGATAAGATGCAATTGGCCTAAATGAAAATAACAATGGAAAAGCTATAAAAGGAAGACCTCTTTCTATAAACTTCAGTGACCTAATTAAATGCTTGTTATCAATGCTACTTTCTGTATTCAGGATATCGAAAAAGAGACCAGCAACTAATAAAAAGAAAAATGTCATTAATAAGTTTGCACGCTTATTATAAACAATTTTTTCTTCTGAAAATTTTATGTGAAGTAACTCAGATAATAATAGTAATATAGTTATCCAGGAAAAAACTTGAGAACTGGAATAAAGTCCAATAGGAATTATAGTAAACTTTAAATCGCTAAAATTAAATTTGGAAGGATACATACTTAATTTAACAATTTCCATTAATTGGGATCTGTAAACTCAAAAACACCATAAATACAGTATTGTCTGATCTTTTTATCCAAAAAAGTTGATTTAATCATTAAAGGGGCATGAAGAAATTTTATGAGCCTAAAGTTGTAACCATTAAGCAGCTCTATCAGATTCTTTTCCTTGTAGAACTTTTTATGATCGGGATCAGCTTGATAGCCTTTAATCCCAGGAACTCCAATTACAAAATTTCCCCCTTTTTTTATTACTCTTTTAATCTCTGAAAGTACCTGAGTTGGGTCAATAATATGCTCTAAAACATTATCCATAATCACTGCATCTATTTGGGAATCACCAACTGGAAATACTCCACTTTTTATCATTTTTGCATTTAGCCCTCTTTTTAAACAAAAATCAACATTATTTTCATTGATGTCTATTCCAATAGTGCCTTTGCGAAAAGAAAGAAAATCACCTATTCCACAGCCTACGTCCAAAACTTTACCATTTAGATACTTATTTAGAATCGGATAAAGCCAAAATTTTTTGTAGATGTAGGAGATTTTTTTTCTGCTTCTGAGATATTCTGAATACGCCTTATGTTCTTCCATTTTAATATTTTATTTGTACAAAGCTGAATATTTCTCGGCCATTAAACTTGATGAAAACCTATTAACTGCATTACTCCTGGAGTTGGCACTTAATTTATCATAATTCATACTCAATATATTTTTCATTACTTGATACAAATTATCTACATTTTTAACTTCAAATTCTAAACCTGAAAGTTCTTCAAAATCAAAAATATGACGGTGCGAAGGTATATTAGATAAAATCGTTGGGATTCCACATGATTGCGCTTCTAATACTGAGTTTGGAAGGCCTTCTGACTGTGATGCCGACACAAAAAAGTCCGCTCCGCATAGATAGTCTTTAATATTCTCAGAATAACCTAAGAAAATTATGTTCTTATACCGTTTAGTATAATCCCTAAGCTTTAATTCTAAAGGGCCCGATCCAATAAAAATCAAATATGAATCTGATAAGGATAATTTCACAAACGCTTTGATTATGGTTAAAGGATCTTTTCTCTCAATTAGAGAGCTAATAGATACAAATATAATTCCATCTGGGTAATCTATTTTTTTCCTTAATTCAGCTTTATTATGTTTACTCAAGGGTTTAAAATACTCTGTTTCAGTTCCATTATCTACATGCTTAAGATTCGTGAGTTTATTCTTATAAAGGTGCGCTAATGTAGCAGAACAAGCCACTTGAGTATTAAAGCTATTGGTCATTTTAATTTGAATCTTAGAAAGTAAAAAACCAATTATTCGACCGTACGTATCGGAATAGTTTTGTAATAGATCTCCGTGGATAGTAGATATTTTCTTGTAATTTCTAAAGAATATGAATGCTAAAAAATCTGGACTGAAGCCATGTGTATGAATTACATCTGGATTTATCAGATTGACTTTTTTCTTAATTCTTAGAAAAACGTGCCTCAAATCTTTAAGAGAATGAATGTTGATACTTTTAGTTATACCTAACTTGAATTTTGGGGTATCTGATTTCTTTATCGCCAAAAGATGAATATCAAATTCGTTTAAATTCATTTGGTTGACTAGATTATATACAACCTTACTTGGTCCGCTTAAGTCCAGGCGAGGTATGATAATTAAAACTCTTTTCATCGAAAGATTACAAACTACTTTTGGGAATTTGTCTATAATTAGTTTCCAGAATAAATATTATTCCAAGAACAGCATAAAAAAATGGCATGAATGTGATAGTTGCTGAAAGAGTTACAACAAAAAAAGGAATAAGAATTATCAGTATCCTTGATCCGGCATTCAAAAAAATTCCTAAAAACATCGTTAGCATAAAGAACAACCCTAAAATTCCGGATTCCATAAGAAGTACTATAAAGTAACTATGAGGATAGTAACCCAACAAACTCAATGAATTTGAAAAACCTATTCCAAATATGATATCCATAATGGTCGCATCCTCTATATAAGTATTCAGTTTATCTATTAACCCTATTTTACTAATTAAACTTAGGTCATTTGATAAAACGGGGCTCACAACTATTAGCGATAGTGAGACGATAAAAAATGCAGCGCAAACAAATAATAATTTATTTAAGTTATTGTTTGAATTTATTGTTGGGAAAAAAAATATACCTAAAAAGGTAGCTGCCCAGGAGGCTCGAGAAAAACTAAGAAAAATCAATAATAGTATAATGAGTTTCTCTATCCTGAACCTTTTTTTAATCTTTGATGACCAGTAAAGAATAAAGAAAAAAACTATGACCAGGTGAATTCCAGTCCCATTACTATCTGCATATAAGATGCTAGAGAATTTATACTTGTAGATCCAGCGTACATCTTGCCCGAAGTTAAACTGTTCATATGTTAAATCTGGGTTTGTAATTCTAAAAATTAATTCGAAAATAAAAATTAGAATCGAACTCCTGATAAAAAAATTGATGACTGAAACAATTGATTTAAGGCTTAAATGTTTTGCGAAAAAAGCAGTTAGAGGGAAGTATAAGATAGATATATAGAAACCGACACTCCTTGCGAAAGGGGCTCCAATTGCAAGCTGAGTAAGCATTAAGTACAAAAAAGCAGCAACTAAAAATGAATAGGTCTTGTAATGCTCAATTAATAAAGAATTCTTTATAACTGCCAATACGAAAAATGGTAAGGATAAAATAAAGAATAGAATAGTAGGTGGAACAATAAAGAGTTGGTGAGTATTAAAACTTGTAAGTCCAAAAGAAAGATATAAACCAATCAAATGAATAGTACCAAGTTTAATATTTGAATCACGCTCTTTATCTTCTCTAATAATATTAGATCTATACATTATTAGCTGAATCTCGCTTTTTTAAAAGCTCTTATTTAAAACCTTGGCCATTTTATTCATTCGTATATAAATTAAAAAGAAATAGTAGTACAATGCATGCATTCTATTTGGCTCATAATAAAGGCTTATGTCCCTTTTATCCCTTACAGCTTGAATTATATTTCGTTTAGTAGTTCCTTCGATTGAATGGAAATTGCAAATAACTTCATCTACATGCTTTATAACACGATTAGTTACATAACAATAATAGAATAACTCATGGTCTGCACCTATGGGATATTTTAAATCATATGGGTGTTCCTTAAGAACACGGGATTTAATAAAAGCAGCCTGATGACAAAATGGAGAATACTTCCATATTTTTTTTATCGGATATATAGGAAACTTTTTCTTGGTACTACCATAATCCATTATCGCATCTCCATAAAAAATATCTGCGTCTTCTTCAATTTCTTTAAAAAATGAAAGAGACTCTCTAGAATAAAAAGTATCCCCTGCATTCATAAAATTAACCCACTTTCCTGATGAAAGAAGGATGCCTTTATTCATCGCATCATAAATGCCTTTATCTTTTTCTGAAATCAGAATATCGATTTGTGACTTATAATTTCCTATTATATCAACTGTATTATCCTTAGACCCACCATCTATTATGATATATTCGTAATTAGAATAATCAAGATTGATAACGCTTTTAATTGTCTTCTCAATAAACTTTTCCGCGTTAAAGGTTACAGTAATTATTGAAATTCTGGGTAAGCTACCACTAGTCATATCAGGCTACTAAAAAACTGTTTATACTTTTCCCTAGACTCTTTTCCTACATATTTTATATAAAAGTCACCTTTTTGATCATAGGGTTTATGAATAATTTTGACTAGTTCATGACATGTTTTAAATGTAATCTTCTTATTAGTCTCATTACATGGTATTTCTGTTTCATATTTATATACGTTATATCCGCTCCTCATTAGTTCGTACATAAGCGTTGTTGTATGAGCAAGTATAAATTGCGAAGTCGCAATTGACCCTTCAGATATTATGTAATTATCATCTAAATCGTAGTTTTCAATATTATCAAGTGGATGTAATTTTATATTTACTTTAAAGTTCAATATTTCTGCAGCCTCAAACGCAATCTCAATTAGTTGTCTGTTATATTTTGAGAATATTTTCTGATCTAAAATTACAGTGAAAATGTCCTCCTTTGGAGTATTAGAAGGACCGAGTTCAATAGGTTTTCCGCAAATTTTTATCGACTTATTCTTATGATATTTTCTAATTAAATTCGAAGTTTCTTGACCCCAGGCTAAAAAGTATTCTGCTACAGTGTTGTTATAGTTTACTTCATTTATATTAGGAGAAGATGAATAATCAACGTAAAGCCCGTGCTGTAAAGTGCACGTAATAGTGTTCTTATTCTTTCTAAAGAATTGTGTTATCATATTGTCTTCTGGCTGCATATCGCCAAATACTACCAGAACTTTACAAGACCATTTTTGTGCTTTAAAGACTAATTTTGAACATTTTATTAAATTAGAATAAATGAAAACACTCTTAACTAAATGAAAGTATGAAAACCTATTGACCTTGAGCTGACGTAATACTATAAAACTACTTAGTAGTCCCTTTAGAGAATATTTGTATTTTAACTCTATAGATTTCTTTTGAGATACACAACTCAGTTTTACCTGCGAATAAAAATCATCATAGTCTTTTCTAAACATTGATTTAAAAAAGAGAAATTCCGTATTCAAATTTTCCTCACAAATAATTTGTGCAGACCATGATGCTAAAATTCTTTTTAAAATTAAGCCCCATTTCCCATTGTTTTTAAGCAGATTATACTCGTGATCGAGGTAGGAAATAAACTTAGCATCGTATTCCTGATTAGCTAAAAATAACATTACAATCTTTACTTCAGGTTATTTTTAATACCAAATAAAGCGTTTAAAATAAACAGAATAACTGCATAATATGAGACAGAGATCATTATGATATTAAGACTAAATAATTCTTGAGCGAGAAGTAATTTCAACGATATGCATGTTATCAAGCATATCGCTGTAGTCTTTATCCAAGTTAATAACGGGAAATACACAAAGAAGCTCAAGTTAGTTTTTTTCCAAATTGTATATATCGGAACTATATATCCTAGGTAGGTTACTATTAAAGTAGAAATCGCAGCTCCTGTTTGCCCATATACTTCAATCAGAATATAATTTCCTATTATGTTAAGTAATGCGTTAATTACTTGAGTAATTAATAAATATTTCTGTAGCCCTATTGCTCCCATTATTCCACCGAAAATCACAACGGCTAATAAATTCTTACCCGTATATATTTGAAATATTAAACCTGAAGTTTTGAATTTTTCCGAGAAAAAGAACTCAATTAAATCTTGCCCAAACAAAATGCAGAAAATGAAAATGGGAATTAAAACATAGATTACCTGTTTGGTGACCTCTTTCAGTTTTATTGCAATCTCATTATAACTTCCTTGATGACTAAGTCGAGAAAATATTGGGGTAAGTACTGTTATTATGGAAGCAGTTATTATGCCTATAAAAGGAATATTTAGCGCTCCGACTTGGTACTCTCCGAACTCTTTAGGACTCAAAATACCAGATATCATAAATTTATCTATATACACATTAAGGACCCCTGCCATTCCACTTAAAGCCATGTAAAACACATAGCTTAATTCTTCTTTAATTAGTAAGTCTTTAAAAGATATACCAATCGAATATTGATGCTTGTAAAGAATAATAAATGTTGCGAATTCGATAAGAATTAACGCATAGAATAGACTTTCTAGAGTAGAAACATTTAAGTATACCAATATTAGAATGAAGATATTTGCTAAGAAATAAAGTCCTTTAACTAATGTATAATAACTTATTTTTTGTATCAGTGTATAAAAATTAAGGAAGTAATTATTTATTGTTTTAAAAAAAAGAATACCCGCTAAAACATACTTAAATGATGACATTAAGCTGTTATTAAACGATCCTGATAAGCAAGAAAACACTATTATAGATAGGGTAGCTAATAATAGAGCTAATAGTAGCGTAAATGAAAAAAAACGCTTATATAACGAGTAATGCTTTCCAGTATGTTCTTCTTTACCTATATAGAAACTTAATGCAGCAGGTATTCCATTAGTTAATGATGTAATAAACGTTACTATTAATATGGATTGCTGGAATTCACCAAATTCAGTTTTTTCCAGCGCTCTTGCCAGAATAATACCTGATATTAAAGTTATAAGAACTTGAAATGAATTAGAAAAAGATACTAGAACTGTATTCTTTTTAATTGACATTTAAAAGCTATCAATGTATTTTACATTACTTCTATTTCTAAGTTGTAAATTATTATAACCTATAAATGTAATACCATTATTATGAGCTGCTTCCAAATCATTGAACGAATCCCCGATTAAGCAGACCTCGTCCAGACCCCATGTATTATTTATAATCAACTTATTCACTATCTGTTTTTTTGGGGTGGGGGATCCGTTAATAGATCTAAAATATTGGTTAATTTCTAATTCTTTTGCTAGAAAGTTCAATTCGAAATTATCCGAGCCCGAAACAATATGAAACTCCTGAGTAGAAAAGTATGATTTTATGTATGAAAGGGAATCTTTAATAAGAAGACTCTTATCTGTTAGTAGTTTTTTCATCTCAGTAGAGAAGTTTCGAGCCAATTCTTGTATTCGTTTGTCGTCGATCGCAGTTTCAAGGATATTCCTAAAGAAGTAATCAAATTTATTGTATCTTGATAGACCTCCGTTTTTATTATGATAAGTAATTAATAATTCAACCTTATCTTCTGAGTATTCTTCGAGAACCTTTCGAAAGCCTAATTCACGAATCGGCATTGAATCAAGGATAACGCCATCGAAATCCCAAAGCACTACTTTAAAGTCGGTTAACTCAGGCATACCCCATTTTTTTTAGTTCTAATTCAACTCTTTCGACATCTTCCGGCCTGTCTACGGCAATTGATGACCTACTGACTTTAACCATGAAAACCGGATAATCCAATTCTAAAAACCTTAATATTTCTATATCCTCACGAGCCTCAATTGGTGTCTTAGAATCTGTTGAAGCAAATAATTTCAATTCATGACTATTAAACCCATAAATGCATACTTGCTTATTAAAATCACCTTCGGTTAGCGCTGTTTTATTACCTGGAATAGGTAATCTGGACATATAGAGGAGTCGATTGGATGAGGTCATAACCACCTTTGGAAGGTCTGTATTAGATGGATCTTCATTTTCCTTTATTTGACAATAACCATTTACAACATGATTAAAATTTTTCTTTTTACTATCAATTATTAATTGAATGTCATTAGGATTTATCACAGGCTCGTCCCCTTGTATATTTATGTATATGTCTGCTTCAATTAATTTTGAAGCTTCGTAAACTCTATCTGTGCCTGTTTTACATGTAGTGGGTGTCATGATTACATTAAACCCATATTTTTCGACAACCGTTTTAATGCGCTTGTCATCCGTGGCTATATAGAGATCTTCTTGATCAATCTTCTTGGAAACAATTTCAGCTACTCGAATTACCAAAGGTTTTCCCAAAATTGAAGCAAGAGGCTTTCCCGGAAATCTTGATGATTTATATCTAGCGGGTATAATTCCAACTACTCTCATCCTAGCAGACTATATACAGACCTTTTTGGGATATTATTATATTTCGTAGGAGTCCAAAATTGAGTGTCTTCAAATTTTTCAATCGCATTATTCAAGACATATTGATTTTCCTGACTTAATTGAACTTGGGTCGGATTTATGTCAATATCGTATCCATCAAAACCAATGAAAACAACTTCTGATGATCGTAATTCTAAAGCTGTTTGTAATGCCACAGTAAGAGGAGAGTCTTGATAGAGATCTGAAATGCTCACAGACTTTAGTTGTACTGTATGTGACTTTATTGCTTCTGGAATGTAGGTACCCATTTCCCTTGGATATGGAGGAAGTATACATTTATGCTCGAAAAAATCAAGACTGTCAAAAGCGCTTTTCGGCCTATGACCTTCATTTCCCACAAGACAGTAGTACTGAGATACATTAAGATTGTTATACTCTTTTGCATATCTGGTACTCGCGTGTATTATGCAAGTGTCATTCCTATATTTTGGATTTTCTAATGCTCTTTGTACCGCCTCCAAATGAGAGAGTGATGTTTTTCCTCCACCAATTATTAACGCTTTTTTATAAGTACTTGTGGGCTTAAAATCAGGTACATTAAGATTGTCTGAGATTTTTTCCTTTCTGTTCTGTAGTGCATTAACAATACCAGTAACGGAATACCTTCGCTTGGAAATCCAGTTCATTACATCTTTTTGTGGAAGCGAGTTGGCACCAGAGATCATGTAGGGGAGGTTTGTTCCCCATTGATGATACTTTTGTAATTCTTCAAAAGAATCTACTACTTTACTCAGTTCACTAAATGAGAATTTTTCGAGATTCCCTCTTGAGGATAAATAGGTTAGAATAAGTTCCGTTTTTAAGTTTCCAGCCCCCCTGCCCATACCAGTGATCGTTGAATCGATTAATTCGCAACCTTCTTCCATCGCGGTAATACTATTTATTAGACCCAATTCTAGATTATTGTGTCCATGAAAACCAAAAGTAATTTTTAAGCTTGACTTGAGCATGTTCGTAGTTTCTACAACTTGTGTAGGTAAGACGCCTCCAAAAGAATCTACCATGTAAAAGTAGTCTACAACTCCATTTACCAGAGGCAGACTTTGAAGGAAAGCTTTATTCTCATTCCAAGATGACATATACATTACATTGAACGCCACTTGAAACTCATACTTTTTCAAGTATGCAGCAAGTTTTACAGCTCTTTCAAAATTTGACGGGTTAACGGCAATGCGGATTAGATCAATGTAACCTTTACATGGTTCTATTAAATAATCTACATCACTAAGTTCAACGTCTTTCTCATTAAGAATAATGGCTAATTTTTTGGATGGCATTGCCTTTTTTGCTTCTTGCATTACATATTCCGGACAGTAGAAAAATTTTCCGAGATATGAGTCCATGGGAATACTACGATAACCAATTTCCACGTAATCAACGGGCAGGTTTTCCATAGCCTGATAATAATCTTTTACCAATTGCTCGTCAAAATCCCAATTTGTATAATACCCCCCATCTCTTAACGTACAGTCTAATATTTTAACACTACTCATTTCTTTTCGCGATAAGATTTATAACATTCCTCAATACCTGTTTTAAGGTTAATTTGATGTATCCAACCGAGTTTATTAATTAATGAAACATCCATAATCTTCCTAGGAGTCCCATCAGGCTTTGAAGTATCCCATTTTGTCTCTCCCTTATAACCAACACTCTCTTTGATCATTTCTGCCAGTTCTTTAATGGTTACATCCACACCCGTTCCGACGTTAATAAAGCCAGGCTCATCATAATTTTTCATCAAAAAATAACAGGCGTCAGCCAGATCATCTACATGTAAAAACTCCCTTCTGGGGGTTCCGGAGCCCCAAACTTCAACAAAAGGCTTATTCTCAACTTTTGCTTCATGGAACTTTCGGATCAAAGCAGGTAAAACATGAGACGTTTTGAGGTCGTAATTATCGTTAGGACCATATAGGTTCGTGGGCATCGCTGAAATGAAATTACAACCGTATTGGTGCCTGTAGGCGTCACACATTTTTATACCTGCGATCTTGGCTATGGCGTAAGGTTCATTGGTAGGTTCCAATTTCCCGGTTAAAAGATACTCTTCTTTAAGCGGTTGAGGCGCCATTTTGGGATATATACAAGATGAACCTAGAAACAATAATTTCCTTACCTTATTTAAATAACTCTGGTGGATCACATTATTCTGGATCATCAGGTTATCGTAAAGGAAATCGGCCCTATAGGTGTTATTGGCCAGAATACCGCCCACTTTAGCCGCAGCCAGGAAGACGTAATCGGGCTTTTCTAACTTAAAGAACTCCTCTACCTCACTTTGTACCCTCAGGTCTAATTCTTTTGAAGTTCGAAGGATAAAATTTTCGAAACCTTCTTTTTGAAGCCTTCGAAGAATGGCCGATCCTACCATGCCGTTGTGGCCGGCAACATATATCTTAGATTCTTTCTCCACTACTCGTGATAGTTAAAAACCTTGTGACCACCTTCATGCAGATATTTATCTCGTTTAAACAGTTCAAGATCTGCATCTACCATATCTTTGATTAGCCCTTCTAAGTCGTATTTTGGTTTCCAACCCAACCTACTTTGAGCTTTGCTGGGATCACCTATTAAAAGATCTACCTCTGTAGGACGATAATACTGAGGATCAACTTTTACCACAACTTGACCCTTTTCTACTTTAAAATCGGGATTCGTGCTTTCAACCACCATGGCAGTTTCCTGGTCACCCTCTCCTGTAAATTTTAGTTCAATACCCAGATGACGAAAAACACTTGCAATGAAGTCCCTAATCGTGGTGGTAATACCAGTGGCAATCACAAAATCTTCGGGTTTGTCTTGCTGAAGAATCAGCCACATCGCCTCCACGTAATCCATAGCGTGACCCCAATCCCTTTTTGCACTTAAGTTTCCCAGGTAAGTTGTTCCCTGGAGCCCCAATGCGATTCTGGCCGCTGCTCGGGTGATTTTTCTGGTTACAAAAGTCTCTCCTCGTAAGGGGGATTCGTGATTGAAAAGAATGCCGTTGGTTGCAAACATATTATAGGCCTCTCTGTAATTCACTGTGATCCAATACCCATACAGCTTGGCCACCCCGTAAGGTGACCGTGGATAGAAAGGTGTTTTCTCACTTTGAGGAACCTCCTGGACCAAACCGTAGAGCTCAGAGGTCGAGGCCTGGTAAATCCTTGTCTTATTCGTTAGCCCTAAGAGTCTTACGGCCTCTAAAATCCGGAGAGCCCCCAAACCATCCACGTTGGCAGTATACTCGGGAGTGTCAAAACTGACCTTAACATGTGACATGGCACCTAGATTGTATATCTCATCGGGCTGTACTTCTTGAATGATCCGGATGATATTCGCGGAATCTGTCAAATCACCGTAATGGAGCTTCAAGCGGATATCTTTCTCATGTGGATCCTGATAGAGATGATCGATCCTATCCGTGTTAAAAAGAGAGCTGCGCCTTTTAATGCCGTGTACCTCGTATCCTTTTTTTAAAAGGAATTCAGCCAGATAAGCTCCATCCTGACCCGTTATTCCTGTAATAAGCGCTTTTTTCATATTTTCTTTTGAAGGCGCAAAGATAGCTAAAGTATCAGAATGGGTGTTGTATTTATTATATTGAGTTGTATTTATTGGTATCCATCTTAAAGTGGTCTGACGACTGTACGAACTAAACGGGACTAAATATTCAACCTAATAACAATTTTTATCTTTAAGAGTCGTCTGACCGACTTCAGGCCACGCGACTGTTTTTAGTATGATCAAACAATGCTTGCAGCTTCCGGCCTAAAGCCAACAGCAAAAAACACTATTTCAAAAGCTGTCTCAATTCAGCAATCTCTTTCGAAGCCTAACTGGCCGAGTGGCGACCTGAATTAATTACAGAATTCTTCTATGAAAAAATCCGGTTCTAATGGTGATAGTGTTCACGATAATAGCTTTGATACTCACCGGAGGTGACACGTTCCAACCACTCTTGATTTTCAAGATACCAATCTATGGTCTTTTCAAGGCCTTCTTCAAACTGAAGGGAAGGCTGCCATCCTAGATCGTTCATGACCTTTGAAGCGTCAATGGCGTATCTCAGATCGTGACCCGCACGATCCTCAACAAAAGTAATGAGTTTGGCGGATTCGCCTGATACCCGGCCCAGTTTTTTATCCATTATTTCGCAAAGTAAGTGTACGATGTCAATGTTCTTCCATTCGTTAAATCCACCGATATTGTAAGTCTCTCCAGTGGTTCCTTTGTGAAAAACATCATCGATAGCCCTGGCATGATCTACTACGTACAACCAGTCCCTTACATTTTCGCCCTTTCCATAAACAGGAAGGGGTTTGCTATTTTTAATGTTATGGATCATCAATGGTAATAACTTTTCAGGGAACTGGTTGGGTCCGTAATTGTTTGAGCAGTTCGTGATTTTAATGGCTAATTTGTAGGTGTTTGCATAGGCGCGTACAAAATGGTCGGAGCTGGCTTTTGATGCGGAATAAGGGGACTGCGGGTCATATGAAGTGGACTCGAGAAAATATCCTCCTTCGTCCAACGAACCATAAACTTCGTCTGTGGAAACGTGGTAGAAAATGTGTTTGTCAAATTCATCCTTCCAGGTATTCACAGCGGCATTAAGCAATGTAACTGTGCCAAATACATTGGTCTTTACAAAACTCAAAGGATCTTTAATGGAGCGGTCAACGTGTGATTCTGCGGCAAGGTGAATGACATCCGTAATTTCTTTTTGTCGAAAAAAGCTGGTAATAAACTCCGCATCACAGATATCTCCTTTAACGAATTCGTAGTTCGAAGTACCTTCTATATCTTTTAAGTTCTCCAGGTTTCCGGCGTAGGTTAGGGTATCAAGGTTATAGATTTTGTACTCAGGATATTTATTCACAAATAATCTAACCACGTGCGAGCCAATGAACCCGGCGCCTCCGGTAATCAGTATATTTTTCATTTCAGGTCATTTTAGCGAATTATTGGCATTCAGTGAGTCTATGCATTCAATCAGGCTATCTTTCCAATGTGGGATGGTAAGATTAAACGTTTTACTGATCTTTTCTTTTGAAAGTACGGAGAAAGGTGGTCTAGCAGCTTTGGTTGGGTATCCCGACGATAGTATAGGGCTCACGATGCAGGCGATTTTTCCGATGTCAAAGATGCTTTTAGCAAAATCGTACCAGGATGTAACCCCCTCGTTGGAATAGTTGTAGATTCCTGGTTGATCCGTAGTTCTCCATTGGTCTACGATATGAAGTATAGATGCCGCTAGATCGCGTGCATAGGTAGGTGTCCCAATTTGATCGTATACTACGCTTAACGCTTCTCGTTCTTTGCCGAGTTTCAGCATGGTTTTTACAAAGTTGCTCCCATAGGAAGAGTACACCCAGGAGGTACGAATGATATACGCATTTTCAAGCTGTCTTAAGATATTCTTTTCGCCTTTTAATTTACTGTTGCCATAAACCGAAAGCGGGTTTGGTGTATTCTCTTCTGTAATGGGCGAATAGCCCTGACCGTCAAATACGTAATCCGTAGAAATATGTATGAGTCGTATATTGTTTTGAGCACAGTGTTTGGCAATGATTCCCGGAGCCTCAGCATTTATGGCGTGCGCTAGCGATCTATTATCTTCGGCGTCGTCAACTTTAGTGTAAGCTCCACAATGAATAATCGCATCCATCTCTTGCGACGCCAAGTACGACTTGATGGAATTTTCTTTCGATAGATCCATTTCATCAATATCACAAAATAAAAGCTGATGCCTACTCCCGGGAGCCAGGTACTGAAATTCGCTGCCCAATTGGCCATTGGCGCCTGTTACCAGTATTTTCATAGTTAGAATTGGGACTGGAAATCCTTGAAAGCAGGATGTGTCTTATCTTTTTCAGAAATGATCGACGTTGAGAGATCTAATTGCCAGTTTATGTTTAAATCAGGGTCATTATAAAGCAGCCCACCTTCGGAATCTTTATGGTAGAACTGATCACATTTATAAAGAATCTCTGCATTATCAGACAGGGCAACAAAACCGTGGGCAAACCCCGATGGTACAAAAAGCTGCTTTTTATTGTCTGCGGATAATAGAAGACTAAAATGTTCACCGTATGTCGGACTATTTTTCCTGATGTCCACAACTACATCCAGTATTTCTCCTGATATGGACCGGATTAGTTTTGACTGTTGGTATGGCGGGTTTTGGAAATGTAGACCTCTTATTACACCTTTTTGGGATCGTGAATGGTTATCCTGCACGAAGGTATTAACAATACCTAATTTCTGTAATTGGTTTCGGTTATAGCTCTCCATGAAAAACCCTCGATCATCATTTATTACTGAAGGCTCCAGTACAATAAGACCGGCAAAAGGAGTTTTTGTTAACTTCATTTGGATTCGGCAATTTTCATAAGATATTGTCCGTATTGATTCTTAAGTAAGGGTTGTGCTAAAGTTTCTAACTGGACTTTATTGATATAACCCATCCTGAAGGCAATCTCTTCCAGGCAGGCAATCTTCAAACCTTGACGTTCTTCAATAGACTCTACAAAATTAGAAGCCTGTAGTAAAGAATGATGAGTTCCCGTATCCAACCAGGCCATACCCCGTCCTAATAATTCAACGTTTAGCTTTCCTTCTTCAAGGTATATTTTGTTCAAATCAGTGATCTCCAGTTCTCCGCGCGAGGACGGCTTCACTTGCTTGGCCTTTTCGACTACGGTATTGTCATAGAAATAGAGTCCCGTCACTGCATAATTTGATTTTGGGGTTAACGGTTTTTCTTCAATCGATAGTACCTTTCCTTCACTATCAAAATCAACTACACCATATCGCTGAGGATCATTAACATAATAACCAAAAACCGTGGCGCCTTTAACTAATTTGGCCGTCTGTTGAAGTACTCCGGAGAAATTATAACCGTAGAATATATTATCACCTAACACTAACGAGACATTATCTTCACCTATAAAATTTTCCCCTAATAAAAAAGCCTGAGCCAAACCATCCGGACTGGGTTGAACTTTGTACGAAATGGTAATGCCCAATGCCGAGCCATCACCCAAAATTCTTTCAAAAAGGGCAATATCCTGAGGTGTGGAAATTAGCAGAATATCTTTAATGCCCGCAATCATTAAGACCGATAAAGGGTAATAGATCATCGGCTTATCATAAATAGGGAGTAGCTGTTTAGAGACTGCTTTTGTTACAGGATATAACCTGGTGCCCGAACCTCCTGCCAAAACTATTCCTTTCATGATATTAGATTTATCTATTCATTCAATCCTAAAGCCTTGCTGCGCTCATTTCTTTGGGCCAGAAAGCCTTTAAATCGTAAAGCACTGTATTTGAGTTTGCGAAAAGATCAATATTAAGGTCTTCAAATTTTTTATGGCGGACTGCGAGAATAATACCTCCATACCGGTTTGTAGGCTTGTCAATTAAATCAATCCCGTATTCTTCTTTTACCTCTTCTTTATCAGCGTTTGGGTCATACACTTCGATAACTATACCAAAGCTCTTTAGTTCTTGGATTACATCTATCACCTTACTGTTTCTAATATCCGGGCAATCCTCTTTAAAGGTTATTCCTAAGACCAAAACCCTATTGCCTTTAATCGGATTATCCTTCTGAGCCATAAGCCTGACCATGTTGTTCGCTACATATAGTCCCATATTATCATTAATCCGTCTCCCGGCCATTATAACTTGTGGATTATATCCTAAGGCCTCGGCTTTATAAGTTAAATAGTATGGATCTACACCAATGCAGTGGCCACCTACCAGGCCGGGTTTGAAGGGCAGAAAGTTCCATTTTGTGGCTGCGGCTTCTATCACCTCATGGGTATCAATGTCCATTTTATCAAAGATAAGTGATAATTCATTAACAAAAGCGATATTAAGATCACGTTGAGCATTTTCTATTACTTTGGCCGCCTCGGCTACTTTAATAGAAGGAGCTTTGTGAGTACCCGCGGTAATTATGGACTGATAAAGCTTATCAATTCGTTCTGAAGCCTCCTCAGTACTCCCGCTGGTAACTTTCTTAATAGATGGCAAACGATGCTGTTTATCACCCGGGTTGATTCTCTCAGGGGAGTAACCACAATAGAAATTCTTGTTATATTTCAATCCACTTATTTTTTCCAAAATAGGAACGCAAATCTCTTCTGTACAGCCTGGAAATACCGTAGATTCATAAATGACCGTATCACCTGTTTTCAATACTTCAGCTACCGTAGCGCTCGCTTTTTTTAAAGGTGTCAGATCGGGGGTTTTAAATTCATCGATGGGAGTGGGTACGGTTATAATGTAAACGCTGGCATCTGATAGGTCTTCTTTTTGATTTGTGAATGTAAGCTTAACGGCCTCCTTCAACTCATCACTATTCACTTCAAGTGTTTTATCAGTTCCGGCTTTCAATTCATCAATGCGTTTTGCATCAATGTCAAAACCTATTACCGTAGTTTTTTTTCCGAACTCAACGGCTAAAGGAAGCCCTACATAACCAAGTCCTATTATCGCAATCTTATCCATAAACTTCTTTATACCAATTGTAAACTTTCCTTAAACCCTCGTCAAAATTTACCTGTGGCCTGTACTGCAGTTTTCGAACAATTTTATCAATATCTGCGAGTGAATGGCGCACATCGCCTTCGCGTTCCGGGCCGTAATTTGCCTCTATTTGTTTCCCCGAAATGCTTTTTAGCGTATTAATTATTTTATTTAATGTCGTTTGTTCCCCACAGGCCACATTATAGATCTGGTTAATGGCATCTCCATCATTAGTGAAAATGGCCTTTATATTGGCATCAACAGCATTATCTACAAACGTAAAATCACGGGAGGTTTCGCCATCACCATTGATTTTCGGACTTTCACCGTTTAGAAATGCTTTGCAGAATAGTGGAATGACCGCCGCATACGGATTATTGGGATTTTGTTTTGGGCCAAATACGTTAAAATACCGCAAGCCAATGTAATTCAGGTCATACACTTTCTTGAAAACATCGGCATAAAGTTCAGTTACGTATTTGGTTATTGCATAAGGGCTCAGCGGTTTTCCAATATTTTCTTCTTTCTTTGGAAGCTCTATGCTGTCGCCATAGGTACTTGAAGAACATGCCAGAATTACCCTGCGAACTTTGTTGACCACAGCTGCGTGCATGATATTAATGGAGCCGTCTATATTTGTTCTTGTGGTTATCATCGGATTTTCAATAGACCTTGGAACAGAGCCCAAAGCCGCTTGATGGGAGATTACATCAAAGCCCTTCGTAAGTTCAACCATTCGATCGTAATCGCATATATCAGCTTCGAAGAATTCAAATTTTGGGTGTTTTTCGAATTCCTGGATGTTTGAATAATAGCCGTTCGAGAGGTTGTCAATGATACGCACTTTGGGAACTCGATCATCTTTTAATAACGCCTCAATCAAGTTAGAACCTATAAAACCAGCTCCCCCGGTAACCAATACTTTTAACTGTTTCAAAATAGCGCTAGCAATAAGGTCGCAAAGCTAATAATTATTAATATTCTCTGTTATCTGCATCCGTTATTTAATAAAATTGTATGATTTAAACTCTAGAGCATGAAAACCGAAAACCCTTCCAATCATTCAGACGAGATTGACTTGGGAGACCTTTTACTGCGAATTGTAAACATTTTATCAAGGAATAAAGTACTCATTCTAATCTTCATAGGAGTCGGCGGCGGTTTAGGGTTCATCCATAAGACCTTAAAAAGCCCGGTATACGATAGCAGTATGATGCTGCAATCTGACATATTAACTGAGGCCTATAGCGAGACACTTACAGAAAATCTCAAAAAACTCATCGAACAGGGGAATCATATATTGCTAGCCGATAAACTTTATATAGATGAGGATCAAGCGTCGCAACTGGTAGATATTAAAGTCGAAGGTGTAGAGGGTGCTTCTGGCCCTGAAGGTGCGGTCGAAAATTTTATATTCCTTATATCAGTAGAAACGAAGGATAACGCTATTCTTGAAGACCTACAGAGAGGGATTATTAAATTCTTGGAAAATAACGAATTTGTAAAGAAAAGAATTGATGCTAAACGCAGTCGCTACAACGCCTTAATTGACCAGATGAAAGCAGAAGGTAATGAAATGGATAGTTTAAAAGGATTGGTCAATAAGCAACTGATGACAGGTGAGTCGAACAACCTTGTTTTTTTAGATCCTTCAAATATATATGAACAAGCTCTTCGAACGTATAAGGAAGAACTCAGTTATCAAGAACAGCTTACCTTAATTGAAAGTATTCAACTCATTGAGGGCTTTATCGCTTTTGAAAGGCCAATACGTCCAAGACTATCCATTTCGTTGGCTTCAGGTGTAGGGCTTGCCTTATTACTGGCTATAGGTACTATATTCTTAAAAGAAACTCGTAAATACCTTCAAACCCTTGAAAGCAAATCATCTTGAGCAATCAAGTATTAGCCTTTATAGGAAACGAAATACGCCTGGAATGGCGGAATAGATATGCGATAAACGGAATATTACTTTATCTGGTCAGCACTATTTTCATTTGTTATTTAAGCTTCAATGTAAGAGCGAATGAGCTTAATCCAGTGGCTTGGAATGTGCTTTTTTGGATAATTATTTTATTTTCTTCCGTGAATACCGTGGCTAAAAGCTTTATCCAGGAAACGGAGGGATCTTTTATTTATTTGTACTGGACCCATAGTCCACAGACACTCATTATAGGCCGTACAATTTATAACGGACTTCTGATGTGTGTTCTAGGTTCAATTGGATTTATGATTTATTCTTTAGTATTAGGAAATCCGGTAGAGGATGTGCCTGTTTTCTTCCTGATCATTGTTCTGGGGACATTGGGATTATCTTTCACCATGACCATGGTTTCGGCAATAGCATCTAGGGCTAGAAATAGCAATACACTAATGGCGATTTTAAGCTTTCCTATTGTGTTACCGATACTGCTCATGATCATTAAGATTTCTAAGAATGCGATCAGCGGTGTGGAACGATCTGCTTCTTTCGACGACTTTTTAGTATTGATATCTATAAATGCCTTGGTAGGAGCGGCATCTTATTTACTCTTCCCTTATCTTTGGCGATCTTAACGGAATAGCTATGAGAAAGAGTTGGTGGAAGGTATTAACCGTTATAATCCTTGTATATGTTGTGATAGGCGGTCTTTTACTGGAAGTTCCCCGTCTTCATATCTTAAATGAGACCATAAGGGCATTATACTTTCATGTTCCGATGTGGTTCGGTATGGTTATTCTACTCGCAGCTTCTGCTACATTTTCGGTGCGATATTTACGATCGGGTCAAAAGGATTTTGATTCGAGGGCCATTGAATTTGCCAACGTAGGGGTTGTTTTCGGTATTTTCGGAATTCTTACTGGTATGTTGTGGGCGCAGTTTGCCTGGGGGGAGTGGTGGAGTGGCGACCCGAAACAGAATGCAGCTGCCATAGGTCTTCTTATTTATTTAGCATACTTCGTACTTCGAGGTTCGTTGGAAGACGCGGACCAGCGGGCTAGAATTAGCGCGGTTTATAATGTTTTCGCTTTTGCAGCTTTGATTCCACTTCTTTTTATCCTCCCTCGATTAACAGATTCGTTGCACCCCGGTAATGGTGGAAACCCTGGTTTTAATGCCTACGACCTGGATAGCCGGCTGAGAATGACATTTTATCCAGCTGTAATAGGCTGGACTCTGCTAGGTGTTTGGATCACTTCGGTTAGAATCCGTATTCGAAGACTTGTTCAAAATCAAGAACTATGAGAAAGTTTATTGCCGTATTAGTATTCATTTTTTTCTGCTTTTCGGGGTTCGCACAGGAGAAGATAGACATTACTGAGCAGGATTATGTGAATTCTGATGTTGAGATGGCGGATGATTTTCGAGCTGAAGGAAAAATCTATGTGCTGACAGGAATTATTCTAATTATTCTTTTCGGCACTATTGTGTATCTCATTAGTATTGATCGAAGGGTGGCAAGGCTAGAAAAACAACCGGGCAATAACCGGGATTAATTAATCCGTGCTTAAATTTGCAGAAAAGTAAGGAAGATGAAAAAATCGCATATTGTAGCTCTTTTAGTTATAGCAGTGGCCGTTTTCATCATTATTTCAACAGCGGGTGATGCCAGTACCTACGTAACCTTTTCAGAGGCAAGGGAAATAGCAGCAAGGGGGAATGATAATAGTATCCATGTAGTGGGAGAGTTAGTAAAGACCTCTAGTGGTGAAATCACTGGAATTCTTACCTCATCCGATAAGCTTTCATTTTCTTTCGATATGGTTGATGAGAATAAGGAGGTTCAACATGTTTATTACAATGAGCCAATGCCTGCAGACTTCTTGAGGTCAGAAAAGGTTGTGGTTATAGGTTCCTTTCATGAAGATGTTTTTGTTGCTGACAAAATATTACTTAAGTGTCCATCTAAATATCAGGAAACAACAGTGAATGCGGGGATTTGATCAGTAGAGCTAGATAAAATTCATGATACACACTTTCATCGGTGACTTAGGTCACTTTTTTGCCATTGCTGCTTTTATTACTGGACTTTTCGCCAGCTTTTCTTATTTCAAGGCTACCGTTGCAAAGGACTTATCGAAGGCTGCATCTTGGAGGATTAATGGGCGCATTTTTTTTCTTGTCCATGCAGCTATGATCATGGGTGTTGTTATCTCTCTTTTTTATATTATTTACAATCACTATTTCGAATACCATTATGCCTGGAACCACTCCAGCAGGCGGCTCCCGGTTTATTACATGATTTCTTGTTTTTGGGAGGGGCAAGAAGGAAGTTTCTTATTATGGATGTTTTGGCATGCAGTCCTTGGTTCTATTTTAATATTTACGAACAAATTCTGGGAGGCGTCAATAATGACCGTTTTCACCCTTGTTCAGGTCTTCCTGGCCTCCATGATATTGGGAATCGTTATTCCAGGATTAGAACTTAAGATAGGCTCGTCTCCCTTCCTGCTACTACGTGATGTTATTGATGCCCCTATTTTTAACGAAAATCCAGATTTTGTTCCTGAAGATGGTACTGGACTAAATCCACTTTTACAGAATTACTGGATGGTAATCCATCCACCAACACTTTTCCTTGGGTTTGCAACAACAGTTATTCCTTTTACTTACTGCATTGCCGGACTATGGCTTAAAAAATATCGGGACTGGGTTCGTCCAGCATTACCATGGGCTTTGTTCTCAGGAGCGGTTCTGGGGTTGGGTATCCTTATGGGTGGTTATTGGGCCTATGAAACCCTAAACTTTGGAGGCTATTGGAACTGGGATCCTGTAGAAAATGCCGTTTATGTACCCTGGCTATTCTTAGTGGCTGCCATTCACGTTATGATTACATTCCGTAAGAGCAACACGGCGTTGAAAGCGTCTGTGATCTTGGTGATAGCTATGTTCGTTTTAATCGTTTATTCTACGTTCTTGACACGAAGTGGCATATTAGGTGATTCTTCTGTCCATTCATTTACGGATTTAGGGCTTTCTGGACAGTTGTTAATTTACCTGGCAGTCTTCGTCTTATTGCCTTTAGTACTTTGTATCCTACGTTGGAAAGACCTGCCATCTACTGAAAAAGAAGTTTCTACCTATTCCAGAGAGTTCTGGATTTTTATCGGAGCCATAACACTATGCTTAATGGGATTTCAGGTATTGCTGCCTACCTCTATTCCGGTTTACAATAGTATTATTGAGTCTTTTGGGGGCGTTTCAAATGTGGCTCCACCTACCGATCAGATTGAGTTTTACACAAAATTTCAATTTTGGTTTGCTGTAGTAATAGCTTTCTTATCGGGAACAGGTCAGTTTTTTTGGTGGAAGAAGATGGACAAAAAGCAATTGTTAAACAGTTTGCTTCCACCTGTAATAATTAGTCTGTTGGTGACAGTCGTTTTAATGGAGTGGTTAGATGTTTACAACATTTCATTTATAATATTACTACTTGCCAGTGTCTACACCGTTATTGCTAATGGTAAGATATTAATTAAAGTTTTGAAATCCAGCCCCAAACTCTCAGGAGGGGCAGTAGCGCATATTGGTGTGGGGCTGATGCTTGTTGGGATATTATTTTCTTCAGGGTATTCTGAAGTTGTCTCTCTTAATAACACGGGCATGTTAATTTCACGTCAGCTGGATGAGGAGTTTAACAGGGAAAACCTTTTACTCTTTTTAAATGAGCCAAAAACCATGGCTAATTATCAGATAAAGTATAAAGGAGAACGACTTGAACCTACTGAATCTGATGGATTGATTCATAAAAATGATATCACAAAAATAGATGCCTTCACGGCTGTTGCAACCAAAGACGTGTTTTTTGAAGGGAGACAACTCTACAACAAAAATGATACTATACCCATTCATGGCGAGAATATATATTATGAAGTTGAGCTAACGTCTATGGAAGGAACAAAATATAACCTCTATCCTAGAATTCAGGATAACCCTACCATGGGTTTGGCACCTTCTCCTTCTATAAAACGTGATATGTCCAAGGATCTTTATGCACATGTAGTCTCACGGCTAACTCGTGAGGATGTCGAGTGGAGTGAAATAAAGGAATATGAGATTAGTCCTAAGGATACTTTCTTTATTAATGATTATGTAGCTAAGGTCGACGGACTCCAACGAATATTCGAGCTGGAAGGTGTTGACCTAACTCCGAATGATGTCGCCATAAAAGGATATATTTCCATTGAAGGTGAAGAACAAGAGTACCAGGCAAATCCTATTTTCTTGATCAAAGACGGGTTAGTGGGACGCATTCCGGGCGAGGTTGATGACTTAGGGTTTAGAATTACATTGATGAATATTTTCCCGGATGAGAATAAATTCGTTATTGGTGCAGAAACTCGTCAAAAAGATTGGATTATCTTGAAGGCAATGGAAAAACCGTTGATCAACATTCTTTGGATAGGTACACTTGTACTAATGGCAGGCTTTGGCGTGGCAGTAACAAGAAGATATTCGGAATTTAAAAAGATGAGAGAAAAGGGCGTTGAGTAAAATTGTTGGTATTTTTATTCAATGTCTTACCGCATTTCATTAATAGGCACGGGCAATTTAGCGTGGCATCTGGCTCCTGCTCTGGAAAATGCAGGCTATGGCGTTTTTGAAGTTTACGGAAGAACTCCTAAAAGCGTCAAAAGTCTGGTTTCAAGACTTTATGAAGCTGAGATTAAAAAAGATCTCGATTTTAGTAACAGCAAATCAGATGTTTTTGTAATCAGTACATCAGACGATTCCGTACAGGAGATTGCACAAGAAATCAGTCTCCCCGCCAATGACTCCGTTTTAGTTCATACCAGTGGAAGTTTAAGTGCCGGTGTTCTTTCTTATGCCGCTACCGACCATATCGGAATTTTTTATCCGTTGCAAAGTTTTTCTAAAGACAAGCAAGTGGATTTTTCTGAAATTCCTATTTGCGTTGAGGGAGAAAGCAGTTTGGCGGGTGGGGTTTTATTGGAGTTGGGTCGTGCCATAAGTAATCAGGTAGTTTCGATAAATAGTGAACAACGCATGGCCCTTCATTTAGCCGCGGTATTTGCCAATAACTTCGTAAATCATTTTATATCTATATCAAATGACATCCTAAAAGAGAATAAACTTGACCAGAACCTGTTATACCCTCTTATTAAAGAGACTCTGTCTAAGGCGGCTAAAATAGGTGCTAAAGTAGCTCAAACCGGGCCTGCCAAACGTCATGACTTCCAAACTTTGGATCGTCATCTTGAATATCTAAAAAAAAATGAGGAATTAGCAGAAGTTTATAGAATTGTATCTCAACATATTGTTGACAGTCACCCTTTAGACTAAATAAGAAATGGATAAACCTAAGATAGCTCAAAAAGCTCCCATGATAGCTGATTGCAAATGTGGCACTTACTTTTGGTGCTCTTGCGGGTTAAGTAAAAGTCAACCCTACTGCGATGGGGCACATAAGGGAACTTCATTTAACCCGATGAAGCAGGTCATAGACGACGACAAGGAAATGGCTTGGTGCGGTTGTAAGCAGTCTAAAAACCCTCCTTTTTGTGACGGATCGCACAATAGCTTGTAAAGCGTAAGATGTCATCACATCATATTGTTCGTGATGAACAGGAACCTGCCGTCCTTATTTTATCATTTCCACCTAAAGCTCAAAGTAAAATTCTTGATGATCTTCTTGAGTGGAGTCCAACCGTAATTATACCTGACTACCTAACAGAAGAAGCTGTACTTTTAGGTTTGAAGTTCGATATTGTCCTTTATCGTTCTTTTCATGCTGATTCAAGGGAAAAGTTATCTGGGCAGTTCCCGCTTAAATTTGTTCAGGTAGATAAAGGAGATTGGGTTGAAGTTGCTATTAATTCCATTATCCAATCAGGACATAAAGCCCTTAGTGTATTAGTGCAGAACTTCGACTATAAGATCAAATCCAAAGTTGAGGATTTCCAAACGGTCTATTACGACTATCTCTTTAAATGGTATTCAATTAATGGTACGCACAAAAAGTGGTTCAAGGAAGGACAGTTACTTAAAATATTAGGTAAGCAGTATAAAATACAGGGTGCATCCCAGAACCCTAATGGAGGCTCCATGCACAAGGTATTAAAAGGTGGTTGGGTGAAGATTACCACATCACAGACTATCTGGTTTGGCGAACGGATCATTTGACCAAGTGGCTCTAACAATCCGGTCTTTTTCGCTCAGGTCTTTGATCAGTTTTACTTCTTTAAAATCGAGAACATCTAACATAATTTGCACATCTTCTCCATAGTCTTCATGTACCTCGAAGTACATTCTGCCGCCATCTTTTAGCGATTCCTTTGACAGCTCTGCAATTCTTCTATAAAAGAGGAGAGGATCGTCATCTACCACAAATAGCGCCTTGGAGGGCTCGTGATCTTTGACGTTTTCTTTCATTGCCGCCCGTTCGCTTTCTCTGATGTAAGGAGGGTTACTGACGATAACATCGTAAGGGCTGTTTGGAATTCCCTCTGTTAGAATGTCTATAAGCATAAACTCGACGTTTACGTCAAATTTGGATGCATTAGCTCTTGCCGTTTTAATAGTACGCGGGTCAACGTCTATGGCATAGGCCTTAGTTTCTTTCAACTCTTTACTCAACGTAATCGGAATACATCCTGAGCCAGTACCGATATCTAGAAATTTTATTTTTTTCCCCTTATTTTCTTTAATAATCAGATTAACTAATTCCTCAGTTTCAGGCCTGGGGATAAGTACTGAGAGATCCACAATGAACTTTCTTCCATAGAACTCGGCCTCACCAAGTATATACTGAAGGGGCTCATTGTTATTAACGCGATCAATAAACTCGTGAAGTGCCTTAAGCTCTTTTGACGATAAGTTAAGTGATCTATCCACTATAACTTCAGCTCGATTTATGCCAAACTGATTTTCTAGTATCAAATAGCTAATAGCCGAAACTTCCTCTTCCGGTTCATCGATTGTTATGCTGTTATATATATATTGATATAGCTTTTTAGAGGAATCAGGAAGAATCTCGGACATGAAAGCCTTATTGTAAGCGGTGTTTTAGTAACATTGCTTGAGTGACAACCTTGGCAAATATATTAAAAAAAGTATGGCATAGCTGAAATGAGTGATCAATACTTATATATGGACCGGGCCTTGGAACTGGCCGTTCTAGGAATTGGAAATGTCAGCCCCAACCCGATGGTAGGTTGTGTTGTTGTGCATGATAATAAAATAGTTGGCGAAGGTTACCATCAGAATTACGGCGGTCCCCATGCTGAAGTGAATGCCATTAATTCAGTATTTGATCCATCTGTTTTGAAAAACAGTACAGTCTTTGTTACATTGGAGCCCTGTTCACATTTTGGTAAAACGCCACCATGTGCAGATTTGCTTATCGAAAAAGGTGTTCAAAGGGTGGTCATAGCCACCGAAGATCCAAATCCTAAAGTAGCTGGTAGAGGCGCTAAGAGGATGATAGATGCAGGTATAAAGGTGGAAATAGGTCTAAGGAGGGACGAGGCCGTTGAATTGAATAGAAGATTTTTTACAGCTTTTGAAAAGCGAAGGCCCTATATTATTTTGAAGTGGGCACAAACTTCTGACGGATTCATCGCTCGAGAGAATTACGACTCCAAATGGATTAGCGATGGTTATAGCAGAACCATTGTTCACCAATGGAGAGCACAAGAAGATGCCATTTTGGTTGGAAAGAATACTGCTAAATATGACAATCCAAAATTGACAGTCCGTGGTATTTCAGGAACCGATCCCTTGCGTATCGTTATTGATCCTAATCTTGAATTAAGTTCTGATTTATATCTTTTTTCGGATGGTAAACCAACTTTATGCTATAACACAAAGGAATCCAGAATGGATAATAGTGTAGAGTTCGTTAAAGTTTTAAAAGACGATTTTCTAGATGAAATGCTAATGGATTTGGGAAAACGAGGTATTCGATCGCTTATCGTTGAAGGAGGTTTAAAGACCTTTGATGGGCTTGTAAACCGCTCTCTATGGGATGAAGCCAGGGTGTTTATATCAGGGAAATCATTCGAGAAGGGTATCGCAGCACCACAAATTTTGAATAAATCATACCAGGAAGAAACGTTGCTCGACGATAAGTTGTTCATCTACAGAAATACTTGATCCATGGCAGAAGAATTAATCTTATCCGATTTTGCAGATAAACAAGAAAAGTATCGAGATCTAATCCCCCAAATAGAAGGGTTGATTGACGGGGAGCCGGATTTAATTGCTAACCTAGCCAACATATCGGCAGCTTTAAAACAAGGAATGGATTACTTTTGGGTAGGTTTTTATATCGTAAGGCAAGGCGAGCTTGTGCTAGGTCCCTTTCAGGGTCCTATAGCCTGTACCCGAATTAAATTAGGCAAGGGTGTTTGT
>JBCCOE010000019.1:0-60060 GCA_039025475.1 Bacteroidota bacterium | reverse complement strand
TATTTGAAATTTAAACCTCAAATTCAATGAACCGCCAAGTACGAGACCCGTACGCTTGGTGGTGGCGCCTATGCTGAAGCTTCTGCGCAAGCATGTGAGAGGCGCACCGTGGGCTTATGGCTCACGGCCGTCTACTCGATTGTAGCACGTTCTATTCATTTTTGTACATTTGATATAGTTCTTTTAGAATTGAAATAGCTCCATCAGTCGCATTATTTTGAAAGGTGATTATGCCAGTTCTATTTTCAGGGTTAAAGTACATTGTGGTTCGTACACCAGGGTCGATACCATTATGTCCCCATAATTTCAATGAATCGTTAACTGTTTCCGTGTAAAAACACAATCCTTGGGATTGGCTTGTGGTCAATTGAGGACTTAACATTTTTCTTACGGTTTGTGATTTTAAAATTCTGTTTCCGTTTAATTGCCCTTCGTTCATTATAGCAGACATAAACAAAGATAATTCTTTGACACTCGTTCTTGCCAGTCCATCTGGGTAATTCGGAAAACTGTAAAGACAACCCTCAACCATTTTTCCAACCTCAAAGCTGTCTTCATCTGGGAAAAGGTTTTTACGTTTTAGATAACCGTTTTTGTTTCGTTCTGTGATAAATCCGTAAGGTCGGATATGATTTGCAATATCGACTTCACTTAAATACCAACCTGTGTGATTCATTCCAAGAGGGTCGAAAATTTGTTCTTTGCAATAGACATTGAATGGTTTTTCGGATATTTTTTCTACAATCAAGCCTAACAGTCCGAAAGCAAGGTTCGAATAATCACTCTTTTCACTTGGTCTCCATTCTCCATAATTACTTCCATTGGAATATAATTCTCCGTCTGAGCTTAGGTTAGAACGTATCCAATCTTCGAGCCCAATTGTTGGATCTCCACAATCGTAATTATGAGAATATGATTCTCCATCTTGAATGGATGATGTATGGGTGAGAAGTTGAAAAACTGTAATGGAATCCGATGGATGATTTGGGTTGACAACCTCGAAGTCCAAATAATCACTAACGTTTGCATCTAAATCTATCAATTCATTTTCCCACAATTGCATAATGGCTACCGCTGTAATTGTTTTAGAAACCGAACCGATGTTCATTATTTGGTCAGTATTAAATTCTATGTTCTTTTCAATATCTGCTTTACCGTAGGATTTTGTCCAGATTATTTTATCATCTGAAACCAAAGCAATTGAAAATCCGGGAATGTGCCTTGTTGTCATAAGGCTATCTACTTTTTTATCAATAGCATCATAATTGAATTGTTTTTCATTTTTCGAAGTGTTTTGACAACTCAGAAGTGAAATGATTGAGAGAAAAGCGATATAGAATTTTATAATTTTTGAATTCATTCGGTAGATTATTTAGGTTCGGTTGTTTTTGAATGTGCTACAACGCCAAGCTAGCAGGAGTGCGCCCCGAGCTTGGCAGAAAGAACTAAGATAGCAGAGCTGGCCAACACCCGCAACAGTATCTACGAAGCACTGCGTTCAGAAGAGAAAATCCAGAAACACGAATGAGAGACAAGAGAGATGCTCTTAACAGAATGGCTAGCGGAGCGGTGAAGATCAGATGAAACTGCAGAATAGCACTCAGGCGCATTCGTGCTAGCACTTGTTACAGGCTTTTATTGGCATTGTTCCATAGCCATTTTGGCAAGTTCGGAAATGCGTTCTTGTTGTTCGGTAAATTCGTCAGAGTTCGCCTGCATAAATGTTCCTTCAGGCTTGATGCACCGAATCATTTTGTTGTTCCAGAAATAGTAGCGGTATTCTTCCTTTGTCGTTTTGGAGTTGTCATACTCTGGCTGTGTAGGAGGAGCGTTGTAGTCATATTTCGTGGCAAAAGCAAAATAGAGTTGATCGTTAATATAGTAGAATTCGTGTTTGCTCTGACCCATATGTCCGTAATAGACAGTCTCTATCAATCTTATTCCGTTTTCGTCTTTGTAGGCGGTTAGTTGACCGCCTTCTGATGAGTTTTCAAAATCATCTTGAGTTATCCGAATATAGCTGTTCTTATTCTGTTGAGTTTCGTTGTACAGCTTCCGAATTTCAGTAATCTCTTGGTTCTGAGCAGTTAACCCGTTCAGAAGAAAAAGAGCAAGAAAAGTTAATAAAATGAATCTCATGCGAGTTGCGACAATTGCCTGTAACTTGTCGATAACCGTAACTCTTTTAAAAATACCATTTATATCCTTGTGTAGCTAAAATGAGTATCGTATTATCCATTTATTAAGTACTTATAATCGACTATAAATGATTACCAGATGGACAAAAAAATCCCTGTTCTCTTGAGCAGGGATTTCGACCACAAAATGTTCCCAAAGCCGTGGGAACAATGTCTTACAATTTTGAGCGGTACACCATGACTATTGCCATTCAATCAGGGATTTACCTTTTGATGCCGCTGTAAGTTAATACGGTGTTCGGTTGCCCTGTTTTTTATTCGATGGATGGTAGCATTCCGTCGGGCAATGGTAGTGCCCTCAAAACCCCTGGTTATCCGTGATCTCAGCAGGTTGATCTTCACTATCCAACTTCCGAGCGATTATTCTAATAAATAGCCTGACTTTGACCTTTCTTCGGATCACAGAAAGAATAAATGCAATGTCAAACGGAATAGTCATACCCTGCTACAACGAATCCAGTCACCTGGATGTGAAAAGCTTCATTGAATATGCGGCAAATAATAAGCATAACATTCTATGCTTTGTGAATGACGGCAGTTCAGATGAGACGCGTGAGACACTGGCAAAAATTAAGTCTGTAGAACATGAGAATGTACACATCTACAACATGGATAACACTTCTGGCAAAGCCAAAGCTGTTCAGCAAGGTGCATTATATCTCTATAATCAAACTTCTGTACAAACAATCGGGTTTATCGATGCCCACCTGTCACCTGATTTTGAAGATTACGCTGACCTGTTGTGGGCCATGAAAATAAATAAAAATTTGAAGGCGATCTACGGATCCCGAACTTCTAATAAGATACATGGAGTAAAGCGCAATGGGATCAGAAATATAATCAGCTTCATAGTCCGCATCGTAATTTATTGTATAACGGGGCTAAAAATTCAGCAGATACAACATGGGGCCAAAGTTTTTGACAGAAAGTTGATTCCAGCACTTTTTGGTCAGGAATTCAAAAGCCGCTGGCTCTTTGACATCGAAATATTACTTCGGCTAAAAAAGAAATTGACAATTAAGCGCTTTAGGCAACTCTTCGTAGAAAAAACACTAACACGATCGGCCTGTACGAATAATTCTAGATTCAGGATGAAGGATGCTCTAAGCCTGGTAAAAATAGGCTGGATCTATAATATTTACCGGCCACTGAAAAAATTTACGATCATCCCTTTCGGCATTTGTTTGAGACTGAGCTTGAGGGTTACCGTCCTAAAGGTAATGGCCTGGGCGTTAATGATTTGCTCTCTGACGCTTGTTTTCTTCATTGAGAATGTCATGTTGAAATACCTGCTAATCAGCTTAAATGGATTGACTGTAGCTATTCTACTTTCATCAGTTCGAAAGATCCTAAAACCCAAATTAGACTACAATTTAAAATGGCTTTGGATGCAGGCATGGTTAAAAAAAATCTTTCGGAGCCGCAAGACTTTAAAATTTTTAATCTAAAGAATAAAAAAATGAAAAAGGACATAATAGAACTCTATCCCATGAAATTTTACCCCATCTATAAAGAAAAGATTTGGGGAGGAAGTAAGCTGGCTAATCGGCTCGGAAAACCAAAGGCACCAAAGAGCAGTTGTGGGGGAATCCTGGGAACTTTCTACTGTACCTGGTGATATTAGCGTGATTAAAGGAGGGTACCTTGGAGGTCTTCCTTTGGATAAGGTAATTCGCCACTATGGGGCTAAGCTTTTAGGGAAGAAAATACATGAAGAGTACGGTAATAACTTTCCTTTACTAGTAAAATTTATCGATGCCAATGATGACCTGTCTATTCAGGTTCATCCCAATGATGAATTAGCACAAAAACGGCATAATAGCCTGGGTAAAACAGAGATGTGGTATATCATGGAAGCGGAAGAAGATGCCCAGATTATTCGTGGATTTAACACTTCGCTGAACCATAAGGATTATACCCAATTACTCACCCAAAAAGGCTCGTTTTTCCATAGAGAAACTGTTCAACGCGGGGATACTGTATTTATTCCAGCGGGAACGGTTCACGCCATTGGCAAGGGAATCATGTTGGCCGAAATTCAGCAGTGTTCCGATGTTACGTATAGAATCTATGATTATGATAGGGTGGGTGATGATGGTCAATGCAGGGAGCTTCATTTGGAACAAGCCGCAGACGCTATTGATTATTCCAATTCAGGGTCATTCCTCAAGAAATACCAGAAGTTCGGTAGTCCGAGCTTAGTGAATTGTTCGTACTTCAATACCAACAAAGTGGAAATTGAGCGCGAAGTTGTACGTGATTTCTCCCAACTGGACTCGTTTGTGATCTATCTGATGCTCGAGGGAAGTGCACAGATCAAAACAAAAATGGGAGAACTGAACATGCAACGGGGAGAAGTGTGTCTGATACCTGCTTGTTTGGATTACGCAATGCTCAAGCCTTCCGAAGCGTCCAGATTATTAGAGGTTCACTGTTAAAATTACTACGTATTACCTCCGTTTAAGACCGTTTAAATAATTGATCTTTTAGGTTAAAATCTTATGGATTTAATTCATGGTAAGGTCAAAATTGCCTTGAATGTAAATCAAATCATTTCAACCAAAAAAAGGAGGAAAATTGAAACGTAGAAATTTTGTACAGTTGGCCGGTCTTGGTGCCGCAGGCGCCATGACGGTACCGTCCCAACTTATGGGTAAGAATATTCCGGTAGAGGCTTTATTGGAACCTGGAATGGATGTAGCTGGAAAAAAGGCTATGGCTGATACGGCACTGAATACTGCACGCTCTTTAGGTTCCACTTACGCGGATGTCAGACTTGGTAGATATCTTAACCAATATGTTTTTACACGTGAGGATAAAGTGCAAAATGTGGTTAATACAGAATCGTTTGGAATGGGAATCCGGGTAATTGCCAATGGCACTTGGGGGTTTGCTTCCACCACTAATGTTACTCCGGATGGAATCAAAAAGGCCACCGAACAGGCTGTGGCTATTGCTAAGGCCAATTCTAAAATTCAAAAAGAGCCGGTTAAGCTCGCTCCGGTTAAGGGCTATGGAGAAGTGAGTTGGAAAACTCCTATTAAAAAAGACTTTAAAGATGTACCGGTCTCGGATAAGGTAGACCTTTTGCTGAGTGCCAATGCCAAGGCTATGGAGAATGGGGCTAATTTTGTGAATTCAGCTCTTTTTATGGTCAACGAGCAAAAGTATTTTGCATCCACGGAGGGGTCATACATTGACCAGGACATTCACCGGATTTGGCCAACGTTTGGAGTTACCGCCATTGACCGAGAAAAGGGTAAGTTCAAGTCACGGCAAGCGCTAAGCGCTCCCATGGGTATGGGTTACGAATATATGGATGGCACAGAAGCCGAGAAAATGAGTGGTCCGGGGAATATAAAGCTCTATAGAAATAGTTATGATATCGTTGAAGATGCCACCATGGCTGCCCAGCAGGCTAAGGAGATGCTGGATGCTAAGTCGGTAGAGCCTGGGAAATACGATCTGGTACTGGAACCTAACCATTTAGGTCTTACCATCCATGAATCTGTCGGCCATCCCCTGGAATTAGACAGAGTTCTTGGTTATGAGGCAAATTATGCCGGAACCAGTTTCGCGACATTGGATAAGTGGAAATCAAAAGATTTTCAATACGGTAGTGATATCGTCAATTTGGTGGCAGATAAAACTCAATTAGGTTCATTAGGTGCTGTGGGTTATGACGATGAGGGAGTAGCTTGTAAGAAATGGGATTTGGTTAGAGATGGTATTTTGGTTAACTACCAGGCGATCCGTGATCAGGTACATATGATCGATCAAAATGAATCCCATGGCTGCTGCTATTCACAAAGTTGGAATGACGTGCAGTTCCAGCGTATGCCTAACGTGTCACTTGAGCCGGGTACAGAACAGTATTCTGTTAATGATATGATCAAAGATGTAGAGAAAGGTATCTACATTGCCGGAAGGGGATCCTATTCAATCGACCAACAACGATACAACTTCCAATTTGGCGGTACGGTATTTTATGAGATCAAGGATGGTAAAATAGGTCCAATGTTAAATGACGTGGCCTACCAATCCAATACACAGGAATTTTGGAATTCGTGTGCTAAAATTTGTGATGAGAGCGATTATCGCTTATTTGGATCCTTCTTTGACGGTAAGGGACAACCATCGCAAATCAGTGCGGTATCCCATGGTAGTTCAACCTCTCGTTTTAACGGTGTTAATGTCATTAATACGGGGCGTACCATTTAATCATTGTTAATAAAAAATTGAAATAGAAGAAATGGCAATATATTCAAAAGAAGAAGCAAAGCAGATCCTTGAAAAAGCATTGTCTTTTTCAACGGCAGATACTTGTGAGATCAATTTAAACGGCAGTGAGAGTGGAAACATACGGTATGCAAGAAATACGGTTTCTACGGCTGGGCATCGATCTAATCAAAATATGACCGTACAGTGTAGTTATGGCAAAAAATCTGGTGTAGCTACTATTGATGAATTTGACGATGCCTCTTTGGAAAAAGTGGTAAAGCGTGCAGAGGAATTGGCAAGGCTCTCTCCTGAGAATCCTGAGTTTATGGAGCCGCTGGGCCCCCAGGAATATCTGGATTCAAACACATACAGCGAATCTACCTCCAAGATCACTCCTGAGTTCAGGGCAAAGGTAGCTTCAAGCAGTATAGAGCCTGCTGCCGCTAAAGATGTCACTGCGGCCGGGTTCTTGAATGATTCTGCAGGTTTTGCAGCTATGATCAATAGTAAAGGGCTGTTTGCATACAACGAATCCACTAGGTTGAATTTCACCGTTACGATGAGATCTAACGACGGAACGGGTTCAGGATGGGTGACACGGGATTTTAATGACGTCGACAAATTTAATCCTGAAGAAGCTTCTGCAATAGCGATTGATAAAGCGTTACAGTCGAGAAATGCGAAGGCCATTGAACCGGGTAAATATACAGTCATACTTGAGCCTGCTGCCTCGTCTCAGTTACTTGGTAATATGGCGGGTTCCTTTAACGCCAGAAGGGCAGATGAGGGACGGAGCTTTATGAGTAAAGAAGGAGGGGGCACCAAGTTGGGTGAAAAAATCGTAGATGAACGAGTGCAACTATGGTCAGACCCCCAGCACCCAGATGTGCCTTCAGCGCCATGGGCAGGGGATGGACAGGCTCGTAAGAAAATGAAATGGCTCGACAATGGTGTAGTTAAAAATCTCTTTTACAGTCGTTACTGGGCTAAGGAGAAAGGAGTTGATCCCGTGGTCTTCCCCAGTAACCTGATCATGGGAGGAGGAGATGCTTCACTTGATGATCTGATAAAAGATACGAGGAAAGGTATTTTGGTTACACGACTTTGGTACATCAGAACAGTAGATCCTCAAACATTATTGTATACCGGACTTACACGTGATGGTACTTTCTTTATTGAAAACGGTAAGATTAAACATCCTGTGAAGAACTTTCGATTTAACGAAAGTCCTATTATCATGCTTAACAATCTGGAGACTTTAGGCCAGCAGGTAAGAGTAAATGGGAACCTTATTCCTTACATGAAAGTGCGGGACTTTACTTTCACCAGTCTTTCTGACGCGGTTTAAGATCTGAAGTAATTAGCATTTAGAGCCATTTGCTTGTGCAGATGGCTTTTTTTGATGTATATCAGTGACCACCTATTCCGTAGGTTTTATGAGTGGCGGTTGCTTAAGTAGCTAAAATAACCGTTTAAATAAGTCAAACTAGGGGGTCCAAGAATTCTCAGCAACTTACGATAGTATTTAAGTGTTAGAAACATATGCGAAGGTCGGATATAGTTAATGGTAACAATGCCTTCTTTTTCACCCGGTTACAGTATGAATCTGGTGATTGGGATGTGGATCAACGCATGCCTTCCAATGTACTCAATTCTTTAGTGGAATATACAACGTTGCGAATTGATACTGAAGAAAACATTATCTCGTTGGGAAGTGATAAAATTTACGAGTGCCCTTTCTGTTACTTATCAGGCCATAAGCTGGTAGAATTTACGGCTGACGAGTATGCCAATTTTAAGAGTTACGTAGAGAACGGCGGCTTCGTATTTGTGGATGACTGCAATCACGATATTGACGGGTTATTTGCGAAATCTTTTGAATCGCAAATGGGACGAATGTTTGGTAGCAATAGGCTGAAAAAAATACCCAACGATCACCCCATTTACAGGTCATTTTTTGAATTTGAAGACGGTCCGCCCACTACATCTCAGGAATTAAACGGATGGGGAGACGATCTTGTACATGATTATTTAAAGGCCATTGAGGTTAACGGAAGGATAGGTGTATTGTATAGCAATAAGGACTACGGTTGTGAGTGGGATTATGACTTCAGAAACAAAAGGTGGTACAAGATTGACAATACCCGTTTCAGCATCAATATTGTTATGTACGCCCTTACCTCTTAACTTGAATTAATGGATAAAGAACTAGAAGCTACCGAACGTGAAATAAACACTCTCGTTCATAAAGTTGATGACCTTAAGGCTGAAATAGCCAAGATCATCGTAGGTCAGGATCAAGTTGTTGATCAGCTTATTATTACTTTTTTGGCTGGGGGTCATGCATTGTTGGAAGGAGTGCCCGGATTGGCCAAAACACTCATGATTCGCACTTTATCTGAAGCTATTGATTTGAATTTCAGGAGAATACAATTTACTCCTGATCTAATGCCTTCTGATATACTAGGCACCGAGATCTTAGAAGAAGATCACACGACGGGCAAGAAATTTTTCAAATTTAACAAGGGACCTATATTTAGTAATATAATATTGGCCGATGAGATCAATCGAACTCCTCCTAAGACCCAATCAGCCTTATTGGAGGCGATGCAGGAGTTCGAGGTTTCTTATGCCGGACAAACATACCCTTTAGAACGTCCTTTCTTCATACTGGCTACTCAAAACCCTATTGAGCAATCCGGTACTTATCCTCTTCCCGAGGCCCAGCTTGACAGGTTTTTGATGTACATTCAAATTGAATATCCTGGTGAGCGGGAAGAGGAAGATGTTTTAAAAAGTACCACCGGTGTTTCCAGAAAGGAAGTACAGAAAGTACTTTCTGGCAACGACATAATTAGGTTACAGGAATTAGTGAGGGAAGTAGTAATAGGTGATGAACTGATCAAGTTAGTAAACAGTGTGGTCCGATCTACACGACCCAAAACCAGTAAGGATCAAAAAGTAGTTGAATACGTAGGGTGGGGTGCCGGACCAAGAGCCGGACAGGCGGTCATACTTACGGCAAAAGCACGAGCGCTAATTCAGGGGAGATATGCCGTTACCAAAGAGGATATCGAGGAAGTATTGCTCCCAGTAATGAGACATCGTGTTTTGGTGAATTTTAAAGCAGAAGCTGAAAATGTCACCTCCGACGATATTATCCAACATGTTATGAGTACAGCCAGGATGTCCGCAAACGGTAGGTCCTAGTGACAGCGTACCAAGATCTTATACGGCCTGAAATTATCAATTCCATCGAGGGGTTAGAGTTGGTATCAAAAGTGGTGGTTGATAATTTTTTTCACGGCCTTAATCGCAGTAGAAATGTTGGTTCAGGTCAGGAATTTAGCCAGTATCGCAGCTACGAACCAGGTGATGACTTACGTTTACTGGATTGGAAAATGCTGGCAAGGTCAACAAGGTACTACATAAGGCAATCAGAGATTGATACTAACATTGCCGTCAAATTTATCATAGACGCTACCAGGTCCATGGAGCATACAGAAGGTGGCGTTTCAAAGATCGACTTTGCTAAACTTATTGCGGCCTCAATAGGATACCTTGCTCAAAACCAGGGGGATGATTTAGGCTTACATTCTATTGGAGAGCTCAGTAATGTAATTGTGCTTCCTAAAATGGATAAGCAACATTTTAGTCGGTTTTTATACGGATTGATTAAGATCGATTGCTCTGGGAAGTGGCCTGAACTCGATCGGATAGAAAAACAACTGCATAGTAGAAAAGAGAAAGAACTTCTTGTATTTATCACTGATTTCCATGAGCAGGATAGCGAACTTTTTCAGTTTATTTCCAGGCAAAAGACACCTAGAAATGAAGTTGTAGCTCTTCAGTTGATTGGACAGAAGGAGCTGGAATTGAACTATGAACAGATGGTATCTTTGGAAGATCTGGAAACCGGCGAGGTGATTAGACTAAATCCTGATGAAGTTCAAAAAGCTCATATTCAAACCATTGAGAATAAATATAATCGGCTAAAGAAAGAGTTATTGAATAAGCAAGTGGAATATCATCGGATGCGTCTTGATGACCCATTGGAAGGTAGCCTGATGGCCTTTCTCAAAACCAGAAATCGATTGGTAAGATGAGTTTCGCTAATCCTTTGTATTTATGGGGATTTCTTGGCTTAATCGTTCCGTTAGCCATTCATTTGTGGAGTAAGCGCGAGGGTCGAATCATTCAGGTAGGAAGCGTACGTAATTATCCTGTATCTGAATCCAAAAAGTCGAGAAGTATCAGACTCAATGAGGTGGTATTACTTTGTTTAAGGTTATTATTTATCACATTTTTAGTACTGCTGCTCTCGGGACTTAAACTTACTAGAGAGAAAGCCAGGTCATCCGTCACCCTTATTGATCCAAGTGTATATAACGATCCTGAATACACTATATTTATCGATAGTTTAGTCCGCACGTCTGAGGAACTTAGATTTTTTTCTAAAGGATTTCCCTTGATTAAGGATGCTAGTGACGCTTTTAATAATACTCGGGTTCGTTTTGATTATTGGGACCTCATAAGTTCAACAAAATCTTTTGGAGCGGACAGTATTCATGTTTTTTCTAAAAGCCTCATGTCAGATTTTAAAGGGGATAAACCGGACCGGACTAATACAATCGCATGGACAACTTTGCCTGATAAATCGGATAAAACGCATCTGGTTGATGCATACATGTCTAGCTCGGGGAAAATCCGGTGTGTTGTTGCCTACAGTAGTGATTTGTCATTTCGGAGTGAAATTTTGAATGCATCTGAAATACCTGAACTTCAAAAACAAAATACTCCTGACGGTAGTCAGGTAAAATTAGGAGATGGTAGTTGGATATGGGTTAAAGAACACAAGGTAAGAAACGTTTCCATTTTTTATGATAAAGGTTTTGAAAACGATGCCCTATACCTTAAAGCGGCTCTGCAGGCTGTAGGAACATACCTCGACATCCACGTTCAGGTTTCAAGTTTTTTAAGTGAAATTGACGCCGAGTTAAATGAAATAAACATTTGGTTAAGCGATGACTCACCCTCTGACTTAAGATCATACCTTTTAAAATATTCCTATGATGAATTTGCCGACAACCTCATCGAAAAAAATAAGGGTACATACTGGCTTACACAACGGTTAAACCGTGAAGTAGTATTTGATCAGGATTTGGTAGGTTCTTTAATACCCTTGTTGTACGATTTGGAATCAGTCGACAAGCGACTTGACAGTCTTGATAGTCGTGTTCTTCCTGTTGCTCAGATCCAATCCGTATTTAACGACAATAAGGAAGTGAATGCAACGGAGAATGCTGAGGTGTCTAATCTGCTTTGGGTTTTTGTGATTTTATTTTTGACCTTCGAAAGAGTATTAGCGTTTAAAAGGAAGCAATGATAGATCGTGCCAGACATATCATTGATCAACTACAATGGAAGTGGCGGCTACTGCGAGTGACAGAGGTAGTTGTCTGCGGTTTGATTGTATCCATATCGGTTTATTTTATAGGTTTTCAGGGCCTGACCTTGGCATTGTTGACTTCATGTATCCTGGCGTTATTTTTTGTTTGGACCAAACCGTGGAGTACGAACAGCAACTCAGTCGTAACACTAATCAATAACCAATTACCGTCTGTTCAATATAGCACTAATCAAATCCTTATTCCTGAGCCTGATCTGACAACGCTCGGCAGACTACAGCAGCATCGTGCTGCCATTGCCTTGGTCAGCGATTCAAATAAAATTCGACTTCCTTTTTTATGGAGAAGGATCATAAGTGTATCTGCTTTCTGTTTGTTGGGCATTTCACTATTTAAGGCTTCTGATCATTTTCTTTTATTAGAAAATAAAAATGGTTCTAAGGATATAGAAAAGGTTAATATCTTCCCATTGGATACCAATAGTTTAGCGACTACTGAACCTAAGGTGGTGGAACTGAGCATTACGATTACTCCCCCCTTATATACAGGTGAGGCCAAGGTTATGCAGTCGGCAGCTGAATTGGAAGTGATTGAAAGCTCTGGGATACACTGGCTTGTAACCACCAATACACGTGTTGATTCACTTTTCTTAGTAACCTCAGGCACTCAACGATATCTGCTTAAACCTTTAAAGAACGCGGTTTATGAAGGATTCGCGAAGATAAAGCGAAATGGGTTTTATAATTTCCTTCTTATAAAGAATGGCAAAAGCTACCAAACAGAGCTTTTTCCCATTGAAGTAGTTTCGGATCAACCACCAAAGCTTGAAGTTAAAGATATAGATGAGCGCACGGAATTTGATTATTGGGATAAGAAGGAGATTAGTTTTAGCTGTATTGTCTCTGATGATTTTGGATTAACTGATTCGTATATTATTGCGACAGTGAGCAAAGGGAGCGGAGAGTCAGTTAAGTTTAGAGAAGAAAAACTATTTTTCGATAAAGCCGTCCCAAATGGGTCAAGATACGCGGTTCTTTCCAGAACTATTGATTTAAATGCCATGTCTGTTTCTCCTGGAGATGAGCTTTACTTTTATATTGAGGCTGTAGATAACAGAGAGCCAAGTAAACAAAGGAGCAGAACTTCTACCTATTTTATAACTGTGCGTGATACGACTGATGTAGAATTTTCTATTGAGGGTAATTTAGGGGTCGATGTTGTGCCTGAGTATTTCAGGAGCCAGCGACAAATTATAATTGATACTGAAAAACTTATTGCCAGCGGAACAGAACTCACAAAAAGCGATTTCAACTTTACAAGTAATGAATTGGGTTTTGATCAAAAATCGTTGAGGATAAGATATGGCCAATTTATGGGAGAGGAGTTTGAAACAGATATGTCGGGTACTGTTGAAGAATCATCTACAGATGATACTAATGCCGATGATCCGTTAGAAGAATTTTCACATAATCACGACGGTGAAAATGAACATAATCTCGTAGAATATTTTAAACATAAACATGATCATGAGCACGAGTCTGAGCACGATCATGAAGATGATCTGGAATCAGATCCTCAAACGGAAGAGGATCCACTTGAACAGTATCAACATGTACATGATGATCCTGAGGAGGCCACTTTTTTTACAGTTACAATCAAGGAAAAACTGAGGCAAGCACTTACCGAAATGTGGGATGCAGAGTTATATCTCAGGTTATACCAACCTGAAAAATCACTTCCTTACCAGTATCGGTCATTGAAACTGCTAAAAGAAATAAAGAACCATGCCCGAGTTTATGTTCACCGAATGGGATTTGATCCGCCTCCTATTAAGGAAGACAGCCGGTGGACCGGAAACTTGGAAGAAGTGATGAATTCTAGCCGAGTGCTAAAGGCTGAGCCAGCAGAAGTGGTATTTATTAGTGAAGCCTGTAGTGTTTTACAGCGAATAGTCGAAACGGGTGATCCACTGAGTACAGTAAGTAGGAGTAGTTTAAAGAGTGCCGGTGATATTTTGGGACTATGGGCTATTAAAGAGCCCGGAAAGTATCTCGAAACACTGGGATTATTAAATAAGTTGATTGAGCTAAATGCTCAAGATCCTGAGCTCGCTCAGCTATTGCTTGATAAGTTCCTTGAAATCATAGAACCGGATCCTAAAAAGGTGCATGAGGTGGCTTACCCCCAGGATGTTTTGTCCAAAATTTTTAGAAATAATCTGGACCGACAAAGAGATTGATGTATTTCTTAAATCCTAGTCTTTTAGGTCTGCTTTTCTCCTTAATACTATTTCTGGTATTAATCTATCTTGAGTTTAAAAGGTCTGGTAAACGCAAGTATTTGAGGATTTTCACTTCATTTATTTTGTGCTTATCACTCTTTCTGCTGTTTGCCGAGCCGGTAATAAAAAAGGCAACGAAAAAGGGTCAGTTGATTATATTAACCTCGAACTACCAGGATGATGATCTTGACAGCCTAAAGACCCTTTACTCTTCGGCAGGCATAGTTCAATGGGATACGCTGGATATTTTAGAGGATAGATTCAGTGAGGTATTTGTTATTGGCTCGGGAATTCCACCATATGATTTATGGAAGCTTGAGGGGTTAAATGTACAGTATGTTGCGGTGCATAATATACCAGGATACCAGTCAATAAACTTTCCGGGTCGCGCTACTCAAGACGATTTGGTGAAGGTTGCTGGGAAGTATAAAAACGTAACGAATGATTCTTTAAAGCTGCTCATAAGGTTTCGCGATGATGTATTTGATTCTACTTATCTGCCGCCCAGGCAGACGACACGTTTCGAACTCGAAGCAACTGCCTTGTTTCCAGGTAGGTTTGAATATCTAATAGAAGTATTTAAGAAAGATAGCTTGGTATCTTCCGATGTAATGCCGTTGGAAATTTCAGACCCAAAAAAATACAGGATTTTGATGGTTAATGGATTTCCAACATTTGAATTAAGATATCTGAAAAATTATCTTGTCGCTCAAGGCCATGAAGTAATTGTTCGAAATAATATTTCAATAGCGCGCTATGCCTTTGAAAGTTACAACACCGAGATTTCTAATTTAAAGCGTTTCTCCGGCGAGTACCTGCGTAAATTCGATGTGCTTATCTTGGATCTGGAATCGTTGAAAGGGTTCGGCGAATCGGAGAAAAATGAATTGGTAAAATCGATTCAAAATGGGCTTAATTTGTTTTTGCTACCTGAGGAAGCACTGTTTAGCTATCGTTCCGATCTACTGCCACGTTTTTCGGAATTCACTGGCAACGACAAAATCCAACTTATGACATTGGACATAGATCTCAACCTTTTCCCCTATCTAATTAAACCGACTGTAAGACTTTCGGAACTTATTGTGGATAATACTGTAGTCGGATACAAAAACTATAAAGGTTTAGGCAGCGTAAGTAGTCTTTATCTGACAAATACATATCCTCTTCAATTAAGGGGTGATACTGTGGCATATAAGCACATATGGCACACAGTTTTTGATCAGGTAGTCAGGCCTGCCGACCCGCTTAAATTGATAAAAAGTAAGTTTCCGATTAAAAATAGACCTTTTGATATATCCTTTTTAGCAAAAAAAACTTCAAATGTGAGTTATGACCAAAACCGGATTGGAGTAAAGGCTAGTTTTTTGAAGGGTCGAAGCAGCATTAGGCTGTGGCCAACAAAAACCGGCTGGGATAACTTTGCGATAGAGGGAGAAAGGAGTTGGTTTTATGTTTATGATGAATCTCAATGGACTTCTGTGAGAGATATTCATAAAAGTTTAAGAAATATAGAGGCACATAGTGTTTCCGGTAAACAAATTGAAAAAGCCATGGTTGAAAAAGAAAATATACTGCGCATATTGCTCTATTTGATCATAATCTGTTGTGGTGGTTTCTTATGGGTTGAGCCAAAGTTGTAATAATGACCAGGTCTAAAAAGCTATTTATATTCCTTGCTATCCTTTTTTTCTTATTAATGATTTACGTGAGTTATGATATTTCGAGGAGGACTACATTTCCAGGATCTAAGCCTCAATTGAAAGAACGCATCTTTGACGAATCCATGGATAGTACCAAGGTTGATACTATTGATCGTATCTAGCTTAACGGTAAATTCAGCGTTTTATCTTAGTAAATGGTAGGTGGGCGACTGAACCTATGCAGGTTATGAGTTAGTCACTATCTTCATATCAATTAAAGCCAACTATAGACAACGAAATATCCCTCGGAACCAGGTTTCGGGGGATTTTTGTTTATTTTGAATTAAGCAATAATCTCAAGGCTGAAGTTGAAATTAGCATGCAGCGCTATTTGTCCCATTTGTTATGTGTCGCGTCAGTCGTCCTGGGGTCCTGTGAATCTGATTCTGATCTGACTGTTGATTGTAATGCCCTTATATTATCCTTAGATGTGCTTTCGGCAGTTAGTCCATCCTCTTGCCTATCCCTTGACGGATCCATCCAAATGAGTACCGTTGGTTTTTCTCCACCACTTGAGTTTAGCCTCAATAATGGATCACCCAATCGCGATGGTTTTTTTGATAATCTTGGAGCAGGAGAATTTAATATAGAGGTAACCGACGTTAATGGATGTACTTCAAGTTCTATAGTTTCCTTGAGGTCCGCCGAATCCAGCTTTTCAATTTTGAGTATATTATCTACCGCGGCCGGCTGTGGATTTAACGATGGAACTATCGAAATAACTACGTCTATTGAGTCAGGTTTGAGCTACAGTTTGGATGGCATAATTTTTCAAGAGGATGACATATTTAATAATGTAGAAGCCGGGGTTTATAATGTTGTGGTTACAGATAATGAATGTAGGGAATCACAAGAACACCAAGTGCTCAGTGGGGTATCATTTGAAAGTGATATAGAAGCAATAATAAGTGCTAACTGCGCAGTTAATGGTTGCCATGTATCAGGTACCAACCGTGTGGATTTTTCCCAATTTTCTAATATTCAGCAACAAGCCGGAAATATTAGAAGTAGAATTCAAAGTGGTAGTATGCCACCCGGTGGCAGGTCTATTTCACAAGAGCAAATAGACCTCATAGCTTGTTGGGTGGATGACGGAGCGTTAGATAATTAGGGGTAATTAACTAAAAAGTCCATGGATTTCAGCATCGACTCTCTGAATAACAAAGGATAGATCTTCGGTATTTTTTACAAAATCCAGGTCATTTACGTCTATCACTAAAAGTTTGCCTAGGTCATAACTTCCAATCCAATCAGCATAATGCTGGTTTAGATTTTTGAGATAGTCCAGACGAATGGCGTTTTCATAGTCCCTTCCACGTTTTTCTATTTGACTAACCAGTTTTGGTATATCAGCCTTAAGATATACGAGTAAGTCTGGTGATTCCACATGTTGGATCATCGATTCGAAAAGAGTCAGATAGCTAGAATAGTCCCTATCGTTTATGAATCTAGACTTATATAGGTTGGCGGCAAAAATATAAGCGTCTTCATAAATCGTTCGATCCTGGATCGTGGAAATTTTACTTTCTCTGATGTTTTTTACCTGATTAAACCTATTATTTAAAAAGAAGATCTGAAGATGAAAAGACCAACGTTTCATGTCTTCATAAAAGTCGGCCAGATAAGGATTGTCGTCCACAGATTCAAGTTCTGCCTTCCATCCATAATGTTTGGCTAACAACTTAGCCAACGTAGTTTTTCCCGACCCAATGTTTCCACAGATTGCTATATGCATAGGGTCACAAAAGTACCATTCGATAAGTATAGCGAAAGAGAAAAAAGAAAAAAAGGCCGGAAACCACCCCGACCTTTAACCTAATGAACTATATGAAGAATTTTACTTAGCACAAGTATAAGAGTCACCAGTAGTATTTTGGTATCGTAAGCAGTTACTAAAGTATTATTATTCATGTTGGAAAATTAATAATTTAGTAATGAGTCAAGAAGGTGGAATTTGAGAACTAAATTGTCCCTCTTACTGCAAGTATGATATTGCGACCCGGGGCACTAATGCCGCTAGAATAAGGTCTGTAATGAGTGTCTAGAATGTTTTCAATAGCCATATTTATAGTAAGCCTTTTTGTCAGCTTACGCTGGTATCTCAAATTAATCGTTGCCCAGCCTGGAGAACCATCTTTAGAAGAGTCGGATATATGTGTGGCATAGAGATAAGGTTTGCTATCTATTTCAGTTAGAGGTATATCATTTCTAAACCGGTTACCATTGAAGTCAGTGTATATCCCTATACCGTTTTTCTTATGGTTGTACTCGAGGGATAGCCTTCCGAATATAGGTGTCGTATGCCGCAAAGGTTGATTTAAAGATCTTTCTTCACCTGCCGTTTCCGTTAGATTAAAGGTTGCCAAGATGCGTTTGGACAATTGGTAGCGTAAAGCTAGACTACCCCCAAAAATGACTGCATTACCTATATTCGTCTGTGCAAATACTCGCTTTGTACTACCATTAATTTGTACGGAATCCTGACCGTTAACTTGAAATGGCCCTCTTACTATTGCATCATTCAAATATGTAAAAAAGGCAGTCAGGCGCCAGCTGAAACTATTTTTTGAGCCCGACCAGCTTAGTTCCGTATTGTAACTGGTTTCAGGTTTTAAATCTTCATTAGGTACGGTAATGTCAGTCTCATCTATCTCAAAGACTTTGCCGACATCATCTATGTTTGGAGCTCTAAAACCGGTTGAGAAGTTCCAGCTCACCTTTTGATCCGAAAATCCACGATATACGATACCAAAACTTCCGTTAATTGCGCTGTTACTTAATTTAATTCGATTAGAGTTGGTAAATAAGGCATCAGGGTCATTCGTTTTTGCTTCCAACCCTACAGTATTCAGTCGCAAACCACCACTTAGTATAAAATTAGTTAGCCGATGTATGTAGCTAGCGTAGACTGCCCCGGCATAATATTGACTTCCGCCATCAGGATATCTGGTAATAGTATTTGTAATGGAGTTGGTTCTAATATTTCTCAGAATCGCATCGGATTCCACATCGTTGTACAAAACTTCTAAACCGTAGAATAATGAATGATCACCTGAGGTGCCTTTATCAAAATCAACATTTAGCGAATATACGTCCACATTTTCAGTGCGTGTACGCAAACGATCATCTCCAAAACCACGATCAATTCTGCTCTCCTCATAGTCTTGATAGGATGCAATAATCCTTGCCTGATCAAAAATCTTATTTTTAGATTTAAGTTCAGCCTTGATAGAATGCATTAACCAGGTCTGTGGCCCATAGGACCATTTGGCGTTAACCAAGCCCTGTCCAGTCGGTGAAGGTTCAGTAAGTCTGTCGTATCTGGGGATATCCGAAGTATTACTAAAATATAAACCATACGTAAATCGAAGTTTGTCAGTTGCTTGATAACCCAATTTTTGAACAATTTGCCAAGAATCAAAACCGCTTTCAATTTGCTCATTTACATGGCTATTTTGTACTAAGATATCATCTCCCGTTTCACTACGAGAGGCGTAAAAGTAACGCTTGCCGAAATCAGCATAACTTTCACTACGATTTGCTCCTGTTCTTAAGTCATCAAAAGCACTATAAGTAAATGAAGAAAAGCTTGAAAACTTTTTTGAACTTAAACGAAAATCAATATGCCCTGTTCTTTCATTATTGGCCGAGGAATATCTAATAAACGATTCGCCTGCGATCGAAGAATTAAATTTTAATTCTTTCGTATGAAAGTCCATTACACCACCCAAGGCATCGCTTCCGTAGATTACGGAGCCAGGTCCCATAATAACCTCAGCTCCCTCAATACTATTGGGATCTATACTGATCACATTTTGAAGGTTTCCGCTTCTGTAGATAGCGTTATTCATACGTACCCCATCGACAACTATTAAAGTAGAATTCGCTGAGAAACCTCTGATTTTTGGACTTCCACCACCTAATTGACTTTTCTGAACGAATACTTCCCCAGATTGTGCGAGTAGATCGGCAGAGGTCTGGGGGTTATTCATTTTAATATCCTCTGACTCAATAGATAAAATGACACTGGGTATTTCAGAAACATCTTGTTCCCATTTGTTCGCGGAAACAATTACATCACTCATTTTAAAAACCTGTTCACTAAGACTTACCAAACCATTACGAATCTTTGACTTTATAATTAGTAGGTCTTGGTAGGAGGGGTGTTGAAATAAAAGTAAAGCCGAATCCAGAAAAACGCTAAGATCAACGATACCTAGGGGATCGGAGACAACTGACTGGCTTCTATCCTGATTAAAAACGGCAACATTCGCAATAGACTCGCTATCTTTATCTACTATTCCTACCTTTTGAGCGTTTGCAAGAGTGCTTAAGGCCAGAATGACCACTAAAATTACCCGAAATTTCACGGAAGGCGAAAATAGGCTAAAAGATAAGACAAGCCAACTGGATTTGGTTTTAAGGTTATTCATGTATTTAGTTGGAAAATCTTTGCTCTAAGGGAATTATCTGGGTTATTTACAGCATATGCCTTTGTTAGAATCCTCATATTCGCCACCGATCCTTATGATTAACAGCCATGTTTCAACGGTGATCCCGAGCTTATGGAGAAAAGTCCATGGAGTGAATTATACTCGTGAGCAGATTGATACTCCTGACGGTGATTTCTTAGATCTTGACTGGTGTCAAACTAATTCAAAGGACCTCGTTATCATCACTCATGGTTTAGAGGGGAGTTCAAAACGACCTTATGTATTAGGGATGGCGAAGTGCTTTCATCAAAAGGGGTGGAATATTCTGGCTTGGAATTGTAGAAGCTGCGGTGGTGAAATCAACCGCAAGGGGAGGTTCTATCATCATGGTGAAACCGAAGATTTACACCATGTGCTGAGACATGCGTTAAATAAGAAAAACTTTGAAAACGTGGTGCTAGTAGGTTTTAGTATGGGAGGTAGTATAACCATAAAACTTTTAAGTGAATTGGCTGATGATCAAAAAGGGGTGGTTAGGTGCGGAGTGGCCGCCTCTGTTCCTGTTGATCTGACTGAGAGTGTAGCTGAGTTTAAAAAAAGATCGATGGCCTTTTACCGAAAGAAGTTTTTAAGGAGGTTGGAAAAAAAGATCAAGAAGAAAGCTGAATTATATCCCGACGAAATTGAGTATAAGGATTTTTCTAAAATTAAGTATTTTCCTGATTTTGACAATGCTTACACCGCACCACTGCATGGTTTTGATGACGCCTATGATTTTTACCAAAAAGCTAGTGCTAAGAATTTCTTGGATTCAGTATCAGTTCCACTGCTGTTAATTAATGCGCTTAACGATCCCTTCCTTACCAAAGGCTGTTATCCTTACGATATCGTGACGCGAAGTAGCTTGGTTTATTTAGAGACTCCTAGGTTTGGTGGGCACGTAGGTTTCATTCAACGAAAAACTAATATTACCTACCTTGAGCAACGAGCTATGGACTTTGCTAAAGAGTATGTTTAATTGGCGATTTTAGTGCTTTCACCACTTTCTAAGCTAATTACATTTTTACTATTTTTGAAAATAGACAATTGAAAAAGTTCCTTTTAGTATTCTTCACGCCGTTCATTGTATCACTGCCTTTAAGGGCACAAATCAATGAGATAGATAGTTTAAAAGCGCTATTACCTTCTGTTCATGATACGGTTCGTATGAAACTGTATTTTGAGCTTTCTATGAAGTACAAAGATAACCTTACAGATTCAGCGAAATATTTTGCCAATCTGGCGATTGAAGAAAGCAGGAAGCTCAAATATCTTAAGGGCGAGGCTGATGGTCTGATAAGCCTGGGACGTATTGAAAGGGATAATGGCGAGCTGGCCGAGGGGCTGAATCTGTTATTTAAGTCATTGAACATCTACCGTGAAATTGATGATCTGGTTCAAATAGGCAATGCATATAACGATATTAGTATCATTTATGCAATGTCGGATGACTATGAAAAGTCACTAGAATTTTTTCTTAAGTCTTTGGAGATGTTCGAGAAAGTTGATGACGAGCAGGGGGTATCTTATGCGTTGAACAACATAGGCATTGTATATCAGGTACTTGGTCAGGATAGTTTGGCAAGAGCGTATTTTATAAGGTCCTTGAATATTAAGGAAAAGAATTCCGATACCTACGGAATCGCTCAAGCCTATGTGAATCTTGCCAATGTATTTGCCGATTATGAGCTATTCGATGAAGCTCTTGCTTATTATTTCAGGGCAGATAGTGCTTACGCACTAATTGATAATAAGCGAGGAGCTACACGCAACCTTGTTTACATAGCCAATATGTTTTTAGAGAAACGAAATGCAGATCAAGCGCTGCGATATGCCTCCAGGGCTTATGAATTAGCCAAGAGATATAACTTCAATGTATTCAAACAAGATGCCCTTCAAAGTCTGGTGACTATCGCAGAGAATGTAGGTGACTACAGATCAGCCTTAAAGTACCAAAAGGAATTTCAAGGTGTGAGAGATAGTCTTGCGGGTGAAGAGCAGATAGCACTGCAAGAGCAGTTAAAGGCTAAGTTTGATTCTGAGGAAAAAGACAGGAAAATTGAATTGCTTAAAAATAAACAATTACTTGACCAGGCACAAAATGACCAACAGCGTCTAACCAACTATTTGTTAATGGCAGGTTTGATGTTTTTAGTAATTATTATCTCAATTTTAGGTTGGGGGTATGCCTACAGCAAAAAGAAGAATCAAACCCTTAAAGAACTGAACAAAGAAAAAGATCAATTTATTTCGATCCTATCTCACGATATAAAGGGACCCTTAAATACTCTGAAAGGTTTTACAAGTATATTAACACACGACTCTGAGAAGCTCTCCAAAGAAGAACTCACTATTTTTGGTGGTAGGATTAATGATTCCGTGGATAATCTGTTGAAGTTAATCAATGGAATACTAGACTGGTTTTATAGTAAAAATTCACCAGGTGCCCTAACCTATGAGCACCTTAATGTATCACAATTAGTTGACGATGTGATCAGGCTTTATAAGCTTACCGCTGATCAAAAAAGTATCAATGTTATTAATAAAATTGAACCAGGGATAGGCTGTTTCGCCGACCGCAATACGCTTCTTACCGTTTTGCGAAACTTATTATCCAATGCAGTGAAATACTCTAAAAATGGAGACTCTATTCGGTTTGATGTGAGCCAATTGGTGAACCAGATTAAAATCATAGTTACAGACACCGGTGTAGGTATTTCCAAGGCTGACCTACCTCACCTATTCGAATACTCTAAATCAAAGGTAAGAAAAGGGACTAATGCTGAGATTGGCTCTGGTTTGGGATTGGCACTTTCTAAGGATCTGATTGAATCCAATGGCGGAGAACTGAGTGTTGAGAGTATAGAAGGAGAGGGCAGCAGGTTTATGATTACTTTGCCTGTAAGTTAAACCTGCCAGTCTCATGAGTTTTAATATTTTGCCAGTCTTTGATCAATTTGATCAGCATAAGCGAGTATTCCTCCTCTGAGGTTATAAAGGTTGGTAAATCCAAATTTATCCTCTAGTGCCCTGATGGCATTTGCACTTCTCACACCACTCCTACAATGGACTATTACTTGTCTATCGCTAGAAATTTTTTCGACGTGCTCAATTACACTATCCAGAGGTACTAGCTCTCCACCCATTTCTGCTATTTCAAACTCATAGGGCTCTCTAACATCAATGAGCTGAAATTCTTTACCCTGAGCTTTCAATTGTTCAAGCTCTTGCACGGTTATTTCTTTAACTTTTCTTTCTTCTACTTTTTTATTGTTTATACCACAAAAGAACTCATAATCGATCAATTCTGTAATAGGTTGCTGGTCTTCATCCTTTATTAACTTGACTGTTCTTGTTTCAAAAGTAAGCGCATCAAAGAGAAACAGGCGACCACTTAGAGGTTCTCCTATTCCCGTGATTACTTTTATAACCTCATTAGCCTGAAGGCTTCCAATGATACCTGGCAGAACGCCAATAACGCCGCCCTCGGCACAACTGGGCACTAACCCAGGTGGGGGAGGTGAAGGAAATAAATCACGATAATTTGGTCCCCGATTGCCGTCTGCATCTACGTAATTGAAAACAGATACCTGTCCATCAAACCGGAAAATTGACGCATAAACATTGGTTTTATTAAGTATAACACAAGCATCATTAACCAGGTATCTTGTGGGGAAGTTATCTGTACCATCAGCAACAATATCGTACTCTTTGATAATTTCAAGAGCATTCTCTGAAGTAAGTTGAGTGTTATGTATTTCGAAATTTACATGCGGGTTAAGACCCTTCAACCTTTTCAACGCAGCACTTACTTTTGGCTCTCCCACGTCGTCTACTGAAAACAACACCTGACGTTGTAAGTTTGAATCATCTACAATATCAAAATCTGCGATCCCGATTGTGCCAACGCCCGCGGCTGTCAAATACTGTAGAAGAGGTGCACCTAGGCCTCCCGTACCTACGACTAACACTTTTGAGTTCTTTAGTTTACGTTGGCCCTTGATATTAAATTCGGGAATAATGAGATGGCGACTATATCGCTCTAGTTCTTCCTTTGAAAAATTTGTCTTGCTCATTTTTAGTCTTCCGTTCCTCCTGCTATAGCAGGTATAATGCTCACTATACTTTCGGAATCCAATGTAGTATTTTCATTGTCCAAGGCCTTAATGTCATGGTCCCCCACATAAATTCTCACAAAGCTCCTGATATTTCCATCTGCTTCAAGTAAATGTTTCTTGACCTCAGGAAACAGCTCAGTAAGTGACCTGATTGCATCTTTTACTGTTTCACCACTAGTTTCAAGCGTACTTTGATTATCAGTAAATTTACGTAGGGGCGTCGGAATAAGTAGTTTAGCCATTTTCTATTCGTTTATCGTTAATTTTTCGTTTTCAAATTGGTCTTTATTATTAAGCAGCCATGAGGTCGCTTTGGTCACACCACCATTTACTATGCTTAATATGATATATGAGAATACTGGTACAGCTTGCACCCGATCGTGTTCAGAAGGTCGCGCTGGGTGGTCCGGGTGTGAATGATAGATGCCTAGTAACTCAAGATTATTCTCTAAAGCATATTTTTCTCCTTTAAAGTAGTCATTGGGTGAGATTTCAAAGCGCCTTCTTTGATCACCCTCGCTACTATTTTTGATGACAAGAGCCTCTTTTACCACCTTTGGGGCATTGCTGCCATAGAAAAAGCCACAACACTCGTTGGGATAACGGGCCTCAGCATCTTCCTTCATTGTCAACCAGGCTGTTGGTTCTATAATTAGCTCGTTCATTCAAGGATTGATTTTAGTATTTCTGAATACTTTTCAGCGTTGTCTGGAAACAGGGTTACCACTTTTCCGGCAGATAACTTCTCAGACACCTTAATCGCCCCAACTAAATTTGCACCGGAAGATGGACTGATCAACAGCCCTTCTGTGGTGGCCACCTCTTTGACGGCCTCTAATGCATCGTAAGAATTAATTTCAATGGTTTCATCGATAGCTGCTTCCTGTAATATGCCAGGTTTTTTTGCCGTTTCCAGATGTTTCCAACCCTCAAGTATGTGCATTGCTGAGTCAGGCTGCAGAGCAATTGTCCTAATGGATGGATTAAGCTCCTTCAGCCTCTTGCTGATACCTCCAAAACTACCAGTGGTACCGAGTCCTGTGACAAAATGTGTTACCTTTCCATTAGTTTCAGCCCAAATCTCTTCTGCCGTGTAATGGTAATGGGCTTTCCAATTACTCTCGTTATTGTATTGATCTGCATAAAAATACGTATTCGGCTCCTGCTCAAAAAGTTGTTGGGCTCTTTCCTGGGCTTCGTCGGTTGAGCCAAATGCGGAAGTGAAAACGATTTCAGCTCCCAGGCCTTTGAGAATCCGTTTACGCTCTTCCGAAGCGTTGGCAGGTAAACATATAGTTACGGGGATATTCAAGGTCGATCCAATGGAGGCGTAAGCAATTGCCGTATTGCCGCTCGAGGCATCGAGTAGAACTTTATCCCCGTGCAAATGACCTGCTTCGATGGCATTTTTAATAATATTGAACGCCGAGCGAGCCTTTACACTTCCACCAAATTGCTGCCATTCCAGCTTAGCGTACAGGCTTATCCCTGCATTTCGGACGATATTTTTCAATGGAAACAGGGGTGTATTCCCAATAAAAGCAGATAAACCTCGTAGCTTTTCCTTGAGTTCGTCGGACATTCGTAATCGCATATTCACATTACCCTGCTACCGACGGCTACGACATAAAAATGCCCCGTCTGTGGTAGAAAGGGCATCTTTAATCGTTTAATTTATTGCTACGAACCTTTCACCTACTTAAAAAGCAAGAGCAACAACAGTATATTGCTTGGATGTTCGTTTTTTTCATATGACTAAGTAACGTAATTATATCAAAGTGTGTTTTCAACTCGCCTCTAAATTTTTGTCTGCTTAGTGACTTTCAAAGCGTTTTAAAGCTAACTCCGATACTGTCTCACCTATGGATAACGAAGATGTTGCGGCCGGAGAGGGCGCATTACAAACGTTAACTGCCTGCTTGTTTTCAATAATTAAAAAATCATCAATTAATCCACCGGTTCGATCACATGCCTGCGCCCTGACGCCGGCGCCTCCGGGAACTAAATCCTTTGACTCAATAGTTGGCATTAATTTTTGCAATGCCTTGGTGAATGCCGCTTTCGAAAAGGATCTATAGATCTCTCCAAAACCAGTTCTCCAATATTTTGTGGCCACCTTTTGAAAACCAGGCCAGACAAGAGCTTCTGAAAGCTCACCTAAATGAATATTACTTTTCTTATACCCTTCACGCCTAAAAGCGAAAACAGCATTCGGCCCAGCTTCTATTCCACCATTGATCATCCTGGTAAAATGGACGCCTAAAAATGGGAAGTTTGGATCCGGAACCGGATAGATAAGGTTGTTTACCAAGTGCTGCTTTTCATCTGCGAGCTCAAAGTACTCTCCACGAAAGGGAATGATCTTCACATCCAGTTTTTGTTCAGTTAACTTCGCTACTTTATCAGAATACAATCCTGCGCAATTTACCACCAATTTTGTCTGGTAACTGCCTTTTTGGGTGACCACGGTAGAACCATTTAATTGTTTTTTTATGTCAATGACCTTCTCAGCCAGATGCATTTGGCCACCATGAGCTTTAAAGAGAGAAGCATATTTTTCACAGACTTCCTTGTAATCTATTATTCCCGTTTGGGGTACAAAAATGGCTTCAACCCCGTTTACATGGGGTTCATAGTCTTTGAGTTCTTCTTTGTCTATTAGTTTAAGACCGTCAAGACCGTTTTTTTTTCCCCTGGTAGCTAGTTGATGCAAATAAGGGATTTCTTCTTTCGATGTAGCCACCACCACTTTTCCACAGAGCTCATAGTTTACGCCGTGTTCCCTGCAGAATTTAACAAGCATGTTGTAGCCATTGATGCAGTTAGTGGCCTTAAGGCTTCCTGGTTTGTAATAAAGTCCAGAATGAATAACGCCGCTGTTATGCCCGGTTTGGTGTCTTGCCACCTCATTCTCCTTATCTATCACCAGTATGTCAAGCTTTGAACTCTTTTCTTTTATTTTCAAAGCAGTGGCGAGACCAACAATCCCAGCGCCAATAACGATTACATCGTATTTCATATCCCTAATTTAAAGGGGTGAAGTTAAAGGCTAATCCAGTATATAAAAAGAAAGCCATTAGCATACATGTGCTGAACAATTAAACGACTTTTCTTTTAAGTTAAACCAGGCTATGCATTAACATTAGATCTTGGAGAAGCCGCTAGAATTTCGTCATTGGCATAATCAGCATATTTCTCAAAGTTCTTGTTGAATGCTTCAGCCAATTGATTGGCTTTCTTGTAGTAACCGTCGTCATTTTTCCAGGTTTCCCTTGGGCTTAGAACCTCGGATGGAACTCCCGGACAAGTAGCTGGAATTTCAATATGAAATATAGAATGTTTTCGATAACCTACGTTGTTCAATGTTCCTTCCAAAGCTGCTGTTATCATGGCACGTGTTAAGGGAAGCTTCATCCTTGAGCCGATCCCATATGGTCCACCTGTCCAACCCGTGTTTATCAACCAGACTTTCACGTCATATTTTTCCATTTTTTCACCCAGCATTTCGGCATATTTTGTTGGGTGAAGCGGTAGAAAAGGAGAACCAAAGCATGCGCTAAAAGCGGTCTGTGGTTCGGTAACCCCTGCTTCTGTACCAGCAACTTTTGCCGTGTACCCAGAGATAAAATGGTACATAGCCTGTCCTTTGTTCAATCTGGAAATCGGTGGTAAGACACCATAGGCATCACAGGTGAGAAAAAAGATATTTTTAGGTATTCCTCCAATTGAATGATCAACTGCATTTGCTATGAAATGAATGGGATAGGCTGTTCTTGTGTTTTCGGTAACCGAAGTATCGGTATAATCAATTTCCCTTGTTCCTTTCTGAAACCTGGTGTTTTCTACAATTGATCCGAATCGGATGGCATCAAAAATCTCAGGTTCTTTTTCCCTGGACAGATCAATAACTTTTGCATAACAGCCCCCTTCAAAATTAAAAATATTATTATCCGTCCAACCGTGTTCATCATCTCCAATGAGTCCGCGATTAGGATCTGCAGAAAGTGTGGTTTTACCTGTACCTGATAATCCAAAAAAGATTGCTGTATCATGTTTTTCTCGTCCGATGTTTGCAGAACAATGCATAGAAAGGACGTCGTAATCATTTGGTAGCATGAAGTTCAGCACCGAGAAAATCCCTTTCTTCATCTCGCCCGCATACGCCGTGCCGCCGATAAGAATCATTCGTTTTGTGAAATTGATAATAGCAAAATTATCCTGTCTCGTGCCATCCTCTTCAGGTTGAGCCTTAAAATCAGGATCACAAATAATAGTGAAGTTAGGGTCAAATTTTTCAAGCTTATAACCACTCGGCCTGATGAACATATTATAGCAGAACAAATTTTGCCAAGCTTTTGTATTAATGACCCTTAGATTCAGTCGGTAGGTCTTATCTGCTCCGGCATAGGCGTCTCTTACATAGAGGTCTTTGCCCTTCAGGTTTTCAACCATTTTGTTTAGGATCTGGTCAAACTTAGTTTCCGAAATAGGTATGTTAACATCTCCCCACCATACGACATCCTTGGTTTTAGCGTCCTCCACCACGAATCTATCTTTTGGCGATCTCCCGGTAAATTTGCCGGTATCACAGCAAAGTGCCCCGTTATCAGCTAAGTGGCCTTCATTATTCCTTAAAGCATGCTCAATTAATTGTGCAGGAGTCTGATTCCAATAAACTACTCTTGCATTTGAAATGCCATAATCGCCAAGTCCTTTTACATTTGACTTTAGTCCTTTTTCTTCCATGATATTGTCAGTGATCTACTACCTTATGTTGTCTGATTAAGCTCGCAAAACTAGTAATAAAAAATATTGGAGTATATTAATTTTGTCGATTTCAATCGTTTGCGATATCGTTATAATGGATGGCTATCAATGGCATTAAATAAGGTTAATGCAAAAAGATTTGGTACAGACGTTGTGAAGCACTATTTTCAACGATTCGCTAATTACCTACTTCATGAATAACGAGGAAAAACCCTACATTGGACCGGGTCAATCATTGCCTGAAACCACGATCAAAGCTTTTTTTCTTGGCGCTGTATTATCCGCGGCCCTGGCTGCAGCAAACGCATATTTAGGACTTTTTGCAGGCCTGACCGTATCGGCCTCCATTCCTGCGGCGGTAATTTCTATGGCTATCTTAAAACTGTTCAAGAAGAATAATATTCTCGAGAACAACATCGTTCAAACCGCTGCTTCTGCCGGAGAATCTCTCGCAGCAGGGGTTATTTTTACGTTTCCAGCTTTGGTATTGATGGGGTATTGGTCAAGCTTTAGTTATCTGGAAACGGCCTTGATTGCTTTGGCGGGAGGTGTTTTGGGTGTTCTATTCACCATTCCATTGCGTTCAGCACTTATTGTGAAGCAAAAACTGAAGTTTCCTGAAGGTGTAGCTACGTCTGAAGTATTAAAAAGTGGAGAAGAAGGCGGTAAGGCCATTAAATTTTTAGCTTATGGAGGCCTAGTTGGAGCTTTCGTAAAACTATCAGAGTCTGGATTGAAGGTGTGGGATGCCACCTTCGAGAAAGCCTCATTTGCGGCTGAAAAAGCGTACTTATATTTTGGAATGAACCTCAGTCCTGCGCTAATGTCCGTAGGTTATATCGTAGGTCTGAGAATTGCTACGTTAGTATTCGCAGGCGGTGTAATTAGTTGGTGGATCGCTATTCCTATTTATTTGGCGATTAATGGTAACCCTGGTGGACTTGAAGCGGAAGTACTCGGTGGTACAATATGGAGTACACAGATCAGATATTTGGGCGTTGGTGCTATGGTGGTAGGTGGTCTTTGGGCATTGCTCAGTCTGCGTAGCGCTATTGGAGGAGCAGTTTCCGCTGGCATTAAAGCCATAAAGGATAAAGTTGATAGCAACGCTATTTTAAGAACTGAAAAAGATACACCCATGCAATGGGTAATCATTGGTATTGGAGTTATGGTCGTACCCATCTTCATCATTTACATGCGAGAAATAGAGAATATCCCGATCTCGGGACTCATGGCGATCATCATGGTGGTAGCAGGATTTCTGTTTGCCTCCGTGGCGGGTTATATGGCAGGACTTGTGGGAAGTTCCAATAACCCTATTTCTGGTGTTACCATTGCCACCATCCTTACTTCGTCGTTGATATTACTGGCCTTGCTAGGTACGGGATCTGAAAAGGGTCCTGCTGCGGCTATATTAATAGGTTCCGTAGTGGCCTGTGCAGCCGCTATTGCCGGTGATAATATGCAGGATTTAAAGGCGGGACATATTTTGGGCGCCACACCTCAGAAGCAGCAAATCATGCAGATGGTCGGTGTTGTAGCAGCGGCTTTCGCCATGCCATTAATATTGGAGCTTTTAAATGAGGCGTACGGCTTTGGACCTGCTACTCCTGAAAAACCTAATTCACTACAAGCTCCGCAAGCCACTCTCATGCAGAGTGTTGCCGTTGGGGTTTTCGGGGGAGGATTACCATGGACCATGATTTATATAGGGATGGCTTTGGGAGTCGTGATCATCATTGCCGATAAGTTTCAGGAAGCCAGAAAGTCAGAATGGAGAATTCCGGTGTTGGCCGTAGCCGTAGGCTTGTACCTACCGTTTGAGCTGGACAGCGCCATTATGCTTGGAGGTGTTATTGCCTGGGCGGTGGCGAGGTACCAAGCAAAGAATAAACTAAGTGATCCGGTAGAAGAGGAGAGTGCAAAACAGCGTAGTGAACGAACCGGGTTGCTATTTGCCTCCGGGCTGATTACAGGAGAGGCATTACTTGGTATAGGGCTGGCAGTACCTATTGTACTTACCGGCACCGGCGACTTTATGGCCATTGCCGAAGAATCCTTTGGTAGTCTGCCTGGGCTAGCTGTTATACTTGTGATCTGTGTGTTCCTGTATCAAATTGCTACCAAGGCGTATAAAAAGGCTGATTAATCAACGTTATTGTGTATAGACTTCCGAAGCCTTTTTAAACTTCGGAAGTCTAAATTTATTCAGGTGGTATACTGAAAAACATTATGTCATTAGATCAATAACGGGTCAAGAGTAATTTCTCCTTTATAGTCGATATTTCACACCAATATTAAGGATAAAGGGATTGTATTCTAAATCTGTTAAAGTGCTATTGGTTGTTTCATTTTTCATTTCGAAATTCTCAAAAGAAACATATTTCACTTCCCAATTCAGTGCCCATCTCTTAGAAAGATTAAAGTCCAAACCCGCGAGTCCTTGAAATCCAATATTTCCAGAATCCGAAAAAGAAGCATCTTCTCCGGAGCCAAAGTCTAAATCAATTTCTTGTATCAAAGAAGCGCCAACGCCTAAATAGGGTTTAAACCTATTTTGCGTCGTAAAACGATAAATTCCGTTTAGGTAGATAAAGTTGGATGCATAGTCCCCCGACACCTGCACATTGTTGTTGGTTAGGGTAATGTCATTACTCTTGTACTCCCAACCAAATTCTGCAGAAATGTTTTTGGTAAAGTCATATCCGAAAGATATCCCCGAAGTAAATCCGAAACCACTTTCTACAGAAACCGAGGAGCTCGAAGAATTTTCTACTAGCCGCAGGTTCATATCCTGGATCCCGATAAAGCCCCCGTATGGCTTGATATAAATTCGCTTAGAGGTACTTTCAGATGCATACCCTTGAGCCTGTATGGTGCTTACTGCTGATAAACAGCTTAAAGTGAGCAAAATAGCAAATCTTACGTTTGTCATAATTTTAGTGTTTAATTTTGACAAACTTATTCTATGGGGCTATTATGTAACCGTAACCTAGGTTACGATTTTCGAGCTCTTAACCTACTCAAAGCTGGCCGAGTAATTCTTATATAACTTGAAATTTGTTCTAAAGAAAGACGATTATGCAAGTCAGGATATTCTTGCATAAAGTCGTTGTACCTTTTTTCAGCATTGTCAAAATGCTGTGATTCAAGCCGGCTATCCATCTTAATTATTATAGCTTCAGCCATTAGACGTCCAAATTTTTCAAAGCTTGGATACAGCCTGTAGCACTCTTTTAAGTGAGTGTAATCGAAACATAACAGTTCTGTTGGTTCCACTGATTTAAAGAAATATTTACTCCTTTCTTCTAAAATGAAGGCCTTATAATGGGTGGCAAAGTTTCCTTCCTTAAGGAATCTGGTGTTAATCTCATTGCCTTTGTCATCAATGTAAAAGCCTCGGATCAGTCCTTTGGCTATAAAACCTATTTCATTATGTTTTTTCCGAGTACCAATATATATCTTATTTTTTGCTAAGCTTTTCTCGGTTAAGCCCTCAATAAAATAAGCTAACGGCTCTTTACTAATATCATTTTGGATGTATTTTGCTACGGTTGCGAAGAAGTCTCGTTTTTTTTCTAAAGTCATTAATGTAAAGTCAGTCCATTTGAAATCATGGTTTATTCTCTCCAAATTGAGTGTTTATTCCTCATCAAAAAAAGGTTTCCATTTCGCTTCATCTGGTTTGGGAGTTAGCAGGCTCACGACGATCAGAGCGGTCAGACTTAGTATCAGGGACGGTATGGCTATATAATCCGTATTCACCGGGAAGGTAATACTAAATAACTCAAAAGTAGCTTCGTTATCGAGCAGTATCTTATTTAATATTGGATAAGACATTCCGGCAATAATGGAAGAAACCCCACCAGCCGTGGTCACACGTTTCCAAAAAAACGAAGCGAGCAATACAGGCGCAAGAGAAGCACCAATCATCGTGTAGGAGAGAAGTGCAAGGTCTAGAATTGAATCAGAAAGAAACATGAACGAGTAGGCCAGTGCACCAATGATTACAATGGCAATTCTCTGTATCCAAAGCACTTGATTCGAAGAAGCCTCTTTAAAAAAATAAGGTTGAAGCAGGTCCCTGGTCACATTCGTTGAGGTTACCATTAAAAAAGTATTTCCGGTCGAAAGTATGATAGCCACCCCAGCTGCAAAAAGTAGGGAGCCTACCATAGCGGGAACCTGCTCAAACCCAATTCTTAATATGATCTCTTCTGACATACCTTTATTTATGGTTACTCCATCAGCCAGAAAGAATCTAGCATCTTCGGCGTATAGGCTATAACCGACAACAGCCACAGTACACATTAAAAGCTCAATGAATACAACACCTACAAACATCCAGAATACAGCCTTTTTGGCAGACTCTGCGTCTTTCGCGGATGAAAACTTTTGATATACGCTACTTTCACTCATCAGTAACAGGAAAGTGGGTAGCATAATACCTATCATCCATGTCGCGTCATGACCTTCAAAAACTGAAAGATAATCAGGGTTTTTTGCTTCGATAGTGGTAATTACAGCATCTAATCCTCCCTTAGCTTCAATAGCAAATGGCAATACCATGATCATGGCTATGATCATTATTATACCGTTGAACACATCTATGGAAACTATAGATACCATACCTGCAAGTGCAGTAAAAGCTATAATAACAATGCAGGATAGAAGCATGCCTGTTTCGGGATTGATAGCTCCTTCTGTCAAAATATTTAGAAATCGTCCGCCCCCTTTAAACTGATAACCTGCTATGATCATATAGGCCACTATGATTGTGATGGTACCCAATAACCTTGCCGTTTTGTTGTATCTGGTTTCTAACAGGTCGGTGAGCGTATATTTGGCAATTTTCCGAACACGGGCTGCAATGAAATAAACTAAAATAATTCCTATCCAAGCACCAGCTGAGAACCAAAGCTCCGAAAACCCAGATCGGAAAGTGAGACCTGCCGTACCAAATAAACTACCTGAGCCTATCCAGGTGCAAACTAACGTACCCACTAAAAGATAAACAGGCACTCCTCTTCCTGCTACCATGAAATCTTCCTCTGTTTTTACAGATCTGCTTTTATAAACAATTACTCCAACTAATATTAGGAGATAGGTAACGGTTACAACGATATAAATCATATTATCGGTTTTAGTGCAGTCTCACAAACCTAATGTTATTCACATGATAATTCAAAAGGATTTCGTGCGGGTATCATTCATTGGATTTGTAATGGTGACCTCATATAAATTTTGTACTTTGAAACGATGTCGCAGGATTCTTTTAACGTGTCAAAGCTATACGAACATTTTATAGATTCCAGGGAGGTTGTGTTTAGCTATTTAGGCGCAGCAGATCTCATGGACATTGATAAAATGATGAATGCCGCTGAAGAACGCTTCCGGAATAGTATACGTCTGAAGAAGCGTTTAGTCAATATTCTTGTAGAGTCTGCACAAAACCTGAAGCTATATTACTGTAAGAGTTGTGCAGCGCGCGGCAATGATGAGGTCTTTATCATAGCTAAGATTAGTGGAGAAAAACTACTTTTTCTGGCAGGAAACTATTTGCTTAAATCAGATTTTAAACAACTTGATTCACGCATTAAAATGATAAATGGCTTACCTAAAGAAAACTTAAAAGGATTATACCGCGGGGTATTGGACTATGGTGCCCTTTCTAAAGATGGGGGTGCTGGTTTGGGCTTTATTGATATTGCAAAAAAGGCGGACAGTCGCATCAAATACAAGTTTTATGACATTGATGATAATTCCGATTTTTTTATTTTCGAAGTCTCTCTGAATATGTGATTATGGATACTTATACTCTTACTCCAACACCCAAAACCCCAAAGCTCGTTTTTGATTTTGACAGTGGATCATTTGAAATATCAGGCCGGTCGATCCCAGAGAACTCTATTGAATTCTATAAGCCCTTAATGGCTAAGCTAGAGAATTACATAATGACCCCGGCTCCTCAAACACATTTGACCATAAGTCTTGAGTATTTTAATACCAGTTCATCTAAATGCCTGGTGGAAATATTTAGAAAAATGGAAAGAGCGAGTGATAAATCAAAAATAAAAATATCGTGGTATTATGAGGTAGAGGACGACGACATGTTAGAATCCGGAGAAGATTTTAAAAAGATTGTTAAGGTGCCTATAGAATTAATCTCGGTAGAGGAATAAAAAAGCCACCTGTAAAGGACAGGTGGCTAAACTTTTAGTTTTAGGACTGATTACATCATTCCAGGCATTCCACCACCTGCTGGCATAGGCGGAACCTTTTCTTCTTCAGGAATGTCGGCAACCACTGCTTCAGTAGTTAACAATAGACCTGCAATAGAAGCAGCGTTTTCGAGCGCTAATCGAGTCACTTTCGTAGGGTCGATAACTCCTGCTGCAATCATGTTTTCGTACTTATTATCTCTAGCATTATAACCATAGTCTTTCTTGCCTTCTATGACATTATGAACGATTACTGAACCTTCCATTCCAGCATTTTCAACAATGGTTCTCAATGGAGACTCGAGCGCAGCTCTAACAATGTTCACACCAGTTTCCTGATCATCATTAGACGTTTCGACTTTATCAAGTGAAGCAATTGCTCTGATAAGCGCTACGCCTCCACCCGCTACAACACCTTCCTGAACGGCTGCTCTGGTAGCGTGAAGAGCGTCATCAACTCTATCTTTCTTCTCTTTCATTTCAACTTCTGTAGCTGCACCTATGTAAAGAATAGCAACACCGCCTGAAAGCTTAGCTAGACGTTCCTGAAGTTTTTCCTTGTCGTAGTCGGAAGTAGTAGTATCTATTTGAGCTTTGATTTGATTCACTCGAGCAGTAATATCTGCTTTCTTGCCTGCTCCGTTGACAATAGTGGTATTGTCCTTGTCAATATTAACTTTCTCAGCAGTTCCAAGATAATCAATAGTGGCACTCTCAAGCTTATAGCCTCTCTCTTCCGAAATAACCGTACCGCCAGTTAAAATGGCTATATCCTCCAACATAGCTTTTCTTCTGTCACCAAAGCCGGGAGCCTTAACCGCAGCTATTTTCAGAGAACCTCTTATTTTATTTACCACAAGCGTAGCAAGGGCCTCACCATCTACGTCTTCAGCGATGATCAACAAAGGCTTCCCAGTTTGAGCTGTAGCTTCCAAAATAGGAAGTAGCTCTTTCATAGCAGAGATTTTTTTATCATAGATCAAAATGTAAGGGCTGTCAAGCTCAGCTTCCATTTTGTCCGCATTAGTCACGAAATACGGGGACAAATAACCTCTGTCAAACTGCATTCCTTCAACAGTTTTAACCTCAGTTTCAGTACCTTTCGCTTCTTCCACCGTGATTACACCGTCTTTTCCTACTTTATCCATTGCGGCAGCAATCATATCGCCAATTTCTACGTCATTATTAGCAGAGATAGTACCTACTTGAGCAATTTCGTTTGATTCTTTTATTTTTTTTGATTGCTTGTTCAAATCAGCGACAACGGCAGCTACAGCCTTGTCAATGCCTCTTTTAAGATCCATTGGATTAGCGCCAGCAGCCACGTTTTTGATTCCGTGCGCGAAAATTGACTGCGCTAGAACCGTGGCGGTTGTAGTACCGTCACCGGCATCATCGGCAGTTTTGGAAGCAACTTCTTTTACTAACTGGGCTCCCATATTTTCTATGGGCTCCGCTAATTCAATATCTTTTGCTACGGAAACACCATCCTTGGTAACTGTGGGTGCTCCAAACTTTTTATCGAGAATGACATTTCGACCTTTAGGTCCCAATGTTACCTTAACTGCGTCAGAAAGGGTATCAACGCCTTTTTTCAAGCTGTCCCTAGCTGAGGTATCAAATAATATTTCTTTAGCCATTTTATTTATTCTTTGATTTTAAGATTTGATTAATGAATGATTTAGACAATAGCGAAAATATCTGATTCCCTCATGATGAGGTATTCCCTACCGTCCACGGTGATTTCAGTACCTGCGTACTTGCCGTAAAGTATTTCATCTCCTGCTTTTACCGTCAAAGGCTCATCTTTTTTACCTGTGCCTACAGCTACAACCTTACCTTTTTGAGGTTTCTCCTTAGCCGTGTCCGGAATGATGATACCGGAAGCTGTTTTTTCTTCAGCTGCAGCAGCTTCAACAAGGACTCTGTCTGCAAGTGGTTGAATGTTTACTTTTGACATTTTACTATTTAATTTTTAAGTTAAACTTAATTGAATGTTATGCTGCCTTGAGTATCAGTATTTATGCCAAAATAGCCAGGTAAAGGTTCATCTGATATTTTGGCAGTTTAATTGATCGATTACTGTGGAATTATTGGTTTACTGACATTTTTTCTGTTGCCGGATCATGGCACATTGTCAGTAAGCTTAAAGGTTTATGAAGTATGCAAAAGTTAAAAAAGGATTGGGTTACAGACGGTTTGATAGATGCAGAGTATAAACGCTACATTCTATTGTCCTACTTAAAATCAGTGAGAAAGGCTTTTGGTCAAACAGAGCTTTACCCTTCATTGGGTGAACTAGTATTTCACTACAATAATCTTCTGCAGATCAAGAAAAGTAAGTCTTTACTTTCTGATCGCTTTCCAATTGGAATGACAGGTATTGATAAGAAGAAGTTGGAGTTAATTTATAAAGAAATGATCGCGGATGATGATATCATGAAACAGCTCACTGATATTATCGAATATTCGCTACCTCAGGTTAAGGGGGTTTTGGAGGAAGGTAAAGAAATCTATGAATTTGTAGAAAGCCACTGTGAATTGCTACCCATTGGTTTAATGCCGTTGTATGTGGACGAAGGTTACTTTTTTGTGACTATGGACGCCCGCAGGGATGCAGAGGTTTACCGCTACCAGGTAACCCTATTTGAACAGCCCCAGGAAAGCTATCGAGGTATTCACGTTCAATTGGTGGATCAAATGAAGAGGGGAGTAGGAGTTACTTATGAAGGCCTGAAACGTAAACTGATCAACAAATACAAGGATTTGCCAAATCCCGCCACATTTGCGATTGAGTCTAAGTATACATTTCCTTTAGATGCTACTTTAATTCCGGTAGCCAAAAGACTCTTGGTTAGGTACATTAGTATAGCATAAAAAAGCCCGATTCTACAGGAATCGGGCCTTTTCTCCTTTATTTTATTCTCTAATTATCAGAATTGTCTTCTTCAGTGCTTTCGAGGTCTTCACCTAATCCGCTATCCTCTGCACCATTGTCTGGTGCTATTAGACCATCGCTTTCCTCTTCCGACCCTTCGATATTACCAAGGTCTAATGACGGAGCGGTCTGGGATTCATTAGCACGCTCGATGAATTCGTCAGTAGGCCCCGTTCTTTCCTGGTCGATCAAACTAGTCCCCATGCTTAAAGCAAATACGGCTATGATCAAACCCCAAGTTAGTTTCTCAAGGAGATCTCCTGTTTTTTTCACACCAATCATATTACTAGCTCCTGAGCCACCAAATTGACTGGTTAAACCTCCACCTTTGGAGTTCTGTGCAAGGATTACTAACACTAGCAAAACCGATGCTAAGATGATTAGGCTTAATAGTAGGGTAAACATTGAATTATTTTTGTATTTCCTCGATTTGAGCTGCAAAGTAACTCTTTTTTTGAGGAAACTTCCAAATCAATTTTTTATATATATCTAAGGCCTTATCTTTTTTACCTTGTGCTAATAGTATTTGTGCGAGGTTTTCTGAAACAAGATCTTCATTGTAAACCGTACTCTTCTCTGATAAATCCCTTTGATTGGCCTCTGTCGATTTGATCGTTTTGGCTGAAATTCTAGGTTCTTTGTCAATAAAGCGCTCGATGATTTCTTGCTGACTTTCAACTTTAGTCGATGCTATAGTTTTTTTTTTTTGAGCGGTAGTCTTTTTCTTGGTTTCAGCTTTCGTAGAGCTCTTTGTTTGAGTTTTTTTTATGGATGTCTTCTCCGACGTTTTACTAGGTGCCTTTCTTGTTCGTGAACTGGCACTAGGGGTAGTGTTTTTGGAGGTGCTCTTTTCCTTCGCCGCGGGAGCTTTTGATTTTAAACTAATTTTAAGAGTGACGGGCTCTTTGCCGATTTTTTTCTCATCGGGTGTTTTTGGTTTAGCCGTGGTAATTTTTGTAGATCGTTTGGTTTTAGGTTTGCTGGATTTTGTACCGGTATTAACAGGTACTTTGGTGGTCGCCTTTTTTTTAGGATCTGCTTTACTCTTAGTAGTTGATTTTACTTTAGGTTTAACGGTATCGGAAGCTACTAAAGGGTTAGTCAGGTAGTTTGCTTTACTTCTCTTTAGTTCCGCTAAGTCTCTCCAAACCTCTTCGATCAGATCATCAGATGATCTTGAAAGTTGTTTTCTATCTACAGTAATAGGTTTATTTTTCTTTAACGCTGGTTCGGGTGATTCTTTCTCTTTTCCCGTCTCCTGTGCGCCCTGATTTTTATCGATATTTTCAGTTGAGACCAAAACATCAGTTTCGACCGTTTTAGAGGAAATGTCAGGCTTTTTCTGGATGACTTCTTTCAACACTGATCTATCAGATGCGTACATCGCCGCATAGTTCAATGTTTGTTGTGCTAAGCTGCTTTTTTGATCATTGTTGACCTTGGCTACAAGTGTATGAAGAATCTGGCTGTAGGGATAGTCTTTAACAAGCTGGTGCAAACCTGATACATCCTCTTCCGAAAGATGGTGATAATCATTAACAATTTGCTTAAACCTTTGCTTGTTCAAAATGAATTTATTACTGACTTTTTAAAAAATGATAGCCAGTAAAAATATATCAAATATTACCAATTGGCAACCGTGGCATTGAATATGTCTAAAATTATCTGTTCGAATATCCTATCAAGAAGCTCTGCCTCAATGGCTGTGATATTCTCATCATTATCGAAGTCTTCAAAAAACGAAAAGGATCTATTCTCAAAGCTGAAATTCTCGTTTGTTGTGTTCACATAGGAAACCGTTACCGCAATTGTAAGTCTGGTCAATGCGGCGTCATCGCCAACAAGGTCATTTCCCGTAGCCGTCGGAGCCACGGGTGATAACCTGTAGCTTGATACTACACCTTCAATCTGAAGCTCACCATCTTCCTCTACTTTAGTCAAATTTGTGTTCTGCTGAAAATAATCTGTTAACTGATTGGTGAAGATCTGGGCCATATCTGGCGGACCACCGTCTGCATCATTGTAAAAGTTCTGTATAGATATAGTTTCGGCCTCTGTATTGGCACCTGTGAAATTATATATCCCACAGGCTGACACTAAACAGGTAATAAGTATTAAGATTGAATTAGAGATCTTCAAGTTCGTATTGTTTGATCTTCCTATACAAAGTTCGTTCCGAAATGCCAAGGTCCTGAGCCGCGTATTTACGCTTATTCTTATTCTTTTTAAGTGCTTTAATTATGAGCTCTCTTTCGATCTTTTCCAATGAAAGCTCTTCCTCTTCTGTTTCATGGACTATGTCTTGGATCTCTGAAGTTCCGCTTTCATATTCTTCCAAATCGCCATTAATATTTAGTAATACGGGTTCTGCGCCTGTATTAGAGTCCGGAGTCAAGGGTATGTCGTCTATATTTTGAATGTTTGAAACGTCCTTAAACAGATTTCCATGACTTTCAAGAATATCAGTACTACCCACTTCTCCTTGAGCCATATCAAGAACGATCTTTTTTAAATCATTCATATCCTTTTTCATATCGAATAATACCTTGTACAACAGGTCTCTTTCAGAAACGCTATCTTGAGAACCACTAGGGTCTTTATAAATGGTTGGTAATCGGCTGCTATCTTTAGGTAGATAATTTAACAATTGTTCAGCACTCATTACTTTTTCTTCAGGTGATAGTACCGACATTTGCTCAACTAAGTTCTTCAACTGTCTGATGTTTCCTGGAAATCGATACTTAAGCAATATTTCTTTGGCGTCTTCTGTAAGTGAAATAGGTTTAACTCTGTATTTTTCGGCAAAGTCAGAAGCGAACTTTCGAAAAAGTAGGTCCACATCCCTACCACGATCGCGAAGCGGTGGAACGTAAATGGGTACCGTACTAAGCCGGTAATAAAGATCCTCTCTGAACTTTCCGTCTTCGACCGATTTCATGAGGTTCACATTTGTGGCGGCTACTACACGAACATCAGTTTTTTGAACTTTCGAAGAACCTACCTTGATAAACTCACCATTTTCCAAAACACGTAGAAGCCTTGCTTGTGTACCTAATGGCATTTCGCCAATTTCATCCAGAAAGATGGTGCCGCCGTTGGTTACTTCAAAATAGCCCTTTCGCGCTTCGTGGGCACCTGTAAACGACCCCTTTTCATGTCCAAATAGCTCTGAGTCAATTGTTCCCTCGGGAATTGATCCACAATTAATGGCTATGAACTGATTATGTTTTCTTGGACTTAAATGATGGATTATTTTGCTAAATGATTCCTTTCCACTGCCGCTTTCACCCGTTATAAGTACTGACATATCTGTTGGAGCGACTTGCGTTGCAACCGTAATGGCGTGGTTCAGAAGATCTGAATTACCTATAATTCCAAACCTTTGTTTTATGCTTAAAATTTCTGAGCTAGTCATACCATTATTCCGAATAGGGTAGCGGCACTACAATCATTGACCTTTACATTCACATATTCACCTTTCCTAGATTGGCCCCTTGGGAATATCACGACCTTATTTGCAGAGTTACGTCCTTGTAAATGATCCTGAGATCGTTTTGAAAATCCTTCTATCAATACTCTATGTACTTTACCTATCTCTCTTTTATTTCGTTGAAGCGAATGCTTTTGCTGCCGATCAATTATTTCACTGAGTCTTCTTTTTTTCACGTCTAAGGGAATGTCATCATTAAATTTCTTTTCGGCTAACGTACCTGGTCGTTCGCTGTAGAAGAACATGTAAGAAAAATCGTATTGGACATAATCCATCAGGCTCAGAGTTTCTTGGTGCTCTTTTTCTGTTTCCGTACAAAATCCGGTAATCATATCCGATGATATTCCACAGTCTTGACCAATTATTTTCCTTATGGAATCAACGCGGTTAATATACCATTCTCGGGTATACGTTCTATTCATCATTTCGAGAATGCGTGTATTCCCGCTTTGAGCTGGTAGATGGATATAATTACAGATGTTTTCGTAATTCTTTATCGTGGTAAGAACCCCATCGGTGATGTCCTTAGGGTGAGATGTTGAGAATCTAACTCGTAACTCCGGATTTACTTCGGCAACCATAGCCAAAAGACTAGCAAAGTCCACAATTTTGACCCCATTTAATTTCTCTAGCCTTGCTTTATTATTCTGCTCTGCTGACCACTTGTATGAGTCGACGTTCTGTCCCAGCAAAGTAACCTCTCTATAGCCTTTTTCAAACAGATCTTGTGCTTCCTGGACTATTGAGAATGGGTCTCTGCTTCTTTCACGACCTCTTGTAAATGGGACTACACAAAAAGAGCACATGTTGTCGCAACCTCTCATAATAGATATAAATGCAGAAACACCATTAGAATTCAACCTAACAGGGCTTATATCTGCATATGTTTCTTCGCGTGAAAGAAAGGTATTGACCGCCTTCGTACCCTCATCAACTTTCTCTACCAGGTTAGGAAGATCCCTGTAAGCATCGGGCCCTGCTACTAAATCAACAATTTTCTCCTCTTCTAACAGTTTACTTTTCAAGCGTTCCGCCATGCACCCCAGTACTCCGATGAGCATTTCAGGTTTACTCTTTTTGACAGAATTGAACTGTGTTAAGCGGTTTCGTACAGTTTGTTCTGCTTTTTCTCGAATGGAACATGTATTTAAAAATACGACATCAGCTTCTTCGAAGTTAGAGGTAGTATCAAAGCCATTTTCGGTCATAATAGATGATACGATCTCACTGTCACTGAAATTCATTTGACAGCCGTAACTCTCAATGTACACCTTTCTATCCTTGCCCGTATTCTTGTTTTCAGATATCTTAACCACCTCGCAAGCTGTATCTTTGTGGTCAGATAATATGTTGATATCTTCTATTAACTTCTCCATTTCATCAATCTCTGTCGGCTGGCAAATTTAAGAATTCAACTATTCAAGTGACATAATGTCAGTTATTATTTTTAGACGAGATCAAGAATCTGATAGCTCCAGCTTTTAACTGGCATTCTTCGTATTCTTTCTCAGGATTGGAGTCAAAGGTTATAGCACTTCCTACCGAAAACGATATTGCTTTTTGTTCGGTATCAAGAAAGAGGCTTCGGATCATTACGTTAAAATCAAAGTCGTCATTCGGTGTAAAGTAACCAACGGAGCCACTAAATAAGCTACGTGCTGTTTGTTCATAATTTTCAATCAGTTCCATTACCTTTATTTTTGGAGCTCCGGTCATGCTACCCATGGGAAATGCATTTTTAATTGCGTCAATGCTCGTTTTGTTATCTCCTAACTCACCACTTATGGTAGAAATCATTTGGTGGAGCTGAGGAAACGAATAAATACCAAACATTTCTTCAACTTCAATAGAACCAGCCTTACAACTCCTGGCTAAATCGTTTCTAACTAAGTCCACAATCATCATGTTTTCGGCTCGTTCTTTTTCGCTGGCTAGAAGGTTCTTCTTTAGCATCAAATCCTGCCTCTCTGACCTTCCTCTCGGTGCCGTACCTTTAATGGGTTGAGAAACGATCTTACGCCCGATTTTTTTCAGAAAACGCTCTGGACTGGCACAAAGGGCATATTTTCTATTAAGTTTATAAAATGCGGAAAAAGGATTTGGCGACAGATCTACAAGCTTATGAAAAAGAAAAACAGGATCTAGTATCTCGATCTTCGCGAGATAATTAATGCAATAATTAATTTCGTATATGTCTCCTTCAATAATATGCCTCCGCAATTTATCCACGGTATGTATATATTCTTCTTTGCTAGTGTCGCAGATTAATTCGCAGTTAAATTTTTCAATTGATGACGGCAAGGGTATGCTTTTTATCTGGTTGAAGATCTTAGTTGGTTCCTGATCACTTTCAATGGTAATTTGCTGAGGAGTAATACTAATCAAGTGTCGCGGTTTGAAGAAAGTCATCTCAGGAAATGCTACATGACTTTTGTTTGAAGAAGTGAGATTTTCAGTTTCATTTTTCAGATCGTAGCTAAAGTGACCAAATAACCAACTCTTATTTTCGCCCCGGTATCGTTCAAGAGTTTCAAAGTTATGTCCTTTATTCGACGATAAAATTTGATCAGCTCCAACCGCTATTATCCTAGGAAATGAACCATAAGGGGACTTGGATAAAGCTGTATGTAGGGAGCAAAAAAAGCTACTTTGGTTAGCCCAGTATTCAGCCTTACAAGAAAAGTCTTTAAAATCTTTAACAGAGAAATTTTGCTTTTTTCTGGTCATAGACACTAGTATCTGTAAATCTAGCTGAGGGTCAATTAGTTAAAACAAAAAAAGGCAGACTCATAAGAATCTGCCTTCAATAATCTCAAGACGCTTTTTTTAAATGGCATCTGCGTTGGCTTTTAAGTCGAAACCAACATTTACGGTGTTATAAATAAATTTGTCCTTCGCTTTTTCAGTGATGGTAGCTTCTTCACCATAGCTTAGTCCCCATCGGGTGCGATCGATATTGAATTTTGCTTTTGCGCTTATCGCATTATCCTCTATTTGAACACTAGCGGGAAAGGAAATGCTCAGGGTAGTACCTCTCATCGTAAGATTACCAGTTATCTTGTGTGTTGGCGATTCTACCATATGATCCGATGCCGATGCTGGTTTGTACTCAAAATCTATCTCTTCCTTATTTTCGACTACTTCCTCAGCTGAATAATTTTCAACAGAAGTAATTACAAATTCTGCAGTTGGGAACTCTTCGGCAGCAAAGAAATCATCCGAAAGTAAATGACCTTCGAGTTTGGCTTGCATGGTAGAGTCAGAAGCTAAATCTTCACACTCTATTCCTGTTACATTTATGGTAATGGAACCCCCTACAATGTTACCTTCCTCCAGTTTTATGCTTCCTTCCGAAATTGGTATAAAGCCATTATGCTTACCTACGGGTTTGCTACCGATCCAAGTGACTTGGCTGCCATCCGTATCAATGTTAAAATTAGCGGCAGCGAGTGATGCCTCAGATACCTCTTTTGCTTCGGATACTTCAGCGTCTGTACCCTCCGTCTTTGGTCCACACGACATCAGTACAGATGCTGCAAATAGACTGAGAATTGTTAGTTTTTTCATTGTTTCTAATTAAGCTTATATTGGTTTAAATAAATGCAGAACAAAGATATTGGATTTAAGTTTTATTTAAATGTTTAAACATTAAAAATAATGGCTATTGTGAAATCATTAAGGGGTTTTACGCCGGTCTTTGGTGAAGACTGCTTTCTGGCCGAGACGGCAACTATAATAGGAGAGGTTACCATGGGTGATTCATGCACGGTTTGGTTTAATACCGTTGTTAGAGGTGATGTACATTCAATTACGATCGGTAGTAATACTAATATCCAGGATGGCGCTGTGATTCATTGTACTTATCAACGTGCCGAGACCCTTATAGGAAGTAATGTATCCATAGCGCATAACGCCATAGTTCACGGTTGCACTGTCGAGGATAACGTCCTCATTGGTATGGGAGCCATTGTAATGGATCATGCCGTTGTCAAGTCAGGCGCCGTAGTAGCAGCCGGAGCTGTGGTTTTAGCAGGTACTATTGTTGAAGAAAATTCAATTTATGCCGGAGTACCTGCAAAAAAAGTGAAAGACACTGGACCTGAAATGATGGATGTTATTGAGCGAACCGCTCGAAATTATCCTATGTATTCTAAATGGTTTCAAGAAAGTTGATATGAAGTTTTTAATAAGGTTAGTTTTGAGCGCCTTGGCAGTGATGTTAGCTTCTTTTTTATTGCCTGGTGTGACAACAGATGGTTTTCTGGTAGCTATATTGGTGGCAGCCATTTTGGGATTGTTGAATGCGATTGTTAAACCTGTCCTAATCGTACTGACCATACCCATTACCATTGTTACTCTAGGCCTTTTCTTACTTGTTATAAATGCCTCTATTATCCTGATGGCGGACTCACTTATTTCTGGTTTTGCAGTTGATGGCTTTTGGTGGGCTCTACTTTTTAGTTTTGTGCTGACTATTCTCAATACAATCTTGGGTGGTCTCGATGCCAAAAACAAGTAAAACAGTTAAACTTTATGTCTTGTTATAAGTTTGTAATGCAACAAAAATCCCTTATCTTTTACTAAAAACTGAATATGAGCTCAACAAATATGGGCTTTGATGCCGAGCGCATAGACGCCTTTAAAGCTGAACTACAAAATTCCGGGAAGAATTACCAGATTATAAAGTCAGATGATAATTCTGAAGAATATGTGAATTTTAATTTTGTTGGAGTTTACGAAGGTAGAGATGTAATTTATGACGCAGCTATTTACACATTGCGCTTACATCATGCTAGTGAACTATACGAGGTTGCCGAACATCGTGCAGCAAAACACTTCCCAGAATTCAAGAGGATCAAGTATGAAGAAGATGAAAATGGTGATTTAGAAGCTCTGGATGATCTTGAAGAAGAAATTGGGTTATATATGGCAGAGGTGATAACAGAGCTGGAAGCCGAAGAGGAAATTAAAGTCAGCGAGCATCTTGAGGTAGATGATAAGATTGAGTTTGGAGTTGGACTTGATGTCGCGTTGAATGTTGAATCTGTTAGCGATCACGTAATTACAAAGTTTATTAGCGATTATAACGAAGATAACCTAGAGTTGGATTCTACGGCTTATTCGTTTCAGTTACAAGAGGAAGACCATTAAAATTGGATGCGCAGGAGAAGGCTCATTTCAGGTGGAGCATAAGACCAGCCCTATACTTCATTCTACTAATCTGGATCATTAAATTCATAGAAGTCGGTATTGAGTCGGACTTTGGTGTTTACGGAACTTACCCAAGAACTATTCATGGATCCATTGGTGTAATAACCGGCCCATTGATTCATGGTGATTTTCAACATTTACTTTCAAATAGTTTCCCAATTCTATTCCTCGGTATAGGTGTTTTTTATTTTTATCGGTCAGTAGCCTGGCAAATTGTATCTATTATTTATTTGTTAAGTGGATTCTGGGTATGGCTGGTTGCCAGAGATGCGTACCATATAGGTGCCAGTGGTCTTGCATACGGTATGATGGCTTATTTATTATTCAGTGGTCTTATCAGAAGAGATCGCTCGTCTATTGCCGTATCTATGACTATTCTTGTATTACACGGGGGTTCAATTTTCACCGGTGTTTTACCTGGTGATCCTGGTGTTTCCTGGGAATCTCATTTGTTGGGTGCAATAGCAGGTCTTTTTTGTGCAGTTCTTTACAGAAAATCGCATATGTACCATATGGTTGGTTCTGAAATAGAACAACAGACCATGGAAAACAAAACTGACATAGACTACAATTATGATTATGTTGACAAGAGTAAAGTGGTACAAACAACTAAATATTATACTTATAAAGTTGATTTTGACGAAACCAGTACTAAGGACCATCCACCGAAATAGTAATTCTTTATTTTCTTTCCTTTATTTGCGGCTTTGAAAAATGAAAATCAAGTGAAAAATATATCGTTAGCCTTAAACATAGTTTTAATCATCGCTGTAGCAGTTCTGTACTATTTACAATTTTCGAATTCAAAGACTTCTGCTTCAGAAAACATTTCTTCAGCCCCATCTTCAAATGACTACAGTATCGTTTATATCAATGCAGATTCTGTTCTCGCTAATTATGACTACTTTAAAGATGCCCAGGCTCAATTAGAAGAAAGAGGAAAAAAGTTAGAAGCTGAATACCAAAACCGTGCTCAGGGCTTACAAAATGAAGTTAATAACTATCAAAGGACGGTTTCAAATCTTACAATTGGGCAGGCTAAAGCAATTGAAGAAGATTTAGTCAAAAAGCAACAAAACTTGCGCCTATACCAGGAAAGCTTGACCCAGGAACTCTTAAAGGAGGAAAATAAAGTGAATAAAGAACTTTATGGTAAAGTCACGGACTACTTAAAACTATATAGTCAGCAAAATAACGTCGATCTAGTGGTCAAATATAATCAGGGTAGTGATATACTCTTTGCAAGTGACAGTCTTGACATTACAACCATAGTGATAGAAGGTCTCAACTTAGCCTATTCCGACGATGCTGATCAAACGGTTGAGACCGATTCTACACGGACAGAGTAGACTTCTTGAAATACATTTATTGAAGCTGATCCTTTAGGGGCACGTTTTTATTGTGTATTGCATCTTGCGAATTAGTCCAAGTATAATTAACTTGTGCATTTTAAGAGGGATGTAATTTTTTTAACTTCATAAACAGTGCTCAAGGCATTATTCAAAGCCCTTAATGTTCGTCCGGAAGAAGAGAATCAGGTTATCCTTCTACTCGGCAACGGTTTTTTTATGGGTATTTTCCTGGCTACTTACCAGATCAGTGCGGAAACATTGTTTCTGAACAGGCTTGAACAGTACCTAAAAGAAGCTATACTCATATCTGGCTTGTTGGGTGTATTTACTACTGCTTTTTTCTCTTTTCTTCAGAATAGGGTAAGCTTTTCAAAACTAGCTCTTAGCAATTTGCTATTGATCGGAGCGGGAACCCTAGTGATGTTTGCACTTTTTAACGTGGGCTCTGAAGACATCCAAGACCTTCTTGTTTTTATTATGTTCGCACTTATTGGCCCGATTCTGGCTGTGTGTCTTTTGGGGTTTTGGGGAATTTTCGGGCGTTTGTTTGATCTAAGGCAATCAAAGAGAATAATAGGTGGTATAGATATTGGACAATTGTCGGCCGCCATTTTAGCCTCATTAACCATACCTTTTCTTAGCGAGTTAATTCCTGATACGACAAGCTATTTACCTATCTGCGCGATAAGTCTTTTGATATCTGCTTTCTTTCTTTACTTGATAACGTCCAAGTATGACCTTAAAAAAGCAGAGAGTTCATCAAGTTCAGAAGAGGTCATGGATACTCGTATTAAAGCTTTAAGGAAGGATAAGTATGTCAAATTACTATCTGTGTTTCTCATCTTCTCTATGATGGCTTTTACGTTTGTGCAATTTTCTTTTCAAAATGTTGTTTCTGCGCAATATCCTGAAGAAGAAAATCTACGAGAGTTTCTGGCTTACTTTACTTTGGCTATTCTGGTGTTTGGAATGCTGATGCAGACTTTTGTGAACGACAAAATAATTAGTGAATATGGCCTCAAGATTACCCTTTTGGTTTTGCCGGTAATATTATTGGTTTTCACTCTAGCAACGATTATTACAGGTACTATATTCGGCTTCGACCCTTCAGTAGGAGGGTCTTTCATTTGGTTTTTCTTGTTGGTTTCAGCAAATCGGTTTTTTAATTATTCACTTCGTGACTCGCTAGAAAACCCGACGTTTAAGTTGTATTTCATACCTCTCGATAACAGGGTCAGATTCAACATTCAAACAAAAGTCGAAGGTGTCGTTAATGAGAGTGCTAGGTTTATTGCCGGCGCCATAATTTTTGGAATTTCTTTTGTATCATTTTTCGAAGACATTCATTATCTGTATTTTATTGTAGCACTTGTTGTAGGGTATTTTATCATCATTGGTAAAATGCACCTGGAGTATAGGAACAAAATACAACTAAAACTAGAACAGCAACAGCGCGAGGGAATTACTGAGACTTACTCACCACTTGAAATGCTTACCACGGAACTTTCCGGCTCCTTAAATGACCACAGGGTGAGCAAAGTCATGTTCTCCTATAAATTACTGGAGAAAATGGAGCCCCAGATATTGCCTAATGCTATAAATACGATGATGATCCATGAATCTGAGATCATTCGAGACTTTGCACAATTAAAAATGAATGAAATAAAGGGATTATCTGTATCGGATAAATACGTTATTACTGGAAAAAGCAAAGAAACATCGGATAAAAATGTAGTTAGTGCCTCAGATCTACTGGATCTTTTCAGCTCGGGTGATATAGGAAAATCACGAGTTTCAAAACTGGCTAAATCTGATAATCCCGAAGATCGTCAGTATGCAGCAGAGCTACTTGCAAATAGTGAGGAAAAAGAGAACATCTCGTTTTTAATCGAATTGCTTAGTGACCTAAATTCACAAGTCAGACTTACAGCCATTAAAACCGCTCAAAGAAGGTATAACACGGAGGTGGTACGGGCGTTGATCGGTAATCTCAAAAACCCAAGGTTTTACGTTCCAGCTTCTGGTGCCTTGACGGTTATAGGGGCAAAGGCATTGCAAATCCTTGATAATGCATTTTATAGAACTGGTCAGGATACCCAAACGATGTTAAGGATAGTGCAGGTGATGGGTAGAATAGGTGGTGAGATGGCCAGAACGTTATTATGGAACAAAATTGATTATCCGGATAAGTTTATGGTATCTCAAGTATTAATTGCTCTGGGAAATGCCGGATTTAAAGCAGGAATAACTCAAATACCAAGGATAAAATATGCCATTGAATCTGATATTGAAGATATTGCCTGGAATATGGCCGCCATAGATGAAGTTGGGAATGAATTCTTTGGTAGTGATATTAAGAAAGCTATTGAAGAGGAAATAGCTTATGATGTCGAACACATATACATGCTTCTTTCGATGCTTTATGACGCGCAGTCCATTGAGCTCGTAAAGGAGAATATTGAAAGTGGTACTAATGAAGGAGTTACCTATGCATTGGAATTATTAGATGTTTTCTTGTCTGAGGATTTAAAGCAAAGGATTATTCCTGTATTAGATGACCTTACCTACGCCGAAAAATACAAAAAACTCGAAGTATTTTATCCAAGGGATCCACTGGATGAAAAAATGGTATTGAAGTTCTTGCTTAACCGAGATTTTTCTCAAACGAATAGATGGACAAAAACCTGCATACTTTATCAAATAGGTTTATTGGAGATTAGGGAGTTTTACTTTGATTTAATTGCCAATATTTTTAATCCGGATCCACTGTTAAGGGAAATGGCTGCCTGGTCATTGAACAAGATCGACCGTCAGGCTTATTTAGAGAACGTCGGGCGCATACCTATTTATGAGAAGCGTCAGCTTGAAAATGTGATTAAGCCTGAGGGAGGACTTTCGGCGTTGAGGTTTGATAAAGTTATTTTCCTTAAGAAACTTGACATTTTCGATGATATAATTGGGCTGGTTTTAGCAGACCTAATAGACATTACAGAAGAGATTGTATTGAGAAACGGTGAAACACTGCAATTAGGTGATAGTCAAAACGATCACTTTTATATAATATTTGATGGCTCGGTGAATATGATGGTTGATAATAGAATTGACGGAAACGTTTCAAGGGGTGAATTTATTGGAGAAGTGGGCTATTCTAATTCAAACTCGGTTTTAGCTACTTCAGATACTGTGCTTTTAAAGATGGCTAAGGATAACTTTTATGAGTTATTATCAGATAACATAAGTTTGGCAAGGAAGATGGTGGAATACGTTTAATTAGACATTCGTTATGGCAACTATTGGGTTTTTGTATTTTAAATTCTAAAGTGCTTAATTTAAAGATAATTTTTTCTGCGTCCCTCACAATTTTTTAAACTTGATGCAGCAATAACTTATGTTAGACCCAAATTATAATCGGCCTGAGGAAGCTGTGGAAGATCATGAGTCGTTCCAGGCTCTTGACATAACACCTAAGTTTAATCCGTTTCCAGGACTACGTCCGTTTACATTTGATGAATGTCACCTTTTTTTCGGCAGAGAAGGTCAGGTAGATGAGCTACTTCTTAAACTTGCGGAAAATCGCTTTGTGACAATAATGGGGTATTCCGGAAGTGGAAAGTCCTCACTCGTATATTGTGGATTAATACCTATTCTATATGGAGGGTTTATGACCCATTATGGGCCTAACTGGAATATTATCACTACGCGACCAGGGGCTCACCCTGTAGATAATCTGGCGGAGTCAATACTTAAACTAGATCCGGAGTATGATGAGGTTACACCCGAAGAATTACTTATTAATAAGCGAATAACGTCTTCTTTACTGAGAAGTGGCCCGAACGGATTGGTTGAAGCAGTTCAACGGACGCAGTCAAAATTCGATGAAAATACCCTCATTGTAGTTGATCAATTTGAAGAACTATTCAGAATTAAGAATTCTAACGGGGATTTTGATCTTAATGAGGCTAAGTTCTATGTTAATCTGATACAAGAGTCTTGTAAGAGCAGCGATATTCCTATCCATATTGTAGTTACAATGCGATCCGACCATATTGGAGAGTGTGCTAAATTTCCAGGTCTCACTCAAATGATCAATATGAGTAACTATTTGGTGCCTCAGATGGGAAGGGATCAGAAGAGGATGGCTATAGAGGGACCGGTAGCCGTGGGCGGGGGGAAAGTTAGTTCTAGATTGGTCAAGCGTTTGTTAGGAGAATTGGGTGATAATCAAGACCAGCTCCCAATACTTCAGCATGCCTTAATGCGTACTTGGGATTATTGGATTGAGAACCGTGAGGAAGAGGAACCCATTGATGTCAGGCATTACAACGCCGTGGGCCGAATGTCTCACGCACTGTCTCAACATGCCGATGAAGCTTATGACCAGCTCGATGAGGAACAGCAGCAAATTGCAGAAATTTTGTTTAAGTCACTCACAGAGAAAGGTAGTGACGTTTTTGGGAGGAGGAGAGCTGTTAAAGTTTCATTGGTCGCACAATTGGCTGAAGTTACCGCGGAAGAAGTTATTAAAGTGGTAGACGCCTTCAGGCAGCCAGGAAGATCTTTTTTGATGCCGTCTCCGGTTGTACAACTTTCTGACGATTCACTCATAGAAATCGCACATGAGAGCTTAATGCGGATCTGGACTCGTCTGAAAACTTGGGTAGAAGAGGAGCACGAGTCTGCTCAAATGTACAAGCGTTTGTCAGAAGCCGCTGCCATGTATCAGGTTGGTAGAACGGGACTTTGGAGGCCGCCTGATTTGCAATTAGCGCTTAATTGGCAAAAGAAGCAAAAACCGACACGAGCTTGGGCACAACGTTACGATGAAGCGTTTGAACGGGCCATTGTCTTTCTGGATACCAGTAGAATCACGTACGAAGCAGAGCAAAGAAATCAGGAGATGCTACAAAAGCGTCTTATTAGACGTGCTAAAATTGTGGCTCTGATACTAGGGGTAGCGACGGTTATTGCGATCGTATTCATGATTGGTGCTTACTCACAGTTTCTTGAGGCTGAAAAACAAAGGTTAATTGTAGAGGAGCAAAAAGTTGAAGTCGAGAAGCAAAGAGATGAAGCTCAAAACCAAAGGAGAGAAGCAGATCTGCAACGAGAAAGAGCTGAGATTGCTCAGAAAAGAGCGGAGGACAATGAGAAATTAGCAAAAGAAGCTTTAGCTGAAGCCAAGGTGCAACAGGCTAGAGCTGAAAAAAATGAAGAGATTGCTAAAGTTCAACGGGGAATTGCTGATGAGAAAAGACAGGAGGCGCTACGACAGACTGAAATTGCCGTTCAACAGACAGCCATTGCTCAAAAAGAGTACAATAAGGCCCAGAAGCTGTTGTATCAGTCCGTAGCGCAGTCTATGGCGGTAAAATCTTTAAATATTGAAGACAAGGACTTACAAGGACTATTGGCCAAACAAGCCTATCAATTTAACACAGACTACGAAGGCAGGCAGTTTGACCCCTATATTTATAATGGACTTTATACGTCGATGGCTAGTATCAATGGTAAAACTTATAATACCATTGAGGGTATCCATAGAAACTCAATTAGATCTATAGTATTTGGAAAATCGAATACGCGGTTTTACTCTACCGGAGCTGAAGGAAAAATTGTTCTTTCCTCTCTTTCGGGTGAAGAAAACCTGATTGTTGCTTCAAATAACTATCAAAATAGGATTATTAAACTTACTGATGACGAAAAGTGGCTCATTAACGCCACTGATTCGGCCCGTATACAGGTTTTCTCACGTGATCAGCAGGGTAGTAATTTTGACATCAGTGGGCATCGGACTTACATTAACGATATTGAATTCATTCCGGGATCCGACGAATTCTTGTCAGCAGGTGGTGATGGTGAATTGAGGTTGAATAGCATTAAGACTCAGGGAAGTAAGTTGGTATTAATGACAAACGGAGAGTATAAGGCACTGGACGTCAATCCGAAAGGTTCTCTTGCAGTAGCTGGAACTTTGCAGGGGCAAGTGAGGCTTATTAATTTGTCCGATTACTCTGAGAGAGTTATTATGGAGTCCGCTAATCGACCTATTCATGCAGTGGCTTTCAGCACTGACGGTAATCTTGTAGCTATGGGTGATGAAGATGGATCTATTAAAATTTACGATCTTAAGAATGATAAACTCATACGAGATTTTAAGGCTCATAAGGGAAGGGTAAGTGATATTGAGTTTAGTCCGAATGGAGGATTGGTTGCTGCGGGTAGTTTTGATGGTACCATACAAATGTGGGCCATGGATGAATTAGATGAACTCCCAATTCAAATGACGGATAACGATGCATATGTTTGGGACATAGAGTTCAGTCCTGATTCTGATTATTTGTTGGCTGCATGTGCGGATGGAGAGATAAGAATATGGGCGACCAATCCGGCGTTAATGGCGGATAATATGTGTAACCAGCTCGGTAGAAATATGACGCCCGAAGAGTGGAAAACTTATGTGGCGAATGATATTGGCTACATAAACACTTGTGTAAACCTACTCCTAAATGACTACTAGAGTTAGAATCAGAGTATTTGGGATTACTATAATGTTGCTTTTTGCCCTTTTTGGTAAATCCAGAGGACAGCAAAGCGGCTGTTTAGAAACATTGGCTAAGGCTCAGGAAAGTTTTGATGCCGGTAGGTTATACGGAATTTCTAGTCTATTGAAACCTTGCTTAGATAATGGTTTCAATAAAAGTCAACGTATACAGGCCTATTGGCTCTTAACAAGAACATATCTTTTCATAGATGATCCAATAAGTGCTGAGGATAGCTACCTCAAACTTTTAAGATTAGATCCCGAGTATAAGATCGACGTAGAAAATGATCCTATAGACATGGTTTATTTAAGTAAAAAGTTTAAAACAACACCTATTTTTGTATTGTTTGGTAAACTTGGTTTCAATACTACGGGCACCTCTGTTATTCAAAACTTTGGTACGGACAATACGGATCTAACCGCTGAATCTTACTCGAATGACATCGGTTTTCAAATCGGTGGAGGGGTAGAATGGAATGTTAGTGATACATGGAGTGTAGGTGTTGGTGTTGACCTGGTGAGCCGAGGGTACACTTACACTAATTCAATATTTGAATTTGACGATCAACAGTTTATTGAGGACCAAACCAGTTTTGATATTCCCATATACGTCAAATACAGAAGAAAAATCAATAAATTCATTCCGTATGTCTATGCGGGCTTTACTCAGCATTTAATGTTCAGCGCTGATGCTGAGGTCTCGCTAACGGATAGAGCATCCGGTAGTAACGAGAACCTGTCGGCATTTCCCGTGACGGGTCCATCGGAAAACCTAGATGATGTTCGGCAGACCTCAAATCAATCAATCATCTTTGGTCTTGGTTCTACTTATCGAATCAAATACAATTACATTTTCCTTGACGTTAGATATCTGTATGGCTTGAATAATATTGTAGATGTTGATAATCAATATTCGAACAATAGACTTTTGTATACTTATGCCTTTGTTGATGATGACAAACGACTTAATTCGTTGGCTGTAAATGTAGGCTTCATGTTACCTTTATATAAACCCCGGAAAATAGTAGATAATAAATCAGGGTTTTTAAGAAAAATATTCAAATGAGAACATTTGACATTTTCTTAATCCTGGCCTTTTCGTGTTCCACTCTTATAATAAGTTGTGACACCGAGGGTAATTCAGATCCTAGGTTTGAGGACTATTTTATTAAGTATTACGGAGGTGATGGAAATCAGACTGGTGTTAAACTGGTTGAGTATAACGAAGGCTTTTTATTATTGGGTAACAATACATTGATTAATGGTGTGCCCAAGGTTTTTGTCGTATTTACAGATGCTTTAGGCAACGAGGTTTGGTCACAGTCCTATGGTGGAGATGACGAACTTGCCGCTGTGGATTTAGAGATTGATGCCGATAACAATATAATAGTAGCTGCCAATGTTATCAATGTCATCGGGTTGTCCGATTTAATTTTCTATAAGCTCGGGAATGATGGTAACTTAATAGATAGCCTAGTGTTTGGACTACCGGCCTTTAACGAAGTAGGCGTAGACCTGACCATTACGGAAAATAATGATTACATTATTACAGGATATACGTCAAACGTAGACGTCGGCAAATCGGACTATGATCCAGCGACGGATTTGGAAGATATTTTATCAATCAGGGTCACTTCAAACCTTAGTTTACTCGAAGATGCAAACTGGCGAAGAGTATATGGTTTTTCGGGTGAAGATCGTGGCAATGGTCTGGTGCAAAAAGTAGATGGTACATTTCTTTTTTTTGGTACAACAGATAGGAGGCCTCCCGGGGCTCCGATGACTAATGATCCTGATCTTAACATATTCGTATTTCCTGCTGGATCCGATGGCATAGTAACCTCAGTTTCGCCATTTCAGTGGCTGGGTAGTTCAGAATCTGATGAAGTTGCAGCCTCTATTTCCCCGACGTCAAACCAAGGGTTTGTTTTGGTAGGGTCATCTTTTCAATCTAATAGCTCATCCAATGTCTACCTGGGCGCCTTGAGAAATGATGACGGACTGGTTTTTAATGGCCCGCTTTCCGGTGGTAGCAATATTATCACACGATCTGTGGTTGAAGACATTAATGGTGGATTTTTAATTACAGGTGAAGCGGTCAGTGATAACACTACTAATATTGTTTTGATCAAAACTTCAAATACGGGTCTTGAGGAGTGGACACAATCCTTCGGCGGGTCGGATAATGATTTGTCCGGAACAGTTATTCAACTTGGCGATGGTTCAATTTTATTTACAGGCACAGTTGAATTGGAAAGTCAGACAAAAATGGCATTAATAAAGACGAAACCCAACGGAGAGTTGAGGCCTTAAATAATTATTTGGTTACATTAGGAGGTTAGTCAAGATTAATATAGTGTTGAGGTTGATAGTAACTGCACAGATATATATTCCACAATGAGGATAGCGAATAGAATATTATTTACACTATTACTATTTGTCATTTCATCTGAATCTATTGGTCAATGGTTGGCTGACTTTAGACATAGGAAATTAATTACAGTTAATGGTGCGCAAATACCTGGTAATCTCACCAATTTTCCCATACTTTTTTTTGTATCAGATTCAGACCTAGCCTACCAAGCACAGGCAAATGGTTTTGATATCGCATTTGCTCGAACCGATGGCACCCAATTGAATCATGAGTTGGTTAGTTATAACTCTGGAACAGGAGAGATAATAGCTTGGGTAGCGATCGACCTAACCGGCGGTATAGATAATCAGTTTTATATGTACTATGAAGACCCGACGATCGTTTCCAACCCCTCTAACTCCGCTACCTGGGACATAGACTACCAGACTGTTCTTCATTTGCAGGAAGCTGGTGGTGGAGTCCCGGGGGAGTATATTGATGCTTCTATGAATAGTATTAATGGTTCTGGCGGAGCATGGGCAGGTACACCTAGTTCAGCAACGCCAGATCAGGTTACAGGAAAGTTTGGATTTGCGCAGGATTTTGTAAGTGGCAACAGTGATCATATCAGGTTGGATGCTTTAGATGAATCGACCTGGACAGAAATAACAGCCCAGTTGTGGGTAAATTCTGATGACGCTGGAGATTCACGATTGTTTGGAAGAAACTGGAATACAGGTGATGAGGATCAGACATTCCTTCTAAGACAAATGGGAAGTGCTTATGGAAGTCGTTTCCGAACGGATGATTCGAATGAAGATGGTTTTGATCCATTTATGTATTCCACAGGGACTTGGTATCACTTGGCTTTGGTTTGGGATGCCACCAGCGATGTATTGAGAATATATGTTAATGGTGTTGAGGAAGGTACCACGGCTGTTATGGGTGATAACCTTTTTGCTATGGCACCCGGAGGTAGTAGGATAACGATCGCAAATAACCAACCCTTAAACCTTGATTTTGATGGGAAAATTCAGGAAGTGCGGTTATCTGATGTTGCTAGGAGCGCCGATTGGCTTCTGACTGAATTTAACAACCAAAATGATCCCACCATTTCTCCAAGCAACTTTATCAGGTCGTTGGGAGCTGAAGAATCATGTGTGGATGTTGATCTAGCGGTCAACACCTCAGCGCCTATTGTATGTCAGGGAGAGACGGTGGACATAACGGTGGTCAACTCCGAATCCGGGGTTAATTATCAATTAAGAGATGCGAGCAATGATTCCAACTTAAGTTCAGTCCTTGGGGGCACCGGGTCTAATCTGACCATCAGTTCTAACCCTTTATCTGCTACAGTTACAATTAAAGTTACCGCAACTAACGTAGGCGAAAGCTGCACTTTTGATCTGACTGATACGGAGAGCATATCTATCAACGGGTTGCCATCAGTTGTTCTCAGTAACGATGATACGGGGGGAGATGATATTATATGTTCCGGGGTCACCATAACTTTCACCGGCTCTGGTGCCGGAGTAGGTGGCATCTACCAGTTCTATTTGAATGGGTTGAGTGTACAGGGTCCCGGAGCCACAACTACATATGTAACGAGTAGCTTGATGGATGGGGATGTAGTGACAGTTGAAGGAACCGATGCCAATGGATGCAGTTCCTTAAGTTTGGGAAATACAATCACGGTTGAGGATGCCCCTTCAGTGCCAAGTATTACTTCGGTAAGTCCTAGTAACACCGAATGTGATATAACCGGCACCGACATCACTTTAACGAGCATCACGGCACCAAATGGTGGAGATTACGAGTGGTTTAAAGACGGAGTTGCGGTTCCTTTGTCCAACAGTCCGACCTTGTTATTGGATGGTTCAGGGGATAGTGGTAGTTATACTGTACGGGTGACCGACGGGAGCAATATTACTGTATGCTACAGTGTTGAAAGTAGTGAAGAGGTTGTGGTGATCAACGACCTTCCGAATACCGGCTTGTCCGTATCTTCGAGTGCTGTAGCAGTTTGTGACGGAGAGGTTTTGAATTTTACGGTATCCGGTAGTGAGCCTGGTGTTAACTACCAATTATTTGATGGTAGTATGCCTATGAGCGGCACCATAGGTGGTAATGGTGGCACTATAGCCCTATTAAGCAACGCGTTTGTGCTTCCCGGTAGTCCTGTGACAATTAGTGTTATGGCCACCGATATATCCAATGGGTGTAGTGTAGGATTGACCGATACTGAGAACATAACGATCAATGGCTTGCCAATAGGTGCCACCTCTACAGAGGCTACTATCTGCAGTGATGTTGCCATTGTTCATACTCTATCTGCTGTAGGCGCGAATGACTACACGATTAGTACAAATGATAACGGTTTGATTCAGAGTTCAGGGTCTGTAAGTGCGGGGACGGGTAAGATGGCCACGGAACTGTCTGGTGATGCTTGGACTAACCTTACATCAGCTGTGGTTAATGTTGTATACACAATAACTCCTGTTAGTCCTACAGGCTGTGAGGGTGCTTCATATACTGTTACCTTTCCAGTCAGCCCGGAGCCGGTCTTCACGGGTGACCTGGATGCCACGGTGTGTTCGGATGCTTCCACAGGAGTTATACTACCGAGTGTAGATGACGATGGGGGCATCATCACGAGCTACGATGTGGGTGCGGTAGTCGGTTCGGGCTTAACGGGCACGGCCACGACCGCTATGGGCACGACAGATGTGAACCTGGTCATCGGGGACAATTTTGAGAATGTAACGAATGCTTCGGCGGATGTGGTGTAC
>JBCCOE010000018.1:0-62790 GCA_039025475.1 Bacteroidota bacterium | reverse complement strand
AGTGCCATGTGGTATCGATGATAAAGCGGTCACTTCAATGGAGAAGGAGCTGGGTCGGCCCCAGGATGTGGAAAAGGTGAAGCAGCTTTTAAGAAAAAACATAGAAGAACTTTTTGAAATGGACTTAGTCGCATGAAACATGACATAAAAAAACCGGAAGTAAAAGATGTAACGGTGGCTATTGCCAAAAACATAAATGAGGAGGGAAACTCCGAGTGGAGTGTCCATCTGATTAATAACAATGAAGTAAACCTTGAAAACACCTTAGTGGCATCGAAAGGATATGGCGAGCAAAATGGTGAGATACAGAAAACATCCACCCTGCGTCATTTTTTAGAGACGGTAGAGGCGAAGACCACTGAGCAAATTGAGCTAATTCAGTCGGATGTATTTCATCTAAACAATGAATACTGGGTGAGCTATTACATTGATGGTCAGATCTACGATAAGCGGTTCACCTTTGTACCGGATTCGATAACCGATGAAAACCTGACGTTCATTAAAGAATTAAACACTAAAGGCATACTTCATTCCTAGCCTATGAATCTCAGAAACATACTCTTTATCGATATTGAAACGGTAGGAATCACCAATGATTATAAAAGCTTGGGTGAACGTCTTAAAACGCAATGGTCAAGAAAGGCTGCTTTTTTGAAACGAGAAGAAGGCATTAGCGATGACGAGCTATTTAACCAACGTGCAGGTATTTACGCAGAGTTTGGGAAAGTAGTCACCATTGGAGTGGGGTATTTTGTTGCCAAATACAAGGACCTGGAATTCAGAGTGAAAGCGCTTTATGGAGACAACGAAAAAGAGCTGCTGGAAGGCTTTAAAGATCTGATCCGTAAGATCAACAACGACCACCTCGTTCTTTGTGCTCATAACGGGCGAGAGTTCGACTTTCCCTATTTGAGCAGGCGTATGCTGATCAACGACATTCCTTTACCTAATGTTTTGGACCTCGCGGGTAAAAAACCATGGGAAATCCAACACCTGGATACTATGGACCTCTGGAAATTTGGAGATTATAAACACTACACCTCGTTGGAACTATTAGCCTCTGTATTCGGCATCGAATCCAGTAAAACCGGGTTGGATGGCAGCATGGTTAATGATACTTACTATCAAGGTGACGGATTGGAGAAAATAGCCGAATACTGTGTGGAGGATGTGATCGTTCTGGCGCAGATATTTTTGAGGTTAAAGAGCATCCAGCACGCTGATCTGAAAATAATCAGAGCTGATCCCAGTTGATTATCAAATCATTATTTTTAATACTCAGTACTCACAGACATAAATAATAAGTTCATCTTTGCACCTGAATGAGTAAGAAAAGAAAGAAGAAAAAATCCGGCAAACCGGCTGGAATTCAAGATAAACTCCGAGCTAAAATACTAAGCCTCCTTAACGCCAACATCCAACGTGCCTATACCTCAAAACAGGTAGTTCGTAAACTAGGGTTTAAGCGAAAGGATTACAATCGTGAGATCCCCTATGTATTAAGCAGGCTTGAGCAAGAAGGGAAAATCACTGCGCTCAGTCACGGGGCGTACAAAAGTAATCATGAACCTGAGGTGATAGTAGGGAGAGTAGACCACGTCAATCCACGTTTTGCTTATGTTATTACCGAAGGTCAGGACGATGATGTTTACGTACGTGAGCGCGATTTGAAGAATGCGTTTGATGGCGATATCGTAAAAGTTGCAGCTTCACCGGTGAAGCACGGAAAGCGGCCGGAGGGCAAGGTAGTGGAGATCGTGGAAAGGACCAGGGAACAGCTGGTGGGGAGAATTGAATTTTCTCCACGTTTTGCCTTTGTAGTGGCTGACAATAGAAAGATCCACCAGGATATTTTTGTTCCCCTGGAAAAAACAAAAAGGGCTGCGCATAATGATAAGGTGATTATTAAGATCACACAATGGCCTTCGCATGACAAAAGCCCCGAAGGCGAAGTGATTCAGGTGTTAGGTAAGTCTGGGGAAAATGAAGCAGAGATCCACTCCATCATGGCGGAATTTGACCTGCCCTTTGAATTTCCGGATCACGTTTTGGCGGCGGCCAAAGATATCAAGGACGAGATCTCGACTAAAGAAATTGCAAAACGTAAAGACTTTAGGGATACTTTAACCTTCACCATAGACCCGGCTGATGCCAAAGATTTTGATGATGCCATTTCATTTAAAACCTTAGAAAATGGCAATTACGAGGTAGGTGTTCACATAGCTGATGTGACTCACTATGTACACCCCGAAACAGTTTTGGAAAAAGAGGCCATTGATCGAGCTACGTCTGTGTATCTGGTAGACCGAACCGTACCCATGCTTCCGGAGAGATTGTCTAATGGCTTGTGCTCCCTGCGACCAAATGAAGACAAACTGACTTTTGCCGCCGTCTTTGAAATGAGTCCTGAGGCCAAGGTAATAAAAGAGTGGTTTGGAAGGTCCATCATTCATTCTAAAAGAAGATTTACCTACGAAGATGCCCAGGAACGCATTGAGTCTGGAGAAGGGGACTTGGCTGGTGAGCTGGTTCAGTTGAATAAGTTGGCGCTTGCGCTACGAAAGAAAAGATTTCAAACCGGAGCCGTTAATTTCGAGACGACCGAAGTCAAGTTCAAGCTCGATGAAAAGGGTAAGCCTCTTGGTGTTGTTCCTAAAATTCGAAAAGATGCCCATAAGCTGATTGAGGAGTTTATGCTGCTAGCGAATAAGCAAGTGGCAACTTTCATCTATGGCATGGAAAAGGGGAAAGAAAAAAACACATTCGTTTACCGAACTCACGATTTTCCTGACCCCGAGAAGGTAAATACTTTTGCCACCTTTGCCCGGCGTTTTGGTCATGAAATTAAGGTGGACGATGCCTCCATTTCAAATTCCCTGAACAAGCTCCTTTCCACTATAGAGGGAAAGCCGGAAGAGAATGTATTACAACAACTGGCTATCCGTGCGATGGCTAAAGCCAAATATACTACCGAGCCCATTGGTCATTTTGGATTGGCTTTTGCGCATTACACACATTTCACCTCACCTATTCGCCGGTATCCGGATATGATGGTTCATCGCTTACTTCAACATTATCTTGATCAAGGTAAGTCTGTGGAGAAAGACGCCTACGAGAAAAAATGTGAACATTCATCGGAAAGAGAGAAAAGAGCAGCGGAAGCAGAACGTGCCAGCATCAAGTACAAACAGGTAGAGTTCATGCAAAGCGTAGAAGATAAAGTATTTGACGGTGTCATTTCAGGGGTTACAGAATGGGGCATTTTTGTGGAAATCACGGAAACTAAGTGTGAGGGAATGGTGCGTTTGGCAGATCTCAAAGGAGACTACTACGAATTTGACGAGGACAACTACCGTGTGATCGGTCGAAGCAACAAAAAGATGTTCACGTTAGGGGATAATGTGAGCGTATCAGTAAAAAATACTGATCTAAACCGTAGAACAATTGACCTGGAATTTGTTGATGAAAAGGACAAATTCTTTTACGAGTAATCAAACATGCAGCAGTCTATTTCTCGCTTTCAGGAACTGATTGAGGAGCGGATATCAAATCACACCTATGGGCAGCGTCCTGTGGAGTTATATGAACCTATTTCGTATTTGATGGCTTTGGGGGGTAAGCGTTTGAGACCGCTATTGACCCTGTTGGGTTATTACCAATTTAAGGATCAACCTGCCAAGATCATAGATCAGGCATTGGCTATCGAAGTCTTTCATAATTTCACTCTCATGCATGATGATATTATGGATGAGGCTCCTTTGAGAAGAGGCCAATCCACGGTACATGAAAAATGGAATAGCAATACGGCTATACTTTCGGGAGATGTGATGCTGGTAAAGGCCTATGACTTGCTTCTAAATACGGAAAAAAAATACTTCTCCAAAGCGTTGAGAGCATTCAATAAATGCGCGACCGAAGTCTGCGAAGGGCAGCAGCTTGATATGGTCTTTGAGAGCCAGAATCAGGTCACCGAAGAAGAATATATAGAGATGATTAGGTTGAAGACTGCTGTATTGCTAGGTACCAGTCTTTACTTAGGTGCGTTGTTATCCGGAGCAGATAAGGCCAGCAGAAAAGCGTTGTATGATTTTGGTGTGAATATTGGCATTGGCTTTCAGCTTAAGGATGATCTGCTTGATGTATACGCAGACAAAGAGAAGTTTGGCAAACAGGTCGGCGGAGATATTATTGCCAATAAGAAGACATTTTTGCTTATTAAGGCGAAAGAGCTTGCTTCTGGTCAAAGCAAATCGGAGCTAGAGCGCTGGCTGGAGTTAGAAAATTTCGATGCCGTTGATAAAGTAAAAGCCATTACACAGATCTACGATAACCTGGGAATTAAAGAACTTACGGAAGCCAAAATGAATCAATACTTTGGATCAGGATTCGACTCCTTACGAAAGTTGGACGCTCCCTTGAACCGAAAATCGTTGCTTCGGGAGTTCGCGGAAGCGTTGATAGGAAGGGAAAGCTAACTACTTCCGTTTATAGAAATAGACTTGAGCCTCTGTTTTATCAGGCTCTTCACTTAATGTATAAAATCCGGAACCATCGTTTTTCCACGCCATAGCTTCTCCTTGTGGCTCACGTTTATATGGTATATACTTGGCCGGTTTGGATATAGCTTCAAAAACAGACTCCTTGGATTCTCTCTTCCAATATAAGATGTCGTCGTAGGTTTTTAAGATGATCTCAGACCCGTCCTGAGAAATATCTCCCGCGATTATTTTGTGAAATGGTATTGTCCCTAATTCTATCAAGTTGTTGATGCTATCAGTACTTTGTGGATAGGGTATTTGATAGACATAAACACTTCGCTCACGCTTGGAAATGATATACAAGTCTTTTGTGAGAGGATCAACCATTAAACATTCAGCGTCTCGGTTTCCATTTGGATACCTAAATTCAATAATATCAAACTCTTCAATCAAAATGCTCGCATCTTTTATCGGCTCTTTAAAGCGATAAATATATTTGTCTTCATATATCGCTTGGTTATCTCCGATTTCGGCTAAATAGATATAACTGGCATCATCTTCAGGCCCAGGCCCGATTCCGATATCCTCCCAGTCCCTACTTCTAACACCTTGTAGATAAAACTCTTTTACACTCCCACCATTTTCCTGGATCAGGAATAACCGGGAAGTATCTCCACTGTCATTGTGGGTCCAGAGTAACCCGGGGTTTACCTGGCTGGCTTCTAGTCCTGAAGCTTCATTGATGTGGTCATTTTCCAGGATCCCTAAGCCCTTGCCCAGTTCAAATTTTGAATTATCGTAGTTGGCCGTGCTGGAGCATGACCCTATTATACCGACTAACACTACCATTAGATACCTCATCAACATCTATTTTTGTTCGCAAATATAGAATTTGATGACTAGGAATATACAGTACATTGTATCATTCAATTTTGTTAATGACCTGTTAAAATCACGTCCTACGTAGGTTAAAATTCCTATTTTCAAGTGTTATTCTAGTCTTACTATGAAGAGGAACGCAATACGAGGTCTTATTTTATTGGCTGTGGTGAGTATTATTGGTATTGCCGGGGTCCAGGTATATTGGTTTAATAAGGCGTTTAATACGGAAGAAGAGCTTTTTAATAGGGAGGTAAATACCGCACTTTTTAATGTGGCCAATCAATTCTTTGATCTGAGTGAAACCGGTGTGCTGGCAACTAACCCTATTAAACAATTAAGCACAAATTACTATGTGGTTATGATCAACAATGAAGTAGATGCTAATTTACTTGAGAACTTGTTGAAAACTGAATTTGAAAAAAGGAGTATTTCTGCAGACTTTGAGTATGGTATTTACGACTGTGCCAGTGATAAAATGGTGTATGGCAATTATGTGAGCTTCGAAAGCAAAAACGATGAATCGAGCGCGGATAAGGTTTTTCCGAAATGGGAAAATCAGAATTATTATTTTGGAGTTCAGTTTCCAAATAAAGCATCTATTATTACCGATAGGATGAGTATCTGGATTTTTTCATCCCTGGTACTCGTGCTGGTAATGATTTTTTTTGCTTATGCGATGTTCGTTATACTCAAGCAAAAAAGACTTTCGGAAATCCAACGTGATTTTATCAATAACATGACACATGAGTTTAAAACTCCAATATCCACAATAGCCTTATCGACGGAAGTTTTGAAAGACCCGAAAATCGTGGAACAACCGGAACGACTAAGCAACTATGCCAGCATAATAGCCAATGAAAACTCGAGACTTAAGAATCAGGTCGAACGGGTACTTCAGATGGCTCGTTCGAATAATAGTGAACTTGAGCTAAAAAGAGAGAAACTAAGCCTGAACAATATTATTCAGTCGGCCATCAGAACTTTTGATTCTAACAACAGTATAAAATTCAAAACAGACCTAAGGGCTATAAACGATACTGTCGAGGGGGATAAACTACACCTGTCCAATGTAATGTTTAACTTACTTGACAATGCGGTTAAATATGGAGGTGATTCTGCTGAAATCGAAATAGGTAGTACTGATAAGGGAGGTAAGGTGGTTATGACAGTAACCGATCAAGGGATTGGTATCGCCGAGGACCAACAAAAAAGGATTTTCGATAAATTTTATCGTGTTCCTACCGGTAACGTACATAACGTTAAAGGGTTCGGCCTCGGTCTCAGTTACGTAAAACAGGTGATCAAAGCTCATGGAGGAGATATTTCCGTATATAGTAAGCAACATCAAGGCACGACATTTACGGTGACAATATGAGCTCAGAAATAGCTATCCTACTGGTCGAAGATGACGAGAGCCTTGGGTTTGTGGTAAAGGATAATCTGGAGTTACGAGGTTTTAGGGTAGATTGGGTTAAAGATGGCCAGGAAGGACTCAACTTTTATAAAAGTAAGCATTACAATATCTGTTTACTCGATGTAATGCTTCCGGAAAAAGATGGATTTCATTTGGCTAATGAAATCAGGGAAGTGGATCAGCAAACGCCAATCTTGTTTCTTACCGCTAAGGCTATGCAAGAGGACAAACTTGATGGCTTCAGATCAGGAGGTGATGACTATATTACCAAACCCTTTAGTATGGAGGAGCTGGTTTTTAGAATTAATGTATTCTTAAAACGTACGAACCCACAAACATCCCTTACTAAATACCAGATTGGGGGCTTCGTGTTTGACTACGATAATCTTCAACTGATTAAAGCGGGTGTGGGGCAAACGCTAACTCAAAAAGAGGCAGATGTGTTAAAGTTCTTTGCCGATAACGCTGGAAAAGTCGTAAAGCGTGAAAGTATATTGAAAGCTATATGGGGAGAGGATGATTATTTTATGGGTAGAAGTTTAGATGTCTTTATTTCAAAACTAAGAGGATATTTGAAGAAAGATTCGTCAGTAGAAATCGCGAATCTTCACGGTGTGGGATTTAAACTGATCACTCAGAATTAGCTAACTTAAAAATAAAAATGGCAACGTTTAATTCCTTAACGCCCAATCTAATGGTCGAAAACGTGAACGAGACTATCAACTACTATCATGCTATTCTCGGCTTTGAGAAGATTAGCTCTGTTCCGGAAGACGGAGATCTGGTTTGGGCAAGTATGAAAAAGGATAATGTAGAAATCATGTTTCAGGAAGAAGAAAATTTGAAAAAAGACTTGCCTGGACTGAGCTCTGAAAGTCCAGGTGGAGGCTCAACCCTTTTTCTTAAGATCACAGGAGTAGATGATTTACATGATTCCATTTATGAAAAAGTAGACGTCGTTGATAGTTTACGAGACACTTTCTATGGTATGCGTGAATTTACCATTCGCGATATCAACGGCTATTACTTGACCTTTGCAGAACCCATTTCTCAGTCGTAAACAACATTAAGTTGCTCTTGTTTTTTATCCGTGCAACGTATTAGTATTGTTTGGTTTAAAAGAGACCTGAGGTTATTGGATCATGAACCGTTAAAAGCGGCTATAGAAGATGGCACCCCCATTATTCTCATTTCTTTCTTAGAACCATCGTTAATGAGCCAGCCTCAAAGTGATGATCGTCACTGGCAGTTTGTAGTCCAGAGCGTTGAGGATTTGAACGAGCGTTTACTTAACCACAAAGCTTACTTACATCTCGTTAAAGATGAGGTAGTTGAAACTTTTAAGGCTATTCAAAAACGATTTGAAATTGATCGCATCTATAGTTACACGGAAACAGGGTTGGCCGCAACTTACGCCCGAGATAAGGCGGTTTCCAGTTTTTGTAGCGTGAATGATATTGAATGGTGTGAATTTCAGTACTCAGGTGTTATTCGTGGACTAAAAAACCGGAAAACCTGGAGAAAGCAGTGGTATACAAAAATGAAGGAGCCATTAGCGCATCCGGATTTATCAAAGCTTAATACAGTTTCAAAGGATGAGGTTAAGCAGGCCTTGAGGAATTCGATTATACAAATGAATATAGACCCAAGGTTCCAATCCGGCGGGGAGACTCAAGCACATAAATATCTATCCACTTTTTTAAATAATAGAGTAGCTGACTACAACTCAGGCATTTCTAAGCCTGAAAAAAGTCGTACCTCCTGTAGCCGCCTTTCTCCTTACCTTGCCTGGGGAAATCTGTCTATGCGGCAGGTGTATCAGATGACTGTTGCTAAAAAACCGGAAGTTTCTAGTAAAAGAAATATTACAAGCTTCTTGTCACGCTTAAGATGGCATTGTCATTTCATACAAAAGTTTGAAACTGAAATGCGATATGAATCTGAAAATATCAATCGTGGATATAGTCAGCTCCGAACAACTTGGAATGAACATTATTATTTAGCCTGGGAAAAGGGAGAAACCGGTTATCCTCTAGTTGATGCTTGTATGCGATGTGTCAAAGAAACCGGCTACTTGAATTTTCGAATGCGTGCTATGGTGGTTTCATTTTTAGCACATCATTTGTGGCTTGATTGGAAACGAGGGGCAGACTATTTAGCGAAACAATTTGTGGATTTTGAACCGGGTATACACTATCCTCAGTTTCAAATGCAGGCGGGAGTAACCGGTATCAATACTATTCGCATTTATAACCCCGTAAAACAGTCTAAGGAAAATGATCCTGAGGCTATTTTCATAAAAAAGTGGGTGCAGGAGCTCAATCATATACCTCTACCCTTAATCCATGAACCCTGGTTAATGACGGAAATGGAACAAGAAGTATACGATTGCCGTTTAGGAAAGTCCTACCCTAAACCCATTATTGATATCAAAATCACCTATAAACATGCAGTTAGGCAACTGTACGGAATAAAGAAGAACCCACTGGTAAGAAAAGAAGCCAAACGAATTTTAGAAAAGCATACGGTTCCAGGTAGGATAGCCTAGCGCTTGGATATCCAATTTCCACTTATTGATCGTTGTCGAGTACATTTAAAGCGGGTATCCTCTTTGCCGTAGGCTCTATGCTTAGTAGCTCGACCTTGAACTCGTTTCCGCCAAAGTCTAAAACTTGAACCTTTCATTTCTCGACGCATAATCTTAATCACCACGGATTCGTCCGCTCCAAATTGAGCTTTTATGGCATCAAAAGATGTACGATCTTCCCAGGCCATTTCTACAATTCTATCGATCTCTTCAGGACTAAGATTTTGCACATTAAAAGAACACTGTAATCAGATAATTGTTGAATGCCCATGGCACATAGGAAACCTCATCTTCCCACGAAAACATGTGTAGCTTGCGGAAGACCATTCTCCTGGCGAAAAAAATGGACTAAGCATTGGGAAAGTGTCAAATATTGCAGTAAGCGCTGTAAAGGGCAAAGAAATGTCTAGTCGAAGTCCAGTTTCATTTCACCTCTGAAAGACAACTTAATGATCATATTTAATTCTTCTTTTGTAAAGCCCAATCGTTCGGCTACGGTTTTACAAAGAGAGTATTCATCTGCGCTGAATTCGCCATCGGCTATGGCAAGACTTAACATTTGAATAAGCTGGGTTTCACGATCCTCTTCTCTTTCCGGTATGACGTGAAGAAAGTCGCTGCCTCTGGATAGCCAATCCTGCAACTTCTCCTCTGAAAATCCCGCAGATGCTGCGGCTTCACGGATGACCTCCATTTCTTTGTCGTCAATGTTACCGTCAGCGCCGGCGAGCGCGATTAAATTTTTAAGATTAGATTCGCACATTTTCCGATTTAATGCTTCTCCCAAACCGTCGTAACCTAGCTTTTCAGCTATAGTTAGACACAGGTCATATTCATCTTGTGAGAATGTGTCATCCGCTGTAGCCATACCTATCATATCGATTAAATGATTTTCTCTCTCCGCATTATCTTCGGGTATGTCTAACATAATATGGTCTGCATCCTCTATCCACTCGTTTAATTGCGATTCCGATACTCCGGCTTCTTCAGCAGCATGCCGAAGCATATTCAGTTCAGGTTCATCAATATTACCATCTGAAAACGCAAGCACTACCAAATTTTTAATATGATTTTCACGATCCATTTTTAATCTTTTTGATGTAAGATTTTAACCCCTCTTTTAACGCTATTTACAGTTAAAATAGCTCTAGCCTATTTTAAACGCTGAATATAATAAAGAATCATGTAATAAATACATAAATATTTAAGATTTAGATGCGTTGATCTTATATAAACCGTTACGTACTTCGGGTGCGATGGTACTTTGAAGTATGAAACTATTTTGACGTGATTCTTATTATTCATCGTAGAACGAAATAGTTTTGATACAATGAAAGGAGAGAGAATGAAATTGTTTGTCGGGTTATTACTATTTATACTAGCTTGTACTGTTGTAGTGTCGTGCCAGAACGACGACGACAATGCCTTATCCGCTCCGATTGACCCAGTCAACCAATGGATTTTTGCTAACATGGACTTCTGGTATTTCTGGACCGATGAGATGGCGAGGGACATTGATCAGAGCATAGATCCTGAAGATTATTTTGATGCCCTACTTTTTGAGGGTGACCGTTTTTCAATTATTGTAGATGACTTTGATGGTCTGATAAACAGTCTCGATGGTGTTACTCTTGAACCGGGATATGAAGTGGCCTTTTTCAGGGAATCGGGTACCAATAATGTTCTGGCTGCTATCACCTACATAAAAAATCCAAGCCCGGCGTCAGACATTGGCCTAGTACGTGGAGACCTGATCAGAAGTGTCAACGGACAATCTATGGATGTAGATAATTTTGGCTCTGTATTCTCGCAGATCTTTCAAAATCATACCATTGAATACTTAAGCTTTAATGCCTCCATGGAGTCGTATGAAGAAAGAACCGCTGATCTGATCGTTGAACAGGTCGTTGAGAATCCTAACTTTTTAGATAGTATATACACTACTCAATCCGGAGCGAAGGTGGGCTACTACGTTTATAACTTTTTTAGGCGCGGCGTAGATGGGGGTGCTGAATATCAAAGCGAACAGGAAGAGGTATTTGCTGATTTTAAGGCGGCCAACATTGAAGAATTAATTATAGACCTTAGATACAACGGTGGAGGTTCAACATCGGCGGCTATTGATTTAGCGAGTTTTATTGCCCCAGGAGTTGTTGAGGGAGATTTGTTTTTTTCGAATAGCTGGAATGATCGTGCGGAAGAATCCATCACCAATGACCCCGACCTTGGCACTGAATTCCTTACCGGTCGATTCTTAAATAAGAACTTCAATATCGGTGAACAATTGGCAAACCGAGTTTATGTTTTGACGGGAAGCGGTACCGCAAGTGCCAGTGAGCTCATTATTAATGGGCTAAGACCGTTTATTGATGTGATCGTAGTGGGAGATACTACAGTGGGGAAGAATGTTGGATCAGTCCCCTTTGGTGATTCAAATAACGAAAATAATAACTACGGGATTTTGCCCATAACCTTTCAGATTGAGAATGTTTTGGGCCAATCTGATTACGCCGAGGGATTTGTTCCTAATATTTTGGTAAACGATCTGGAACTACCACTCCTGGAGTTAGGAGACATAAACGAACCGCTGCTCTCTAATGCCTTAGCGGACATTGATGGTACTGCAGGAGGTAGGTTGAACACCGGTATATCCGGATACCCAACGATAAAAAGCTCGCATGAGCTTAAACCTTTTAAGACAGACTTATTTACAACACCTAGTAACGGACTCCTAAAACAACAAAGAAATTGAGTACCAGAGAATATTGAGCAAGATTTAGTTCCGAGCGATGGCTTTCCATAGTTGACCCTGACAGCTTAACTAAACTCGCTCTTAAGTCAGGACACTACGATCAGTCCCACTTTATCGATGAGTTTAAACAAATAATAGACGGAATAAAACCTAGCCAATACTTTGATAGACCTAGAAATTTAAAATGGATTGTGATGGGTGAGAGTGTTAATGAATTTGAATATGCTGCTGACTATTCGTAGTTCAAACCTTTTAAAAAAGACCTATTACAATATTTAACCAAATAGCTATTAATTATAGTATATACTAATTATTTTAGTATATGCAACAGTATAAAAAAGGGAGAGGTGCTCAAATACAGGTTATCAATCCGTTCTTAAAGACCCAATTTGTAACTGATCATATTGAAGGCGTTGACGAGCCAGGTATCACGAATTCTCTACCCACGGAGATATTCTATGAAACCCCAAGTAAAATAGTAAACAAAGTAACCAGCCCGGATGTAGGCATGGACTATTCTTTAAACCCTTATCAAGGCTGTGAGCATGGTTGCATCTACTGCTATGCCAGAACGACTCATGAGTACTGGGGCTTTAATGCCGGGCTCGATTTTGAATCAAAAATTATAGTTAAGAAAAATGCGGCCGTTTTACTCGAAAAACAATTACTTAAAAAAAGTTGGCAGCCTCGTCCAATTGTATTATCCGGTAATACGGATTGCTATCAACCGCTGGAAAGAAAGTTGGGAATAACGCGTTCATTGTTAGAGATCTTCGACAAATACAAACATCCTGTAGCGATCATTACGAAAAATACACTTGTACTGAGAGATTTGGATATATTAGCTCAGCTTGCGAAAGATAATTTGGTGATGGTTATTTTGTCAATCACCACCCTAGATGAAAAGCTCAGGTCTCTATTGGAGCCCAGGACGGCGTCAGGGATTAAGAAAATGAAGGCTATTGCGGAATTAACCCAAGCCGGAGTGCCCGTATCAATTATGAATGCGCCGATCATCCCAGGGTTAAACCACCACGAAACTCCAAGTATAATCAAAAAAGCTGCTCAAAATGGAGCGTTAAGCGCAGGTTACACTACGGTGCGTTTAAATGGCAAAATTGCCACGGTATTTCACGATTGGTTGGTCAAAAACTTTCCTCACCGGGAAAAAAAGGTTTGGAATCAGATCAAGGCGTTACATGGCGGAAAGGTTTCGGACTCGGAGTTTGGGCGGAGAATGAGAGGTGAGGGTAGCTACTCTGAAATTATAAAGCAGCTTTTCACGCAGGCCGTGAATAGGTACATGTCGGATTCTGTAAAACCTGTATTGACCACAAGTAAGTTTAGAAAAGGAGGGAATTATGGACTTTTCTAAACGATAACGGAATTTGTCAGATACCTGATAAACATAACAAGTGACTAGCGCGTTGAAAAAACCATGATGAATTTGAAAATGAAAAGAATTGCAATTCAATTGGTTTTTGGTGCTTTACTGGCATTTACGACCTGTACCACACGCGGAAATATTGAAAATACTTCTACTAATGTTTTATCTGAAGAACAAGCTGCGAATCTCGACACAGCCTACTTTGCAAGTGGCTGTTTCTGGTGTACTGAAGCAGTTTTTGAGCGGGTAAAGGGAGTGTATGATGTAGTTTCAGGTTATACCGGAGGTAAAAAACCCAATCCTAATTACAGAGAGGTAAGTGCAGGTTTGACTGAACATGCTGAAGCCGTACGTGTGGCATACGATCCTGATCAAGTCGACTACCAAACTCTGGTGGAGATATTTTTTGGATCTCACGATCCTACCACATTAAATCGCCAGGGACCAGATGTAGGAAAGCAATATCGATCAGCGATTTTTTATGCCTCCGATGAGGAGAAAGCCACGGCTGCCCAAATCAAAAGAAGGCTAGACTCTGAGCGTGTTTTTAGCGATCCCATAGTAACCGAGATCACAGCTTTTAGTATTTTTTGGGATGCCGAAGACTACCATCAAAATTATTACGAGCTCAATCCCTACCAACCCTATATAGTATCTGTTTCAAAACCTAAGGTGGAAAAGTTTATGAAGCAATTTAAGGATAAACTTAAAGAAGAGTACAAGTAAAGGCATTATCGAGGCTTTTTTTGTATCTTAAAACAAAAAGTCTCGCGTTGTGCCTTTAGAAATTCAGCCAAAAAGTAATCTCCCCTTAAAGCCGAAGAATCTTAATAATACCTATCTCATTGAATCAGCCTGGGAGGTCTGTAACCAAGTTGGTGGCATCTACACAGTAATCCGATCCAAAGTGCCGGTGATGACCTCACAATGGGAAGATCGTTATTGCTTGTTAGGGCCAATTGTAGATCAGGACGTGAGCGCTGAGTTCGATCCTATTGACGAGCCTACAGGTCCCTTTGGAAAAGCAGTGGAACGGATGAGGGAGATGGGGCATGACGTTCTTTACGGAACCTGGTTGGTTACGGGGCGTCCATTAACCGTACTGTTACGTGTAAGTGAATCCTTATCTAAGGCTAATGAAATTAGGCAAAGACTAGAATCTGAGCACGGCGTAAATATTTACGCTGATGATGATCTGCAAAGAAACGTAATGGCGTTTTCAGATTTGAGTATTAAGTTCGTTCGTCTTCTGTCAGAAGAAATCGCTAAGGGTAAAAAGAAGCTCATTACCCATTTTCATGAGTGGATGGCTTCAATACCTATATTGGATATCCATAAACACAAGTTGCCTATTAAAACCGTTTTCACCACTCACGCCACTTCTGTGGGCAGGTATCTGGCCATGAATGATGAAAACTTTTACACCTCTTTGCATAAATATCATTGGAGGCAACATGCAGAACACTTCCATATTCTTCCGATAGCACAAATAGAAAGATTTAGTGGTCAGGAATGCGATGTTCTTACAACGGTTAGTGATGTTACTGCCAAAGAGTGTAAAGTATTCTTCGGAAGAGAACCCGATCATATAACACCCAATGGACTGAATATTACCAGATTCGTCGCCTACCACGAGGTTCAAAATTTGCATCAGGAGTATAAAAGCAAGATTCATGAATTTGTAATGGGGCACTTCTTCCATAGCTGCCCATTTGATCTTGATAACGTACTTTACTTTTTTACCTCTGGTAGATATGAATTCAAAAACAAGGGGTATGATCTGACGCTTCATGCACTGACCCTCTTGAATGAAATGATGAAGAAGGCGAAGATGGATCAGACCGTTGTAATGTTCTTTATCACCCGTAGGCCTTCCTGGTCTATCAATCCCGTGGTTTTGCAACTAAGAGGGGTAATGAATGAGATTAGGAATACTTGTGAGGAAATAGAAGATCAGATTGGGGATCGGATGTTTTATGCAGCGGCTGCAGAACAGGAAGACTTCCGGCTGCCAGATATCAACCTAATGGTGGATGATTACCTGAAGTTGAAGTACAGAAGAATTTTACAGTCCTGGAAGTCAGATAATTGGCCGATAGTTGTCACGCATAATCTTAAGGACAATGATAATGATGAGATATTGCAGTTTTTAAGAAATGCTCCTCTAGTCAATAATCCTAAAGATAAAGTTAAAGTGGTTTATCATCCGGATTTTATTGACACAACAAATCCACTGTTTGGAATGGATTATGGAGAATTTGTCAGAGGGTGCCACTTGGGCATCTTCCCAAGTTTTTATGAGCCCTGGGGCTACACTCCCTTGGAATGCTTGGCAAGAGGAGTACCTGCTATTACGTCAGATTATACGGGTTTTGGAGACTATGTGGGTACTTATTTTCCTGATCATGAAGATTATGGAGCCTACCTTCTTACCAGGCACAAGCGCAGACCTGAAGTTGTCGCAAAAAACCTGGCCATCAAGATGTTCAATTTTATACAATTATCGCGAAGAGACCGTATGGTCCAAAGAAATAAGGCTGAAGATCTTTCCGAGAACTTTGATTGGACGCAACTCGTCAAGCACTACAATGCAGCCTACGAACAAGCTGTGAAATCTTAGAGCTTTAATCGAAGTCCATTTCGACCTGCTTTCTCAGGATGTCTTCCATATTTTCCCGCTCGCGAATGATATGTGCCTTTCCTTCGTAAACTAAAACTTCGGCAGGCCTGTATCGGGAGTTATAGTTGGATGACATTGAGAAACCGTAGGCTCCGGCATTCTTTATAGCCAAAACATCACCCTCTCGTACCTCATGGATTTTTCTATCCCATCCAAATGTGTCTGTTTCACAGATGTAACCCACTACCGTATATACTCTCTGAATACTATTGGGGTTTGAAATATTGATGATTTCATGATAGGAATCGTACATCATAGGGCGCATTAGATGGTTCATGCCGGAATCGACACCTACAAAGGCAGTAGCAGGAGTGGTTTTGATCACATTTACCTTGACCAGTAGAGACCCCGCCTCGCTTACCAGGTACTTACCTGGTTCAAACCACATCTCTAGCTCACGACCGTACGTACTGCAAAATTGATCAAAAGCATCTCCTAATTTAACCCCGAGGTCATAGACATTAGTAGTTATATCACCCTCTTTATAGGCCACCTTAAAACCACTACCAAAATCAATGAATTCAAGGTTTGGAAAATCCTGAGCTATTCCAAAGAGAATTTCGGCCATTTTCAGGAAAACATCAGCATCTAAAATATCGGATCCTGTATGCATATGTAATCCGATGACGTTTATTTTATTAGACCGTATTACACGTAGCAAATGTGGTAACTGATATATGGAAATACCAAATTTAGAGTCAACATGGCCCGTGGAGATCTTCGTATTACCTCCCGCCATAATATGAGGATTAAGGCGTATGCAACAAGGAACTTGGTCTCTGTATTTATGACCAAACTGCTCAAGAATAGAAATATTATCAATGTTGATCATAAGACCTTTTTCAACACCTTCGACTATTTCTTCGAAAGAAATACAGTTAGGTGTAAAAAGTATATCTCTAGGTTCTAAGCCGGCCTTTAGGGCAATGTCCGCTTCCTGAGCTGAAACAACATCTACACCAGCACCATGCTTTTTCATCAGCTTCAGTATGGAGATATTCGTTAAAGCTTTTGCCGCATACTTGATCCTGACTTTCTGATTAGAAAAAGCATTCTTCAGGTTTTGGAGCTGAGTTACAATTTTTTCGGCATCATAGACATACAATGGCGTGCCGAACTCTTTAGCTAAGTCGGCAAGCTTCAGTCCTTGAATTTCATATGAATCATCCTTTAATTCCATAGCTTCGAATTGAACGGCCAAAAGTACTAATCGTAAAGCGCATTGCAATTGCTTTTGGCCATTTAACTATTCACCATTATAGCACAAAACGCCTACTGATAGTCCGTTGGAAGTCTTCTGCTTTTAGTCAGCCCCTCAAAGGCATAGCCTAGCTTAAATAGCTTTTCCTCTTCGAAAGGCCTTGCAATAAATGTTAAGCCAATTGGACTTCCAGATTCTGTATAGCCCATAGGCACGGTCAGGCATGGGTATTTGGCTGCGGCTGCCTGACCAGCATTCCAGTTATTAATGGAAAGTACTACATCAAGCTCATGTTCTTTCATAGGCTTCTCAAAAAAATTAATCCCCGCTGTATTTAATTTTTGTTTTAATTGCTCGTGCTCTTCTTCATTCAGGTCCGTTTCCAAAATACCATCGAAACGGCCCTGACCGTATGGAATTCTTATCAAGGTATCAACATTGTTAAAAGCGACCACATCTTCCGTTGACTTAACCTTAATTTCGGCTGAGGCATATTTGCTCAGGTAACCTGGCAGGTCAATTTTCATATCTGCGCTTAACAAAGTTCCAAAGCCTTCAAAATCCATTTTATCTGGTTCAAATTCTATCATTACTCCTCCCTCTGCCTTTATTCTTTCCACAGTCAATTGGTATATAGAATCGGTCAGAAATTGTTTATTTACACCGAAACGGATCCCTTTTAGACTACCTGATTGTAGTTCTTTCCAATATGCTATGTCTTTAGGGTTATTTTTTGTGGCAGGATCTTTTACATCCTCCCCTTCCATAGCGGAAGCAAGAATAGCGTTATCCACCACATTTCTCGTCATAGGCCCGGGTGTATCCAGCGTGCTCGATATGGGTACAATACCATCTCGGCTGAATAAGCCAATGGTCGGTTTAAGACCTACTATAGAATTCGAACTGGAAGGCGATAAAATTGAGCCTGAAGTTTCAGTACCTACAGCTGCTGCCGCATAATTGGCTGCCATAGACACTCCGCTAGCAGAACTCGAGCCACCAGTATCGTATTTTCTGCGTCCATATGGATTTAGCGTTTGACCACCTATCGCGCTGTAGCCATTGGGATTGACAATACTTAAAAAATTGGCCCACTCACTAAGGTTTACCTTACCTAATATAATGCCGCCCTTGGCTTTTATCCTTTCTACAATAAAGGCATCGGGAGCCATATTATTTTGAAGAGCTACGGCGCCAGCTGTAGTGGGTAAGCCAATAAAATTTATATTATCTTTTAGTAGAACTGGCATTCCATATATCGGGTGCATTTCGCCGGTCTTTTCCTGGTCCTTTTTCCGGGCTTCTTCAACAGCTTTTGGGTTAATAGAAATTATGGCATTGAGATAAGAACTAGAGTCATTTTCATACTTCACTATTCTGTATAGGTACCATTGTGTTAATAACTCGTATGACAACTTACCAGAATTAATATGAGTTTGTAAGGTTGGAATATCCTGCTCGAGAATCAATGGCTTCAAGCGTAGGTAGTCCTCCTCGGAGAAATATGCGATTTGGGCTGCCACGTTTTTCCAAATATCATTTTTATCGGTCACTTTTGATTGTAAAAGCTTATATCGCATCCGCTGTGATTCATGATTGGGGTTCTCTTCCAATTCCGCAGACTCATCATAAGGTGTCCATTCAGGGATTATTGTTTTAGGCTGTTCGGGAGCTTGTTTGCACCCAAAAAACAAAAGAATGAAAAAAAATAGACCCTTAGTCAGTAGTATTCTGATTTTCATTATATAACTGTTTAGGTATTAATTAATGCATGAAAGTATGACATTGACCTGATAGAAGATAATGGTTTTGTATTTATATCAGGAGAGGAAAGAATAAGATACATAAAAAGAGCAACAGTAGTGGCTGTTGCTCTTTTTGTTGTTGTTATTTATTCTGAGTTTTTACTTTTTGACGCTAATACTAATCAACAAGTATATTCAATCAAACGAGATAAGACACTTAAAGGTAGTTAAGTGATTGTTAAGCGGTGTTAAAAGATGTTAAATTGAAATCTTTCATACATCAATGGGATAATTTTACAGTATGAAGAGGTCCACAATATGGATAATAATAGTACTGATGTCAGTAGCACTTCTAGGTTTATGTGGCTTTCAGGTGTATTGGATTAATAACAGTATAGCCCTAAACAAAGAACGTTTTAACCGTACGGTAAGAGCTACACTTGATGAGGTTGTACACAAACTTGAACGGCAGGAGGCGGTTCAATTAACGGCTAAAACTTTATCAACGGTGAGACATAACCCCGCATGGATAAGATCTATGGATGTAAAACGTGTCGATAGTTTGTCTCGAGTTGTTATTAACGCAGACTCCATAAAAAAAATTGGGGGACAAGTATTCATAAGTACCGATACTTTTGGCTATCAACTCAGAGCGTCAGGCGTGGCGCATTTTCAGGAAGACACTTTACTTGCAGGTTTAGGTGATCGACTGACCAACAAATCGGAAATTGTAAATGTTGTTTTTAAGCAGTTTGTTTCAAACGAACGTGATATTACACAACGTCTGAGTTACAAATTGCTGGACTCACTACTCGATCAAAGCCTTGCAGCTAAAGGTGTAGATTTGACCTACGAATTCGCGGTCTGGAATTCAGAAGAAGACACTCTGGTATTAACCAATGCAGCTAAGAACTTAAACACAGTAAAGGCTTCAGATTTCAGAGCGGGTCTTTTTCCTAATGATCTTGTGGGAAATGTAAACTATCTCATGCTGAATTTTCCAGATCAGAGCCAATATCTTTTTAGTCAGATCTGGAAGACATTAGTTGCTTCAATACTATTTGTTTTAATTATCGTCGGAAGTTTTAGTTACGCCATTTTTATAATATTCAGGCATAAGAAGTTGTCCGAAGTAAAGAACGATTTTATTAATAACATGACACATGAGTTTAAAACCCCAATAGCTACAGTTTCGTTGGCATGTGAAGCTATTCAAGAGGCACAGGTAAGGGGTGACGAGAAGACATTCATGCGCTATATTGGAATGATAAAGGACGAAAACAAACGGTTGGGTGATCAGGTAGAAAAAGTGCTTCAAGCCGCTATACTTGAAAAGGACTCTTTCAAACTAAAAGTTGAAAATACAGACCTGTTAGAATTACTCCATACCGTGGTTGACAAAGTCAGGGAACAAGTTAGTGCGGTTAATGGGGAACTTACTACGGAATTCAAGTCTTCTAGCAACAGCCTGATGGCTGATAAACATCATTTGACTAACCTCATTTATAATCTCTTGGATAATGCAGTCAAATATTCTCAGGATAAAGTGAATATCATCATAAGAACCTTTAACGACGGGAACAATGTGGCCGTAGAGGTCCAGGATCACGGCATTGGTATGAATCGAGAGGAGCTGAGTCGGATTTTTGATAAGTTCTATCGGGTATCCACCGGTAATCGTCATGATGTTAAAGGGTTCGGCTTAGGATTAAATTATGCTAAAACTATCGTAAATCTTCATAAGGGTAGCATATCAGCTATTTCTGAACCTTCAAAGGGGAGTACGTTTACCATTAAATTACCACTGAGCCATGAGTGAAGATAGTAAAGACATTCTACTCGTTGAAGACGATGAGAACCTAGGCCAGATCTTGAGTGAATATCTTCAGTTAAAAGGCTACGGATGCGTATTGTGCAGAAATGGTGAGGAAGGGATTAGCCAATTTAGGGAATATGCTTTTGATTTATGCATACTGGATGTTATGATGCCCAAAAAAGATGGTTTTGCCCTGGCTAAGGAAATACACGATTTGTCCCCCGAAACCCCATTTCTTTTTTTAACAGCTAAATCTATGAAAGAAGATGCCATTAAAGGGCTTTCTATCGGAGCAGAGGACTACATAACTAAGCCTTTTAGTATGGAGGAACTGCTGCTAAGGCTTAATGTCATATTTAGAAGGTTCAATGGGGTAAAGAAGACGGAACAAACAGCCTTTACAATAAGTAAATTAGTTCTTGACAGCCAAACGCGGGAGCTTTCTATTAATGGGAAGTCACGCACTCTAACCACGAAAGAAAATGAACTACTAAAACTTCTATGTAATGATTTGGGCAATACCGTGCTTCGAAAAGAAGCGTTGACCCATATTTGGGGTGATGATTCATATTTCAACGCCCGCAGTATGGACGTATATATAGCTAAGCTTCGCAAGTATTTAAAGGAAGATGAAGAACTTCAGATAATTACGATTCACGGGGAGGGATTTAAGCTGGTAAGAATCTGATTTTATACTTAGGAATACCATATTACGGATTTAGTAGCTACGGTCTCTGATTGTAATTCTGCCTCAATTTTTTTAATTTCATCCTTCGCTCAAAAATTGCAACCTGAGCATAACATCCTTTTTGTTCCACTTAAGAAATTCTCATTTAATGATCCAAATTATACCTTCCATAGCTATTCGAGATGGCAAAGTAATTCGCCTAAAGCAGGGGGATTTCTCAAATGAGAAGGTATACGATCAAAGTCCTATTGATCTGGCTAAAGTCTTTGAAGATCACGGGATTGAAGTCGTACATCTGGTGGATTTAGATGGTGCCCGGCGGGGGCGACCCGTTAACTACCATATTTTGGAAGCGATAGCAGGTTATACCAATCTGAAGGTTGACTTCACGGGAGGTATTCATACGGATGGTGACATTAGCAAGGCTTATGAATACGGTGCGGATTATATAACTGCGGCCAGCATCGCCGTAAGCAGGAAGGAGCTATTTGCGTCATGGATAGTATCTTATGGACGTGAAAAAATAACCCTAGGTGCTGATGCACGCAATGGTAAAATCGCAATACGCGGGTGGGAGAAAAATACCAACCTAGATATCCTGGATCATATAGAATATTTCTATTCCAGGGGCTTGAAATATGTAAAGACTACTGATATTTCAAAAGAGGGGATGCTAAAGGGGCCCTCAATAGATCTGTACAAAAAAATTATAGATCGTTTTCCGGATATCTGTGTTCTGGCGAGTGGAGGAGTGCGAAGTATTGATGATATTGAAATACTTAACGAGGCAGGGGTATTTGCCGTAATTTTTGGAAAAGCGTTCTACGAAGGAAGAATGAAATTAAAAGACTTAGAAAAATACTTAGTGAAAGCCAAATAATATATCACTGGTCAACCATGTCGGCAAACTTAAACTTCTGTATAATGTAATAAAGAAAATTGAAGGATAGCGGATTATCCTGATCAGTAGTAGTTGGATCTGTCGGGTTGTAAACTGGCTTTTCTTCTGTTTTCTCAACAATATTTACCTCCGGTTCAGCCAACGCCTTTGTCGTAACTTCTTCTTCCTTTAGATCTTTAGTATTCCCTTTCTCTTTTTTGCTCTTTTCACCTTTTTCGTCCTCAGTATAGGGAATATCGGGGGTAAAATTTTCAGAGGGTTTTTCATTGCTCGGAGCAACTTCATCTTCAAACAATAACTCGGATTCTTGGGCTTTTATTTCGATAAACACCCCACCGCAAATACTTAAAGAAAAAGCTAGGAATAGGCAAAAAGAAATTTTGTGTTTGGACATTTCTTCAATAAAAGGTAACTAATATACGCACAACTATGCATATTGTTTCGAAAATTCTATCACCATGTACTTTTATTAATATAATTTAACTAAAACGTTTGCATAATAGTTTCGTTGGTTTTACCGGCATTGACAATATTATGTGCCTGGTATATTTCGAAAACAAATTATCCAGAACAGATTTATGGGATATGAATGCTTGAATTTAGTTAACACTGATACCTACCTCCGAGTAAACAGATGATGTGGATAAATGAAAAGTGAATTTACCATTGGCCCGTTAAGCACCGATATGTTGACGGATATGTATCTAACCTTCTTGGACTCATTCTCCGATTATCAGATATCTTTTAAGCTCAGCAAAAAGCAATTCGTAGATAAATTCGTTAAGAAGCTTAACATTGATTTCGAATACTCAGCTGGCGCATGGAATTCGACACAAGGCCTGGAAGCTTTTATTTTCACATCTATAGCCCAATATCAAGGTAAACTTACCGCGTACAATGGAGGTACGGGTGTTCGCCCAAAAGCGAGAAGCAATAATTTAGTATCCAAAATGTACGAAACTATTCTTCCGAAATTACAATCCTTGGGTGTGCAGCAATGTTTGTTGGAAGTTTTAGAAAAAAATGAAAGGGCAATCCGTGCTTACAGAAAAGTCGGGTTCCAGGAAATGGGATTATTGAGATGCTATAAATTACATAATCCGGGTCATTCAAATCATCAACCCCACAATATTCAATTCAACTATGCCAAGGTACCGCAAAAAGAACTGTATGAAAATTTCATCGACCAACGAGCGTCATTCTTAGACGATTTAATTATGCAACGCCAATTTGATCAGGAACGGATCATTGAAGCCTACGACCAAAATAAATGCATAGGATTCCTAATTTATCAGCCTAAATTCTCAAGAATTAATGGGATTGCAGTATCACCAATATATCGCAGGGCTAGGGTGGCCAGTGGTCTTATTGATCTAATGATTAAAAATGAAGGCTTCAAACAAGTAACTGTTCTTAACGTACCTGAAGAATCTGAGGCTTTGAATAGCTTTCTGACTCGTCAGGGCTTTCTTAACGAGATCAATCAATATGAAATGCGTATGAACCTTTCGAAATGAATAATTAAAGTATGTTGTTATTCAGTGAGTTAGAATCAATCATTAAGGGACAGCTCTTAAATCTGGTTAAGGATGAAGAGATAAGGTATTTGATGACCGACAGCCGCAAAGCCAACGCCATTAGGGGCTCACTCTTCTTTGCGATCAAAGGCGTTCGTCATGACGGGCATCAATATATTCAGGAGCTCCACAAAAAAGGGGTCAGGAACTTTGTAGTCGAAAAGGAAATTTCAATTCCAGGCGAAACCAATATAATTAGGGTAGAATCGACATTAATGGCTTTACAAGCCATTGCAATCAATCATCGGGAGAAATTTAATTTGCCAGTGTTGGCCATCACGGGAAGTAACGGAAAGACTATTGTTAAGGAATGGGTTTACAAACTACTAAGCCCTTATATGAATGTAGTCAAAAGCCCAAGGAGCTATAATTCACAGTTGGGAGTTCCACTATCCATTTGGAATATTGATTCAAATCATGAAATAGGTGTTTTTGAGGCTGGTATATCTCAAAAGAGTGAAATGCGGCAACTAAGGAGTATTATACGACCTACTTTCGGAATTTTTACGAACCTGGGTTCAGCACACGATGAAGGATTTGCATCTAGAGAGGAAAAGGCGAAAGAAAAGGCCAAATTATTCGAGGGCGTTGAGTTTGTAATTTATAAAAGGGGCAACCCAATTCTTGATGGACTCTTTAAAGTAAATGGAATTTCTTGGGGGACTGACCCCGAGAGTAATATTCTATTACGCTTATTAGAAAGGGGCAGAATTCTATTGGAGTATACTGGAAAAGTTTTTGAGTTCGATTTACCTTTCAAGGACCCAATCTCCTTAGAGAATATTATGCATGGGATCGTATTAATGCTCAAATTAAATTTTGACCAAGAGCAAATACAACGTAGCCTTAATAATCTTGTAGGTGTTAAGATGAGATTGGAATTAAAAAAAGGTATTAGGGGAAGTTACCTAATTGATGACAGCTATAATAACGATCTGGTAGGTCTCCAATCCGCGCTGGATTTCCTTAAAACAGCCGGAACTTCGAATAAGGCGTTGATACTTTCCGATATATTACAATCAGGAACGGATACAAAAGTTTTATATGAGGAATTGGCGAAAATCATCACTGACGCTAGCTTGACACAGTTTGTTGGCGTTGGCCCTGAGATTTCCCGATTCTCCGGGCTTTTTAATTCCAATGCCAGATTTTACAGCTCTACCGACGAGGCCCTGGGCTGCCTCCATGAGCTGGAACTAGAGGGTCAAACCCTACTAATAAAGGGAGCAAGGGCCTTTCACTTGGAGAAGCTTGTTAAACACCTTGAAGAAAAGAATCACGGCACCCGGTTTGAGATAAACCTGGATGCTTTGAGTAACAATCTCAATTTTTATCGCTCCACATTGAAGGAGAGTACAAAAATAATGGTCATGGTGAAAGCTTTTGGCTATGGTGCTGGGAGCTTTGATGTCGCCAATTTATTAGCTTATCATAACGTAGACTATCTGGGCGTGGCTTACACCGATGAAGGCATTGCACTACGTGAACAGGGTATACAGTTACCCATAATGGTAATGAATCCTTCTCCTGAGAGTTACAATAAGCTCATGGCTTACAACCTTGAACCTGAAGTATACAGCCTCAAGCAGTTCGAGAGTCTTCTCTTCACGGTTAAGGACGAGATCGGCGTTCATATTAAACTGGAAACAGGAATGAATCGCTTAGGCTTCACAGCAGATGATATGAATGAGCTGATAAACTTGCTAAAAACTAACCCAGGTGTAAAAGTCAAAAGTTTATTTAGTCACTTAGCTGGTGCTGATTCTGATGAGCACGAAGCTTTTTCAAACGAACAAGTGAAAAGGTTTCAAATAAACGTCAATCACCTGAAGAAGGAGCTAGATATTAATCCTTTGATACATATCCTAAACTCTCCGGGAATCACGCGTTTTCCTGAATATCAGTTTGACATGGTACGGCTGGGAGTGGGATTATATGGTATTGATGCTAATGAACGTAATCAGGAAGCGTTATTGCCTGTTGGCACGCTTAAAACAGTTGTATCTCAAGTTAAAAATATTAAGAAAGATGAAACTGTCGGATATGGTCGTACGGGTAAAGCCATCGAAGATATGAAAATTGCCACGATAGCGATTGGCTACGCCGACGGTTTTTCAAGAGCACTTAGTAATGGTATTGGTAAAGTATGGATCAATGGAAAATATGTCCCCGTAGTAGGGAACGTATGTATGGACATGACCATGATTGATGTGACGGGATTGAATGTAAAAGAAGGGGATGAAGTCGAGGTTTTTGGTTCAAACCTCCCGATTCAAGAGCTTGCGAAAAGCATCAATACGATCCCTTATGAAATCTTAGCCACCATTGGTAGTCGTGTGAAACGTACTTACTATTCGGAGTAGTCGAACTCTACACGGAGTTAGATGTTAGTAGTGTCATGAGAAAAGCACTTATTTTTTTACTGTTGCTTTTTGGCTGCAACGTGAATTCTGGTAAAAAAGTGACACTGGAAAACTTCGAATTCAAAACCGGAGATGATACCGAGCTTTTCTTCAAGAATGTTCGTCAATCGTACTATGATTTGGAAGAAAATGAAGCGGCTAAATTCAATTTATTTCGATTGAGTGACCGGGTGATTAACGATACATTGCCTATCCTGAATTTGGCTATAGTTATTAACTACCTTCAGGATGAAGCCTATCTATTTCTGGAGCCTAATGCACTACTTTCTGAACATGACCCCCTAACTATTCAATGGCGAAACGCCGACGATGGGACATCCGGAGAGTTCATTTTAGAATCTAGGAATCGGGAGGGGATGTTGAGCTATGCTGATCAACTTTACAAAGGGATTCTGGCCGGCTACGATTTTTCTCTATCCGACGATCAGGTATTTTTGGGCACCAAAGCTGAACTGGAAGCTTTTAGGATCACGATTGCTGATTATTATCGATTGACCAGATTGGAATAAGGCTTACAATACCTCGAATGTATCTTCATATACCCTAGGTAGGGTATTTTATGGCCGTAATTTTTTAGTGAGGTTTGATTATCTAAATCAAGCAATCATGAAAAAATTTAAGTCACTTCAGGATTTCACAGATGAACTAGCCAAAGATGATGCACTCAAAGCGGATATGATGTCAGACCCCGAGCGTACATTAAACTCCGTAAAGATAGAAGATAAGTGGGTGTATCGTATGGCAATATGGTTTTTAGGTATAGTGGTTATTATTATCGTTATGGGAACACTCATTGTGTATGTGGATGACCAAGTCCCTGAATTTTTGATTGCTTTGGCTTCTACTGCAATGGGAGCGATTGCAGGTCTTATTTCTCAGAATTCTTAGGCTGCTTATCACTAACTTTTACTCAATATTTTAAATTATTAATTATGGATTTTACATTTAGTAATCAAATTGAAATGGAAAACTTTTGCTCTGATTCAAGAGGTGAAATAACACCATTGGAGGAGGCAGGTAGTTTAATATCAGAAGAAGAATACAATCTATCCAAGCAAAGATTTCTTCCTGTGATTGGTCATGATCCTTTGAGAGCGAAAGGATTTTCGGTTGGCAAAAAATGGGTTAATCAGTTGCTTAACCTGCCTAATTGTGTTGGGCTAAGAATTTTTTATGGTGTACGTCATGTTGAAGATTATGCCAATCGAGAACTTATAGTTGCACCTATTGACTCTAGGGGTAGAGTTATTATTTTGCCAACTGGAGAGACATTAGCTGAGCAGGAAGAATGTTATATTATAGGAGATCTGAGACCATGCCCCACTCAGTGTCCTGATGGTGAACTTAGTTAAGTTCCAGGATCGCAGATATCTGTGAGACCTGCTTATAAGCATGAATTATCTTGTTTCGAGTATTTCGGATCTTTCAGATTCCGTACCATTAATTATATTCCTCTTCGCAAATAGAAGAGAAAGACAAAGATTAGCCGTTTGGCAGTCTTTGTCTTTTACAATATTACTATGTACATTGATCCTCGCTGAGAATGGCGTACATAATCTTATCCTTTATAATATTTACGGGGTTTTAGAGCTTGTATTTGTTGGACCACTTTTGCTTCGGAAAAGAGCTTTATTCTTATCACTCCTGCGGGCTACAGGGGCTGTTATAGGCATTATATATATTATCCTTTTTCCAAACCCTGCTGAATTCCATTCAATCACACGTTCACTTGAAAGTTTAATTTTGATCGTACACTGTTACTATTACCTATTTGATCTTTATAAAAACCCTAGAAGTACTTTATTAAAGGATTTCAATTTTTGGCTGGTAGCCGCATATCTTTTTTATCTGACATCATCTTTTTTCACATATTTATTGTTGTCAGATATCATTATTCAGCGAGCAAATGAGTTACTAGATAACGCATGGCTGATTTCGAGTTTTACTTTTATCTTGAAAAATCTTGTTGTCGCATTTGCGATATACTTTTGTGACGATGAGTGAATCTTTGACTACTATAATCCTTGGAGCTTCCATTCTTACTATTTCAACTATTTCACTTATAGTGTTTGTCAGTTTATACCAACGTAAACTCATCAAAAAAAAACTGGAAAATCAACAAATCCAGCACCTACTCCAACAACAAGAAATAAAAACGGCGTATGCCATGTTGGATGGGCAGGATAAGGAACGCAAGCGAATAGCTGCTGAGCTGCATGATAACCTGGGCAGTATTTTAGTGACATTAAGTATGTATGCAGATACGTTATCGGGTCAAGTCAATAAGCAGGTAAAGGATATTACAGACCGTATGAGTGAGGCGGCTAAGCAAGCTAATGAAGAGGTAAGAAAAATCTCTCATAGCTTGGATTCCGGTCTTTTGAATCATTTTGGATTAAAAACAGCAATATCACAGCTATTGGAGGCGGTAGAGGTTTCTAAGAATATAAGTATCCATCGAGAGATCCATCTCAAAGATCATTTTACGAATGAAACGGGCCTAAATGTCTATCGAATTGTACAAGAACTGGTCACTAATTCATTGAAACATTCGGGATGCGCTGAAATCCGTCTTGAGGTCAACCAGTTAAACGGAGATATTAACCTGATCTTTGAGGATAACGGAAACGGCTTTGACGTCTCAGCAGTCAAAAAGGGAATGGGCCTGAGCAATATTGAGAAAAGGGTTGAAAAGCTTGAGGGTCAGTTGACCATAGATTCGGCACCGGGGAAAGGTGCTACTTTTATTATTGATATTCCTACACTATGAACAAAACGAAGGTACTTCTGGCAGACGATCACCAGATCGTTATCGAAGGTTTAAGGCTCATTCTGAGTACCCAACCCGATATAGAGGTGGTAGGAGATTGTAAAGACGGCAGGGAAGTACTAGGCTTTTTAGCTAAGCAAATGGTTGACGTGCTCGTGCTGGATATTAACATGCCTGAAATGGATGGCATTAGCTGTGCCCGAAAGGTCAAATCCGAGTTTCCTGATATAAAAATTATCATTCTGACCATGTATGCCCAAAAATCATTCATTGAAGAGATCATCAAAATAGGAATTGATGGCTGCCTGCTAAAAAACAATACCGGCAAAGAGTTAGCGGATGCCATACGCAGGGTTCAATCAGGTAAATCCTACTACGATCAAATTCAAAATTTCAATTCAGACGAAGACAAGATCAAAGAATACCAGTTAAGTGAAAGGGAGCTGGACATTATCCGCAGCTTGGCAGATGGCCTTTCCAGCAACCAAATTGCTGAGAAACTTTTTATATCAGTTCATACGGTTAGGACGCACAGAAAAAACATTCTAAGAAAACTGGATTTACATAATAGCCCCGAGCTTGTGCAATATGCCATTAATCATGGTATACTGTAGGCAGCCACAGCTGTATATACTCACCTTTAGGATCATACTTCATCGATTGATTTTCTATACTAAACTTTCGGCCTTTTTGCGGATCATTTCCGACACCGGCAATGTAGGCCCAGTTTAACCAATTGCTAGAAGGATCATAATCTATTAATCGGTTTTCGAACCACATAGCCCCCCAGGTCCAGTTAACCCCTAGGTCGTGGATGAGATAGCTGGCCACATTTTGTCTTCCGCGGTTCGACATGTAGCCAGTCTCATGAAGCTCAATCATATTGGCATCTACAAAAGGCTCACCTGTCGTTCCATTACACCATGAATCAAAAACCTGAAAATCATTTTTCATTTCAATTTCCTCGCCGGTTATTCCTTCCTTTAGAAAAATTGACTTCCCATGCTTTTTGGTCATGAACTTGAAAAAGTCACGCCATAGGAGTTCAAAAAACAACCAATAGGTAGAGCTGTTTTTCGTGCGTTCCTTTTCGTAGCGCTTAATTTCATAATATATGGATTTAGCTGAGATGCAGCCCAAAGCAAGCCAAGGAGAGAACTTAGAGGAAAAGTCCTTTCCTATTAGGTCATTACGCGTGTATTTATATCTTTTGAGCAGGTCATCCTTCCAGAAATAATCATTCAGCCTCTCCCAGGCAAAAGTTTCACCTCCTTTAAAGTCAAGCACAGCCTTTTCACTCCTTTGTTCATTGGCAACCGCTAACTCATCTAAACTGGGTATTTTACCAGGGTCAATTTCTTCAGTGTAATTTATTTTTTGTGGTGCGTCAAATTCTGAATGTACCTCTACCGTTTTTTCCGATTCTTTTCTGAAGCGAGTAAAGACATCAGGAACCTGCTTAACCGGCCAAGGCACATCATCTTCGTGAAAGAGTGTACTTTGCCAAAAACCATTTAATACCACTCCTCTACCTAATAGCTGTCTTTCTACTTGCTCAACATCGGCAAGCTCCTCATAGGCCACTTCCTTGCTGTAATGAACCAGGTCTACCTTTAACTCGTGTGCCAGTTCGGGGATAACTTTGACCGAAGAACCTCTACGAACGATAAGATCTGCCCCACAGTTTTGCAAATGGGTTTTGAGATTGGACAAAGATTCCAACAAGAACTGGAGACGTAGACCCCCAGCTCTTCGAAAACCTAGTTTGGTAGTCAAAAAAAGGCGCTCGTCTAATACGTAAACGGGTACGATTTGATGGCCACTTATACAAGCTTTATGAAGCGCTTCGTTGTCTCTTATTCGCAAATCATTGCGAAACCACACCATAACCTTCTTCATGCTTTAATAACCCAAAAAAGCAGAAAAAGTTAAATGACTTTAGATTCCCCAAGCAGTGATTACCAGTTTTCTTGCGCCCCCATAATCCCGATGTTCGCAAAGATATATCCCCTGCCAAATACCTATATTTAGCTGACCGTTTGTGATGGGCAGTGTAACTGATGAACCCATTAATGAAGCCTTAATATGAGCAGGCATATCGTCAGGACCCTCCATGGTATGACGGTAGTAGGGTTGATTCTCGGGTACTATTTGGTTCATATGACTTTCGAAGTCCAGCCTAACTGTCGGATCAGCATTTTCATTGATCGTAAGGCTTGCCGAAGTATGTTTTATAAAAACCTGTAGTTGACCCATCTGGATATCTTGCATTTCTGAAATTGACTTTAGGATAATACCCGTTACAAGATGAAAGCCCCTTTCATAGGGTGGTAGCTGAACTTCTTTTTGAAAAAATTTCATAGTCTAGTTCTCGATTCTTTCAAATGCGCCAAGGTCAGGTAACTCATCTCTCTCGGTGCCCTCCAAGTCAAATGTGATAGACAAATTTATTCCAACATCTTTAGCGGGGCTTAATGTATCCAAGGAATACACGTAATCCCTGGGATCAAAAAAACGAGGATCTTCATTTAAAAAGTTGCTTTCAGGTAAAGATAACTGCGTTCGAATCAGGTTATTTTCCAACATTAAAGAATTGGTTACTTCTCCACTTTCGCTTATCAAGAGTTCATCGCGTAGGTTTCCCCAGATAATTGAGTTGGTCATTTCGACATTAAGTTCTGAGACCAGCAGCCCGTTTCCTGGCAAAACAAGATTATCCGAAAGGACTACAGCAGCATCTTCTCGAAAGAAGTCGAATGAAAAATTTCCGAAAGTACAATGCTCGTACTTATAGTTACCTCCGGCATAGTTTCCTAGAACATTGACCGCGCAGTTGTTGATCAATACATTGGTAGCCTCCAAGTCCGAGGTAATGGCGATAATGCCGAACCCAGGTTGTACAAAATCACCCCCGATCGGTAATATACTATTTCCACCCATGTTTTCAATTCTCGTGTTACTCACTATAAGATCAGCTTCATTGTCTTCATCGGGAGTACCCAGGTACAGGCCCACCTCTGCGTTTCTGATCTCGGCATGATCAATTCGGTTGTCCTTGCTACCAGGTAGAAATATGATACCTCCCCATTGGCCAGGTGCATTCTGAAAGGCTTCGTCAAACCGGTCGTTAGTAAATACCACCTTTTCTTCGGCCGAACCCTGTACATTGATAGAACCCCTTATGAAAATGAACGAACCGTTATGCGAAAAAACTCTGGCTCCTGGTTCAACCGTCAAGTTACATAAGGTATCGACCAGCACGGAGTTATAAATAACGTAGGGTTTCTCTGAAGTAAATACCGAATTACACGATAAAATAGAATCCCGAAGAAAGTTGGCATCCTGTCCCCAGGATACCAGCTTTACATCTTGTTCGTTGCCATTTGTATTAAAATTTACCTGGTCTTCGACCACAAATGGAAGGTTTTCATCCATAGGGTCTATGCTCACCTCAACCAGTATCAGCATACTATCACCACCCAAAATACGTGTATCAGCAAAAGAATTACCCGGCCGGCCATTTACGAAAATAATATAAGGAGAATCGGTACCATCGGCAAGGCTGATATCGTTTATTCGAACGGCATTGTCATTATCGTTATACACTCGAAAACGTTTTGTTACGTTTCTGATCTCGGTTGAGATTTGTGTGAAAATGGTATCAAAAAAAACGGTATCTGTTGAAAATCGAAGAAAAGCGTCACCCTCAAAAGTGATCTTTTCCTCCTCTGGGCTACAGGATGCCAAAACCCCAAAAAAGAATACCAAACCTATAAAGACATTTCTGAGCATAGTTGGGTAACGTCAAATTTGACGTTTTTATTCCATAGCGCCTTCGTTCATCTTTTCAGCGTACTCAGCAATCCTTAATTGTTCAATGAATTCACCAATTTCGCCATCCATCACTTGTGGCAGGTTATGTTGGCTGTAATTAATCCGATGATCTGTAACACGGCTTTGAGGGTAGTTATACGTTCGAATTTTATCCGAACGATCACCGCTACCAACCATAGATCTGCGCTGAGCGCCAACGGCTTCATTGTGCTTTGCCAATTCAATTTCGTAAATTCTTGACCGCAATACCTTGAGTGCTTTATCGAAATTCTTTAGCTGCGATTTTTGGTCTTGGCATGAAACGACAATTCCTGTTGGGATATGAGTAAGTCGTACTGCTGAGTAAGTTGTATTAACCGATTGACCCCCCGGACCTGAAGAACAGAACGTGTCTTTTCGTACATCATTCATATCGATATCAACCTCAACATCATCCATTTCGGGTAAGACCGCTACCGTAGCCGCCGAGGTATGAACTCTACCCTGAGTTTCTGTTTGAGGCACCCGCTGAACACGATGAACACCGGACTCAAACTTCAATGTACCGTAAGGTTCATTTCCTGTTACTGTACTTACAATTTCTTTATACCCTCCGCTGGTGCCCTCAGTGAGATCGAGTACTGTGAGCTTAAGCTCGTTTTTTTCGCAAAACCGTTGGTACATCCGAAAAAGGTCGCCCGCAAATATCGCCGCTTCATCCCCGCCTGTTCCTGCACGAATTTCTAGTATGGCCTCTTTATGATCATTAGGATCTTTGGGTATAAGTAATTGCTTCAGTTCTGCTTCGATTTCTTCTTTTTGAGGTTCCAACTCATCCAACTCCATCTTTGCCATTTCGCGAAATTCCTCGTCTTTTTCAGTCTTTAGAACTTCCTTGGCGTTATCTATATTGGAGATCACATCTTTGTATATATCGTACTTCATTACGATTTTTTCCAGGTCTTTATACTCTTTGCTCAGCTGTGAATATTTTTTCATGTCTGACATGGCGTCCGGCTGAACAATAAGCTGACCTACTTCTTCAAAGCGATCTTTTAATTCTTGCAGTTTTTCAATCATATGAACAGGTTCATAGCTGCAAATCTAACGAATGCATCACACTTCATATCAAAGCCTAAGGCGTCCTAAATTAATTCACTGGCTCCTTGTCCCATAGAATTTGCGTATCGTTATAGGCCAATTAACAACCTGATCCCATAGCTTTGTAGCTATGAAAAAGGGGCTTTTGTTCGTATGGATGTCAATATTATGTGTTACACTGGGTTGTAACGGCTCGTTGCCAGAGGAGCAACGGAAGGCTTTTCGCGAGGAAATGGAAGACCGGGAAATCAAGAAGGTCAATGAAAACGAGATCTTTAGAAAAGCATTGGAAATAGGTCGTGAGATCTCCAAAAGTGAAGTGACCCCCGATGATATACGTCTTTTTTCGGTTACCCTACAAGATACATTAAGCTTGAATGAAACGGAGCAGAAAATAGTAATGGCCTATGCTTTCGCACCGGATCCCGCCCAAGTAGAGGACAATATTCAGAAGCAAGGTACGGATAGCTTGATCTACTCTAAATATGTCTTTGATCAGGATAGCTTGGGCCAGGTATTATTTATCAAAATGGCAAGGTCAAAGGCCGTTAAAGCGCTGTAGCCTGTTTTATGTATTTCTTCATCCATTGCATAACTCAAAGGTTTATGACCTTGTTCTTAGGGTAAGTTCAGTAAAATACCATTTGATGTGATGATTATGGAGAATAAAAAAGGACAATTTCGCTTTACCTATTTTACAGATAAGTATGAGAAAACCCTTGAGTTTTACACTAACAAACTCGGCTTTGTCCTTGAACACTTCTGGGATAGAAATGCGCACGACAAAGGAGCCCTTTTCAAAACGGGTGTTGGTTTTATTGAGGTGCTGCACTTCCCTCCTGAAGAGCATAGAAATGCAGGGCTTGACTACAGAAGTCCAAAGGGCGCATTTATGGGTATACAGGTGTGGAACATTGATGAACTTTTTGAAAAGTATAAGTCGCTAGGGGTATCCTTCAAACAGGAAGTTACCGATCAGTCGTGGGGGCATCGGAGTTTTTCAATTTTTGAACCCAATGGATTAGTCTTATTTTTCTTTGAAGAGCAGTTTTAATCCAGGAGCCAACTCCCTTAACTAAATGGTATGGAAGCATTAAAAAACGAAGTAATAATTATAGGTGCCGGAATCGCCGGATTGACTTGCGCCATAGAGCTCGAAAAGCGAGGCATACACCCTCTGATCATCGAAGCTACGGATCGTGCAGGCGGTAGAGTAAAGACGGATATAAAAGACGGCTATCTTATGGATCACGGTTTTCAGGTATTGCTTACCGCCTATCCTGAAGCGCAGCAATACCTCGATTACAACAAACTGGAACTAAAGACATTTGATCCCGGTGCGATCATTTACGAAGGGAATCGCCACTATGAGATTTCTGATCCATTGCGAAACCTCAGCTCGGTATTTTCAATGGCCTTTTCACCTGTCGGTGGTTTGGGGGACAAACTTAAGATGGCCAAACTGACTTCGAATGTTAAAAAACAGGACCTTGAAGCGATTTTTAAGAAGGACGAGGTAACAACATTGGCTCACTTGAGGAATTACGGATTTTCAGAGCGGATTATAGCTAACTTCTTTAAACCATTTTTTGGTGGCATTTACCTTGAAAATGTGCTGGACACTTCAAGCAGGATGTTTGACTTTGTGTTTAAAATGTTTTCTGAAGGTCATGCTGCCATTCCTGCTAGAGGCATTGAAGAGATTCCGAAGCAGCTTGAAAGTCAATTGAAACAAACAGAGTTTCTATTTAATACGCGCGTGAAGCAGGTGAATAACGAGGTGGTCTTAGAAAATGGGGAAACACTGAAACCTAAGAAAGTGGTAATTGCTACCCAACCTGAGGCGATTATGAATGGTTTCAATGAGAAGCCAGCCTACCAATCCGTTTTGAATTTGTACTTTTCATGCCATAATCCCATCATCAAAAAACCCTTAATTGGTCTTGTAACGGAAGAGAACAAGCTGATCAACAATTTTTGTGATTTGACCACAGTTTCAAAAGCGTATAGCCCGTCCGGGAAACGGCTAATTTCTGTTTCCGTCAATAATGATCAGAATATTGATATTCAGGATGTAGTGAGGCAAGAGCTGGCTGAACTGAGCGGACACGATACCAAGGCTTTTGAATTTTTAGCCTCTTATCATATTCCCAAAGCCCTCCCCATTAACCAGGACATTAAATATGACATGGCCGCTACTGAGGTAAAGCTTCATGATGATATTTTCTTAGCAGGTGACTACTTGCTGAACGCTTCATTGAATGCCGCTATGCTTTCCGGTCGAAGGGCTGCTGAAGCTGTTGCCAGTTCCTTGAGCGGTTCATTGTTTTAAAATTTCATTCATCTGACTATTTCGAGTGGTCAGATGACTTTTACTCCTAACTATTTTCATAAGTTTGAAACTGAATTAATCCATAATCCTATTAAAGTAGCAGTCATAGGTGGTGGTGCGGCAGGTTTCTTTGCGGCTATTTCATGTAAACAGCATCACTCTAATGCTGAAGTTTTTATTTATGAAAAGACAGCTAAGCTACTAGCCAAAGTCAAAATTTCGGGGGGCGGCCGTTGTAACGTGACGCATAATTGCCCGCCGATTTCAAAATTGGTAAAACATTATCCCCGAGGGGAGCGCTTTCTGAAAAAGGCATTTTCTCATTTCGCTGTATTGGACACGATTCGATGGTTTGAATCCAGAGGAGTGCGACTGAAAACTGAGTCTGACAACCGTATATTTCCAGTTTCCGATGATTCACAGACTATCATAGATTGTCTTATTACGGAGGTTCAAAAGTTAGGTATTACCGTTTTTACTAGATCAGGTGTAAGATCTATCAGTATTAAAGGAACGACGTTTGAATTGGAAATGGAAGGCCAATCAGTAACCGCATACGACAAAGTTATTGTTTGCTCCGGAGGTAGTCCAAAGATAGGAGGATTTGATTGGCTGAAACGACTAGGCCATAACATTCAGCCTCCTGTGCCTTCACTGTTTACCTTCAATATGCCCAACGAACCCATACGTAAACTAATGGGATTGAGTGTAGAAAACGTTCGTGTCAGAATTCAAGGCTCCAAACTTCAATATACGGGACCGCTTTTAATAACCCATTGGGGGATGAGTGGTCCGGCCGTGCTGAAGCTGTCAGCTTGGGGAGCACGTTATTTGAATGGCCTCAATTATCAATTCGGTGTTCAAGTAAACTGGACACAAGGGTTTAAGGAACAAGAAGTGCGTTTAACTATAGAAGATCATATTGCAGTAAATCGGAAATCCAAAGTACTAAACAGGCGCGTATTCGGATTACCCGCAAGGTTGTGGGAATTCTTACTTAATAAGATCGAAATTCGTAATGACATTACTTGGGGAGAGATAAGGAATAAGAGCCTCAACCGACTGGTAAATGTTTTGACTAACGATATTTATACCGTTAAGGGCAAAACCACATTCAAAGAGGAGTTTGTGACCTGTGGAGGTGTTGATCTTAGTGAAGTTAATAGCCGAAACATGGAAAGCAAAATAGTACCGGGGCTATATTTTGCCGGAGAAGTTTTAGATATTGATGGGATTACCGGGGGCTTTAATTTTCAAGCAGCCTGGACTACCGGGTTGATTAGCGGGTTGATGACCGAGCATGACTAAATAAATGTTAGTATTTTAGTCTTCAATGATTAAATATTGGCTACGTGTACTCCTCTTTTTGTTTTTGGGCTCTTCGACCGTGGCACAAAATATCAATCCTGCTGAAGATGAGATTTTCCGTCCGGATGAGATCGCTGAGTTACACATCACAATGACTTCGGTAGACTCAGCCTTTCTTTTTGCCGAGGAAAACGTGCTATCGGAAGACTACCTTCCGGTGCAGTTTCGATTTGTAAATAGCTTAATGGATAGCTTATTAGCATTTGACGTTGGCATTCGTCTAAGAGGAAATACTTCAAGATATCACCCCAAGAAATCGTTAAAAATAAAATTCAAAGAGTACGGTGGGGAGAAGTTTTATAACCACAAAAGTTTCAATCTGAAGGCTGAAAACAATGACCCCTCATTTGTACGTGAGATGTTATCGCTAAAACTATTCAGGGATGCCAACGTGGCCGCAGCCCGAACACATCACACCAAGGTTTTTCTAAACGGGGTATATATGGGCCTCTACCTCAATGTAGAACAAATTGACGACGAGTTTACGGATACTAGGTATGGTGAGGAAGATGGTAATTTATACAAATGTCACTATGGAGCTTCTTTAGAGTCAGATAATGACATCTATGATAATGTAATTTTTGAACTTGAAACCAACAAAACGGCTAATGATCGAAGTCGCTTGGAGCAGTTTATCCAAGATCTTAACCTTAAGCAAGGTGGCAGTTTCGAAACCCTGATCAATGAGACGTTTGAAATTGATCGTTTCCTGAAATACTTAGCGGTGGAAGCCCTTACCGGCCATTGGGACGGCTATTCATATAACCAAAACAATTTTTATCTCTACGAAAATACACAGAGCGGTAAAATTGAGTTTATACCTTATGACGTTGATAATACGTTTGGCATTGACTGGATACCCGATGATTGGGCGAATAGAGATGTTTTAAATTGGGCAATAGAAGATGAAGAACGCCCCTTAGTCAAAAAAATCCTTTCCCGACCGGTCTACTTCAATCGCTATGCTTATGAACTAAAGATGCTTTTAAACTCTTATTTCACTGAAGAACAATTGTATCCCCAATTTGATTTTTATCAAGACCTTTTGGCTGAAGCTGTTGAAGAGGACAATTACTTTCCGAGAACATTTGGGTTTGATTTGGATGATTTTCAGAATAGCTATTCAACGAGTCTGGGAGGCCACTTGCCGTATGGGTTGAAGCCTTATGTTTCCGAAAGAGTGGCTTCTGCACGCGAGCAAGTGAGCACTGTGGTTACCAGCTTGGGAAGACCAGTATCTGGTTTCAAGTTTTACCCTAATCCCAATGATGGCAGGTTTTTGTTTTTAACGAGTGGCAAACCTGGTACAATTTCAATTAGGGATATTCAGGGAAGGGACTATGCGTTTTCACTCATAACAAGTGGAAACATGATTAAGTTGGAATATAATCTTCCTGTGGGTCTTTACTTACTACAAAATGGAACTAATATATCTAAGCTAGTTGTGAATTAACCTTTTTGTTGACCGGAGAGAGTGCTAAAATATTATATTACCTATTCGCCGCAACGGCCTCGGTCATTTCAATTACTGCTTTAGTAATTCCTTGAACATCGAAATTACACTCAGCATGTAGTTGTTTTTGTTCACCGTGCTCTATGATGGCATCAGGGATTCCCAAACGCTTAAGCTTGGCCATGTAACCGTGCTCCGCCATAAATTCCAAAATAGCACTTCCGAAACCTCCCATGATACAACCATCTTCCACCGTTACAATCTTTGGGTAGTTTGAAAACACTTCGTGTAGCAACTCTTCATCCAGAGGTTTAACAAAGCGAATGTCGTAATGTCCGGGATTTAAACCTTCTGTAGCGAGCTTTTCACAAGCTTCAATGGCGTAATTTCCAATGTGTCCGATGGTTAATATGGCCACATCTTCACCTTTTCTTATTCTACGCCCTTTGCCTATTTTCATCTTCTCAAAAGGCGTTCTCCAATCCGGCATTACGCCTTGTCCACGCGGGTATCGAATGGTAAATGCCTTTCCTTTCCTTGGAAGTTGCGATGTGTACATCATGTTTCGTAACTCCTGCTCATTCATGGGAGCCGCAATGATCATATTTGGAATACAACGCATATAAGCCAAATCATAAGCGCCGTGATGTGTGGGTCCATCGGCACCGGCAAAACCGGCGCGATCAAGACAAAAGTTAACAGGTAAATCTTGAATACAAACATCATGAATTACCTGGTCATAGGCGCGTTGCATGAATGTACTGTAGATATTACAAAAGGGAACCATTCCCTGTGTGGCTAAACCCGCCGAAAATGTTACGGCATGCTGCTCGGCAATACCAACATCGATAGCCCGATCCGGCATTGCCTTCATCATGATATTCATTGATGAACCTGAAGGCATCGCAGGGGTTATCCCCATGATCTTCTCATTTTTCTCTGCAAGCTCCACGATGGTATGCCCAAAAACGTCCTGATATTTTGGTGGTTGGGGAGTGTCGTGTGTCTTTTTATGGATTTGCCCGGTCAGCTTATCAAATTTTCCTGGTGCGTGCCACGTCGTTTGGTTTCCGTTTTCCGAAGGGCCATAACCTTTTCCTTTAACCGTTACGCAATGCAAAATCTTAGGCCCCGGTATATCTTTTAAGTCATTCAACACATGTACAAGATGGTCTACATCATGTCCATCCACGGGTCCGAAATAGCGTAGATTCAGCGACTCGAACATATTGCTTTGACTTAGGAGCATTGATTTTATACTATGCTCTACTTTAGCTATAATATCACGGGCATTCGGACCAAACTTACTCATCTTACCTAAGATGTTCCAGACTTCGTCTTTGACCTTGTTGTAGGTATGTGACGTAGTGATGTCCGTAAGATAATCTTTAAGCGCTCCCACATTTGGGTCTATTGACATGCAGTTATCGTTCAATACGATTAGCACGTTACTGTTAGATACTCCGGCATGGTTCATGCCTTCGAACGCAAGACCTCCTGTCATAGCGCCATCTCCAATCACAGCGATATGATGCTTATCTTTTTCTCCTTTATATTTTGAGGCGATCGCCATTCCTACAGCCGCAGAAATAGAAGTTGAAGAATGCCCAACACCGAATGTATCGTACTCGCTTTCTTTTCTTTTAGGGAAACCGGAAATGCCTTTATACAGCCTATTGGTATGAAAATCATCTCGTCTCCCAGTCAATATTTTATGTCCATAAGCCTGATGGCCCACATCCCAAACGAGTTGATCCTTAGGCGTGTTAAATACATAATGCAACGCTACGGTCAGCTCTACTACTCCCAAACTAGCTCCAAAATGGCCACCGTAAACCGATACATTATCAATAATAAAATGCCTAAGCTCATCGGTTAACTTAACTAATTCAGATTGATCTAAGTTTTTTAGGTCGTCTGGTGAATTGATCTTTGAAAGAAGGGGTCCTGGCTTAATAAGCATTATGTACGGATATATATGTTGTGTGAGATAAACAACAATTCAAGGTAAGTGTTTTCCGAGGCTTTCGCAAACATTCAAAATTCGATGTGAATTTAAGGTTATTTGATCAAAGTAATTATGCTGTCGAATTAGGCCTGGAAATGAAGTAGTAATATCTTTTAAAGTCAACGAAAGCAACACAATGACAATTACGGTTTTTTAATTAATAACCAAGCTTCAATTTTTTCTCGAACCTCATGGTGTTAGCAAGCTTCAAGCTTGATTATAAGTGAAGTCACCAATGAACAATAATATGACTAAGGAACAAAAGTGAATTAATATGAGGTTTAGAAATGTTCTTCTATCGTGAGGTAGAATAAGTTTTTTAAAAAAGATAAAGGCGATGATCAACGATGCAAAACCCACATTCAATAAAAATAATCCAAGAAGTTCATTTCCGGTTTCTGAGAACATGGCTTTTTGTGTAAAAAGAAAAAAAGACCGCTATTAGCTACACTATAATAGATGAATAATCGTAATCGATTTGTCATGCTCTTATATTTTGATATAAAAATTCTGGCACTTAAAATGCAAATTACGTAAAGTCCCTGATAATAATGAAAACAAAAAAAACTGGCCTAATAGTTTCAGTAAAACCTATTTCAGAAAAAATCTTTCAAAAAAGAAATTTAGGATCTTATGATAGCTTTCGGAGACCGAAATACTGAAACTCCATCAGTAAAATTAGTTTATTAAGGCTAATCTATTAGAAAATTGTATTCCTTAAATTAATGAAACCCAATATATTTGAAGATGCTATCGTGTAGAGCAGGTAACTAAGTCGTCTATTGAGCTTCGAAATAAAACTTCCGCTTTTGAAGGTTCTTCTGATATTTTGTGTTCCTAGTGAAAGAGATACCATAGCAATTCAAATTCGATTCAGTTGAAAGTTGGTCTTGTAGGGAACTCATAGTATTCATAAGAAGTTATTGATCATAATATGTCGGGTGAATTGTTTTATATTTACTGCCTATGAGACAACTTGTACTGAATATCCCTGATTCAATAAATCTTGATGAAAGGGACATATCGATGATCCTCGCTTCTAAACTTTATGAGGACGGGAAGGTTTCATTAGGTCAGGCCGCTGATCTAGTTGGTCTTTCAAAGCGATCTTTTGCCGAACTTTTAGCTAAGTACAATGTATCTCTTTTTAACTATCCTGCCTCCGATTTAGAGCAGGATGTCTCTAATGCTTGATAAAGTTGTAGTTAGTGACACAAGCTGCTTCATTGCTTTAACGAATATTGAAGGGCTGTCTTTACTACAAAAGCTCTACAAGCAAATTTATACCACTTCTATTGTGATCAAAGAGTTTGGTGATAAGCTACCTAATTGGGTTAAGCTAATAGAAGTCGAAGATTTACAGAAACAGAAGCTGCTAGAATTTCAAATTGATAAAGGAGAGGCATCTGCAGTTGTCATGGCTTTGGAGCAATCAGCGGATTTGATTATAGTTGATGATAACAAGGCTAGATTAGTCGCTAAAAAGCTAGGGCTTCAGGTTACTGGAACCCTTGGAATAATTAAAGCGAAAAAAGCAGGTGTGATAACGTTGGCTAAACCTCTTTTGGAAAATTTAAGAAGAACTAATTTTAGGATTTCAGATGATCTTTTGAATGAGGCTTTGATGCTGGCAGGTGAATAAGTAGTTCGAGCGCAGCCATCAATTATTAGATTGTCTTCTTAAAATAAATCAAAACCCAATATCTTTGAAGATGTCGTTGTGTAGCGCAGGTAACTAAGTCGTCTATTGAGCTTCGAAATAAAACTTCCGCTGTTTGAAGGTCCGTTTGATCTTTTACTCTTTTTTATAGAAAGAGACGAGCTAGATATTCACGATATCCCCATCTCTAAAATAACGGATGACTTTTTGGATTACCTGCATCGACTAGAAGAGATGAACATTGAAGTAGCGAGTGAATTCATATTAGTGGCAGCGACTCTCATGCGGATTAAATCGAAAATGCTACTTCCGCGTCCTCAGTTGGATGAGGAGGGTAACGAGATCGATCCTAGGGAGGAACTCGTAAAACATCTTCTTGAATATAAGAAGTATAAATCTGTTCTAGCGGAGTTACAGGATATGGAGGCTTCTCAGATCGATCGCGAAAAGAGAGGTAACATCGCAAAGGAACTTCGCACGCTTTCTGAAAGTGTAAATGTAGAATCAGAGCTCCAAGACGTTGATCTTTACAAACTTTTAAAGGTGTACCAGCGTGTGCTAGAGAAATATGAAATTGAGAAGAACAAGCCAAGGCATGAAGTGGTGCAATATCCTTATACGATAGAGGGTCAACGGAATTTTTTGATGAGAAAACTATCAAAAAAACCCAAAATGTCTTTTGTAGAGGTCATTGACGAAGAGCCTACTAAAATCGGAGTAATTTTTAATTTCTTAGCCATTCTAGAGTTGTTACAGTTAAGGCGCATAACGATGCACTTGGGAATTGGCTTTAATAATTTCTGGATCGAAAAGTTGGAAGAGGTGCCTGCAGAGTAAATGAATCTCAACACCCAGAAAATCCTTCGTACACTTAATCCTAATAAGGTCTGGCTGCCTGTGGTGATAAGCCTTGGTTTTGTGGCCTTTATGATATTTAGTGACGAGGAATTTACCACTCAAAAGTTAAATTTAGTTTTCCAGGCCAGGTACTTGCCTATCTTAGGAGCGTTCGGTGTACTTATTCTAAAAGAGATTGCCTACATATATCGCATAAGGGTACTTACGAATAAAGATCTTAGCTGGACAAGCAGTATATATGTAATTATACTTTGGGAATTTGCATCTGCCGTTACACCATCTGTCGTAGGAGGTACGGCGGTCGCTGTTTTTATCCTGCTAAAGGAAAAAATAAATCTGGGTAAATCTCTGGCTTATGTGACTCTCACTGCCATCCTGGACAACCTCTTTTTTGTTTTTGTGGGCCCATTAGTAGTGTTGATCATTGGAGTAGATATTTTTCCGGATTCGGTTAAAAGCGTACGCGGGATCTTTATTACAAGTTATAGTCTCATTGCTATTTATACATTAGCAATGGCACTTGCCTTATTTTGGAAGCCCAGGCTTTTCAAATGGATTTTGATAAAGATTACATCCATGCGGTTTTTAAGAAGGTGGAGGTACGATGCTTATCAGCACGGTAACGAGATCGTTTGGGCAGCTTCGCTAATCAAAGGCAAGAAAAAAAGATATTGGGGGCAAATTATACTAGCCACTATTGCGGCATGGGTTTGTCGATATTTAATTCTCAACTTTCTCATTGCTGCCTACAATACTGATCTATCTATCTTAGATCACCTTTTCATTCTTTCAAAACATTTGGTATTATGGATTGTAATGCTACTATCACCGACTCCCGGGAGTAGTGGCACAGCCGAGCACTTTTTCATACAGTTTTTCACAGAATACCTCAATGATTTTACGCTTGGAGTGACTTTACTTTGGCGTACTATTACCTACTATCCTTACTTGATAATCGGAGCTTTAATTTTACCCGTATGGATTCGTAAAGTGTTTTATAAGAAAAAAAGGGATCACGTTACGCTCTAGGATTATACTTTTCGATTATTAGAGAAAATAGAGATCGAGTTAGAGTCTTACCGTATTCGGAGTTTGCTCATCCCATTTTTAAATGCAGCTGTAATTTTTTCATGGTCTAAATGTTTTCCGTTGATAACCACCCATTTGCCGTCTATAACAGTGCCTTTAATCCAGCTCGACTCTGAGCAATACAAAATGGTAGAGAGCCATTTTTCTTTTTTTGTATTGGCGAGTAAAGGGATTTCAGCATTAAAAACGACGGCGTCGAAAGGGTCACTTACCGAGAAATAGTTTTCTTGAAAAGACCCCATGGATGCCCGACCGGATTGTAGCGTTTGATGGAAAGCATATAAGGAACCATCTGTATAACCCGCAGTGTGAAATGTATTTCTTTTATGTGTTGTCAAACGTTGAGCATAATCGAGAATTCGTAACTCTTCACAAGGGTTGAGTCCAATATGGCTATCCGTGCCCACAGACCATCTGCCGTTCAGCTCTTGGAATTGCCTCAAAGGGAATATGCCGTCACCAAGATTGCCCTCAGTAGATGGGCATAATACTACATGGGCGCCACGGTTAGTAATAGATTTTATTTCAGTCTCAGTCAGGTGCGTGGCATGCACAAGGTGGCAGTTTGAATCTACCCCAGTACGATTCATTAACCATTCTACGGGTCTTAAGCCCAAAAAAGAAATACATTCATCTACTTCTTTTAATTGCTCCGAGACATGGATATGAAATGGTCCCGAAAAAAAATTATTAGTCAGTGTACGTTCAATATCCTGACTGTTAACTGCCCGTAGAGAATGGATACCATAGCCTATGGATGCGTGTCCATGCAGTTGGGTTATTTCCCTTGAGGCATCCCAAAGATTCATGTAGTCGTCTAGGGTTGGTGAAATGAATCTTCTTTGCTGTGGTCCCGGGTCCTTTCCAAAGCCACCCATTTGATAGAACATTGGGATTAATGTGATTTTTATGCCAGCCGTTTTGGCCGCCAGAACTAATCGCTCTCCATGCTCCGCCAGGTTAGCGTACCTTTTTCCCGCTTTATCGTGATGCAAGTAATGAAACTCGGCTACATGTGTATATCCGTGCCTCACCATTTCCGAATATAGCATGGCAGCAATGGACTCTAAATCCTTTGGGTCGATGCTCAGCGCAATCTGATACATGGTTTCCCGCCAACTCCAAAAGTCGTCTGTTGGCCGGGAGAAAGTATAATTTTCTACTAGCCCTGCCATCGCATACTGGAAGGCATGTGAATGCGCGTTTTGAAACCCTGGTAGTACCAGGCCATTCACTCTTTCAGAATCCTGATGATCTTTATTGATAGATAATATTTTGCCTTCATTATCAATGGCTACTGAAACATCTTCGTGCCATCCGTCCTTCTGTAACAACCCAATGAATCTGTACTTCTTCATTTATCAAGGCTTTTCAAAAGCTGCTCAAATACCAGAGCGAGACTGTCCCGAATTCTTGTGGCACGCTGTGGGTCATAGTCCGTTTCCGAGTGATTCATGTAATTTATCTTGGTCATCTCCAATTGAAGAGCGTGTTGGTTCGTTTCGGGCCTACCAAAATAACGGGTAAGATGGCCTCCCTTGAAGGGCTCGTTGTAGTTTATTTGGTGGCCCCTTCTGCGCAACTGATTAAAGGCTATCTTTGAGAGATTTGTATTTGCTGATTTTCCATCATTATCTCCAAGAATGAGATCCGGAAAACGTTCCTGACGGATGAGGGGCACATATTGTCGGATGGAATGTGCGTCCCAGAAAATAACATGGCCAAATTCATTTTTTAGGTTTCGAAGCTCTTCATCAATTTTCTGATAATAGGGCTCATAATATTTGGAGAGCCGCTTAGTAATGTCCTCTTTCGTAGGGACATAACCGTTGCGATACAACTCTTGTCCTGCAAAACTATGAGTAGGACAAAGTTGTGTGATGATTCGCCCGTCATCATAGAGTGGTTTACTCTCCGGGTCTCTATTCAGATCAATTACCCAACGGCTATATCGTGCAGAAATCATTGAGATGCCAAGTTCTGATGAGAAATCATACAGTTGATCTACAAACCAGTCTGTATCATCCGGAGCGTGAATAAGTGATGAATTATATAGTCCTTTTAGTTCTTCAGGGAATTCGACTCCACAGTGCGGAATACTAAGAAGTATTGGCGCCTTATTTGTGCCTGGATTAATGAACTGAAAACTCATTCTTGTGCTTCCAAAATGGCTTTGGCTTTCTCAGCTTTTCGCATAGCCATCTCAGTGACTTTTTTGGATAATTCCATTTGCCGGTGAGCTTCCACTCTGCACTGATCGACTTGTTCTTGAAGCTGATCTAACTTTTCGACCAATTTGTTATTGCGACTTCTTTCGTAAAATGCGTACGCCAAAAACCCTAGAGCTATAACGGATTGCAGGGTAAGAATAAGGCCTAGGGCGATCTTGAATTTTTTTGGATTTCTGATCATAACTTTGCTTTTAGGTTAATAATTCTGTCGAAGGATTCATCAATTCTCCTTCGATCTATTTTTCCTTCTTTTACCAATTGCTTAACAATCCTGTGTACCGCATCTACTGTGCGCTCTTCACTGTTCGGAATGTTATTGGAGAAGATAAGTACATCTACCCCTGCATTTATAGAATACTCTACAGCTTTCTCTAATCCGTAATATTTGGTTATGGCATGCATCTGCATATCATCGGAAAAAACTACACCTTTAAAATGAAGACTATCCCTCAATAAAGCTGTGACAATCGGCTTTGAGAGTGTCCCCGGAAGGCCCAAGCTATCTAGTTTTTTGTTCACAATATGGGCAGTCATGATTGATCGCACTTTTGAACTGTCAATCAGTTTTCGATAGGGCTCCAATTCTTGCGGCTGCCAGTATTGGGTTACATCTGCTATACCTAGATGGGTATCGGCATGTGAACTTCCGTGTCCTGGAAAATGCTTTAGCACCGGTAATACCCCGAACCGATTATGAGCTTCGATCATCGTTTCTGCAAACATCACCATACTATCAGGATTTGATGAATATGATCTTTCAATCTTATGAATGACCGGATTTTCTTTGTTGATCGATAGATCGACCACTGGGGCAAAATTGACGTTAAATCCGAGCCCCGCTAGAGTGGACGCATAGATTTCTCCATAGAACCGCACCGAATCTATGTTCCCTGTTTCTCCTAGATATTTCGCGGATACTGTAGGAGGGAAACTATACTTCTCTTTAAGACGATTAACTTTCCCTCCTTCATGATCTAAAGCAACAAAAAGTGGTAAGGGTGCTGCTTTTTGGAGTGACCAAGTGAGTTGCTTGAATTTAATGTAGGAGTTTTTGGGATCTATGTTCTTTTCAAAAAGCACTACACCACCTACTTTACCATCACGGATTTCTTGAAGTGTTGGGTCGTCGCTAAGAATGGCTTGACCTGGATGACCGACCATGATCATTTGCCCAATTTTGAAATCGAGGCTGTCTACCTCGTTACTCTGAGATAAACAGACTGAAGTCGTCAGCCATAGACATAGAGTCAATAATTTGTAAATCATGATCAGAAATTTTCCCTCACTTGCCACAAAATCTTTTCCATTTTTTTCTTTACAGGATATGATTCTGTGGGATAGTTATTGTTCATAAAGCTAAAAATTAGCGTCCTTCCAGATTTAGTAATCAAATAACCACTTAAAACATGGTTATTACTCAGGGTTCCGGTTTTACCAAAAATGTAAGGATTGTTAGCCTTATAGTAGTTTTTCAGAGTACCATTTACACCTCCCGTTGCTAATAGAGGGAATAGGCGTTCTTCCGTATAATCTCTGAGGAGTTGCTCCCATAACCAAACAATAGATCTCGGTGTAAATAAGTTGTATCTGGATAGCCCGGATCCATCCACCCATTGAGGTTCATCAGGTATGTCAAAAAGCAAAGTATTTTTGGAGTATTCTATGGCAATGTTGGTACTCAATGAATCGCTTATAGCTCCGGCACAAATCAATAGAAGTTGCTCGGCTATGAAATTATCACTCTCTTGCATCATCACTTTAAGCGCGCTATCGGTTGGTATACTGTATTTGGTTTTGACGTCTCTGCTAAGAGGCATATTGGAAATTCCAACCGGTTTTTTAAGTGTATCTGCTAACAAAGAAGCTACCACTTTAGGCCCATAACGATAGGGTATTTCAAGCTCAAAGCCAAGGTCGCTTTGAGATGGTAAGTAAACCATTTTATTTGAACCCACATCACGAATAATAATTGGCTCACCACTAATTGAGTCTCCCAGGAGCATTGTACTTTTAAAAAAGGATTGATTAATGGCCAGATAAGGGCTGCCTTCTTTTTTTTTAACGATTAGCGAGTTTCCATAAACAGGCAATGGTGTTCTTTCTACAGAATAGGAGTATAAGTAATCGTCCCAGGACCAGCCTGGACCAAAAGGTTCTTCATAGAAGTTAGAAGCTGAAAAAAACAGGGCTTTTTGAAAAGACTTTAGCTCCATCAATATGTCATTTTGCGGAAGCGCGGTATATAGAAAACTAGGATCACCGGAGCCCCAAAAAATAACAGAGTCAGCGGATTCTTGGTAGTAAAATCCGGGTAATCGATCACCAAGTAGTTTTAAGGAAGTATAGAGTGTAAATATCTTGGTGTTTGAGGCAGGGGTAAAATACTTATCGCCGTTATGATCGATAAGTACTTTCTTGCTATCCGGGTCATATAAGTAAAACCCTGTATGGTGTTGAAATTGAGAACTTAAAGATTCAAGTTCATCAATAGTACGATTACTTTTTGTAGAAATACAACCAGCAACAGCTAAATAGAGCAGCAGGCCTAGAGTAATGCGCATATGAGCAAATTACAAACAAAGGATCAGTTAGAAAAATAGCGATCTACCAATATTTTACAATGATGTTGCTCGTGTCCTGCTACTAAAAAACCAAGGGTCAGAACACTCATTTTCACACCACTAGCCGTCCCAGATCTAGTTAACACTTCATCATTGAAGGAGCTAAACAGATCAACAGTAGAGGCCCTAAGGTTCACATACTCTTCGATAAGCTTGTAAAGCTTGCGGCCATTAGCATTAGTTTCTGTGGCCCAAGCATTTTCATTAAAACCAGGTAGTTCCGTAGAGTCGTTTCGGGAGAATCTAAGTGCTCTGTAGCAAAAAACTCGCTCTGCATCCATCATATGATTGATTACTTCACTTATACTCCATTTGTCTTTGGCATATCGGTAATGAGCGGAGGCCTCAGGAATTGATCGGAGCAGGTCGATAGTTGTATTACCCCCATTGATCAGTGCCGGGATTAGATTATCATGCTGAACAGCGTCTATATAACGCTGGTAAAATTGTGGAATGGAATCATTGGATGGTTTGGGCATGTTGAAAAAAGAACAGGCCACTTATGTGGCCCGTTTAAGATAGAACAGATTATGAAATGCTAGGCAGCTTTCCATTTAATCGTACAGCCGATTGCCTTAGTTTTTGTAACCGAGGGTTTATCACCGTTTATTAAAGCATTTACCGCATCTTCTACATACCTTTTATCAACGGCCGACGCATCTCTGCTGTTGTTATCAATAGCACCAATATAATTTACAACTAGGTCCCCACCGTCTTTATTGAGCACATAAACGTGCGGAGTGTTAGTAGCGCCGAACCTTTTCGCCACTTTTTGATCGGCGTCATATAAATATGCGTGTTCATAACCATTGTTGTTCGCGTAGTTAACCATTTCTTCAAAGGTATCACCCGGGGATCTTTTAGGATCATTGGAGTTAATAGCCACTACAGGATACCCTTGATCTTCATATTTTTCGTTCAGCGCCTTTATCCGTTTCAAGTACGCCTTTGAATAAGGGCAAGTGTTACAATCAAAAACCAAAATAAAACCTTTAGCCTCTTTAAGATCAGCCAGGGACATCATCTTTCCATCCACTCCCTTCAGCTTAAAGTCTTCAACGGTGTCTCCAACTTCATAGCCACTATTCACAGGACTACCCGCAAATGAAAAGACTAAGCCAATTAGTAAAATAAGCATGCTACTCTTTCTCATAATTTAATATTTACTTGTTAATCAATAAAGCTTTCAATTAGACCGTAAAGTTCTTCTTCTGTTATCTCACTTTCAACAAATTTTCTTTCACCGGTTTTTTCATTAATCACCAGAGTCGCCGGAATGGCCCCTGACCAACTTTGGTCAACTTTATCAATCCATGAATTGTAATCTATTTCGTCAAGTAAGTAAACCTCAGATGCCATTCCTTTGCGTTCTACAAACTTGTTCACTTTTGCGATCTGATCGGCAAAATCAAGACTGATAAGATGAACGGAAATTTGGTCTCTGTAATTTTTCTTTGCCGCTTCAAAATAAGGAAGCTCTTTAATGCAGGGGCCGCACCATGTGGCCCAGAAGTTAATTACTTTGACTTGATCACCGGATTCTTTAATTAGCCCATCGAGCTTTCTAAATTTGATGATCTCAGCCGTATTTTGAGCAGAACTTACAGTGAACAAGATCGAATTTAAAAAAGCAATTAAAATTATCTTTTTCATATCCACAAGATTACGAGATTCATTAAAATTTCGTCGAATGAAAGACTCATATTCTCCATCTTAACTCAACTCAATCTAGAACTTAAAAATTGTACTTTTCTAATATGTTCAAATTCTGATTAAAATGATCGAACAATGCTAATAACCAAGTAAGTTAACATTTAGTTCAAATTGCCATAATGCACAGTTAAAGTATTTTTTTATCTCTCATCCTCAATTTTTATGCTCAATTCTTAGAATTTCCAAATTATTATCTTAGGTTTTTTGTGTAAGATTTAAAGCCTTTGTCTGCGAAAATGATTATTCTAAAACCGATGATATTAGACAAAACCAAGATTCTAAAAAGTCAATGGAAAGTTTTCCACAAATTCGAAAAGTTTTCCACACAGCTCAGCGGCACGGCCTTAACTGTATGTTAATCAATTAGTTAAGTAGAAATAATTCAATTAGCGCTTTGTGGATAAATGAATTAACCGGAAAATGACAAGTGTTTTTCAAGAAAAATGTTAAAAAACTTTTAGGGATATACTTGATTAATCCGACTAATATAATTTCTGTTTGAATGTAAGTTGATTATTCTTTATTATGAAGCATTAGTTTATTGCGGTACGTATTGAAAATTCGAGATTTTGATAAAAACCCGACATATTTCCCATTTTCAATTACGGGTAGATTCCAAGCACCGCTCTTCTCAAATTTACCCATTACGGATTGCATATTTTCATGAGGCTCAACATTTGTGGGAGGAATAGTCATTACCGTTTGTACTTTAATTTGCTGGCGTCGCTCCGAATCGAACATGATTTCTCTAATGTCGTCTAATGTTACAACACCAAGTAATTCTTGATCGTCATTTACCACAGGAAAGATGTTCCTTTTTGATTTTTTGACCAAGTTCACCAGCTCACCTAATGTGGCTTCCGGTTTTACGGTTAATAAGTCTTTCTCGAGGATCTTGGCAAGGTCAATTTGACTGAGCACCTGACGGTCCTTATCATACTGGATTAGGTCTCCCCTTTCAATGAGATGCTTAGTGTAAAGCGAATGTTTTTCAAAAATAGAACTGGTGCTGTAAGATATCGCAGATACCAGCATTAACGGAACGAACAACTCATAACCACTGGTGATCTCTGCTATCAGGAAGATGGCCGTCAACGGGGCGTACAGCACTCCGCTCATTACTCCGCACATACCTACAAGGGTAAAATTGCTTAAACTCATACTACCCCATCCCAAGGCGTTCGTTGTTGAAGCGAATAAAAAACCTGTAATTCCACCAAGAAAAAGTGAAGGAGCAAATATTCCACCACTCCCTCCAGCACCTATAGTAAGAGCTGATGCTATAGGCTTGATCAATAAGACCCCAAAAATAAAAAGAAGCATAACTCCAATATTTTCTGTCCTACTGAAGAAAAGTGATGAGTTCAACACTTCAGAACCATTTCCAGCCAGTAGCAACTTTATGGTATTATAACCCTCTCCAAATATTGGAGGAAAAATGAATATGATTATGCCAAGCAAAATGCCTCCGGTGACGGCGCGGCCAAGATCCTTGGTAACTTTTGATATGAGGTGCTCTACCTTGTAGGTAACCCGAGTGAAATAAACCGAAACCAATCCACAAACAATACCGAGCAAGATGTAGTATGGCGTATCAACAGCCTGAAAAGAGTCAATTAATTTAAACGAAAAAAGAACATCATCCCCAAGGAGAGCCAGCGATATAAGGGCTCCCGTAACTGACGCTATAAGCAATGGAATGAACATGGCAATCGTGACATCGGCTAGAATTACTTCGAGACAAAATATTACCCCTGCTACAGGGGAGTTAAATATGGCCGAAACAGCTCCGGCAGCTCCACAACCAATAAGAAGGGTTCGCTTTTTGTAGTTTAAGTGCATCAAACGCCCCATATTCGATCCTATTGCTGAACCAGTAACCACAATCGGTGCCTCTAATCCTACTGAGCCCCCAAAACCCACGGTTATAGCGCTGGTTAACATTCTTGAATACATTTTGGACTTGCGGATAATACTTGATTTCTTGGCTATGTCATATAGTATCTGGGTAATGCCGTGTCCTAGCTTTTCTTTAAGTAGGAATTTAGTAATAAGTACGGTAATCAATATTCCTATTAGCGGAAAGCCAAGGTAAAAATAGTTGGCGTATTTAATATCGAAATCACTGGTAAGGGCATATTGAATTAGGTGGACTGTTTCCTTCAATAGCACGGCAGCGCATCCCGATATGGCACCTATTAAACCGGCCAAAATGAGCATAAAAGTCTTATTGTTGACGTGCCTGATCCGCCAAATAAGAAACTTAACCAATATGCCTTGCAGGAGCTTTACCACTTGGGTCAACATAAGAGCTGTCAAAGTTAGAAATAATCAGAGCTATGCTCTTAGTAACCTAAACTTTTAATAAGCTAAATTTATCTGATATGAAGGAGATAATTAAGATCAAGGAAACGTGTCTGTATATCCGTGATTTGGAAAAAGCGAAAAACTTCTATCATGAGCAATTAGCCTTGGAAATAATTAGTTATATCCCCAATAAACATCTCTTCTTTAAGGTAGGTTCTTCGGTTCTGCTTTGCTTCAACCCTGAGGATAGTATGCGGAAGACGTCACCTCCACCCCACTTTGCTGTTGGCAACCAGCATCTGGCTTTTGAAGTAAGCCAAGAAGACTACATAAAGATTAAACGAAGGATGGTGAGTATTGGGATACAGGTAACAGATACAGTGATCTGGAGCTCCGGCCAGGAATCTTTCTACTTTAATGATCCTGAAGATAATGTCTTGGAAATAGTTCCTTTAGGTGTCTGGGAGTAAACGATGTTTAAGACGCTGAACCAGGCCGGTGGTCTTATGGGCCTCATTAGATGGTTCTTCCTGTTCTACTAATGATACCTGAGTATAAATGTTTTGATACCAGTTAGAATAGTCTTCATAGGTTATACAGTCTGTCATCAATTCAGAATCAGTAAGGATCTTTATAATTAAATCTGTTGAATCTATATTCCTAATTTGCGTCTGTTCTGCTTCCGGAAGTTCTTTCACCCGAATATAATGAATACCCCTATAGACTTTGGCCTTTTGCACAGCACTGATTGTTTTTGAAATTATGAATATAGATATTTTACAATTGGCTTATGTAACCTCATTGTTAAAATTATGTTGAAAAAAGGTTATATCGTAAGATGCAATATATAGCTCTAAAGCCATCTTTCCAATTAATCTTTTTCCCCTCAGCGTACGTCCTACCATAATATGAAATACCCACTTCGTACAGCCTGATCCCCGGGATACGTGCCAGCCTAGCGGTGATTTCTGGTTCAAATCCAAATCGATTTTCTTTGAGTTTGAGTGATTTAGCCATTTTGGAATTTATTAACTTGTAGCAGGTTTCCATGTCCGTTAGGTTCAGATTCGTAAACATATTTGAGAGGAAAGTAAGAAACTTATTGCCTATAGAGTGCCAAAAGAATAGAATTCTATGTGGATTGCCACCAAGGAAACGACTACCAAAAACCGCATCAGCAACACCGTCTACTATAGGTTGTAATAGTAGGTTAAATTCTCTTGGGTCGTACTCTAGATCGGCGTCCTGGATCACAAGATACTCTCCTGAAGCCTCCTGTATACCCCGCTGAAGAGCAGCCCCCTTGCCCATATTTTTAGGTTGATCGAAAAATCGAATGTTAGATTTGGGATGATTTTCTCGGAATTCGCGCATTATTTTAACCGAATTGTCAGAAGAGGCATCATTGACAATGACTAGTTCTTTTTCTATCCCGTTGAGAAGCTTAACTTCTAGAACTTTGTCCAGAATAAGCTGAATTGTCCGTTCCTCGTTATAGACCGGAATAATAACAGAAAGTGTTTTGATCATCTTTTGAACTTAAGCAGGTAGGTGTCTGGGTTGGGCAGATGCTGTACTTGCTGGAAACGCTCAGGGTACTGACGAACAGCAGGAAGTAAATAACGTAAAGTATTGCCATAAACCTGATCAATAACAACATAATCCACTTGCCGTTCTTCCAGGTGTATTAACAGTTCTTCAGGGTTTCCAAACTTATACCTCAGGGTGTATTTGTTCGCAAAGAGGTGGAAGAGTGAGGGTTTACCACAAGCAACGACGGTCTCACCCTTTACATTCCTGTCGATCCACTTGGCCAATTCGAAATAATTCCTCCAACCAGGTGAGTATTTTTCCTTGGCTTGATCATGTATCTCGGAGATGGCGTTAAATTGGAATAAGAGAAATATACTCATCAGCACTGCGGCTACTACTTTCTTGTTTGACTTTTTTACCATAATCAGCACAGCTTGGAATAAGCCGTTTACTAACAAAAGAATCAGAATTGGAATTATCGATACTACAAAACGTACTCCGATCCATACTTGAGGCCAAAGCATTAGAATAGCAAACGTTGAGAGCAAATATCCTGTGATCAACCATTGATGATCTTTGAGCTTTAAAAGGCCAAATACCATAATACCCATTAAAAGTAGCCCAATTAACCAGGCGCTACCGGAGGCTTCTTGTCCATAGGCCGGATCAAAGACTGGGAACAAAGCATCCGGTAATTCTTTGGTAATATATCGTGAGAAGTTTTCAAGAAAACGATCAATAAAGTCGCCTAAATCGGCTTGGCCAAGAGCTGGCTGGTATGGGTTAATCATTTTGAGTTGTCGTATATAGGAACTTCCTCCCAGATTACTTCCTCGAATGAACCAGGGGGCAATAGCCGCGGCAAAAACACCAATGTATAGAGCAATTGATTTCCAATTCTTTTTAAACAATAAGGCAAGCACAAAACCTCCTATGAGCGCAACGCCAAGTGACCGGATGTAATAAGATGAAATAAGCGAAATGAGTGTCAACCAAACGTATTTATCTCTTAGATTCAGCTGTTTTAAGTCTGTCTTGGTGAAAAAAAATAGGGACATTAGACTGAAACAAAGGAAGGGTACTTCGGACATGATCAAAGATGAGTACCAAAGAATATGAGCATTTAAAATGGCCAGCAGCGTTATGCCGAATGCCATTACTTCATTCTCGAGCAGCTTGAGTGATAAAAAGTAAAACAAAATAAGCCCCATTAAACCCAATAGCCCAGTAATTATTTTTATCGATACCAGGCTGTCTGAGAAAAGCATAACCGTACTTATGATGACCGGATAACCGGGAGGATAATGGTTGCTTGGACGTTTGGCGCTACTAGAAATGTTTACGTATCCTTCGCCTTCCGCCAATGCTTTACCGAGCATGTAATAGCTAGCATTATCGCCGAGCATAGCAAGCTTGGAGTCAAACGTATACGAGAATGCCCCCAAAAAAACCACAGCTAAAACTATGATGTGAATCCAGTGAGTACGTGCTTTCAATGAAGTAGCTTTGACCTATTGTGATGTGCTAAGATAGAGATTTCTGGATTTTGCTGTTAAAGAAAATACATTCGGATTGATCATAATAAATAAAAGAACCAGTTTTAACTTGATAGTGTTGAACATAAAAAATGTATGATATAGACATGTTGAAATTCAATACACTTCTAATTCCTGGCATCATGATGCTGGCATTAAATTTAAAATGCAGTGCTCCCGAAATTGACTCTGGTTCTGAATTACCTGTGATCAATGCTACAAACTCTCAGTTCAATCAGTACTGGTATGCTGGAAAAGCAGAGATTACTTCATATCGGTTGAAACAAGCAAGATATGGTGAAGTGCATGACGGTGAAGCGGTATTGGTATTTGTGACAGAGCCCTTTTCTAAATCGGATCAGGTCAAATTGGATTATGCTGACCAGGCAGGTAACGACAAAATGACCGTATTAAAACTGAACTACACTAAGAAATTTAATACGGGCATTTACCCCTACTCAATGATGTTGTCAGTATTTACACCCGTAGATACATATAATTACCAATATACTCCAAAGGTGACAGCTTCTATTCAAGAGTGGTGCGGGCAGGTATATACTCAAATGAATCTGGAAAAGAGTAAATACCAGATCAACGCTTATTCTTATTTCCAACAAGAAGGAGACAAGTCATTTAGCAGCCCCAAGGGCTTTTTAGAAGACGAAATTTTTAATCGTATACGTGTTGATTATAAATCATTACCACAAGGTGAATTTGAGCTCATTCCAGGATTATTCTTTACACGACTTGAGCATGAAAACCTAAAAATTCAACCTGCTAGTGCCAGATTGCAGGAAGGAGATGGGATCATAACCTATTCCGTTCAATTCAAAAAAGCCGACCGAAAGCTGGAAGTAACCTTTAATAAGGTTTTTCCACATAATATTCTCGGATGGACTGAGTCTTACAAAGCGGGCGGTCAGGTACTTACTACCACAGCAAAGGCCAAGAAAAGTGTATTTATAGATTATTGGACAAGAAATAATGTATCAGATACATATTTAAGAGATTCACTAGACCTTCAATTTTGAGTCAAAACAAATCCTCATTAATATTTATTCCGGACATTACGGGTTTTACACAGTTCGTTAATCAAACCGAAATAAAGCACGGGCAGCACATCATTTCCGAACTGCTGGAGATAATTATTAAATCCAATAAATTAAAACTGGAGGTGGCTGAAATTGAGGGTGATGCGGTTTTATTTTATCTTGAAGAGTATGTGCCTCCCATTGCGGAGATAATAGAACAGTCCAAGGAAATGTTTGTGAACTTTCATAATCATCTCCTTGAATACGAAACTCGAAGAATATGCACTTGTGGTGCTTGCACTACTGCGCATGAGCTATCTCTGAAGTTTATTGTTCATGCTGGTGAAATTGGCTTTACCACAGTCCAGGATAGAAAGAAACCCTATGGAGCAGAGATTGTGACAAGCCACCGTTTATTGAAAAATAGTATTGATGCTTCCGAGTATATTCTTTTCAGTGAATCCCTCGGTAATGAAGTGAAGAGTTACAGTGATAAGGTGCTAACCTTTAGCACTGGTAGTAACGAGTACCCTAACATGGGAGTAGTAAATTATACCTATTCTATCCTCACTCCATATCGGGATTTACTTTCACAACCTGAACCTCCTAAACCTCCTCCAAAAAATAAGAAGCCGTTAATCAGGCAGGTTCAGATTGATCGGCCTCCGGAAGAAGTCTATGCAATGCTAATGGACCTTGATCTCCGCCTGCTCTGGAATGAAGGGCTTGACAAGTTAGAGTATGAGCCAAATCGAGTGAATCGTATAGGTACCAGACATACCTGTTTATTTCCTGTAGGTACGGCTGACTTTACCACCGTCGTTAGTGATTTTGAAGAAAATAGTCGCGTTTATGGCGAAGAGTTGGAAAACCCTCCCTTTGCTAAAAAGCTTATAATATACTACATCCTTTCGCCTGATGGTGAATACACAGAGTTACGTACAGAATTACATTTCTTTCCGAAACCAATCACGGGCTGGGTGATGGGCCCGATACTAAAATTTAAATTTGCTAAACAACTTACTAAAACTCTTGATGACCTTAAAAAACTGATCGAGAATAATGCTAACAAACCAGAGATCCTTATTTAGCCTTCCCAAGGAGACCATTTACCTTAACTGTGCTTATATGTCACCACTTATGAAGCAAGTGGAAGCAGTTGGTATTGAGGCCCTTAAAAAGAAAGGTAACCCTTCTTGTATTGGTCCGGATGATTTCTTTTCCGACACCGAAAAGTTAAGGCACCAATTCTCAGAATTAATTAATGCTAAAGAAACGAATCGATCGGTCATTGTCCCATCGGTCTCATACGGCGTGGGCAACGTTATGCACAACGTTCACTTAGAAGCAGGTGATAATATTATTGTCATTGGCGAACAGTTTCCTAGTAACTATTATCCTTGGAATCGACTTTGTTCCGAGGAAAAGGCTGAGTTACGAGTTGTATCTGGAGACTCAGTAAAGATAGGTCGCGGTGAAAAGTGGAATACAAAGATTCTTGAAGCGATAGATAGTAAAACCAAGCTTGTTTCTTTGGGGCACGTGCATTGGGCAGATGGCACTCTCTTCGATTTAGTTCAGATCAGGAAACGAACCAATGATGTTGGTGCTTTGATGATCATTGATGGCACCCAATCCGTAGGGGCTATGCCTTTTGACGTAGAACAGTTGCAGCCGGATGCGCTTATATGTGCGGGCTATAAATGGCTAATGGGGCCCTACAGCATCGGTATGGCCTACTACGGACCTTATTTTGATGAGGGGATACCTATAGAGGAAAATTGGATAAATCGATTAAATAGTGAAGACTTTGCTGGTTTGGTTAGCTATGAAGATAGATACCAGCCCGGAGCTCTGCGTTATGAAGTAGGCGAACACAGCAACTTTAATTTGCTTCCGATGTTACTGAAAGCTATCGAGCAGGTTAATAAATGGACATCAACTGAGATTCAAAGGTATTGCTCACATATTACGCAGGATGCACTCAATAGACTTGGAGATAACGGGTTTGACATTGAATCTTCAGACTATAGAGGATCCCATCTTTTTGGTATACGATTACCGGAATACATTGAGGTTTCCAAGCTGAAATCAGTACTGGGGAATGAGCGAATTAATGTTTCTGTTCGTGGAGATGCGGTGCGAGTGTCGCCTCATCTTTACAATACATTAGAAGATATGCAAAAATTAGCCGATGTGCTTCTCAGCCTAAAATGAGATTACTTTTCTTTTTTGCTTTGCTCATCTCAACATCATTATTTGGTCAAGAGAGGTATGCTTTCGTGCATTTTCCTGGATCTATGGCGCCCTCTGAAATCAACACTTTTTTGGCTGACACCGATGCGGTAGTCTTCGGTAGACTTTCGGATCGTTCGTCATGGGCCCTGCTGGACGCAAGCGTTGAGAAAGTTACTCGGCTAAAATCGAAATACGACACAGACGTTGTATTCTGGAATCAGCGAAAAGGAAGTGTTTGCGATTTGAAATTGTATGGGGAAGACGTGGGGCTCACGTTTGTTAAATATAATTCCCACATTACTAAATTCAATGTTCAAGACCTACCTAAATTATTTAGACTTCACGACGAGCATATTAACAAGATCAATAAAACCGGGAATATCCTATTGGAAGGATTCCTGGACAATGATGATGGGGGATTTTTGTTAATGATGGGAACCGTTGACAAAAAGGTTATATCAACCGATCCTGCAGTAGTGAATGGAATTATTGAACCTGAGGTTCAACTCACCTCCGTTCAGGTTAAAAAAGGTTGTCATTGATAATTTGCATGACATAAAAGCACAGTTCCCTTTGCGAGTCCGCGCAGCAATCAGTACTTTCATTTCCCCTACATAAATCACCTCCAATGAAAATACTTAAATGGGTTTTAGGCATTTTTTTGACACTCGTTTTTGTGCTGGCCATCATTTTTCTTTTGGGGCCAAAGCCCCCCATACCTGATCTCACTACGAAACCTTCAACGGTTAGTTCCAATATCACTTTTCTTGCAGATAGCATAACCAAGGCTGAAGCGAATGTTCCTAATCTTAAGCGAGACAATGAATCCCGAATTATATTCGCAAGCCCTGCTCCAAGCAAAACGGAGTATTCTATGGTTTATCTTCATGGCTTTTCGGCCAGCCAAGAAGAGGGGGATCCGTTACATGAGGATTTAGCTAAAAGATATGGATGCAATTTGTTTTTACCGCGCTTAGCCGGCCATGGCCTAATTGAGGATGAGGCAATGTTGGACCTAAAAGCAGAGGACTTGGTTCAGTCGGCCAACGAAGCTATTGCGGTGGGCAAGCGACTAGGCGAGAAAGTTATTTTGATAACGACATCTACGGGTGGAACATTGGGTCTGTACCTGGCCCAAAACGATCCGGACATTGCAGGAATTATTTTGTATTCGCCCAACATTGATATTTTTGATCCGGCTTCAAAACTGCTAACTAAGCCATGGGGATTACAAATGGCACGCCAGGTCATTGGGAGTAATTACAATTATTGGGAACTGGATAGTACAAGAGCCAATTACTGGACTAATAAATATCGGCTAGAGGTGCTGATACAACTGCGACATTTAGTGGATATCACTATGGTGCCGGAAACATTTCAAAATATTACACAACCTGTCTTCTTAGGTTATTATTATAAGAGTGATGCCGCTATGGATAGCACGGTTTCTGTTCCAGCCATGCTAGAAATGTACGAGCAGCTTGGCACTCCAAAGGACAAGAAAGTGAAAGTTGCATTCCCTGAGGCTAAACATCATGTTATTGCCAGCCACCTTACGTCTAAGGATTTAGAAGGTATTAGAAAAGAAACCTATTCTTTCATCGAAGATGTAATAGGACTAACACCAAGTGGGGAGGGTTTCGACTGGTTATTGGGCAATTGGGAGCGTATAAATGACAAAAAGGATCTGAAAACCTACGAAAATTGGGTTAAAATCGGCGCCGATGAATATCGCGGGCTCAGTTTCACACTTGAGCAGAGTGATACGGTATGGAAAGAAACCGTGCAATTTGCAAAATCTGCTAAAGGTTGGGAATTTAGAGTTACCGGTCAGGGAGAGGCTGCGGCCACGATTTTTGAAGTCACAGCTATTTCAGACAATGGGTTTACCTGTGGGAATGAAGAAAACACATTTCCTAAACGCATCACTTATAGTGCAAAAGGGGATTCCCTCAGGGCACTTGTGGCAGCGGAAGAAGCATGTATTTCCTTTGCATTTGTTAAAGCAGAGTATTAGTAATAATGTCTTTCCGACTCAATACTAAGTTCCGGCACTGAATTTATAGTAGGGTCTGAGACTTCGCGAGCTCTTTTAAAAAAGCTTCTTTTCGTCTAATTGATACTTCGATTTCCGAATTATCAGCCATAACCACCACACCACCCTTACCTTTCAGATATTTTCGGATAAGGCTTAAGTTGATAAGGGATGAGTGATGTACACGAAAAAACCCACGATTTTCCAGTAGTTTGACAAATTGCTTTAGTGTCTTGGCAACCACCAATGGAGGGCCTTCCTTGAGGTGTATCCGGGTATAATTCGCGTCGGAGTGACACCTTATGATTTTGTTCACACTTAAAAAGACAAGGCCTTCCTGCGTGGGTACAGCTATCGTTTTATTTTCTTTCTCACTCAAGTTATGAAAAAGTGTTTCCACCCTTGCGGTGAGGTTTTTGCTTTGTGTGCGCTCCTGTAGTCTTTTTATTGACACTGTCAACTCTTCAGGATCCACCGGTTTAAGCAGATAATCGATGGCACTAAATTTAAAGGCCTCCACGGCATAACGATCATGAGCAGTGGTAAAGATGACTTCAAAATCT
>JBCCOE010000017.1:0-63158 GCA_039025475.1 Bacteroidota bacterium | reverse complement strand
TATTCTTGACGACTCAACTAAGCAAGTCTATGGCCCGAGCACCACAAAGTATACATTTTTACAAAATATAAAATACAACATTCCAGTTCTATGGTCTGTAGATACCTCCATTATCGATTGGCATCAAACACAATTTCAGTACGTATCAAAATATAAAAATAAATACGTTGATCTTGGCAACATCGGGACAGCCATGCACTCAATCTATCCCCTAGAAACGGATGTTATTGGAGCTTCTTCGGGATTTACTCTATTCGATCCATATAGCTATAATCCATCAGAAATTAAGTACTACCGTACTCTATCACCCTACTCAAGATTTAAGATTATCTGGGGTGGTGAGGGCAGGTCGCGTACTGAAGCTTCTTACACTAGAAATATTAATGAACGTTCGAACTTCTTTTTTGATTACAGGGGGCTCTTTATCGATAAGCAAATAGGACGAACTGGTCGTGGCGATAGAAATGTGCAAGGTATTAACTATATGTTCGGAGGTAGCTATGGATCAAAAAACGGTCGCTATCAGGCTTATGGTAATTTTACGCGAACTCGTCATTCCGTGGAGGAGATAGGCGGTGTAGAAGTTAGTGATATAAATGACATTGAGGCCTACTTCGATGACAACAGGCAACCGGCATTAAATGATGCTCAAAACATAGAATTACGTACTAACTATCAATTGTACCATCAGTATAAACTCAGAGAAGGTTTTCAGGTATATCATGAGTACAATCGATTCAAACTGCAAAATGACTTTGAAAGTGTGGGAGGTAATGACGCGTTTTTTGATGGTGTAATTGCCGTTGATTCTCTGACCGAAACCTTGAACATAAAAGACAGATCGAAAATAGTTTATAGACAAAATGAGGTTGGAGTGAAAGGTGATTTGGGAAAATCATTTTACAATTTCTACTATAAACTCAAGGATATAGATTTCGATTATAAGTTTTTAGATGGAGATACCATTGGGGTAGATACGGACCGGTTTGAAAACTACGTCGGTGTCAATCTAAGATTTGGAAATGACTCCGTGAGCTTTATTAATGCATATGGCGAGTACCTATTGGATGGAAACTTCAAACTTGGAGGTTCACTAAAGAATAACTGGATTGAAGCAGAAGGATATACTGCATTATCTCAGCCCACATTTATTCAGCAGGCGTATTTAGGCCGTCATGACCTTTGGGTGAATAACTTTGATGATCCCCTGACCACAAGTATTAAAGGAGCTTTAAATTTTAATAGAGGTATTTTTAATATTAAACCCAAAGCTTCTTACACACTGTTATCGAATTATATCTATTTCAGGGAAACAGATGCTTCACAACCACGCTCATTGCAACCTGTACAGGCTTCTTCGGACATTAGCATGATCACAGGAGAAGTTGAACTCTCGGTTAATTTTATGAAGTATCTGAATTTCAACTCCGAGATCATTTATACTAATGTGTCAGGGGGTTCGGCCGACGCCATAAGGGTGCCGGATCTTTTTGTGAATGCCCAGATTTACTTCGGTAAAGCGATTTTTAAAGGTAATCTGCCGGTTCAGATTGGCTTCGACTTTCATTGGAAATCAGCTTATTTTGCTAATGCTTATGACCCGGCTATCATGCAATTCTACGTTCAGGATGTTTTTGAAGTGCCGGAGTATCCTATAGTAGATGTTTTTTTTAATGCCCAAATGAAGCGGGGTAGGTTCTTTTTTAAGTTCAATAACTTATACGAGTTTATTAATGGCACTGGCTATTTTTACGTGCCTGGGTATCCCGGTCAGAGTCCTATTTTAGATTTTGGGTTTGACTGGTCTTTTTATGATTAATATGGAAAAGCATATACTAGGATTGGAATTACCTACTGACCCTCGATGGGTAAATATAGCTGAAAAGAGGATAGAGGATATTCTTGTAGACCATGCCTATTGCGAGCAAAAAGCGGCTACTTCCTGTATTTCTCTGATCGTAAAGTTTCCCGAAAAGAGTGAACTCGTTGAAATGCTTACTCCGGTAGTTGCTGAAGAATGGAGTCATTTTGAAAGAGTACTCGATGAGCTAAAAAAGAGAGGACATGGCTTGGGGAAGCAACGAAAAGATGAGTATGTTATTAAACTTTCGTCCCTAGAAAAAAAAGGTGGCAGTCGTGATGAGCAATTAGTGGAAAAGTTACTGATAAATGCGTTGATCGAGGCCCGTAGCTGTGAACGTTTTCGATTGCTTTGGAAAAATATAGCCGACGATAGCCTCCGGAAGTTTTATTACGAGCTTATGGTTTCTGAAGCCGGTCATTATAAGAATTTTTTGCAGCTCGCTAAAGAATACATGCCTGAAGATTACGTGATGAAGCGGTGGAAAGAGATCCTTAAGGGCGAAGCTGAAATTTTAGAAACTTTGGAATTAAGGGGGGATCGAATGCATTAGCCTTGAGCTAAGATTCCATTTATTAGTAGTAACAACAGCCCTGCATAACCTAATCGCCGATATCTTAGATACTTTTGTAAAATTTCAACTATTTCAGAGTTTTGGTTAGTCTGTATTTGATATCTCAACTCCCTTTGAGGCGGTGCAAACAAGTGTCTGTGCCGTTGTTTTCGGTATAATTCCTGATCACCAAATATCTTTGATGATCGATCCATGTAGAGGAAAATTATTGACATCGGTAATAATGCATAAATTGTAATCAATAGGAAATTCATTCCTAGGTCTTCTGCTTTTTCTTCTTTGCTGCCGGAAATAAAATGTTATTCAGTATTAATCGATAACCTGGAGAGTTCGGGTGTAAGTTAAGATCCGTCGGCTCTTCATTAACTAGGTGCTGATAGTCTTCCGGGTCATGGCCACCATAAAAAGTCCAAAAACCTTTTCCATAAACGCCGTGCAAATACTTTACCTCTTTAATCGAGTTAGTCTCACCCATTATCACCACATCAGATTTTATAAGTCGTTTTTTATATCCTGTAGTCTGTCCGTAAAAGCCTTTGATAACACGAGTGTGGTTTTGAGTTAACATGGTTGGAATGGGATCCCATTTGGCTGAAAACTCAAAGAGGTTGAAAAAATCGTTTTCTTCCCTTAAGCCGCGTTCAGCATACTTGTTATCTATGTTGGAGAATTCGTATTCAAAAGGATCTCGCGAGATCTTAAAGTTTTCAAAGGCAAAAGTATTATCATATTTCAATTTTTCTTGGGCTCGAGGATCTGCAGGGTCCCCGTCGAACATCCTCTCAATCATATCAATTCCTTCCCCGGCCAGCGCTATATCATAGGTATCGGTAGCTGAACACATCCCAAATAGAAAGCCACCTCCGGAAACGTATTCCCTTATTTTTTTGACTACAGCCAGTTTTAAATGCGATACCTTACTAAAGCCATGCTTTCTGGCCGATTCTTCAAATTCCCGTTGTTGTTCGATATACCAGGGCATATTCTTATAGTTCCTGTAAAACTTACCATATTGGCCCGTAAAGTCTTCGTGGTGAAGATGAAGCCAGTCGTATTTTGGCAAACTCATGTTTAAAACTTCGTCGTCAAAAATCACCTCATAAGGAATTTCCGCATAGGTCAGTACAAGCGTCACAGCATCATCCCAGGGTAGCTTACTTTTAGGCGAATAAACCGCGATTTTGGGATATTTATCGAGACGCATCACATCAGAATTGGAGTTCGGACTAGCGATGGCCTCCAAGATAGTATTGGATTGAGCATCCGAGATCACTTCATAACTCACTCCTCTTATGATTAGCTCATTTTCGAATTTCTGGTAGTACTTAAACATGAAACTGCCACCGCGGTAGTTAAGAAGCCAATCTACTTCAATATCATTTTGTAGTACCCAATAAGATATACCATAGGCTTTTAGGTGATTTGTTTGACGGTCATCCATCGGTATCACCAGGTAACTGGCAAAAGATGAAAAACCGGTTAGCCAAAAGCAAAGAATAAGTAGTGCTGATCTCATATTTTATTTTCAGTAGTCTAAAATTACCGATAAAACGTATTATCCTCTAATCGTACGATTTACAATTTATTGAACGGATTTTATGCTTACTTTAGTTTCATAACAAATCGAACATTATATCAGCGGTAAAGTAGCCAAACTATGAACCTTGTTGAAAACGTAAAAGAAGGGCTGAGGTCTATAAATGCGAACTTGCTCAGAACAGTTCTTACTGCGCTAATTGTTGCCATTGGCATTACGTCTTTGGTAGGTATTCTCACGGCTATTGATGGCATTCAAAGTTCCGTAACAGACTCACTTTCTGATTTAGGAGTAAATACCTTTGATATCTATTCCAAACGGGTTCGAGGTGGAAGGAGGGCAGGTGTAACTGAAAAATCTCAACCTCCATTGAAGCTGAAAGAAGCTATTCGTTTCATAGATAATTACAATTATCCTGCCGAGGTTGGCCTGTCAACATACGTGACCGGTCTCGCGGAGATCAAAAGAGGATCAGAAAAAACAAATCCAAACGTAAGAGTAATCGGTGGTAACGAGCAATACGTGGCATTAGAAGGCCTGGACATTGAAAAGGGTCGTAATTTTAGCTCCATTGAAAATCAATATGGATCCAATGTGGTCATTTTGGGTAAAGATGTGGTAGATATACTATATGAGAAGAATGAGGAGGTCTTAAATACTGAAATTTCCATTTTTGGTGGGAAATACAAAGTTATAGCTCAATTAGTGGAACGTGGAGAGGCCGGTGGTAATTCACCGGATAATCAGGTGATCATTCCGATCCTAAACGCGAGCAGATTATCTTCTAATCGTATTTTACGCTATACCATGACCGTGGGGATCAAAAACATTGACGATATGGCTTACGCCATGGGAGAAGCCACTGGACTCATGAGAAAAATTAGACAAGATCCGTTGGGTGAACCCAATTCCTTTGAAATTGCAAAAAGTGAATCTCTAGCCGAGCAATTGGCAGAGGTGACTGGTTACATGCAGACCGGGGCTTTTGGCATCGGGTTTGTCACCTTGTTGGGAGCTTCCATTGCATTGATGAATATTATGATGGTGTCTGTAACTGAGAGAACACGGGAGGTAGGTGTAAGAAAGGCATTGGGTGCAACTCCGAAACGTATCCGGGAGCAGTTCATCATTGAAGCTATCGTGGTTTGTATGATGGGGGGTATAGCTGGTGTCATTTTAGGGATTGGAGTAGGTAATTTAATGGCAAAAGCGTTACAAATAAGTGGTTTCGTGGTTCCCTGGGTATGGGTATTTATAGGCTTGGCGGTATGTATATTTGTAGGCTTAATTTCGGGTTTCTTACCCGCTAATAAGGCGGCTAAACTTGATCCCATTGAATCACTTCGCTTTGAGTGACCTATTATAACCCCTGATTCCGGTATTCATTTAGTTCTCCTTTACCACTTGTGACTAACCGAAATATTTTTCTTCTTAGCAGGGTAGATGCCCAGATGTATTAAGCTTTTATTGTTGGTGCTAGCGTATACCCAGGTAGCCTTGTCGGGAGAATTGGTACTCTCCGGGGCATATCAAGGTAAGGACGTTTTTGTGCAGAACCCGTATAATCGGTCTTCCTCCAGTTTTTGTACGGAAAAGGTTTTTGTTAATGACCGTCTGGTACTTGAAAATCCAAAAGTATCTGCTTTTAAAATTGACCTTTCCCATTTGAGTGTCAATGATTTGGTGGTTATCCGGATAGGGCATAAGGAAGGATGTCGGCCTACAGTGATTAACCAATATGTATTAAAAACAGTATCGGATTTCAAATTTTTGAGTGCTGAGGTGGATAATAACAGCGTTCGTTGGACAACCTTTGCAGAGAAGCAGCCGGGTACATTTACCGTGGAACGGGAGACAAAAAAATTGGAATGGGCTAAAGTGGGTACTGTCTCTGGGAAGCAGAATTTGTCTGATAATCTCTATGCGCTTTCAGCCAATCATGAAAAAGGCGTAAATAAATACCGGATCCGGTACCAGGCATCCACAGGATATGAGGGTTACTCCCTGGATCTTTATTACACACGGGCGGATACGCTGATCACTTTTAGACCTGCCATAGTTACCTCACAGATTAATCTATCGGACAGCACTACGTATAAAGTTTTGGATTTTCAGGGCAAACTTGTTAAACAGGGTAACGGAAGGGAAATTTTGCTCCTAAACTTGAAACCTGGAGAGTACTTCCTTGAAATTCAAAATCGAAGAGAGAAGTTTATAAAGAAATAGTTATTAAGGCCAAAGAAACCACTTTGGCCTTAATCGGATCCTACTGCTGCAAGAATATTTTTTTTGCCTCCGTTTTGAAGTTATTAATAACGCGAACAATGTATATCTGACCTTTTGCGTCGTTAACGGGTATTTCATGGTGTAAGATTGGGTATATGGAGTTGTTAATATTCTTAATCACCTTTCCATTAAGATCATATACCTGTATAATGCCTCTGGCTGATTTTTCCGATTGAAAATCAACAAAGATGTTATTTTGGCTACTGCTGATTCTCGACAAACAAGGGTCGAAAAAGTCAGATCCACACTCCTCGTCTATGGGACAAGGAGGGAATCGACAAATAGGTACACCGCCCCCTCCACCTGAGCTAGTTGTACTGCGGCTACCTGTCCGTTTGCTACCGTCATAGTTATTTATTGGATCACAGTTACTGTTGTAGTTGTATTCGTGAATAGCGTAGTGATAAGAGGATGAGGAAGAAAGGCCATAAACTGTTACCGAAGACCCTGTACCACTATATACCACATAGTTACCACTACCAAGATTCGACCCATTTCCAAATGAACTGCTAGAACTATAAGACGATCCGTCAACAGGGCTCCGGTTAACTGCTGATCCTTTTCGCGCAATCACGACGCGCCTATTACCATTTCCCTTAGACCATGATAGACGCATTGAACTTGAGGTAACGTTTGAAAAACTAATAGGGCCTGAAGTAGAAGTAGGCTCAGGGTTAGCGCACTTGGTAGTGACTGAGCCAGAGAGAGAAGGAGATGTCAGGTAATTAGTTTCAAGGTAGCAGGCGGCGTCAATATTATACTCAAATACCTTGATATAATAAGTGGTATTGGCGTTAAGACCTTCTAAAGTGAATTCAGAAAGTCCATTCGAAGAACTAATGTACACCACCCGATTACCTCCGCCAATATCCGGAGCATCAAAAAGGCTGGAGCTTGCTATGTAGGATGCGCCGTCAACTGGTACTGTAGAAACAGGCGAATTTGCACGCGCCAACACTATTCGCTTTGCCCCATTTCCATTTATCCAGCCGAAAAGTGCGCTGTTGGTAGTTATTCTATGACTAGGTACACGCATCCCGCTACTAGGTACTGTAGGTTGAGCAGGCATATTACATAATGTATTCGCTGAACCTGATAATATAGTAGAGGTAAGATAATTGGTTTCCAGCGTACAATTTACACTCCTATTATACTCTATAACTGAAAAATAATAGGTTGCTTCTGGATCAAGTCCATAAGCTGTAAAGCTGTTTCCTGTACCGTTATAAAGCACGTAATTTTTATCATTTGAAGACGGACCGCCAATGCCTACACTACTTCCTAAACCAAATGTGCTATTGGCGGTATATGTATTTCCGTCTTGAGGTAAACCATTGACTGCCTGCCCTTTCCTAGCTAACACCATTCGTCTGTTGCCATTACCATTATTCCAACTCAAAGTCATACGAGTATCAGCGACGTTGGAGAATGAGAGTGAGGTGGGTGCAGAAGTGGGCTCTAGGGCAATACAGCTGGTCGTAAAATTGCCATCAGCAAAAGTGGTAGTGAGATATTCTATACAACCTGTAGCTTCGTTGTATTCGAAAATCTTGATGTAATAGCTAGTAGAGGGGTTTAAATTATCCAAACTAAATCCTGTTCCATTGCCCACATAAACGGCATAATTGCCGTTTCCAAAGTGGTGTCCGCTTCCAAAACTTGAACTCGCGGTATATATTTGGTCATCTGTGGGCAATACATTGACGTTGGCACCTGCTCTGGCAATTGCTAATCTCCCGTTGCCGTTGCCGGCAGTCCAGTTTATTTCCGCGGATTCATGGCTTATATTTAAGGCTGTCGGGTTCGTTGCGGATCCATCAGGTTCTAAACAGCAGCTATTGCTGAAACCACTATCCGTTATGGTCCATCCCGTATCATTGATTAACATATTCCTGGCGGCTTCGCTGGTACAATAATATACACCTTCTGCACCAAGATTTACATTGTCTTGCCTTGTGGCGCGATTCGACCAACCAATTAAGGTGGCGTCGTAATTTTCATCACTTAATGCGCTATTGTCCAACATATCGGTCATATCAGTAACGTTGGAAATGTCCCAATTACCTAAACTTTGATCTAATCCGCTGTTTGCGAACATTCCAGCCATATTATTAACGATACTCACGTCCCAATTGGCAAGGCTCGAGTTGAAGGCCTTCACACCATAGAACATTTCGGTCATATCATCACAGGTTCTAAAAAGTATAGGTGCATCGGTAGCATTGATTTCCAAGTTGGTAAAGTTGTAGAAAACCCTATTCATTTCTCGCCATTCTACCTCCCCCCATTGCTCAATGGAAATTAACTTCTCACGATCGGGATAATTTGTGGTAGATGCTAATCCTCGGAAATCGCCTTTAATTTCTACTACATAAGTTCCTCGACTTGGAAATTCAATGGTATGCCCTTGCCACACGTTGCGAATTTGACCATTGTTTTGTGGATTATTCAATTCTTCCCAATAGATGTCGTAAAAGGTGGTTGTCGAACCTGTTTGTATTTTAACTTCGTCCGATCTCGATTGGCCAGGATTATTGGTTTTCCAAATTGTGATAAAGGGTTTAACACAACTAATGTCTTTTTCGTCTGATATGTCCCAATTCAATGTATTTATCAAATACTGGCGCGCTGCGGTCGCATTACAATAGGTAGTTCCCCCTAGCCTTATCCCAGAAGGTGGATTGGCGCTTTGAGCCCAAGAGTTTAACAAAAGATCATAGTTCGTAGTAGACATACCTGACGCTGACATACCAAAACCATCTTCTACACTTGAAATGTTCCAGTCACTTAAATCTTGATTAAAGCTAGTAGCAGATGTAAGGATGCGCCACATGTATTTGACATTACTTACATTCCAATCTCCGATATCTTGATTGAAATTAATAGCATGGGTAAACATATCTGACATATCTGTTACATTTGAAACATCCCAACTTCCGATATTTTCATTGAAAGTGCGGGCGTCATAAAACATTTCGGCCATATTTGTAACACTAGATACATCCCATGATCCTACTCCTATTTCTGGTGTACTCCATTGACTGAGCCCTTTAAACATTTTAGACATGTTAGTCACATTCGATATGTCCCAATTGCTAATGTCGTGATTGGATTTGAAGGTAGTCCAAAAAAACGTACCTGACATATTGGTCACATTTGAAACATCCCACAGCCCAATGTTGTTTGGCAACTTATTGACGCCAAATAGCATATTTGACATATCTTCAACGTTGGATAGATCAGGTATATCTGTGGCATTTATATTCAGTAATCTACAACCATAGAATGCCGCATTCATCGTAGACCATGCAATATCCCCCCACTGCTCGATTGATCTTATTTTCTGCAAATCCCCCATATTGTTAAAATAGATTTGGTTAAATCCACCTGAAATTTCGACAGTATAGATACCAGAATTTGGAAATGTAATGGTTTTATCTCCGCTTGATCCGGAGTCCGTTCCATTGTTCCCCGGGTTGCCCACTTCCTCCCAATAAATGGTATAACTGTTGGAATTACCGGCGGGGATGGTAATTTGGTCAGTTCCTGAAGTTCCCGATCCATGTGTTGCCCACGTGGTTATAAAAGGTCGTTGCGCTAGCAAACCTGACATCGTCACCAAGGTCAGATAAGTAATTAGAATGAGTTTATTGATCATAGTATATTGTATTTTCATTGATTTAATTCGTCAAAAAACAATATACCAGATATCAGCTAGTAATGCGAAGATGAACGTCAAAAGCTGACGAAAATCATATTTTTTTCAAATAAAAGTACAACTCAAAATTAAAGTGTCAGTAAGGGCAGTTGCTTATAAATCTTAAACCCTACAAATCAAGACTACGAAAGTCACTAATGCATAATCATCAACCGCTTTCGAACCACCTCACCGTCAGTGGGCTGTAGCTGTACGTGGTACAAGCCAGGTACAAAGTCCTTCGTATCTATTTCAACATGATCCATTCCGATGACTACATTTCTTTCCCAAACCGTTTTGCCGTATTGGTCATAGATAACGACAGGCAAGTCGGACTGGAGGGCATCTCCAAGCTTCAAGGTCACTTTTTGATTTGCGGGATTAGGATAAAGATCTATGGCTTCAGCGAGTTGATCTTCTATGCTGGTAATGTTGTCCGGAACCGGCACATTGATCTGCAAGGCAGACTGATACACTTCCTTGGTCAGCTCATCCTGGATAAAAACCAGTACAGCTATATCGTCCGTATCCATGGTGCCATTCGGGTTCCATTGAAACTGAATAGGATTACCAATATCAGTGGTAGCTACGGAAAGCCCGGCTGCATTCGGAAGCATTTTGCGAACAACGTAGTAAAACTCCGTTTCCTGACTGGCTACAGTCTCTTGTACGGCGACATCTTTTTCCAGTACCACAGCGTAGATTAACAAGTCATTGCCCACATTGGTAAGTAGTTGGGTGATATTTGGTGTGATCACCAAATTTCCAGCGTCGGTGGCAAGGTCTATATCAATATTAAAAGGGGAGAGTTCCAATGCCCTGAATCCAACCTGATCGGTCAGCCAGTCTGATGTTATCGCCCCGGATTGATCAACAACCCCGTCTACGGTTAGGGTAGGGGATGAAGAAAATCCATAAAATAATGCTCGTGCACTAGGGTCAATAGGATTCGTATCATTAATGGGGTCCGGTCCGGGGAAATCCGTGTGATAATTCATCACGATGGCATCGGTGGTTTCGTCAATTCCGTCGATGTACGTGTTGAATAGAATATTGGCATTGTTTCGGGTATCCGTAGCTTGTGATGCATTTCTGAAATTTTCGATAAGCACCGTTCGTGTAGCCTCTCCTATAAAGACGTTATCGAAAGCAAAACCATCTGCCGCTCCAAAATCACTGGAAATGAAACCTATTCGTAGCTGGAACCGGTCACCTTGTGCCTTGATAGCAGTCAGAGATTGCCTGGATTCCCGCCACAACGAATCACTAAGTGTCCAACCAATATCACTAGGATTATCGTTTAAGTTAGCCCCTGATAACTCAGAGATATCCCGTTGATTGTACCAGTTCTCTATGCCGTTGGATTCATCAAGATCCCCCAATAACTGCCAGTTGGAGGAACCATCTGAGGCAAAACCTACCAGCGAATATTCAATAATTGCCCCATCCTCGCCGAGAATATCACGGAATGTATTCAAAGATAAAAGGGGTTTATCTAAGGCTGAAATATCAAAGATTGGGCTGTACACGAAAGAAAACTCTGCAGCGTTATATTCACCTGCTCCGGTAACCCAGAATTCTGTATTACCATTTAGGCTAACGTCTGCACTTTCAGTAATAGTCGTACCTCCTGAGTTATTGACGATCCAGGACGTATTGGTGCCCCAACTTACCCAATCCTGTTCACCCGATTCAAAATCCGCCTGATAGGTATTCGTGATGCTTACCGGTTCTACAGGTACAATAAACAAACTATCCACCTTCGTACCCACGCAATTATTATTGCTGACACCCTGAAGAGTTACAAACTGCTTACCTGTGGTAGGGAACGTAAAATCGAAAGCATTAAGAGCACCAGCAAAAAATACGGTATCTTCAGCTAGATTGTTAAACTCCCAGACTAACCCTTTTAATTCCATACCTAAATCAATATTTGTTACCTCTGGAGTAAATGTGGTCGCTTCCGTTAACGCAATGCCCTGAAAGCTAAAATCTACCACCGGATTATTCCCTATATTAACATCTCCAATGGAGACATCGGATTGACAGCCATCATTTGAGGTTACAAAGAATTCTACATTGTAGGTACCCGCTGTTACAAAGATATGACTTGGATCTTCCAAGTCCGACGTTGAATTTAAATCGTCGTCAAAATCCCAACTGTATTCAACGATCTCCGCCGTCGTTACAATGCTGTTATCGATTCTGGGATCGCTGCTCTCAAAACTATAAGGTATATCCACACACCCCAAAGGATTGTTAAATGAAACTATCGGTTTTGGATTGATGTCTATGATTGCTTGTTCGGTATTTTTACAGACTGTGGTAGCGTTTTCAAATTCATAAGTTAGGATTAAGTCTTCTGCTACCTCAGTTTCTTCAGGCTCTAAGACTGCCGTCCCGTCACCATTATCCGTTAATCCGGCAATGTTACCTCCGGTAATGCTGAAACTACTTAAACCATTAGGGTAACGATCAATCAAGCGACTACCACTGACTTGGATCGCTTCACCGTCCTCACAAAAATCAAACTCCTGACCTGGATTCGATGGATCAACCCTGTCTCCATCAACAGTCAGACTAACCGTTGGTGTTTCGCCGATAAATACGAGCTTTTCTACCAACAGAGAATCTTGGGCATTGAAATTGCTTCGGTACTTAGCGCTGAACCGAACGGCTACGATGCTGTCTCCGGGATTGCTTAAGGTACTATCAGCTAAATCTACATTAAACCTGAAATTTATCCCATCTAATACTAGAACATTTGGATCAGCTATATATGCCGGGTTTATTAATCCGTCTACATCGACCTCTAATTCTTCCAGTGTAAATCCTGTTCTTGCGGTGATTGATATTTCTGCTACTCCAGAATCCTCACAATACGTATCAGCTAAATCAGGGATGGGGTCGTCACCGTCGAAAACAGTAATGGTCTGTGTATCCGTGGCCGTACAGCCAAATTGATCTGTATGTAAGAGAGTAATTTCATTAAATCCTAAACCGGCACCCTGAGGGTCGAATTCGTAGCCATCATTAAGATTGCCCAACACCCCTGGCCCAGAGAATTCGTTCGTACCTAAAATAAGAGAGGGATCAGCAATAAGCTCATAATTAAGCGGATCTTGATTATTGAATGTAATTGCATCCGGTTCGAAAGTAAACGTAGGGATGACGGATGAGCTAATGGTATTGATTTGAGCATGTACGAGTGCGTCGGTTTCCGAGTTCCCGTCGTGCACAGCGGTACCCCCGATGCGTTCAATGGTACCTGTACCGCTAGGGGCGGTCACCAGAATTTGCAAACCATCGATTCGGATAAAATCTCGTTGAGAAGTCCCATTGATGTCGTAGGTTATTCTTAACGCGCTTGAGCTAATGAATTCGTGAGTCAGGTTGCTGATATCTGAAGAACTTGGTGTAGTAATAGTTAACGAAGCATTCGTATCAAAGACGAAGTCACTTGAATTTGTACCTATCGTGTAAGTAACGGTAGGGCCATTTATGGTTTGAAAGTCATTGTTGTTTCCTTCCCGAATGAAAATGGCTTCTGTCAAAGGCTGCGCTACACCCACACAAACATCTACGGTTGGGCCGGTTACCACTACGCCGTTGGTAGAGGAACCGTCGGTTTGAGCATCACTCGACTGCACCGGTGAAACCATTTGTACCATTCCGGCATCTTCGGCAATAGCATAAACCCTAAAGTCCTGGTTAGAACTTAACCCAGATACCTGGATCGTTTGTTGTTGATTCGGAAATAAAACGCTAAAGGAACCTTGGGCTAGTCCGGAGCCACCTACAATTTCAGCGAAGGTATCGAAATCGCCGGCAACAAATCCTGGATCAGAGAAATCGACAACAACGTAATACACTGTGCCCGGTTCGTCCAGGCTTAAAGAAAAGTTAAAACCTACGTCGTGAATATCGCTAAGCGTTATGGCTGACATTACCGGCGGAGTCACATCAGCCGTCCTGAAGTTCCAGGTAGTAGTATTAGTAATACCCGGAAAAGTATTTTCAGAATCATCAATAAAACCTGTATTGGCATCATCGTCACCGGGAGCAATATTTACGTAGTAATTTTCCTCAGGCTGTAAGGTCATTGGAGGTACCGTAAATGTAAATGTCCTGCGATCGGCAGATATCGCTGGTGGACTAAGTATTTGCATAAAGGCAGGATCATCCTGCTGTCTTAGTACGATAAGGCTATCAAGCGTACTAACCGCTTCATCAAATTCAATTATTATATCCGTATTTACATTGACTGTGATATTATCATCGGTAGGAGTTAGATTTAATATCGCAGGTGCCCTGGCATCAATGAATGTATAATCAAAACCTTGTAGATCAGCAGCAGTTGGATTTCCTTGGATAGAAACGCTTCCAGAGGATACGACTACATCTGAGAATAGCAGAGAAGGTCGAATACTGGGAAGATTATTATTTGCACCTGGCTGTATGTCAACTACTAAATAGTAGTACTGATTGGCTAAATCTTCATCTAATATTTCTGTCAAACCCGTAAAAGTAACAAAGTCGTCTCCTGCGGTAGCGATTTGTAGTTCCGTGGTATTATTAAATCCCACGTCAAGATTGCCGTCTAAAGACGAAAATAATCTGAAGTTGGTGAAAACGTCGCGAATGTCCACCGAGGGTAATGGATTATTAAATCTAATGGTTGCCTCTGTCAGTTGGGGTTCATTTACTGTATTTTGAGCAGAGGCCAGACTAAAACCAAAAATAGGAATATTAACAGATCCTGCATTGAGGTCTGGGTCAACATCCCGAACACCATTGGCCGTGGTTAACAAAACAGGTGCGGTGTTAATAACGTCTACGGCATTACTCGTAACGTCCGGTATCGCACTAGAAGGATCACTAACGGTAAGTTGTCCATCTCCTGTTGAGATATACTGTAAAGCCGTCAAATCTAGAATACCGGCGGAAAAGGATCCTTCCCCACTATTGAGGTTGGCTTCCGGGGTTGAGATATTATAGTCTTGATTGTAGTCGGTATCTAAATTGCTTAAAGCATCTCTAGCTTCCAATGCAGGTACTGCACCAAATGGAGTGTTAATACCTTCGATAGGACCAGGCTGCTGTGTGAAGATATATTCTGTCGCCGTGACATTGAGAATATTCCTCAGATCTGGTGTTTCTGCGCCTTCATTAACTATAATGCCGGCTTCGACAAATTCAAATAGGGATCCTCCGTCCACAGTGGCTTGCGTAATCTTAATCTGTTGTAGTTCGCCATCTGTCACCATACCAGGATCGAATGTTACATAAACGGTAATTTCTGTAGACCCGTCATCTGCTGTAGTAAAACCACCACTTAAACCCGAAAATGCGATTGGACTCGTTCCACCAGGTAATTCAGCAACCTCAACACCTCCGTTGTATAAAGCAATACTTCGGATGTTGTCGGCGTTACTAATATCGAAGGTGACGGCATTCAAATTCGTACCGGCACCATCTGGATCGGGAAAGCTATTTCCACCATCATTAATGCTAAATCTTGCTAATTCGAAGGCATTGCCAGCTCCGGTAATGTTTGCCGCAGTAAAATTGATATATTCAAAAGTTGGGTTCGGTGAGGAGCTTAGAGTTATGTTTGAATTCATCGATGATTCGATGTCAAACTCATTCGACACAGCAGCGGCAAATGGAATGGTTCCTTCAAAAGTCATAGTCTCTATCGTAATAGTTACATCTTCACCTGCTTGCACAAACTGGAAGTTAGCATCGAAAGTAAATACACCTGCAACAAATGCTCCCGAAGGATTATTCAATGTAGTCAAATTGCCATTTGTACTATTATTGCTGTAGTCAGTTATAAGCTCTGCAAAGTCTAAATCTAGATTATCATTGATGTCGAATGCTCTGATAACTGGCGAAAATGCGGTATTAAGGCCGGCGTTACCTATGTTGTCAAAAATAAGTTCTGTGGCTATAACTTCAATTCTATTGTCGTTTCCAGCCACGGAACTTGTAGCTGCGGCACCTGCCGTAGGGGCGCCATTGGTAGATTCGAAGTTGGATCCTTGATCGTTAGCCGTAACCGTATTCACGGTAAAAGCGAATTGTTCGTTATCGGTAACTACATTAGAGAAAGTGGTTCTTAAGCGATAGGTAGCACTACCATCATCCGGGATTACTAGCGGCGTTGAAGCCAAATTAAACGTAATTAACGTAGCTGCAGGAACTTCTGCAATCAAATTGTCCCCATTGTCATATAAGCCAATGGTTCTGAGCAGCGTAGAATTAGCTATGTCAAAACTTATTGAAGTAACGTTGGTGGGAAGGGCATCCGTATCTGTGCCTGTACCACCACTGGTACCATCACGTATTTCGAATTCGAATACTACAGGGTTCATCGTCGATGTGGTTATAGACTGAGAACTGGCATATTCAATATTTGTTAAATAAGTAAAGCCGGTTACAACAACATCTGACTCGCTATTTCCAGGTATAATATCAAACATAGTACTTACATCGCCTGTCAGTATCGACAGGTCATCTGTAGCCGTCAAGGTTAATCCTGTCCCCGTAGCGTTGTGAATAACATTGCTAGCTATACCGAGTCCATTGGAAAGGGTAGCGGTTATGGGTGCGGTTTCACTGCCGGTAGAACTTATTGACGCGTTTCCGGAATAATCACGATCCCTCACGCCATTGATGTCGCTTGCTTCTATGCGAACCGCCGGAGCCATTATCTCATTAATAAAAGTTGTGCTAGGCTGTACCACAAAGTCAATCTGTTGGGCAATTACGTCAATAGCTATATTACCACTTCCGGAATTTTCACTTTCTGGTGAGTTGAGCACACTCCCGTTTCCTGCAGTAGTAATATTACCATCCGTAATCGCGAAGACAAAATTTTGGTTGTCTATTACGTTGGCCAATGCGTTAGGTATTGAAGTAGAAAGCTGAATGCTTAGCTCAAAAACTTTAAAACCGTTATCCGAAATAAAGCCCAGATCAGTGGCACCGGCGGCCTGTATCCCTGAAAAAGTTAAGGTATTGGTTCCAATGGTGGCGTCAACCTCTTGGGTACTGGTTGCGGAGCCAAGCCGTGCTGTAGTAATGACCTGTGACCAATCCGTAACGTCATTACCGGTACCAGCTGTTACCACAATCTCCAAAATCCGGGTAGGCGCACGATCATCGACAGTTACCCCAGTATCGTCATCATTAATGGTAAAGTCAAAAACCTGGATCGGTGTGGATGTACTCAATGAAGAAATAGTAGTGGGTTCAACCCCTGCCGCTGCGGCAATGGTGGTATTATCAGAATAGCTGACAGTCACGGTGTTGGATGCAGGAGAGGCGCTTAAACCGCTGGCCGTCATGGTAAGCGTACCATTGCCGGGTTCGCTGTAATTGAACCCGGAGGGGCTGGTGTCAAAGGTATATATTCCTGTAGTAAAAGGGCTTGCCAGCGCTGCTGGGTTGTTGTTCGTCGCTAAAACGTCAGTGTTGGCCAAAATGGTAACGTTGCCTGTATAATTCAGGTCCCGGTTTCCGTTGGCGTCCACTGCTTCCACCACCGGAGCGGAGGTAAATTGGGCCAAAACTCCAGCTGTAGCCGGTGGTTGAACCTCCCAATTAAGTGTAGTAGCCAAAACCTCCACCGCATTATTGGTAGATCCCGAACTTGCAGTCTGCGCTGCAGCCAGCTGACTGCTATTTGCTTCGTAACTTATCCCACTGGTACTCACCTGGAAAGAGAAATTTAACCCATCTATGGTATTGCGTAAAGTCGCGTTGGAAATAGGGTCTCTCAACCAAATGTTCAGCGAATACGTTTTTGCACTGTTATCTAAAATTTCACCGATTTGACCTGAACCATTGGGTAAGTTCGAGAAGGTAATCTGGGTATCTGTCACCGTAATGTTACCACCGTTCACATCGGTATTAAATACATTGGTGCCGTCACTCAGCTGGACGCCCGCGATGGCATCCGTCCAATCGATATCATTACCGGTACTTACATCAATCACCACTTGATCTATCCGCGTGTTTGAGTTGTCAATAGCGGGACTTGCTCCGTCCTCCGTTATAGTAAAGGCAAAATTTGTGGAGCTCGCTCCCAGTGAATTCACCAATGATGAAATGGTGGGGGAAGCACTGCTAAAAGCTAAAGTTGACGTTTGTCCGAAACTGGTGGTTCCGCTACCGTTCAGGATGGTGGCGTTAGTTTTATAATCAATTTGGTTCCCGCTGTTAGTGTAAGGGAATATTCGGAAGTCATACTCTGTTCCGGAGTTAAGTCCTGTAACTACAATCGATGGGGTTGGCGAATTGATAATACCCAGATCGTCGCTGAAATCGAGGTCATTGGATTGGGTAATTAAATCGGTGGGGTTAGCAGGGAAGGAAGCTGTGGGGCCTACAACAAAAATCAAATACCCCTGCGCCAACTGAGCTACGGTACTGGGGGTCCAGGAGGCATTGAGCGTGAAATTATCAGCTCCTTGAACTATGTTAAGCGCCGTAGGTTGTTGATTGGGTTCGGGATTTATAATGATGAAAGACTGATCACCATTTCTGCCAGTACTGCCTACATTTCCCACCAGGTCGTTTACACTTCCGGTAAAATTAATGGTGAGCGTTCCTAATTGGTTAATGTTATCTACCGTGATGGTATATGTGTCGCCACTTCCCGTAATGGAGCTGTTAATATTAGCCGTACCGCCTGATGCTGATCCGTCTAATGCAAAATCCGCGACAGTAGTAAGGGATCCCGGAACAATGTCTTCGCTAAAGGTTACTATAAAAGATACCGAAGACTGACTCGTACCAAAATTAGCATTAGCACTCACCAAGGGATCTCTGTTAATCGAGAGCACCGTAGGCGCCACTGCATCTACGTTAAATGACCATTGTGTTGTGCCATCAATGGCTACATTGTGGTTGCCGTCCGCATTAATAAAAATCCATTCTGCGACATCCACTTTATAGGTTTTACCATCCTCTAAGACCAAAGCACTAATATCAACAGTTACGGTAGCTGATCCGTCAAAAGTAACTTCCGAATCTCCAATATTAAAGGAGCCCGTCAACGTATTTCCGTCAGTCACATTAATAAGTTGAATATCGCCAGCATTGGTACTGGTGCCTTGAATGACGTTATCATCAAAAGTAATGGATAACTGTGATAGGGAACCAAGGGTGGTGGACCCGTTGGAAGGTGATACTGACACCAAGTCAGGAGGGATGGTAAAATTGTTGCCGGAGCTTAAGGTATATGGAGCGCTATCCCTTCTATTCCAGTTGGTACCGTTGTTATTAACTAATGTGCTCCGTAATGAAGATACCGTCCCTGTGGTCGTTCCTCGGTATTCAACGTTATCTTCTTCATCATCAGAAAATGATATGGCGTTTACTCCATTGGTTAGACCTGCAGGCAATGATGACCTACTGGCATTATTGCCTACTTCATCATCCTCTGTCCATCGCGTGGTGCCGTCGATATCTCCACTGTCATTGTGAAGTGCAGCGATGAACGTGGGGTCAGAGCTTGGGCCCTGGTAAGCAAGTACTTGGTCACCATTAGTGCTGAGGTTAAGATCATCCCCTGATACCGTGTAGTTCGTAAAAGATCCTGTGTTATCTACTATAATTTCTGTACCCGCAAATATCCTGGCCGTAGATTCCCAGATTACCGTCGACTCGCTAATACTTGTAAAGTTCTGCAGTTGGTTTTCATCTCCATCCCAACCGTAATCTGTGAACCTTATTTGAGTGCCTGATTCAACATCCTTGAGAAGGACAAATGAAAAATTATCCGATCCGTCTGAATTATATCCGGTAAAAGCTATGTCACCTGCAGAAAGGGTAACCAACGACACTTCAACATTCTGGTTAGCTATAGCTGATAGTTCATTACCTGCTAAGTCTTCTACGTTATTGGAAATAGTATAACTTACCGTAGTAGAGGCTGTCCAATCATTATCGGCAACACTTGTCAAAGTAATGAGGTTCGTTACACCTTTACCTGAATATATCGCGGTGGCAATAGCTCCTGTACTCACGCTAAAACCGGATACAGCTGCGCCTTCGGCCAGGCCTAATTCTTCATTCATTCTAAAAGTGATGGTTTCTGGGCTACCATCATTTAACACCAAAGCAATTTCATTTGGAGATAAGAAAGGTGCCATATTATCAGTCACGATGACCAATGGGGTAGAAGCGGTGCTGGTATTTCCGGCTTCATCCGTAGCTTCGGCTGTAATGCTATGCGAAGCGTTGTCAGACAAATCGACATCCAATGACCAGGCTCCCCCCGAAACGACCACAGATCCGGCAAGTCCGCCATCCACGCTGCTGGTAAGCTCGATCGTAGATCCATTTTCTCCGGTACCATTAATGGTAAGTCCAGTAGTGGTGCGTGTAATATTATCCATATTGGAGCTTCCGGTATCATCGGTGGGGTCAAGGTTGAGACCTGCCGGAGTTGCCGGGTCAGTATTGTCCGTAACAATGTTAAGAATAGTAGAAGCAGTACTCATGTTACCTGCGGCGTCGGTGGCAAAAGCTGTAATGTTATGTGAAGCATTGTCAGATAAATCGACATCAAAAGACCATACCCCGCCTGCTACGACATCGGAACCGGTTAGTGTGCCGTCTACACTACTACTAAGCGTTACAGTGGATCCATTTTCTCCGGTACCATCAATAGTAAGTCCGGTAGTGGTGCGCGTAATATTATCCATATTGGAATTACCAGTGTCATCACCTTCGGCAAGGTCGAGTGCTGCAGGTATGGTAGGGTTCGTATTATCCGTAGTGATAACAATGGCTGATGAGGGCATACTCGTATTTCCAGCGAGATCTACCTGGATCGCAGTCACATTATGCACGGCATCGTCACTTAGGTCTACGTCTAATGACCATGACCCTGTTGCTACTACGGTAGAACCGGTAAGTCCACCATCCACGTTACTGTTAAGCGTAATGGTAGCCCCATTTTCCCCGGATCCACTAATAGTGAGCCCCATTGTATTTTGAGTAATATTATCTGTGTCCAAGTTTCCGGTATCATCGCTGGGGTCAAGGTCAAGAGCAGCAGGAGGTGCTGCTATATTATCAGTCACGATGACCAATGGGGTAGAAGCGGTGCTGGTATTTCCGGCTTCATCCGTAGCTTCGGCAGTAATGCTATGCGAAGCGTTGTCAGACAAATCGACATCCAATGACCAGGTTCCCCCCGAAACGACCACAGATCCGGCAAGTCCGCCATCCACGCTGCTGGTAAGCTCGATTGTCGATCCATTTTCCCCGGTACCATTAATGGTAAGTCCAGTAGTGGTGCGTGTAATATTATCCATATTGGAGCTTCCGGTATCATCGGTGGGGTCAAGGTTGAGACCTGCCGGAGTTGCCGGGTCAGTATTGTCAACGGTAAGCCACCCGGCTAATATGTTCGAAACGTTGCCAGCTGGGTCAATTGCAACGATATCATAAACCCCATCGTTCAACGTGGTTAGTGGCGTTACAGTATAAGGTGTGTTTGCTACGGCAGACATCCGGCCAATAAATGCGTCGTTTGCTCCAACCGCAGAGGTCAATTCACTAAGCGAGGTAGCAGCTACACCATTACGTACTAAATAAATGTCGCTAGCCTCATTGGATTGGACCGTTGAGGTCGAAGTGATTCCACCTCTTAAAGTTTGAGCTGCATTCATAGGTGCGGAAACGACGGGTGGTGTCGTATCCAATGTGCCTTGGACGATGACGTTATCCACGATCATATCTTCAACAGAACTGATGAAACTGAAACGTATATCCAATAGGGCACCATTTTTTGGAATGGATCGAGTGAACGTATTAAATGTCGTGCCTAAAATAGTACCAACCTGGGGTAGATTATTTACGATGCCATCATCCAAGTTGCGCATGGTACCCTGATCAGTGGCTGTAAATATCCCCCAAAAAGAGTTTAGCCTATTGCCTTCAGGGGGGGAGGTTACGGTATAATTTACCTCAATACCATCTTCAAATTCAATGGTTTCTATATCCACATGTGCACTGACATTCAACGCTAAAAAAGTGAATAGTAGTGCTACAAGTATTGAATACTGTAAAGGTCTTCTTAATGCTGCCAACTTATTTTTCCACATAGAATCAATTACTCATCCATTCAGGTTCTAATTGATGTTACCCTCAGAATCGGTTTTAAGCAAAACAATGTTTTCAATTCCGCCAAATTCAATACATCCCAATATAGCATAACCACCATCCGGGGTAGGGAGGATGAACCTGGCCTCTTCTTCGATAAGATCTCCGTAGATCTGAGTCCATTCTACAGTTCCATTGACGCTTACCTTTTGTAAAAACAGGTCAGCTTCGTTACCGGTATTTTCAAGTGTTAAGCCGCCTACAATGAAACCACCGCCGTCATTCGAAGAAGATATAGTTAGTCCTTGCTGCTCAGTAGCTCTTTCCAATACACTCAACGTGTTTACTTCACCCTGGCTAGTAAGAGTAGCAATAAAAATATCAGGGTTACCGTTTTGATTGGTAGTACCTACAATTCCAAATCCGTTAAAAGTTTCTGTCATTTGATTTAACGCGAAACTGGCGGTTGTGCCTGAAACTAGATTTGGCCCGGAAAGCGCGGAAGCCTGACAATCAGGTAAAACAAAGATTTGGCCATTGGTTTCATTTGCGATGTTACCGCTGAAGGCGAGACTTCCATCTCCCATTTCAAAGAGGGATTTTACCAGGTTAACATCGTTAGCCTCATACTGGGCTGTACAATCTTCGAGAAAAGTGCCTGAGGTACGATCGAAACGAGACACATAAATATTATTATCAGTGGTATCGCTGTTCATATTGGCCAAAACGGCAATTTCATTTGTACTGGTTAGGAGTAATTCTTGTCCCGTCAAATCACCTACGGAAAGGACGACATTTGAATTGGATACTTCATTTCCCATAAGATCAACTTCTAATAAGAGCAATGAACTACTCACTTGAACTACATCGTCATCATCGCCTTGCGTTTGAATACGATCTCCCACGACCATGTAACCATTCTCAAGCTGAATTAATGAGCGCCCCTTGTATTGAAGTGCATTATCTTCAGGGTAAACTCGTTGCCATACCTGGTCTCCAAAGCGATCCGTTTGAATGAGCTTAACTTTAAAAAAGTTGCCGTCAGCGGTGATAAATTCGGTGGTGGAAAGTATGAGATACCCTCCGTCTGCGGTAAGTAGCATCTTCTGTGGGTCGTCCAGATTACCGCCACCAAATATTTTTATAAACATGGCATCCGACCCGGGCTCGACATCTTGCTCGCTATTGCAGCTCAATAAAACAATACTCAAGAAAAACGGAATAAGTCGTTGCATCATTTAGTCAACTTTTTTGGACTGTATTTAGGAAATATCAAACCGACGGATGCCGTGAGCGTATTTAAGCGTACGTCATTGAGAGCCATTCCATATCGCCAGGCCAGCTCGTTATCGTAATTTTTCTTGGTAATATTTCCAAGGCCATAAGTATATCTGAGATCTGCAATCAGAAAGTTTTTACCTAACTTTCTTTTAAGCCCTATGCCTACATTGACACCTAAGAGGAGGGATTCTCTCATATCTTTGTCACCCGAGGTCAAGTCCAGATCCGGGCCCTGACCAGGTTCCCCTCCGGTGATCAGGGCTTCAGCGGCGAGATCTGAAAGCAACAAGTATTGAATAGAAGGCCCCAGGGCTACTGAAAGTCTCAAATTTTCATTTTTGGTTTGATAGAACTCATATTCCCCCAAAACCCTGAGCGCTATCCAATTCTGGGTTTCAACTGCTTCCAGCGAAGTAATGTCCTGATCATCGACATCCCTGAGGAAGGTATTGTTATAAGTAAACCGGTTGGTGGCAAATGCTAGTTCTGAACGACCCGAAAATTTACCAATTAATGGTTTTTCCAGCACCAGCGAACCACCAATACTGACATCGGCTTCATAGCTGGCATTGGTGGTCGTTATACTGTGTAATCCGTAAAAATCAAGCACGTCGATAAGTGAATAGTTCACTTCAAGTTTGGCGCCGTAAAGAAAAATTGGATCGGTCCTGAAGGTACCATAAAGATTGATCAATTCAGCCGGATCAGATACCTCATTAATCCTAAACTGAGGATTAAAACGCAAAAGTGCCAACATCGCCTCGTCTGCTTTAATGGGGTCATCAGTGAAGATGTGAGATAGTATAAGCAGGCGATATGCTTCTGTTTTTTCTTCGTCTGTGAAACCATCTTTTAGTTCAAGGCAGCTTTCCAATAAAGCCGGTATACGCTGTAATTGACCCTCATCGTAAGCTGTTCTGGCGGTACGTAGCTGTTGCGCACATTGTCCAAAGCTAAGCTGCTGAAGACCTATGACCAGAATGAGGGTGCATAATAACCATCTATTCACCATTTGGAATATTTTCGCAGGTTTTTTCATATTCAATGTCATCACTCACAAATAGTGTCCATTCGTCTTGAGATAAATTGCGATCGATTTCACCACAGATCTTGTCTGACATCGCCTCGATTGTGGTAGGCCAAGAACGAACAACCGATTCTTGAGTTCCGGCAAGAATCTGGTTATTATCCGGACTAAAAGCAATGGTCCATACCCAGGTAGGGTGATCTTTTAGGTTAATAGGTTGAGTATTAGGTTCTTGTCTGTTCCAAAGCTTGACTGTTTTATCTTTGGAGGCTGTAGCAATGAATCTACCATCTGTACTGAATTCGATTTGATCAATTTCGGAAGTGTGACCAATTAGTTCTGTAGTAGTACCGTTCCCAAAGAGTTCAAAGACTTTAACCAGTCCATCAACATCTCCGATGGCAACAAAATTGTCATTACTTACGCCGACTGCCAAAAGACCTTTTCGATGTTTGTGAATTATGGACGAGGAATATCCGTTTTCTAAATCATAAAGCACCACCTCACCCGTAGCAGCAGGTCCCGAGCCCACTTGGGTGGCCGCCACCAGCCATTTGCCATCTTCACTAATGCTAAAATCGTTGATGCGGTTGGTGCTGGAGATAATTTCCGATACACTATTTAAATCCGATCTTTTAATGCTCGTGCCGTTTTTATCCAATGCATAAAATACGTTTGACTTGGACTGAAACAACAGTTTCCAAACGGAACCATCAAAGCCGCTAAGTTCACGTCGAGTTGCTGCTTTTAGATCGTAAATTTCAATGAAACTTGAACCATCGTTGCTTTCGGGAAGATTGCCACCTCCAATTAAAATTTCATCAGCACCATTGACGGCTAAAGTGCGAAATAGGTGTGATTCTCCACGTGCTAAAGCTAAGGTATCTGCAACCCGTTCAGATCCTTTGACAGACCAGCGTAGGACTTTACCCAAAGTACCGGCGGAATATACATGGTTACCAGTAGGGCTGGATGTTAACGCTCTTATGGATTTGGTATGACCCCCAAGGCTTTTGGCCATCGGGTCATCCAGATCACGAAGGGCCTCGTAAAGACCGTAATAGACATCATTATCGTACCTATTTCCTCTGTATTGCGTGTTGTAATTATAAGCTTGTTGTGCGAGTAGTGATTTTAGTACTACTTGCTCTTCACCTTGTGCTTTACGGAATTGAGTAGATTTTACCGCCATCGCTTTGGCAATAGCTTGAAAACGGAGTTCATCCGCTCGTTCTTTTTCTGCCTTTGCTATAGCTTCATTTCTACGTGCTACTCCAGCACTAGAGTCTGCTCTATTTTTTTCTATGAGCGCAATAGCCCTCTGTTGTCGAGCTCTTTCGGCATTTTGATCGGCAAGTAATTTTTGTGATTCGGCAAATGCTTGCGCCCGCTCAGCTCTGATTTTAGCAGTATCTGCTTCAATCTTTGCATCTATGGCTGCCGCTTTTTCCCTTTCGGCACGATCTGCATTTTCGTCAGCTCTTTTTCTTTGTTCCTCCGCGATTTCAAGATTTTTTTCCGCTTGCGTTTTAGCTTTTTGGGCATCATCAAAATTTCTTATTGCCTCAGCTCTTTGGATAAAAGCAAATACCAAAAAACCGAGTGCAACGATACAAAGCCCACCCATCACCAAAGCGGTGATCCGTGCGATACGAAGCCTTCGCTTGGCCTGTAATTCCTTGATTCGCTGCTCCGTTTCGAATTCTTTCCTGGAGTACTCCAGAAAGATCATCGTTCGCTCATAAGCAGGATGATACCGTTGACCCCATACCAGGGTAGGGTTGTGCTTGGCTTTCCAGTTAAGTGCGAGTTGAAGATCCGGTGGGCGCCATAAACCTGCTTTACCTACCTGATACATCGCTGCTGCTTCGGATAGACGCATATACATTTGAACCGCTTCAGCTTCATCATCCACCCAATTCTTCAATCTTACCCATATCCGCATCAAACTCTCGTGCGAGATATCAATAATAGAGTTGGAATCTAACCTTATCGACATAGGCGGCGTGAGTAGGGATCGGCCAGGATCACGAAATTTATCTATAACTTTCACCAGATCCTCTTCACTGACATCGGCAATGGCAGCTATATCGCCCAAACGGGTGGGGCGTCTTATCCCGAAGTTTTCGCCTCGTTTTTCAGTGATCGCCTTAAACAAAGACTCACAAACATCCTTCTCAGAATCACTCAGCTCATCGTAGGCCTCATTAGCATGAAGCGACAAAGCCTCGGACATGGTGCCAATGGCCTCATAGTGTTTCAGGTCTAATTCCTCACCCTCGAGGTCAATGTTACGCTGCCAATAACTCCAGGTTCGCATTAGAGAATGCTGGAGAATAGGAAGTTGATCCGGATTATCACCCAGGTCATTCAATAGTTGTTGCGTAAGTCGGGAAGTGATGTTTGCACCGCCCACTGCAACCGGCCCTTCTATGGCACGTCTCTTTTGCTCGCGTGTCATCTGAGGGATGAGATAATGACTGTCGTTTAGCTTTTTGGTAAGATCCGGAAATTGAGCGCAATCGCCGATAAAATCGGACCGCATGGTGATACCTACGTATATAGGTACGTCCAAATAATTGATGGCCTCCATAAGCAAATTAACAAAGGCCAGTGTTTCATTTACTGTTCCGGAATCCGTACTATCCTTAAAGCGAAATAATTCCTCAAATTGATCGACAAGAACTAAATAGTTTTTGGATTTGCTGCGCCTGGACTGCATAAGCGCTTCTACAAGACCCAGAGAACTACTTCGGAGAAGTGTGGTAATGATCGTCTTTTTGATCTGCTGTTCTTCAGGATCACTGACCATGTAATCAGAGTCCTTTTGCAGTATGGCTTCAGCAAGGTTGTCAATAGGACCCGCACCGGGTCGTGTTACGATAACATCCCAATCCGGGCTGGTGTCTGTTAAAAACCCACCGTAAAGAATCGGTAATACCCCACAGTAAACAAAGGAAGATTTACCACTTCCGGAAGGACCAATGACACCAACAAAACGGTTTTTGGATAGTTTGAGTAAGACCTCATCGCTTTGACCTTCCCGGCCAAAAAACAAATGGCTTTCCTCAATTTTGAATGGCCTTAAACCGGGGAATGGGTTTTCAACGGTTTCAATATCGTGTGTTACGGTACTCACAGCGTTACTTCTTTCATATCTTCAACGAGTGCGTTTATTTCGCTCTCAAGGTTTGATTTTGTACTTCCATGCACCACGGAAAACTCCTGATCCTTATACTTTGCTAAAGTGGAAGTATCTTCCTGGAAGCTGATAATTATTTTCTTACGAATTGGTTTTGTACGTCCAAAGCCAGGAGCCTTTAATAGATCAAGGGCTTTCATATTAACCCATTGATCATTAACATTTTTCTGTATGATCACTGCTGCATCAAGTTGCCTGAGATTTTCGATATGGTACTGTCTAAGCGTAAGTAACTCACCTTCAAAGGAAGGGATCAATACCTTTAGGCCTCCCTTTTCCAAGGATTTTTTCACTTGACCTGCTTCTTTCTGATCTACCTGATCGTACAGCAAGTAAACAAGAGGAGTGTCAGAATCGGAGATCTTACTATGAAGTAGTCTCTTGTCGAGTCTTACTTCGATCAGTTCTTCGCGAATTATGTTCTTAAAATCTTCGAGTGGTGTTTGAAGAATTTCGGCGGCCTCCGAGGAGGACAAGTCCCGCTGTATACTTTCTATAAACGCATGTTGCTTTTCACTGGCATTATCCAGGTCCGTAGAAATCCAGACTAACCTGGAAAACTCGGATTTATTTTGAATCCGAGAACTCTTTTCAGCAGCTATTTCATTTTGTATGTCGACAACGGATTTATCCGATCCATCAGGTATATCACCGTAACTGCTACCAATAAGGTGTATAGATAAACTAGTCTCTTCAACTGCCTTTTCAACATATTCGCGAAGCTTAGGAGCTTCTCCTGGCAATGTATGATCAGGTAAGACCTTATAACCATAGCGCTGCAGTTCTCTTTTGATAATATTGCGTTGAATACTTAGGTCATGTCCTGTTTCTGCCAGGTAAATTGACTTTCTTCCAATATTTCCATCCTGATGACCCCTTTTGTCTGTGAATTTAACTTCGATTAAGCGTTCATTAATATCATAGGCCAAGTCGACTAATCTCATCCAAAAATCACGCTCGGCCTCTGAAGTAAAAAAATTAGTATAATCTTGAACTTCATCGGTTTCGATATTCAGACTAAACAAATCGTAACCGATTAAACCTCTTAATTTGGTTGGCTGATCAGGAGTGCTCACAGGTCTTTTTAGAACTTTGAATACCCGAGTCTCAGCTGTTTTTTCAGAAACCAGAAATTCTTCCAGGGTGTCTAAACATTCTCCCGAGGCCATAAAAGCGGGTGATAACACAGGGACTAAAACGGCTACTTCGTTTAAGTTGGCTCCGGAAACTGCATCATGCTCCGATTTGAGTAGGATATTTGGTGTCTCACCCAGTACCTGTTTAAGCATGCCCTCCAGAAATTTCTTGAAATCCTCAATCCAGCCACGTTCTGTTTCTGTGGGATGGTTATCTTGGTCTGCGAATAAAACAAGTACATCAATATTATAAGCCATTCTTCGAAGTAGTGTTAATTAATTGTTTTTGCAATTTTTTTACTCACATTTTTTACAAACTGCTGAGTCAATTCATGATGATCGGCCATTATGGTGTAAAAATCGGCCACGGGCAATAAGAACACCACACAATCTGAGATAGCATCAATTCTAGTCGCAATTTTGATATCACTGGTTTGAAAGATACTTCCAAAGACATCTGTTTTTAATAGGTCTGTACTGCCATTCTGTGAGTCCGTTAACCGCACCTTTCCGTCAGCTACAATTATCAGGTATTCCTCACTTTCGGAAGCAGGTAGCGATATACCTTCATCTTTTGAAAGATTTACATTTTTCATATGGTCAACCATATCTGCAAGCATTGCACCTTTTACATTTCGTAGCTCAGGAACGCGTTTCATAAACATGATCATTTCAATACCCAAATAGAAACCATCCTTGAGCCCCTCTTCTAAAGAATTTTTTTCAATTGAGGCCTCCAATTCCTTCCTTCTTTCAGGTTTCAATCGACTGGCCACGCTGTTAAAAGCCTCCGAATCTTTGTGATAAACAACCCAGGCGGCAGCTTCTTGAATCATTTCATCCTGGTTAAAAAGTTGTGCAACGAGACCGCGGCTTATTCTAAAGTCAGGCATAAACGCGATGGAATGCAGTGCGCAGGCTTTTGTCCATCGGTTGGCCTGATTGTAATTCCGGTTAAGTATGTAATTAAGTGCTTGTATTTCGGTGTAGCTTTCTCTCGGGAAGTGAATCTGGAGTTGTCTCAATTTTTCTTCCACATCGATATCATCGACCAGTGGGAAGAGCTTGGGCTTGAGGTCCTGATCGAGAAAAAGGTCTAAAAGCTCGATCGCATAAGCCGAGCCATCGGCAGTACCACTTTCTGCGTTCTCCCTTACCAACTGTACCGATTGTGGGTCATATAAGATGGACAGTAACATGTAGATCATGTCGAAATTATTCTCGACTTCATCTTTCAATGCGTTTCTTAAATAAACAAAGTGTTTTACGTTAGGGAATTCCTCTATAGCCGCCATATTCCAAATGGCCTTACCGATTTCATTCTCTAGAATATTGACAATGTTTGTTTTACGCTTGTCCGCGGCCCGATAGTCATAATATCGCAGTGAAAGCAGTATGTGCTTTATAATCCTTCCGTCAGGATATTCGATCTTGTTCCATAATAAATCAAGAGCTTCATCTCCGCCAATCTTACCCATGATCTGAACAATCTTAAGCATTACCAGATCTGACTGTCCAGATTTATGGAATGCCGTTTCCAATGTGAACAGTGCCGATTTTCCGGCTTCAATCAAAGCAGCAGCGGCCTCATTAGAGAAGTTTGACGAAGCTAAAAAGTCGATTAACACTCCCCAGGTCTCCTTGACCTTCAATTTTCTGGCCGTAATTATAGCTTCCTTTTTTACCCTGGGATCGATATCTCTCAACAATTCAAGGAGCAAGAAAATATTCTTTTCGCCCGTAACGCGTCTTAGCAACTTGGCGGCTAATATTCGATCGTCACTTCCCGTGGATTGACTCAATTTTTCCAAACGTCTCGGATCTACAGATATTATATCGCTATCTGATGCGTCTTCAGCAGCAGCTTTGGCCAGTCTGCTGATCTCGGAAGTCCGTTCAAATTCCAGATCAAGTCGGTTAGACCAATGATTCGCAAATTCTCTAACTTTCTTGGAATCACTATTCATAAATTCCTTTATTGAAGATTCAAAAAGGCCTGGTTCAAGTTTCTCCATTATCTTGAGTCCGTAGATCACCTTGGCCTCATTGTCGCTTTCCACCTGATTGGTAAGAATTCGATCATTACTTAATTCCCGATTGTTATCGCTTTCTAATTTTGCTTTGTTTTTTACCAGTGAAGACTTTAACGTAAGACGATAGTTATTATGCATCCTGGTGGTAACGTAGTACCACAAGAAAAACAAGGGTAGGGTAAAAATGGAAATGTAAATTAAGCTGAGGCCTTCTATATTCTGAATAAGAATAAGTAAAGAACCTGCTATCAGCCCGGCAAATGCAGTAACTACTCCTTCTATCTTTGTTTGGACGTCAAACTTTAAGTGGCTTTCTACCGGTAAAAAGTAGAGCTTAAACGCTGGTCCGTCAAGTGCATCTTTTAAGGAAGCGTTAAAAAGCTTACTCATAGCGATAATAACGAAAAAGAAAACCAACGAACTGCTTTCGATAGAATAACCAAAGGCAAATCCAATGGGAATAGCCAAAGCCGTAAAAAAACCAATCAAAATGGGATTAATGAGCAATGAAACTTTAAGGCCGTAGATAGCTATAATTCTGTCGGTGACAAAAGTTTGGAATAAGAAGCTAAAAATAACCACAGTACCTTCGAATAAACTTAAAAAGTTAGGCAGACTCTTTTCGTCAAACTGCAACTTGACTACGTTAAGAAAAGAGTAATCCACGAAGTTCACCGCTATCATGGAAACCGTCACGAAAATTGCCATGAGCGCAATGTATTTGTTCCGGAAGATATCAATATATTTAATCCTGCTGCTGCCTGACTGGATTCCCTGAACAAAGAGATCTTTCCGCACAATGACTAGGAAGGTGGCCAATAGTCCGCCCATGCTAAGAAGACTAATGAATAGAAGGTCAGAAGTTTCAACATAGTTTAAAACCACAGGGATGGAGAATAAAGCTAGTATTGATGCTACGAGTTGTCCCGTATCGATGCTGCCAATTATTCGCTTGGATTGTCTGAGGTTGAACATACGACCAAAGGCCCCCCAGAAAATCAGTAAAACAATAAAATTCGCTGGCACTAAGAATGTAAAGGCGAAGAAATAGAGTTGCCCTAAGTTTTCAAAGCTTCGAAGCCCCCATTCAATTCCTACCAGCACCGCGGTTATGATAACCATGGAACCGATTGCTAGTGTAACAAACCTTATTCTTCCCTGAAGTACGTTATAAAGGAAAGTGAAGATGATACCCAAGACACCCGCTGTAAGAATGGCCAGTGGTAATTGTTGTTCAAGCTGTTCACCCTCGAGATTATTCAAAAAAAGCGTAGAAGCCCCTACGTCCAAGGTCGCAAGGAAAATACCCATAAAGAAGCCCATGCCTAACAAGAGGAAAACCTTGGTTGCTTCGCTTTCCTGGATATCGAGTAGGGTATATAACTTTGATTTAAAACTCATAGACAATTAACTGCTCAAGTTAATATTAAATTTAAACAATAAGTGACCATTGGTCGAAAATCAGGTCATTTTCCAATGGGTTCTTTATGATGTTCAGAAAATTCCAGGCCGCTGCGAATATGCAAATCCCTTTGAGGAAAAGGAATTTCAATATTTGACTCTCTAAATTTTTTAAATATGGCGTAGTACAATTGACTTTTTAAAATATTAGGCCTGTTGGTGTAATCTGTGGTCCAAACCCTCAGAATAAAATTTAGTGAACTATCACCAAATTCATCAAAGAGTACATCGGGCGCCGGCTTTTTTAATACGCCGTTGTTTTCTTCTGCTACTTCCAGCAAAAGCTTCTTTATGATTTTTGGGTCCTCTTTATAGCTTACGCCCACTGGAAACCGAAAACTAACGTTCCGATCATTATGGCTCCAATTAATTACGGTTGATGAAATGAACTCTGAATTGGGTACTATCAATGAAATATTATCATTGGTCAGCACCGTGGTAGCCCGTGCAGAGATTTTGGTCACATCGCCCTTGATTGGGCCTACTTCAATACGATCCCCCACTTTAATGGGTTGTTCGAATAAAATAATAATCCCTGAAATGAAATTATTTGTGATATTCTGCAATCCAAAACCAATACCCACACCTAAAGCTCCGGCCAAAATACTCAAGGCACTTAGATCGATTCCAGCAGTCTGAATGATAACAAGAAATCCAATGGTGAGAATTAAGTACCTCGTAATTGTAGCAATACTCTGTATCGTACCCGTGTTGTTACTATACCGTGCCAGTATGGTTCGTGCGAACAGCCTGCTGAATTTACCAGAGAAGAAAATGAGTGCTACTATTGCCAGTACAAGATATAGAATGGTCAACAGCGATATTTCCGAACCACCAAGCGTAAACAGTTTGGTAGTAAATAGATGACCGAATTCTTTGAAGAATTCAATAATATGATTGAATATATCTTTTGCCCCTTCCATATCTATTTTGACAAGATAATCAAATGTCAATCAGAATTCTTAAATTCTTTAAGTTTGCCCAGTTTTTTTAACGAGATAGGAATTATGCGAAGGATTGTTTTAGTGGCTTTTGTATTCATTTCATGGTCGGTTTTAGGTCAAGATGTGAATAAAAAGATCTCAAATGCGGACAAGTATTTCAAGATAAGGAATTACGAAGCTGCACTACCGTTATATCTAGAGGTTCTTGAGTCAGGTGTATCTGACCAGCTCCTCTATTACCGTACAGCAGTATGTTATGAACAATCGACCGAAATTAACAGTAAGATCCAATCCATTCCCTATTTTGAAAAAGCTATTTCCAACGGTTTAGGAAACTTGCCTCCACGTATTTATCGTGACCTGGCGCGCGTATATCATAAAAATGAGCAGCTAGAGGAAGCATTAGAACTTTTTGGTAAGTACAAAGGAAGTATTAAGAATAATCCAAATGAATTGGCTTTGGTAGACCGACAAATGGCTGAGGTCACTAATGCGCTGACATTAATGGGGAGTCCGAAAGATGTGAACATCACTAGTTTGGGTTCCTTAATTAATACCGGGTATACCGAATACAACCCCGTAGTTTCCGCTGATGAAGGAGTAATGGCCTTCACCGCCTTGCGGCCCAACACAGGCAGAACCAGGTCTAATGAGAAGTTTATAGAAGATATCTATATTTCGTATAATTCGTCAGGAAGCTGGACCCAACCTGAGAAGATTGAGATAGGCTCCGATTACAATGTAGGTACGGCAGGGTTATCTGCCGATGGTCAACGCATGTTATTATTTATTGGAGGGGCACAGGGTACGGGTAACCTATTTACCATTGTAAAATCAGGAAATACGTGGTCAAAACCCACTACGCTGGGTAACAAGATCAATAGTAGGAGCCTCGAAACCACCGGAAGCATTACACCTGATGGAAAAACAATGTACTTTGCCAGTAACCGCCCTGGAGGTTTTGGAGGCCTGGATATTTATAAAGTAGAACAACTTGAATCCGGTGAGTGGGGTAATGCCGTAAATCTGGGTTCAAAGGTTAATTCAAAGTACGATGAAGATGCCCCATTTATTCATCCTGATCAGCGGACATTATTTTTCACTTCAAATGGTCATAACACTATGGGTGGTCGTGATGTGTTTGTGTCCCGCTTGTTCAGTGAAGATTGGGCTGAGCCTGAGAATATGGGCTATCCTATAAACACTACCGCTAATGACAATTATTTTACACTGACCGCTGATGGCCGTAGGGCCTTCTTTTCTTCCGATAGAAAGGGTGGCAAAGGAGGACAGGACATCTATAGCCTTGATATGCCGGAGGAAGAATCCAATATTCCTTTGACTATGGTCAAAGGGCAAATATTGGATGGCGAGACCAATAGACCCTTAAATACTACAATTTACATGGTCGACAACGAGTCAGGTAAAAAACTTGACTTTGTATATCAACCTGATCCTAAAACAGGTAATTATTTAATCATTTTGCCCCCCGCTAAGAACTATGATATGATCATAGAATCTGAGGGGTTCTTACCCTACACAGTAAATATAAATGTGCCTGGTCAAACGTACTTCTATGAGCTTTATCAACGGATCTACCTTAAGACTATCAAGCAGTTTGATGTGGTGGTAGGACAGTCTGTAGAGGTTAAAAATGCCTTTTACGATACAAATGAGCAAGCTGTGGCGGATAGGAGGGAAATGCATGAGGCTTTGTTGGTACAGAACGATAGCGTCGATATCTATGCCCTCATGAACGATTTGATCGCTGCAGGCGACCAGAAGGGGATCGACTACCTTACTAAGCTAATTCAGAAGACGAATTCGATCAATGATGTTTCATTCTCGGAGGCAAGGAATCTTGAACAGGCTACCCGGGTCTATTATTACGATGAGAGTGATGAGAGCAAGTTTGAGAAAAAGGTAATTGACGGTAAAACTATATTATCCTTACCTACCATGTACGTTACGGAAGAAGCAGAAAGACAAAAGTCCGGATTCTCTAAGCCCAAGGTAGACCCGGGGTTACTGGATGGCCTGGTTAAAGTGTATTTTGAGGTGGGGAAAAGTGATTTAAAATCGAACTATTCAGCTGAATTGGATGGGATAATCAAAAAACTTAAATCTAATGATCAAATAGGCGTTCAAATTTCAGGATATGCCTCAGCGGAAGGAGATGAAGATAAAAACCGTGAGCTTTCAAATAAACGTGCTATTTCAGTTTTAGACTATATTAATCAAAAAGGTGAGATAGTTAGAAGGCGAATAGTCGCCAGAGGCTATGGTGAAACAAAAGATGAAAAGTCATCTGCACAGGAAAGTAGGAGAGTGGAAATTAAGTTGGTGGATCTAAACCAGTAATTACTAACGCATCAACAAAGAACTATCACCGTAACTTAAAAAGCGAAACTGGTGTTCTAAAGCATATTCATAGACATTTCTCCAGCTTTCACCAATAAAAGACGCGACCAACAGGATTAAGGTAGATCCGGGCAGGTGAAAATTCGTGATCAGGCCATCACAAAACTTAAAATCGTAACCTGGGAAAAGAAAGATTTCCGTAGATCCAGTAATTTTATTAACACCTTGCATATCCATATGGGAGATAACTGCTTCGCAAACCTCATTTCTTGAAGGTAGCTGCAGATCCCCTTGGTAGGGTCTGAGCTTTTGAACATTAAACTTTATTTCCTGCTTGCCTATGAGGTCAACTCCGAACCAATAAAGGCTCTCCAAAGTGCGCATAGAAGTTGTCCCGACGGAGATCACTTTTTTGCTTCGCAGGAGTTGCTCAACATTCTCGCGAGTAATTTCCACCTGTTCATGATGCATGGGGTGCTGGGTAACATCATCCACCTTTATAGGCTGAAAGGTACCTGCACTAACATGTAGAGTCAAAAAACTTGTTTTTATATCTTTTTGAGCTAGCTTTTTCAGCACCTGATCATCAAAGTGCAAGCCGGCTGTAGGGGCAGCTACTGCACCTTGTTCCTTGCCGTAAATGGTTTGGTATCTTTCCTTATCAGATTCCTGAAGCTCACGTTTTATATAGGGTGGTAGGGGTATCTTACCTGCAAGCTGTACAATGTCAACAAAAGAATGATCACCATTCCAGGACAGGTCAACGAACTGTTTTTCGCGATCCCTGATTGTGGCTTTTATGATTACCTCATCACCCAACTGCAGTTCCAGGCTTTGATCAGCTTTCCACTTTTTCAAGTTACCTACCATACACTTCCAGGTGCAATGATGTTTGGTCAACATAGCTGAAGGCACGTCGGAAGTAGGTAAAACAGGTTCCAAAAGGAATATCTCAATGTGGGCACCGGTATTTTTGTAAAAATGAAGCCGGGCAGGAATGACCCTCGTATTATTAAAAAACAGGGTGCTGTCGGACGGAATATGTGATGCAATATTTCTAAATACATCTTCACTTATATCACCCGCTCTATATAACAGGACTTTGGAATCACTTCTATGTGCCAGAGGGAACTTGGCTATCCGTTCTTCTGGCAAACTGTAGGTAAAATCGCTAAGATTGACGTTTGTGCTCACTTCCATTTTTACAAGCCGCAAATATAACACGGAAGTGGGAAGTGATACCAAGCGATGTTATCTTTGGTAATGCTCAAAGCGACCTACCAGAAGTACACACTCAATTTCAAATTTGATGCGGGAACGTCCAGAGGGACTTTGAAGGAAAAGGATACGTGGTTTATCGTAGTTTGGGAAGATAAAAACAGCGATATCCGTGGAATTGGTGAAGCAGGTCCTTTAAAAAAGTTGAGCATCGACGATATTGAAGACTTTGATTCAAAATTGGAGGGTGTACTTAACAAACTTGAAGGCGAGTCTTTGCCAAACACGGATCAGGAAATCTATGATCTGGTAAGCCGTTTGGTGCCACAGGAGCTTCCTTCCGTTACATTCGGTTTGGAAACTGCCTTGTTGGACTTGTTGCATGGAGGCGTGAGAAAGATGTTTTCGAACCCTTTCTTTGAAACGTCGGAGCAAATTCCGATCAACGGCCTTATCTGGATGGGACATACCGAGTCTATGCTTCGACAAATTTCAGATAAAGTAGCGGCCAGTTTTGACTGTATTAAGATGAAAATTGGTTCCCTGAATTTTGATAAGGAGTGTGACATACTAGATTTTGTCAGAAGAAAATACTTTCAAAAAGAGCTAATACTCAGGGTAGATGCCAATGGCGCTTTTAAGCCAGAAGATGCGCTCACCAAGTTAAATCAGCTTAGTAAATTTAATCTGCATTCTATTGAGCAACCTATAAAACCTGGTCAAGGGGAATTGATGAAACAACTGTGCTCAACTAGTCCAGTGCCTATAGCGCTTGATGAGGAGCTCATCGGGATACATGATCCTAACGAAAAGCGGTCTTTGCTGGAAGCAATTTTACCACAGTATATTATACTTAAACCCACACTCGTAGGAGGTTTGAAAGCGTCGCTTGACTGGATAAGGATAGCAGAAGAACTTAACATAGGATGGTGGATAACGTCGGCCTTGGAATCAAACATTGGGTTGAATGCTATCTGTCAGTTTGCTTCCCTTACCAGGGCCAAAGGGCATCAGGGGTTGGGCACCGGACAGTTGTATACTAATAATATTGGATCCCCGCTGACTATTGATAAAGGATATATTCACTATAATGACCAGTCAAACTGGAACCTTGATTCAGTTAACTTGTAAAGTTCTTTCTGATGATAGAGTTCCTTTTATTAATTTTGAATAAAGAAGTTGATTAAACTAAAGTGTTATGAAAGTATTGCTTGACATAAAAGACAGTAAAGCGGCTTTTTTCATGGAGGTGCTGAAAAATTTTTCATTTGTCAAAGCAAAGCCTCTATCAGATGAAAAAGCTCTATTAATGGAGGAAATCAAAGAGGCTGTAGAAAATCTAAAGCTCGTAAAAGAAGGTAAAATGAAAGCACGTCCGGCAAAAGAGCTATTAGATGGGCTTTAATATTCTTACAATCCCTCCGTTTGATAAACAATTAAAAAGGTTAGCTAAAAAATATCCTTCCATAAAAAATGATTTTGCCACACTATTAGATGATTTGACTGAAAACCCTAATAGAGGAAGTTCAATTGGTAAAAACTGCTTTAAAATAAGACTGGCAATTAAGTCTAAAGGCAAAGGTAAATCAGGTGGTGCCCGGGTAATTACAAACTTTGCGGTAATTCACGAGTCAGTATATTTACTTTCAATATATGATAAATCTGAAAAGGAAAATATATCTGATCAGGAATTAAAGGAATTGTTGGAGTCTATCCCTGACTGATTTTGAAAAAAACCTTTCCTGAAGACTCGCTTCATTCCCGTGGAAGGCTGTGGCTTTTTGATAAGGACTACATCTCTGAATTCGTGTATGGAGGAATAGATGGTGCCATTACTACTTTTGCTGTGGTAGCTGGTGCGGCTGGCGCCAATGCCGACGTATATTGGGTGCTTATTTTTGGTTTTGCCAATCTTATCGCTGACGGTTTCTCCATGTCAGTAGGTAACTATTTCGCTGTAAAGGCGGAACGTGACAATTTTGAGAAACACCGGTATATCGAATATTGGGAAGTGGATAATCTAAGGGAGAAAGAGGTTCAGGAAATTAGGGAGATATATGCCGCCAAAGGGTTTGAGGGAGAGTTGTTAGAACAGGTAGTGGAGGTAATTACGGCAGACAAAGACGTTTGGGTGGATACCATGATGAAGGAAGAGCTTGAAATGATTAAAGAGGCAAGGAGTCCTTTTAGTACCGCACTAGCTACCTTTTTGTCATTTAACGTAATAGGCATCATACCTATCTTATCTTACATACTCTATGCACTTTTCGGTATCGGAGGAAACCTTTTTATGATCTCCTGCATCGCAACAGGTGTCGCCCTTATGATTGTCGGTTACTTAAAAAGCATGGTCACGAAAACATCCCATCTAAAAGGGATATTGGAAACCGTCCTTTTAGGAGGGCTGGCAGCTTTTCTTGCTTATTTTGCAGGGGATGTTTTGGCTAGGTATTTACTTTGAGCGGTTTTTAATAAAAGGTGTCTTTCAAACTCACGTTTTCAATCGAATGGGGTGCTTTATCTCAATTTGCAGCTTGTGGTACGAAATATGGATTTTTAAGTCATTCCGCAATGAAATGGTATTTAACCAAAGGTTATTGTTTTTAGTAACCTTTATGCTGAGTTTGAATATTCAAGCACAACCAGAGCCTCTAACCGGTAAAATACTCAGTGAAAAAGGAGAACCGTTAGAATATGTACACATACAACTTGAAAATAGTTCTTTGGGTACAATTACTAACTCCTATGGTGATTTTAAACTATATATACCTAAATCTGCTAACCCTGTTATAAACGTCTCATTTATTGGCTATAAAACGAAAAGGATTGAAATAAAAGAAGCGAACCAAATTATCTACTTACAAGAAGACGTTAAACAACTGCAAAATGTTGTCATAACACCTTGGGACTATGCTTCTGAACTGGTGGAAAATGCTATTAAAAGGATCCCAGAAAATTATGCTAACCGTTCGGAAAAGCATATTGGTTTTTTTAGAGAATATGCCAGCTGGGGTGATTCTACCAAATTTGATCCAATTTATGTGGCCGAATCCACAATAGAAGCGATCAAGCGATCATATGACCGAGTACAAAAAAAGGGAGTTGTCAGGCTACTAGAAAGTAGAAAATTTTCTAAGTCAAATCTGGATTCTTTAAGAACAGAGTTCTATTCCGGTCCGCATAAATTATTCAGCTTCGATGTTGTCGCCAATAGATATGCATTCCTGGGCAAACCAAAAAAATATAGCTACCGGATAATCGATACTCTAAAAGTAAACGGTGGCCATCTGTTTAAAGTCTCTTTTGAAAAAAAGAATGAATATTCAGGTTTTATTTATATCGCAGACTTGTCTTATGCCATTACGAAAATTGAATTCATTAGAACACAGTACCCAAATATTAACCTGGAAAACAGAGGTAGAAAATATCAGGATTTTTATATTTCTTATGAAAAAGGTGAAGACAAAAAATGGAGACTGAAAAATGTGGTTTACAATACCGGGTTCAACAGACATAGTCAGGACTTTACGTTAAAAAGAGAGTATGTTACAACTGAAGTTTCGTCGGATACCAACCCAATACCTTATGAAGAAAGAATACACTTCAACGATATATACCTGAAAAATACCGCTGAATATGATCCTGATTTCTGGGAAGGTCAAAACATTATATTACCCGAACCTAAAATAGATTCCCTTTTTAAGCTGCCACCCCATTTGAAAAAAGAAGACACAGAAATAGAACTAATAGAAAAAAAACAGAGAATTGCTGATATTTATTCAAGGTTAAGTTTGTCATATGGAGTTGCCTATTCACCTTTTCAAATAGCCAACTACGATCTCATCTATGGCAATCCACAATTTGAACTGGTAGAATCAAGTCAAAATAAGTCACGGTCATCTGTGGCAATATCTGCTGGAATCAGCTACCGTACAGGGCCTCACTATGTGGTGAGTTTAAGGTCAGTACAGGCTCTAACAAAACACCGTATTAATAGCATTGACCTTGAACTGGGCAGGATCATAAATTTAAACCCGGGAGGCCGGCCGATAGTTTTGGTGCCTAAAATTCAGTTGGGTGAGCAGAGGGTAAAGTATTCCCTCTGCTCTATCGATAGCGAAAATATTTTTCGAGTCGATAATAAAGAGTTCGATAGTGGAAAAACCAATCTTTTTATTGAGCAGCGAGGCATCCGATTACAACCTATGATATCATTAGAAATTGAGAAAAACCCAAAGTATAGGTTTGTGTTTTCCGCGGGTTACAATTTTATGCTTTCACAAAAATCAGGGCTGTACTTTGATGAAACAGATCAGTTTTTCTTGAAACAAAAAAACGCTTTTCTAAGAAATGGAAAAGAAGGACTTTCAATAATAAGTTCCGATGATGTTTTAAGAAACCAGTGGAACTTTTCATTAACAATTAAAGTCAGGGCGTTTTAAAGGTGGTTAGTTGCCAATCAATATAAAAGGAGCCCAATAATAGGGCTTGGCATAGTCTTGCGAAGCGATCATTTTCAATTTAGAAGAACGCAAAGCTTTGCTATACTTTGTGCTATCTATATCATCATAGAAATTGACCATGAGTTCGGCCGTTGATTGGTCCGATACATTCCATAGTGATACAACGAGATTTTCGGCACCCGCGTAAAGTAGCGCTCGGCTTAAGCCTATTATGCCTTCACCTTTGGATAATTTTCCGAGGCCCGTTTCACATGCCGATAGGGTGACTAGTGAGGCTTTGAGGTTTAAATTATAGATCTCTGCTGAAAAGAGCTCACCATCATCATTCTCGCCCGCCCCTAAATAGATTTTTGATTTCTCAGGGTTAAGGGCGTCTACCACCCCGTGGGTTGCGAAGTGCAGATAATTATAGCTATCGAGGCTCCCGTTTTTTATATCACTTTCGTTGGCTTCATCTTTAAGCAGGGTTTTAGAAGTAATTGATTTCTTAGTCAAAACTTGCTCCAAATCCTTGATCTCAATTTCTGAGGCTGGTAAATTCGGTAGGGTGGAGAATTCGACAGGTGCACAAAGTAATGCTTGAGAAGTGCCTGCGGGTTTTTTATTCGTCTGATTCTGATAATACAGTGCCAAGGCATACTGGTAACTCACTTCAAAATCGTTGACTACAAATGAAAATGTGGAGTAGTCATTGTTTTTCGGTGTAGTTCGCAGCAGGGTCTCAAAAGGTACCATGCCTAACCGACCAGATGGAATGATAACTAGTTGATTAATCGATTTACTGATTTTCCCTGGCAATAGTTGTTTGTATAACTCCGAAGCGGTTAATTGGTAAACATCATCCACTCTGAAGAATAAACTATTTCTTAGCCCATTAATGTATCTACCCATGTTTTCATCCACGGCTTTGTTTTCTACCTCGAAATCGTCTCTTGTAATTTTAAACGTAATGAGCCTTTCAGCATCTTCAGCTATAAAATAGCTGAGGATCATGGTGTTATCATCCAAGGCTTGCTGTACTTGCTCAACGTCAGGTATGGAGACATTGTATTTAAGGTTGTAATAGTCAGGGTATCGCTGCTCGAGCCGAGCTATGAACCCGTCGTATTCTTTGTTTAACTCAAACAGCTTTTCTCGAATGGCTTTTTTATTCTTAACCTCCTTGGACAATTGTTGTTCCCAAAACGTAATATCTGTCTTAAGTTGTTGCTCTTTGTCCGTCTCTTCATTGGGGATGTTGGCGTAGGATTTCGCTGATGCGTTGGAGATAGCCTCAAGCAGAACTGCAGATTTACTCTTTTCTGCAAAATATAAGGCTTGCTTATGATATTGCCCCCTCTTGGTTACCACTTCAGTGATCCCTTCGCAAAGCAGAACACCCATCTCATACACCAATGCTGATGACTGGCCTAACTCAAGCTTATCAGTTTCGCTAATTCTCAATTGCCTGATATTATCAATGAGGCTATCACAACTATAAAGTGTTTGCAAACTCATTTTCAGATCGGCAAACTTTCTGGTTTTTACATAATACTGGTCCATAAATGCCCTCGCCTTGTAGTAAAGGGCGCTAAGCTGGGTGGTGGCTTTATAGTAATTGGAAACGGGTGGGTTCTTTTTGATATCTTGCTCTTCCCAGTCAGGTGTATTGGCATTAAGGGCCTGTTGATAGAAGTTCAAGGATTTTTTAAAATCACCCTGTTCATTGTAATAATTCCCTATTCTAGTAAGTATGAATGCTGTTTCTGGATGCTCATTACCATAGTGTTTTTCATATGTGTCCTTAGCCAGTTCAAGATATTCTAGCTCTGCTTTTGTTTGTCCAATGGCCTTGCTGTTCTGAGCCAGATAATAGTAGATTATGCCTTCATTGGGATGTCCTTCAGGATATAAATCTTGCCATATCTTGAGTGCTTCGTTTAAGTTGTTTACAGCATCACCATGAAATTCTTGTTGAAGATAGATAATGGCGGCATTCAGCAGACTTTGAGCTACTCTCTGGTGATTTGCCCCAAGTGTTTTTTTGTAAATGCGCAGTGCCTTCTCATAATTTACCAAAGCTAAGTCAGGGTCACTTCGAGTAATAACAAAACCAAGATCGTTAAGTGAAGCGGCTATTTCCTGAGAGTCCTCACCAAAGTACGATAGCCTAATGTCATAGGCCCTTTGAAGATAAGAGATAGCTTCTTCGTAATTGCCTGTACTATGCAAAGTAAGACCAATATTGTTTAAGCTATTGGCTTTTTCTGGCGTCATCTCTTTTGAGTTTGACTCAGCTTTTTCAAAAATTGCCACGGCGGTATCGAAATCCCCCTTTCTTAGATAGACTTGACCACTTAGGTTAAGACAATGAGGGTTGTCAGATTTCTTGGAAATCTCCGCAAGGGAAAGGGCACTTTGTAAATCTCCTTTCAGCAACTGGCGCTCCAGCTCCTGACAGTCTTGGCCTTGAACTCTGGATCCGAACAGGATAAGGATTGCAAATAGGGTAGGGTATCTCAAAATCGGTAGACGTAGGAAATAGAGACTACATTGTCCCTTGTTAATCCATCAGGGTTGATATCGCGGTCTGTTATTTTAAGACCATAAAGTAACTTGGCACTCTGCTTTGTACTGAAGTGGTACGCTACGTTACCAATAGCGGTTAACGCCAAGCCGCTAGTATCATCCACCTTTATACGCTCACCCAAAGTATCTGAACCAGGGCGTATGTCTAAAACTTCGTCCTTAGTAATCCTGAATATGGGCAGCAGACCCGCCCGTATATCCCATTTTGAAAAATGAAATGCCCTTTCAACTCTGAACATAATATCAGTACCACGCCTCAGGTCATTGGCGAGATCATATTGGGTCACATAATTTGGATTATTTCCACGCTCAGGATTAAGGTTTTGGTCCGGGTAATTATCCCACTGCCCCCACCTAAAATCATTTTCATTTTCGGTAAGCGCTACTTGAATACCCGTTGAAAACATCCAATCCCTACTTATATAAGCTGCTCCGGCAATTAAGTCAAAGCTTCCTAAGCTGGTTTGATAATACATGGGTAAATCAGCTTGGATATTATTTGTAGTAAAATCCGTATTCGAATCATCTAAATCGGCGTTGTTGGTCGGAATTTTAACCCCAAAAGTTCCATTTATGTGATAATTCTCTGTGCTTTTCAGGTTTCGGGTTAGACTGAGTGAGATATCTCCCAAGTCTGATGTTTCTCCCATACTGCCATTGACCCACATGTAAGGAAGTTTTAAATGCACGGACATATCATCATTTAAGCCGAAAGTAAAGTCTAGTGTAGCGGCATTAATCGTGGCGGTTACGCCAGTTTCACCTCGGTAATAACCCACTTCAATCTCCCTTAATTTGAAGTTGATCTTCTTATCGTATATCTGACTTGGCCTCATAGCTCCCATAGAACAAAAACCAGCATCACTACACCCTTGACCATAACCAATGGAGGTAGCCGATAACGATAAGAATAGAATGGAAAGAGCCTGTTTCATAAAAATAAATTATACTTCAAATTAGAAAAAAATAGTCATTTACTGAATACTTGACCAATTAATCTACCTCCTGAATCGGTGATGATAGTCCTTGGTCGCCTCCCAAACCTTCGGTGCGAGCAAAATCGTTGACAGCACCGTGGGTATTGCCATAACAGCAAAAGCACCGTCAATAAGGCTTATAATAGAAGCTAATGACGAAGTTGCACCAATTACGATGGTTGCGACATAGAAGTAGTTATAATAATATGCTTTGTTTTCGCCAATAATAAAACCAAGGCATCTGCTTCCATACCAGGAATAGCTGAAAAGAGAAGTTACTGCAAAAAATAATATGCACGTCAGTAGCAAGTAACTTCCAAAGCCCGGAAAAGATGCTTCGAAGGCTTTAGCCGTAACAGTGACGCCCTGACTTTGGTTTTCTCTAATTACGATACGGGTATTTTTTTCATTATAAGTGTAGCTAATACTGATTGGAATATTCTCAATGAGATTCAAGGCATTTACAGTTTTTTCAGGACCGTTTATGTTAACAATTATACTATCTGATAATTGATCTATCGAGTAAGTTAACTCGTCACCTTGCCATGATGATGAAAGATAGTCGTTGTTTTTTTGCTCTTTTGCCTGGATTATGATTTCTGATTCCTGATCATTTTGAACGTGCTCAAGGATAATGTTCGGTTGTCGGTCACTATCTATGCGCTTCTGCCACTGGCCTGTAGAAATAATGGTCAATGCGGTTAGGGTACACACGATTATTGTATCAATAAATGGTCCGAGCATAGCTACCAGACCTTCGCGAACCGGTTCATCTGTTTTTGCCGCACCATGTGCTATTGGAGCAGTACCAATTCCAGCTTCGTTAGAAAAAGCTGCTCTTCGAGCTCCGGCAATTATTATCGCTCCAAGTGAGCCCCCTAGGACCGCATTTCCTGTAAAGGCATCCTCTATGATCAAGCCCAGCATTTGAGGTATCTTGGAAATGTTAGTCAACAGAATGATACTCACCATAACGAAATATAATACCACCATGATGGGAACCGTTTGACTTGCTACTCCAGCAATACGTTTCAAACCTCCAAAAATAACAGCAGATACGATAACGGTTAATATTAGACCTGTATATAGGTCTGTTGAAGAGATGGTGGTTCCCAGAAGAGCAATAGGAGATGAAGTAATGCCATTAGGTACTACTAAAACATCTCTTATGACTTGCGTTAATTGGTTTGCCTGAAAAATGGGTAGGCAACCTATAGTTCCGGCAATGCAAAAAAGATAGGCAAGTGGTCGCCAGTTTTTATGGAGTCCGTTTTTAATAACGTACATTGGCCCACCATAGATTTTCTCATTACTTCCTTTTGAACGGTACATAATAGCCAATGTACTTGTGAAGTATTTAGTTGCTATTCCGACCAGCGCGCTGATCCACATCCAGAAAATGGCGCCAGGCCCGCCGGTAACCATAGCTACAGCCACACCACTAATATTTCCCATCCCTACAGTTGAGGCCAGTTGAGTAGATAATGCCTGGTAATGATTTATCTGGCCCTCTTCATCAGGGTCATCATATTTTCCACGAAGTACATTAATGGCATGAAAGAAGAACTTATAGGGCACTAACCTGGAGTATGCTACAAAGAAAAGACCACCACCCATGAGAAGAATGAGCAAAGGGAATCCCCAAATCCAGTTGGCAAAGTTTACAATAAGACTTTCTATGTAATTCAAAGTTGCTAAATTTCGGAAGCAGCTAATATAGAAATATTAGCTTGCTTGAAAGCTGCGATTTTTAATTTAAGTACTCAAATTTGATAATGAGTAAAGAGCAAGACATAAGGCTTCTTATCACGCTATCCCTTACAATCTCTTTTTTGTTCCTTACACCTATTTACGCTCAGGAATATCTCAAAGATCCAGAAATAGTTGAGGTACAGTTGGATGATCTATACGGGATTGAGAAACTAGAGGCATTAAATATATTGAGCTTGCACTACGCAAAGACCAATGCAAAAAAGGCCAACAAATTCGCCAAGCAAGCTGACGACCTTGCCGATAATCTTTTTAACCAGTTGAATGAGTTGATACTGGATTCAGTGGCCGCAAAGCATGGACTAACCGCTTATTATCAATATGGTGAGATACTCTACGAACAGTCCAAACTACCCTTGGCTAAAGAGCGTTTCGAGAAATGTCAACAGCTGGCGGAACGGACACAGCAGCTGGATTTTGAGCAAAAAGCACTAGATAGAATTGTGATGTTGGACTCGATTGGGGCCGATGAAGGTTTTCTAAAGAAAGCCCTAAAGCCGTTGGCTTTTGGAGATAAAATATCCAGCTCATCTTCTGCGCTCAAGATTAAATCCATTCTTAAGTTAGCCGCAATTCACGAAAAGAAGAAAAACTATGTTAAGGCTATTAAGAACTATGAAAAAGCTGCAAGCCTAATGCGAAATCAGGGAGATGCGCAAGGTGTTACTGAAGTACAAGCTAAAATCGCTGATCTCAACCAAAAAGCCGGTAACTTCAAGGAAGCCCTGGCATATTACCAAATCACCGAGGATAATTTTAAGAGGCTTGGAGATTCAGTTTCGGCAAGGCAAGCGGAAGCAGGAAGGAAATCGGTATTTGATGAGGTAAAAGAGATCGTGCCTGAAAAAGAATTGCCAATATTATCAAAAAAATCATCTTCGGAGCCAGAATTGGAAAATTATGACTTTTCTGAGGACAGTGTTGAAGTTGAGTTAAATAGATATAAAACCTTGGCTGAACAATACGAAGAAAGTGAAGACCTAACGCAATCCATAAAGTATTACAAGCTGTATAATGAACTGAATGCAAGACGACTTAAGGAGCAAAAGGATAGCATTAAACTGCTTACCCAAGCACAGGAAATCAGGCTTCTGGCTCAGCAAAATGAACTTGGTGAATTACAACTTTCGCAGACTAACAGCGCTTTAAGCAGGGCCGCGACTTTTAGGAGTTGGCTTATCATAGGCCTGGTGATAGCGGGTTTACTCTTCCTGATTTTTTATTGGTTATTCATATCTAAGAAAAAAGCACATCGTGAACTTTCTGTGACCTATTCAAACCTTGAAGAAACAAAAGGTCAGCTTGTAAAGGCTGAGAAAAAAATAAAAAAATTACTGGGTCAGCAGGTTTCAGATGATATTGCCCAGGCCTTGTTAAATGAAGAAAGTGGCGCCATAACAAGTAAGTTCGTATGCATAATGTTTTTGGATATTCGAGATTTTACACCTTTTGCAGAATCCAGAAAACCTGAGGAAATTATAACCTATCAAAATGATGTTTTTGGTTTCATGATAGAGATTATTTCCGAACATCACGGAGTGATTAACCAATTTATGGGTGACGGTTTTATGGCTACTTTTGGAGCACCTGTGAGTTACCAAAATGACGTCGAAAATGCATACGATGCCGCAAATAAAATTGTGAAAGAGGTTAATCGGAAAAGTGAGTTCGGGGAGATCCCATATACGAGGGTAGGTATAGGTTTACATGCTGGCGATGTAGTAGCAGGAAATGTAGGAACTGAGGTTAGGAAACAATACAGTGTAACCGGTAATACAGTAATAACGGCCGCTAGAATTGAACAATTGAATAAGACGTATAAAAGTCAACTATTAATCTCTAATTCGGTCTATGAAAGACTAAGTGCAGGTGCGACATTAGAGGGTTCAGTAATCGAAACAAAAATAAAGGGTCGTAAGGATCCTATTAAAATTTATAAAGTGGCATAATTATGTTGAGTTCAGCGTTACTTTCGTTTCTATTAATTTTCCAAATACCTTCTAATTCAGATAGTTTACAGAAGGAACTAAATATTGCCCAAGGAGAGAGTAGGGTAGCAGTCTTGAATAAGTTGTGCCAGTACTATCTTAATAATAACCCGAATAAGGCTGATTCTCTGGTAAAGGAGGCGCTGACCCTGGCTAAGAATATTGGTGATTCGAGTGGAATTGCTTCAAGCTACAATAATATTGGTCTGCTTTATAAGAACAAGGGGAATCTGGATGAGGCCCTCGTAAATTACCTGACCAGTGCAGGTATCCAAGAACGAAATAATCTAAAGTTAAAATTGGCAAATACGCTTGGTAATATAGGTACGATCTACTCTATTGAAGGTCAATTTAGTGTCGCCTTGGATTACTTTAGACGTGCCCAAAACATTTTTGTTGATGAGGGGGATGATGAACAATTGGTAGGCGCTTTTAACAATATCGGAAACGTTTATTTAGATCAAAAACAACTGGACTCAGCCTTGTTTTATTACCAAAGAGCTATGACCATTTATGAGGAGCTAAAGGATAATTCAAAATCCTTCCTGCCTTTTGAGAGTATTGGTAATATCTATTTTCAAAAAGGAGACCTTGAATCTGCCATAGTCTACTACCAAAGCGCTTATGACTTGTATGTGATAAATAAAGACACAAATGGTATGTCTAGCGCATTACATAATATTGGAATGGTGTATAAGCTTCGAAAGGAATTTGTATTGGCTTTAGAATCTTTTAATAGTGCACTTGAATTCGCGCAAACCACTGCGAATTTAAGACTACTTTCAATTATTTATCAGGCCTTGGCTGAAACCTATTTCGAAAGTGGAGATACATTCATGGCCTACAGCTATCAAAAGCTACATGATTCGGCTAAAGATAGTCTGTTTAGTGAAGCGAGTACAAGACTGATTGCTAAAATGGAAGCAGCTTACGAAATGGAGAAAATGGAGAGTGAATTGCAGTCATTACAATTAAAGTCGGAGGTTCAGCAGCTGAGAATAAAAAATGACAAAATCATCATTTTCGCAATCATAATCATCTCCATAGTCGGTATTTCGCTGACTACAGTTATCATTAAGGAGCTACGCCTTATCAAGAAAAATAAGAAGCTGGTCGAGGAACAAAGGGATATTATTGAAGAGAAAAATAAAAGTATTACTTATAGCATTGATTATTCCCGAAGTATTCAAAAGTCCTTACTGAATTACAATGTCTCCGCCGCAAAACGTGGAAAATTCTTCGTTCTTTTCGAACCTAAAGATATTGTAAGTGGAGATTTTTATTGGTACAAAGAAATAAAGGATCTAGATATTTTGGCGGTTGCTGATTGTACCGGACATGGAGTAGCTGGTGCGTTTATGACGGTTGTAGGCCATGCTGCGTTAGAGCAAATTGTTAATAAAGATGGTTTTGATGAGCCTGCCGAAATTCTGCACCGGCTTACTAAATATGTTCAGAAATCTTTGAAAAATAGTCAGGGTGAGATTATGGATCATAGTATGGACATTGGGATATGTCGGATTGACCGTAAGTCGAAAACACTGACCTTTGCAGGGATTAATCATTCTTTGGTATATGTAGAAAGTGGTGAACTCAGAGAAGTAAAGGGAAACAAGATTGTTCAGGGGGAACAAACACCGTCACCCTCCGACTTTTTAAGTGAAGTTGTACAAATCAGCGAGAACCACACATTCTATATGTACACAGATGGTTTTCAGGATCAGTTTGGTGGATCAGAAAACAAAAAGTACATGTTGGGGCGTTTTAAAAAGCTTCTATCAGAAATTTCAACGTTACCTTTTGATGATCAAAAACATAAATTGAAAGCAGAAATCAATGAATGGCGCGGTGAAAATGAGCAGACAGATGACATTGCCATTGTAGGATTTAGGCCCTGAAGCTGAGCTTACCATTCGATACTCCAGCTAAATTTCCTACATAATAAAGTAGTCGTGCTGCAACGTTTGCATCCCATTCGTCATCACCAGGACTGACTTCTGTAATATCAAATCCTATGATCTTACGCCCCGATTTAACGACGGTTTCGATTAAGTAAATAAGTTGATAGAAATCAAGACCACCCGGCGCAGGCGTACCTGTATTTGGGCAAAGTATAGGATCCAATCCGTCTACATCTAATGATATATAGACTTTTTCAGGTAATTGAGATACTATTTCTTCACAGATGCTCATCCATAATTTCCCGGTGTAAAGATCTCCTTTAAGGTCTTGATCAAAGAATGTGACAATGCGATCTTGTGAATCCCTGATCAAATCCATCTCTTCTTTACAAAAATCGCGAATTCCCACCTGAACAAGCTTATTTATGTATGGATTCTTAAGTGCATTATACATGATGGAAGCATGAGAGTACGTGAAATCTTGGTAGGACTTTCTTAGGTCTGCATGTGCATCAATTTGAAGGATTCCAATACCTCCAAAGAGATCAGTCACAGCATTAATAAGGCCTAAAGAAGTACTGTGATCGCCGCCGATTAATCCGACAATTTTACCTCGACCGAGGTGTTTTAAGGCTTGAGATTTAATGAAAATATTGAGTTTTTCACATACTTCATTAATAGCTCTGGGAATAATTTTTAAATTTTCTGGTGTAGTTTTTTCTTCTGTACTCTCGAGCCAATCTATATATTTTGTGGCCAGGCCTCGATATTTGGTATTCTCCTCTTTTAACTCCTTAGATACAGGCAGCATATGGATGCCCATAGTCCAAGCGTCTCTGATATTAGGTAATTCAAGATCTACTTGCCTGGAAGCTTCAAAAATGGCTTCAGGAGCATTTGAGGTTCCTGAATGATATGAAACAGTGACTTCCCAGGGTACAGGTATGATTATTAGATCGCATTGGTCTGCATCAAAAGGCAGGCCGAAAAGCGAATTGCGAGATGCAGGGGCACTGGGATCAAATGCCTCTATCATTTCCTTTTTTAAGGGCATGCTAAAAATTCAAGAGGTCCGGATATTCGTAGCTAACAAGTTTTCCCAAGCCTTCGGAGACCTCCAGCCAGGAATTAGTGTTAAATTTAATTTTTGCCACTCCACAGGTAGTCATATCACCAATTTCTTCGCTAGTCAGATATTCAGAAAGGTATGTAATGGAGGGGTTATGACCCACAATTAACACGGAGTCCCATTCGTCTTTTAACTGATTCACCACTTTTAAAAGTGAGCGGATTGAGGCTTCATATATCTCTTCATTTATATGAATTTTAGAAGTGTTATAAGCTATCTGCTCGGCAATCAGCGATGCTGTCGTCTTGGCCCTAACCGCCGAACTGGTAATGATTATATCAAATTCTTCTTTTTTGTTGTTAAAGTTGATACCCATTCGGGTTGAATTTTGAAGCCCAATGGAATTTAATTCCCGATCAATATCTTTTTGTTCACCAGTTTTCTCCAGGGTCCTGGCATGTCGGAGTAGGTACAGCTTTTTCACACCATCAATGATTGCCTCATAATTTAGGTGATTGCAAGTTGTAAAAATAATGACACACTGCGAATACTATCTTAGCTAAATTTCCCAAAACCTTAATAAAAACTGATGAATAGGATAAGTGGAAAAGACAACTTAACCGTACTAATAAAATACTCTCAATTTTTTTACTAAAAAGCTTTAATGACTACATCCATTACAAAGTGGACTACCCCAAGCCATATGATATCTCTACTTCGGTAAGCCGTGTAGAGAATAATTGTAGTTAGACTCCCGGTTAAAAAGAAAAATATAATAATATGGTTCCAGGGATCACCCTCAGCTAATGAACCCGGGACATGAGCAAATGCGAATAAAATTGAAGGGACGCCAATTGCCCATTTAATACCAACTGCCCATTTTAGCCGAACAAATAGGAAGGCTAGAGCTACGTTCTCAAAAAAGACGGCTGGGAAGTTAATTAGTGCTTTCGATTCAACAGACGCCGATAGAATCTGTGGAATATGATGCCATTCATCTCGTATGCCGGAAAATAAAACAACACCTAGCAGTGATGCCACTATACCAAGGCTTAATTTTCGAACTAAGCATTTATTGGATATGAAAATGGTTTCCAATCCCTGTTTCCTTAGTAGCATGAATAAAAAAATGGGGGAGTAAATGATAATATTATTTACTACCCAAAAGGTGTTGTTCATAACTTTATTAGAAGTGTGAGGTAAAAGCCAACCTGCGGAATAAAGTCGTCCTATTAAGAAAACAAATACACATGTAACCAGTGCTAGTCCCATTTCGAGCCAAGGCTTATGCGGTGTTTTGATTACACTAATCGGCCATGATAACCCAAACGCGCTGATCACAAACCACATTGCGCAAATACTCAAATAAGCTATGGTTAGCGGAATGATAAAGAATGAATTGGATTGCATTATTTCTTCCATTCCAACTATTGGTCTAAGGTTTCAGATACCCATTGATCGTAAGTAGTCACTAAATACCCCGATTTTTCCAGATACAGCTTGATGTGTCCAACATGAGCGCTTCCTACCGTGACGAGTACTTTTTTTGCACCTGATCCCTTTGCAGCTGCCTGAATCCGTTGAGCCATCATTTTATTTCGGTGATGCCAATACGTTTTTACGAAACGGGCCTCTTTTGACTTCTTCAATCTGGATGGAAGTTCATCAATTAATTGTTTGAAGTCATTTTGGAATTCTGTGCTGTTGACAAATGGGATTAATTTACCTTGAGCTTCATATTTCTTGGTTTTCTTTTGAAGTCTCAAATAGGTTTTTACCGGTTTCCATTTCAAGCGAAATATGAGCTGCTTAAAGGCTTTGTTTTGGCTCTGTAAAAACGTCTTTTCATTGTAACGGTAATCAATATTATAAAACGAGGGTACACCAAGCTTCCGGGCCAGTGGGAAAACAATGTTTCCATATTCTGAGAATACCAGGTTTCTATGATAAGGGGAAAAGGGTCCCGGAGATTGGCCGACTGCCAAAGAGTCCCAATAGTAATATGCATTCCAAAAATCATAATCACTCCAGAGCTCAGCCGCCTTTAATTGCAAAGGTGTAGCTACGGAATCGTATTGGCCAGAAGCTAATTGGGCCTTCAGTGTATCCGCATATTTAACCGATTTAGGCCATATTTCCATCATGCTTAAAGAGTCGTCAATGGGAATACTTTCGATACAAATAATATCTGGTTTGAAAGAAAACAGGTTGTCCTGTATTTGTTTGAAATTTTGAGATTCAAGGTACTCTTCCTGAAAACGATGAAATGTACCAAAAATCAATACTTCAACTTCCTGGGCCTGGGTCTTTAATGCCAGGCTGAATAGAAAAATTAAGAATAAACGTCGCATGTTTTTTTCTTTCAAACCACGTCTATCGCAAGTTTAATTATGGTTAATCATGCCTGAATCCAAACATTGTGTGTCTGAAATCTTGGAATTTAGATAGTGGCACTAAGCGAACTGTTGATCGAAACTTCTAATTTCATGTCCGAAATCCTGGGTTATGTGGCTAAAGTTGAATTATGATTTACTGAAAAGTTGGAAGGTTATTTTGGTGACCGCTTTCCTTACCGTATCGTTTTATCTATCTATAATCTATTTCTCTCCGGAGAATATGGACTGGATAGGAAGCGAATATTTTTCTATGGGGAACCTCTTATGGTTTGTGCTTGTAGATCAATATTTGATAGAGTGCGTAACGGTGGGTATTGTATTCAGCTTGATAAGAGTATATGCACATCACTTTAACCTGTTTGAGATAAAGCTCGAGCCCAGGCATTTGTTTTATTATGAACTAAAATTTTTACCGGTTTTACTACTTTCCTTTTTTGTATTTGCCCCCTTTTCCCTGAGCCTTAGATACTTGTTGCACTATGTGCCAAACCTCGATAGTTCCATCTATTTTGAACAATACTTTTATAGTGTTAAACTGTACCTTAATTATTTGTTCCCGGTCATTCTGTTTGGATATGTTATTATTAATGTTAACCTAATTAAGACGTATAATGAGCAACTAGAAGTAACTAAATCTGATTTAAGTAGGTCAAAAAAAAGAAAAAAAGATAGGTTATGGGCCAGGGATGAATTTGGCGAACTGTTTTTAGAGGTGGATACTATTATTTGGATACAACGCTCCGAGCGTAAAACCTACGCACAAACGTCAGAAGAAAAATATAGGCTGAAAGAGACGATTTCCGAACTCGAAGAGAAACTGGACCCCACTAAATTCTTAAGGGTCAACAGGTCAGCGATCGTAAACCTTGATCATATGTTGAACTATTCATTTTGGGAAAATGAAAAGTATATCCTGCGTATAAAAAACTATGATCAAGAGTTTGTTATGTCCAGAGAACGCCTGAATAGAATCAAGAGCCGATTTGTTACTTCCGAAGCTTCATGAATAAGTTATTTAGTCACTTGATCCAACATGCGCTTCACCTGTAAATCGCCATATCCATAGATACTTTCTCGTTTGCAGAACTCCCTGAATATAGGACCAAAATCTTTGGTATTAAGTTCATTCATAATGGTGATTAACGATCTTACAGGCCTTCCCGGATCGTTTGTCTTCGGAATACGTTCCTTATGAGCTTTGACCGCTTCTAATAGAAAGGGATAGGTTTCTTCCAACTCTAACGCAATTGATATGAGTTCTTGAATTTGAGCTTTTTGATAAGCAGGCCAAAGCCTTTTTAGCGTATTCAAGTGCTCTAACTTTATTCTACTGTGGTAAGCGGCTATTAACTGTGATTTATTTAATCCACCAAAACCATATTGATTGTGAATCTGTGGTCGTACTAAAAACAAGTTGGAAAAATTGCGGTCATAAAGAAAACGGATTAAAAACCACAAATTGGTCTGACAAAAGAGGTCATCTTCGAACCAGAGATTGATGGGTTGGCCTAAGGGAAGTACGTTTATCTTTTCGAGCTCTGATTGTATGGCATTGAGGTATTCACTTTCCGTTCCTCCGCAGGTACTCGAAATAAATTTAGCCCTTGATCGCCAGAAAGCTTCTAGAGCAGGTTCATCCACAGGACCCTCAATTAGACACTCCCTGAATATACTAACTTCCCCTTTCATTTCTGTGGGGAACTGTTCCTTTAGAGAGTCCCCGTTTAATATGTGTAATTGTTTATCCAGTTTTCTATATTTAGTTGTCTCCCTTCCCGGGCAGCTTTTTTATCCATATTCGTTCCGACACCTATCCCAACGGCCATTCCTATGGGTAAGCCGATAGCTATAAATGCCATATTTCCGATGGCCAACGAAAAAAGGAGTCCAACCGGTATCCCATAAACCGTCATGCCCAATACTAACCATAATTTCCGGTAGTAATTTTTAACCACTATTTTTTCATTTTTCTCCAAATACTTTAATAATTGGGTTTGCGTTTTTCTTAGTTCAACTTGAAAGGTGTGACGATCCCCTTTGTGATTATTTAAACGATCGATCGCTCCATTTAATTCTTCAATCGTGCTATCATTCAACGTGCGCTTTCTTAGCTCATTAATGAAGTTTTTAAATGACTCGTACCATTGGACTAGTTTTTCGTGCTCAAATGATCGATTTGCTGGAATCTTAAGGCTCATGGCATGATTTCTTCTAAGTGTTGATTGTCATAGGTCAGTTGCCAATGGCCTAGTGAAATGGGGATATTACCAATGGCATTGATCTGGTCAAAGAAATCCTTGATCCGGAACTCTTCCTCATTTATTTCTTTCATTCTGGCATAATCGGCCATTGCATTCTCCATCAGGTGTTTTCCGGTGATATAGCTGGTGCCATAACCCGGCTGCCGTAAATACAAGTGTTGTTCAAAAAGTAATAACTCCTTCTCTGTCTTCATCCAGCCACGGGGTGTCCATTCGGAATGAATACTTCCTGCTTCTTCCATAGTCATTTCATTGGCATGGGCGTATAGAGAGCCAAGCCCCCTTGCGGCTCTTTGGGCAATGAGTATATACACGATTTCCCTTGATCTTGGGCTATCATCATAAAGTCCTGCATGCATAAAAAACTCCTCCACAGCTGTCGCCATTCCTTCGTTCCTTGAATCGAAAATATTGTAAAGCAACGGCAACCTTCTGATTTTGCTGCTATTCTGCTCTTTTTCCATGCGTGCCAGTTCAAACCAATGATAAAAGTGAGAATAAAGGGGACGGGGATCATAATGAGCTGTAATCCAAAAAAAGTTTCTGGTTTCTTCGGGTATGAACTGTCCCAGGTGTTCATCAAGAGCCGGTTTAAAGTAGTCTTTTACCGTGACAATATCCTGATCGCGTAAAAAGTTGATTAAGCTTTCAGAAGAAGCTTCTGCTAACTTTTGGTACGTCTCAGGATCGCCGGCAGGTTCTAAATTTGGCAAATTCCTATTCCTGTGTTCTTCAAGTTTTAAAGATGACCATGCCTTTGCGAGTTCATTTTTTAGTAACATCACCTCGTCTTCCCAGGTGAGTGGTACCAGGTGCACATTTTGTAAATACCAGGTATAATTCTCTTTGCCAATACCTGATGGACCGGTTTTCTTTGCGGCTTCGGCTTTAAGCCACACAGCTAAATCGTAGGTGGAATTTATAGCCTCTTGAACGGCCGAAACCAATTCAGGGTCCTCCTTAATATCAGGTTGATAGAGAATAGCTTTCAAGTTAACGGCTTGATTTTCAATATCTCTTATTCCAGCGATCCACAAGTCTTGAGCGTTGCCGGTGAGGTTGGTTTTAGCCTGTTCATTCAAGGGTGGGATAACGCTTAGATCGGATAGAAGCCTTACTTTCTCTTCAACACCTAATGGAAATGTATAAGTCCATATCTCGGTCGTCATGTGATGCGTAGGGCCTTCGTGCGCCGGTACATCACTTTTATAAGTCCAAAGCGATTTATAAAAGGCCGGATCCCGTTGCCAGGGTTTCAGAATATGATGATTGAAATCATAGCCGTTCATTTCAGCCCAAATAATTGTCCAATCCACTTTTTCTGAGATCTTCCAATCTGAGGTGTCGAAAGACTGCAGGCGGTTTCTGAGTTTTTCAAACTTCCCCCATCTCTCGTTGAAGGTTCCAGTTGTATAGTCCGGTGCTCCGTTTTTTAAAGGCGGTTTTTCAAAATCTCGCCATTCCTCAAAAAAGGTGACCAGATCATCATAATTACTGTTTTTGGTTTCTAGTGTTGAGTCCTTCTTGGTTTTACAACCCATTAGTGTAATGACAAGCGCCAGTAAAAACTCAATTGCGGGATGTTTCATATGGATAGGGTTGATTTGCAATAGATATTAGAGTGAAGCTTCGTAAGAGGCTTTGAGCCATCGCAATATTTCATTATCCACTTCTTCAGTAGAGTTTATTTGTATCCTATGTGTGCACATGGTTCCAAAAGGTCCGGATCCTTCAAGCCTGCCTTGATTGGGAACGCCTTTCAGCTTTAATCCAAGGTCTATACGGGTTTTGGTAGCCGGTTTGATTAGTGCAAATTGTCGTTTTCTAATGACACTTACAGAACCTTTCTTTGGAGTTATTGTAACATCCGAACCAAAACCGTTGACAATATTTATGAGTTCTTCATAAAGGGGTAACAGAGTTTCCTTACCTGCATACTGCGCTTGTACTAAGTCAGTCTCATTTTCCGGGTTCTCTTTAGCCAAGTGAACAATAGTGTTGGCAAAGCCATGTGAAACGCCATGCTCTTTTTTTAGATAATTGAGTGCTTCAGAGTGTTTTGGAAAGGATTTCGAAGAGAGTATTTCTTTCCATTCTTCCAGACTTCTGCCTGTTTTTTCAGGCATATTATCGATCATGGTCTTCAACTGCTGGTTCATTAATAATGATGTGTTGTTAATATCTAAATATAGATAAACAACACATCATTATTAAATAACGGGAACCATGTTCATATGCATTTACAATATCCTTATCCTGCACATGTTTATTCCAACATCAAGGCGCTTGGACCTTCTAATGGTTTTTGCAGCTCTAGCATCTGCCCGAACAAAATATCTCCTGTTGGTATCCAGTCCAAAAATTTCAACTTCGCCGAAGTTATCTGTCCACAGTGGAGGTGTAATGGCGCCTATTTGATCCTCGGCATCTTCACGGGTAAGGTAAACCTGTACCCTAATACCTTCTCGAACATTTCCCGAGAGGTAACCTTCCACCTGCACCAATAGATCTGCCTCTGGCACTCGAGGTCCATGATCACAAGCTATAAAAATGAGAATAATACCGGCAACCCAAGTTAATTTTTTAAAAGCCTTCATAGTTGTCTGAGTTAGTGATAACTTACTGAAAACAAGAACGATGCCAGTTGGGGGATTGAAGAATGTTGGAATTCTTCTTACTTTTAGTCCAATACTAAAATCAACTTAATTATGCCCAAAATGCAAATTACGAAGAGCATAACTATTAACGCTCCGGTCGAGAAAGTATACTCCAAGCTAAACGATTTTAATCACTGGACCGTCTGGTCGCCTTGGCTGATTATGGACCCTCAGGCAAAAGTGACGATCGATGGTGATGCTAAGTCATATGAGTGGGAGGGAGATCGAGTGGGTTCCGGTAACATGCACGTCACTGAGGAGGTAGAAAATAAATGGGTAGACTATGACCTTACTTTTTTAAAACCATGGAAATCTACGGCAAAAGTGAGATTTGAAACGGTCTCAAAAGGAGATTCTACCGAAGTTCATTGGTTAATGGACAGTAGTCTGCCGTTCTTCATGTTCTGGATGAAAAAAATGATGGAAGCATTTGTAGGCATGGATTACGATAGGGGCCTGGCTATGTTAAAGGATTACGTTGAAGACGGAGAAGTACATTCCAAATTAGATTTTAAAGGAACTTCAAGTTTCAAGGGGTTCAAATTTGTAGGTATTAAAACTAACAGTACCATAGACGATGTGGGCTCCAGTATGGAGGCTGACTTTAACAAGTTAATGACGTTTATGAATGATCATAAAGATATCATTGCCGGACCTACATTTTCCATTTATCATAAATGGGACATGGTTAAAAGAAACGTTCAATACACGTCTGGTATTCCTGTGAAGTCTGTCCCGGATAATTTACCATCAGGCATTGTTTCAGATGAAATACCTGCAACGGAAGTATACACCTTAGCTCATACTGGACCTTATGCACATTTAGGAAATGCCTGGAGCACGTTGTATAACATGCAAAGAGGTAAGGCCTTCAAAATAAATAAGAAGATACATCCCTTTGAAACCTACATGAATATACCAGGTGAAGTACCGGATAAGGAACTCTTGACAGAAGTACATTTTCCGGTAAAATAGAATATTAAGGACTCAACTTATCAGAAATTGACCACTCGAAGAAAGTTTATAACTAGCTCCATAATTAGTTCTGCCGGAGTACTGGCCAACTCCTGTTCGGGCGATCTGAGTGTTCAAGGTAAAGTCAAGCCCGAAACGACTAGAAATAAGCGAGCTATAGTTATCGCTACCTGGAATCACGGTAAGCAATCAAATCAAAAATCATGGCAGATCCTTGAAAAAGGGGGCAGTGCCTTGGATGCCGTGGAAGAAGGAGTCCGTGTCGTAGAATCAGACCCTAATGGATCCACGGTGGGCATAGGTGGTACGCCGGATCGAGATGGATTCGTAACCCTGGATGCCTGCATAATGGATGATTCTGGTTCTTGTGGATCAGTTGCTTTCTTGCAGAATATCGAACACCCTATCAGCGTAGCGAGAAAGGTTATGGAACAAACCCCCCACGTCATGCTGGTTGGTGAAGGTGCTTATCAATTTGCCATCGAACAAGGGTTCCCGCCTAAAAACCTGTTAACTGAGAGAGCACGCAAAAATTGGGAGAATTGGATTAAGACTTCTGAATATAAACCGGTTATCAATGTAGAAAACCACGATACCATAGCTGCATTAGCCCAAGATCGTAACGGGAATCTTTCCGGTGCTTGTACCACCAGCGGTATGGCGTATAAAATGCATGGTAGAGTGGGAGATTCTCCTATAATTGGAGCTGGGTTATTTGTGGATAATGATGTGGGGGCCGCCTGCGCTACGGGTGCCGGTGAGGCTATTATTCGTGTTGCTGGAAGTGCTATAGTGGTTGAGATGATGAGACAAGGCAAATCGCCAGGCGAAGCTTGTGAAGAAGCTGTGGATAGAATTATCTCAAAACATAAAAACTTAAAAGATACCCAGGTGGGGTTCCTTGCATTGTCGAAAGACGGTAGTCATGGAGCTTTTAGTGTTAAACCAGGGTTTAACTATGCAGTCAAGACTAGCAGTGTAGACAATCTTTTAGATGCCAAATATAAACTTGCCTAACGGTTAACTCTCACGTTTCCATACCAGATCAGATGTTCCTGCCTCACTGCTCAGGATTCCTGCCTCTTTCAGTGCAAACACTACGTTCTTCAATGTTTTATTGCTTACCCAACTATTAGTGGCCCACTCCGTGGCGTGGAACCAGTACTTTGCGCTCTTCAATTCAAGGTTATATCGTTCCGCGACCAACACTGGTGAATCTTCATTCTCCATGAAAGATATACATGAAGCTTGAATGATCTTCAGTAAAGTGTTAAGTTCTTTCGGAAATTTACTGATGATCTCATTGCGTGCAGCTATCATAAAACAGGGCCAGGGTGAATTAAATTCTCCTATTCGTTTCAAATAACCTCTTTTGACATAGGGTTTAGTAGTATATTTTTCCCAGTAAAAGATGGAAGACTCCCTGGATTGTAATGACTTTATGCCACCATCTAAATTGTTTACCACAACAAAACGATCTTGATTAATTTGCTTTTCCTGGATCATTGCATTCACGATGGGCATCAGATGAGACCCTGAACCGTAGCGACTTATTGCAATCTTTTTATTGAACTGATCTGCGGTAGCCTCCATTTCTGAATCGACGCTGGTATGTATACCCCAGGTAAGGGGTGAGTTAACATAGCCACTTATAATTCTCGATGGATTACCCTTCAGAATATCGGCCATTATTCCTTCAGTAAGAAGAATGCAAATATCAGCTTTTCCTTCTCTTAGCGCATGATTCATTTGACCGGTGCCCCCGTCGAAATCGATCCAACTTAGTTTGATACCAGCCGCCTGGAATTCGCCTCTTTCCATCGCCAAGTGGATCGGAAGGTTGAAATGTTCCGGAACGCCACCAATATTAAATGTAATTGAATTCACGGTTATTGTAAACAGCGAGTTTAATGGATTTTACATTTTAAATCTAATATTCGAGTTATTGATTACTTCGTTGCGAGTACAAAGGATAGTTTGAAATTGCGTTCAGTAGCTCTTTATAGGTCCAATATTTCTTTGGCATTGATTTCTGTGTAATCTTTTAAAAACCGGCTTACTCTTAATCCTTTAAAGTCTTTGATTGGGTGGGTTGTAGTAATTGCAATCACTTCTATTTCGGCATTGTTTGCTGTTTTTACGCCTGTAGGACTATCTTCGAAAACAAGACACCGATCCGGTTCTACTCCCATAACCTCTGCTGATTTCAACAAGATCTCCGGATCCGGCTTCCCCTTTGAAACACTACCGGAATGAAGGGTTGATTGGAACAGATATCTAATTCCGAGATTGTCTATTACAAAATCGAGATTGGCTTTGGGAGCTGCAGTCGCTATGGACATCGTAATTTTTCGATCGCTGCATTCTTTGAAAAAGGAACTCAATCCTTTAATCAGCTTAAGCTTTGGACGAAAAAGAGAGCGGTAAAGAGATTCTTTCTTTCGAGATATTTCTACCCTTTGCTTGAAATCATATGTATCGCCGAATAACCTTTCCAATGCCTCTTCATTTACACCATGCATATTCTCAATAATCTCATCCAGAGCCAAGTAGCAATCCAAGTCCATTAAGGTTTTTTGCCATGCATAATGGTGTACCATCATGTTATCCACCATGGTTCCATCTAAATCAAATATAATTCCCTCTTTTTTCATCACCAGAAGCAGGCATAAAATACAGCAGTTATTAATAAAATAATACCAGTATGTATAACATCCCACTTGTTCCAGCTTCTTCGCGTTGCTTTTTTCTGCTCATCCGTAGCTGACCTAAAAGTAAGTCCTCTCAGCTGCTCATCGGACGCAGGTGGCGTGAACTGGCTTACTGCGAGCACAACCATCATGCTAACGATGAGCACACCTCCACTAAAGAATAGCCAATTAAGCTCATAAAACAGTTGATAGAAAATAGTATTGATCCCAATTTCACTGGCCCAAAGTTTCACATCGCTGTATCCAGCCTTACCGGCGAGGGTGGTATATAGTACTTTGGCTCCCAAGCGCAGGATTCCCAGTACAAAACCTGCTATCATACCCCACATACCTCCCTTAGGTGTTGGTTTGGATGAGATAATCCCCAGTAAAAATGCCGAAGCTATACCTGGTGCAAGTACGGACTGAACGTCTTGAAGGTAGGTGTATAAAACGTCTCCCATACTGCGCATGATTGGTATCCAAAGTATGCCAAGCACTACAATTACTACTGTTGCCATTCGGCCAACCCTAAGTAATTTTTTCTCGGACGCATCGGGCTTATACTTTTTGTAAAAATCGATGGTAAAAAGCATGGCAGATGAATTGAATAATGAGGCCAGTGAGCTCATTAGTGCGGCTAAAATACCACAAACTACCAAACCTTTCACGCCGGCAGGTAGAAGCCTGGCTACCAGGGTA
>JBCCOE010000016.1:0-65674 GCA_039025475.1 Bacteroidota bacterium | reverse complement strand
CAAACCTCGTCCAGGTGATTGGATAGTACGAATTGAGAAAAATATTCATTCTTCTAAGCTTTTAAAGGTATTGGGCGTTCCCCTGCGGGTCGGGCTATCCGCGCTACATGGTAGCTTGCTCCTATCCCTAACGCTAACAACACACTTTACACTGGGAAGGGAACGAATCACTTGATTGCGTCAGTGTGTCTTAAATGTGTTCCAATAGGTTTTTAAAACACTTGCAATATACGCCTCGGCCATATGCATTTTATACGGCTCTGATAAAGGGTAAATTGTTACGTAAATCTTAGTTGCCAAACCCTCCTGTAGTTCAGAAATTTGCGATTTATGGTTCTTAGTGTTTGCCTGAAGGTATTTTTGAGCGATTCTATACATCCAGGAGGCAGAATTGCTTTTCTGCACCCAAAAATGCTTGTACAACCTTCTTACAATATTTCTGGATATACCCACATAGACAGGAATTATTTCATTCTTGTATTTACATCCAAATACATAAATCCCAGAATAGTCATTGTTTACCGGATTTTTTGCACTTCCTAAATAGCTGTTAAAATCGCTAGTAGTAATTTTTCTTAGTCTTTCACGAACGTAAGGCCTAGACATTTTTTCATTCCGTAAATCTGAAATCAAAACCCTTCTTTGCTTATTTGAAAGCTGCTGCTTTAAAGTAGTAGAGATAGAATCTAGTTCAGTTATTAACTCGTCACTAAAACTCTCGTAACTATCGCCTTCAATATTAAGAGAGGTGTCGACAACTAAATCTAGATTATTTGTATAAGAGGTAGACATGAACCGAAGATATGAACGATTTAAAGCCAGCCCAAATCTTCCACACACATTTGCCACTCTCCTAACCCTCTACCAACGTCCTACTTGCGGTACAGTAGCTCCTCGTAGCTAGGAGTGGCAAAAGAGTGTTCCAGAACCCTCCCTCCTGCTTTTATATTTTTCCCTTCCCTACAGAAAAACTGTTAAGCTAACTCTTAACCCGAAGCTAAGTAACATAACGCAGGACATTATATAACAAAGCTGTGTTTTATTACTGCTACGCTGTTTGACGAATATCTGTCAGCTTAGATTATATAATGATATTATGTTAACCAGCAGAGCTGGACTTTGACGTGTACGTTTTCGATTGATGATTTTTTTGGTTCAGTGCTTCTAGCAAGGTTGTTATATAATTAGCTATTATATTAAGTAGCCGCTCAGGCCAGCGCACGATTCCATCCGCACGCCAACGCTGATCCTGAGCGCCTAATAATTTTTCTTTTGGCCCACCCGCAAAAGAGTTTTTCTCCAACGCTCACACAAGAGATTTGTCAGGCTTTGTGATTCGTTATTTTGACGTATTCGAATGATTGGTCAGATTGATCTCAAATATTGAATTCTCAGCGATTAGGGATTCGCCTGCCAAAACACTTGTCTTTTCCCACGCTCCGTAGCGTAGAATCATACTGCTCACAAATTGATTGTATTTCTTTATTAGTGTTCGCCTGATCGCTCAAGCCGCTGGGCTTTTACTTTTTTCATTGATAAAAAAGTAAACAAAAAATCTAGGCAAAATAATCACTCCCAACACACAGCCAACTGCACCCCCGGTATTTTGCCAGCCCAGCCCGCTGAGCCGAAGTTATTGTAGGTATTTACGTATCCACCGTCAATAAGAATATGTGTTCGGTTAATACTGAGAAGAAAACTATCTCCGTTTTGTGCTGGATATATTTTTAATTTGTTAGACATGCCTTCCAGTATAGTTTATAGAAGTATGGTTGTGACTGTGGACTATGGAGTTCTTGCTAGTTATTTGAAACAACAGCAGGATGTGTGTCTATATACAGCCAGGAATTAACTATTTCGGTGGATAGTTTTTTAGATATCGGTAACTCCCTCATGTAATCAGAATCCAACATGTGTTTTGCAGGTTTTGTCCAGTATTCATCTTTAAAAGTCTGCCAAGCAATTGTATAATATAAGTGATTAGGCAGATCATCTTTTAAAACAAGTTCTACAGTATAACTGAGTTTTGTATACCTGCACCTGATTAGAGCAGTTTGACACCTCTTGTGCTGTTCATAAATGGAAGCGATTATAGAGCTATCAGTCGGTATAAGCCCTACTTTGTTTTCAAATCTTGAATCACTAAATGTTTTATGTATTAAATCCTTAAAATCCAAGATTTTGAGTTTAACGCGTGCAGCTTCGATAATTTCAATAGATCTAGGAGACACATCTGACGCATCCAAAAATTCTTCTTCGCTGACATGTTCTTGACTATTCTCGCTCCCACATGATGAAAAACAAAAAAAAGAAATTAAGAGATAGGCACAAGATATTATCCTATTAAAAGAAAGGTGATTTATCACTATTGTCTTCATTAAGTTTATTTAAATTGAGTGCACTCTTTTTAGTGAGCTTAAACAGCGGAATAGCATAGGATATAGTAACAAAACCTCTTTTAATACCTTCTGCACGATCTCCAAATTCTCTACCATAACCAATTTGAACATCCAAAACAGAGACGCCAGCTACAATAGCAAAAACATTATCATCCAAACCTCCTTCTGCATTACTTTTTGAAAACAATGCCCCAAAATGAACTCCAATTACATTCGAAAAATCGGTTGATAACGGCTCCTCTGAGTTATCCTTATCTTCAATTTGTATTATATTACCATAAAGTAGACTTAAACCTGCACCTACAGAATTGAATAGTTCAAGTTGACCTGAACTGTTTTCATCAAAGCCATTTTTCCAGCGATTGAAGCGGACAGCGGGTAAGGCAAAATTAGAAGTCAATACCCAAGCTTTCTCGTAAACTTTTTGTCCATCAAAGTCATTTTGAGCAGTAAGGTCAGTAACTACAAAAAAAAATAGAATCAGAAGTAAAAGTGGTTTCATAATATTATTCAATTGTTTGCTGTACAAATTGCATGAACTATCATATTCAATCAATACCCAACCTTGGGTATTTTTCATAACCAGAGATGATGAGTTTATGCTAAGAATTCGCACACATTTGCCACTCTCCTGCCCTGCTACCAACGTTCCTCACTGCGGCATGGTAATTCCTCGCTCGTGACGAGTGGCAAAAGAGTGCTCAGTGCACGTTAAGAAAGGAAGAGCAGAGTACAAAAAGAAGGAAGGCCAAACGCACAACTATTAAAGCCAACGCTCAACCCGAAGCTAAGTAACCCCGCATCAAGTGCGGGGCAGGCTATAACGCAGGCCATTATATAACAAACGTCAAGAATTTGCGTCCAGGCGCACAGCTGTATAAATCATCAAACAGCGCATGGTTAATATAAAATCAGATATATAACTCAGCGTTGGCTCGCGCTTAGGCAGTTGTATATCGGCAATGATTTTATGTTAAAGCAAATTCCGGTCTCGCTATGATCAAGCTTTATTCTGAAAGCCAGCCCCAGCAAATTCACCCACAGCCCACCTAGGATTCGTTTTCAAATGCGCGATTCTCAGCGATTAGGAATTTGCCTGTAAAACACTTGCAGGCCAACGCTTTGTTCAGCTCACAGCATAAGCCCTCAAGTAGCACGTCATTGCGAGGAACCCTTCAGCCAGTTGGCTAATTGGTGACGTGGCAATCTCCTTGCTATTGGCACATAACTAGCTCACAGGTCATCCGTCTTTCATCTGTGTTCGCCTATACGCTCAAGCCGCTGGGCTTTCACTTTTTTCATTGATAAAAAAGTAAACAAAAAATCTAGCCAAAATAATCACTTTCATCACACTGCCTACCGCACCCTCGGTATTCTTACTTAACATAATATTATGAGGTGTATCGTTTTTCGACTTTCAATTTCAAGTAATCTTCATATTTCTGTTTTTCAATGTATTCTAAAATATCATTGATTTCACCAACTTCTTCATGTTCTGAGTTTTCATCCGAGGTTGAACCATAATTGTATATTCCGAGGTGTCTGACCCCCTAATCCGGGAATGTTGACCCCTTTGATTTCAGGGGTTAAAGGACTATGTCATATTTACAGATTAAAGTTAACGATTTTTCAATTTTCTCATGGAGTCCCCTTTAAGTTCTATTCTATGAGATTGGTGTACGAGTCTGTCCAGGATCGCATCAGCGATGGTATTTTCTCCAATGATATCATACCAGTTTTTTACCGGTAGTTGCGAGGCGATCAGGGTTGATTTTCTCCCATGGCGGTCTTCAAGTATTTCCAGTAACATCAGTCGATTTTCCTGATCCAGAGGTTCGAGCCCAAAATCATCAAGGATGAGCAGGTCTATTTTCTCAATAGTTTTCATGACCTTAAGGTAGGTCTGGTCAGCTTTTGACATTCTTAATTTGGCAAATAGCTTTTGTGTATTGAAGTAGAGGGTTCGGTATCCTTTTATACACGCCTGGTGTCCCAGGGCACAGGCCAGGTAGCTTTTACCTGCTCCAGTCAATCCGGTTAGGAGGATATTTTCGGCTTGGTTTAAAAAGGAGCATGCTGCCAGGCGCAGGAGCTGATTTTTGTCCAGGTTCCTTGCCGGATCAAACCGGATCTGCTCAATGGCCGCCCGGTAACGGAAGGCTGCCTGTTTGATGTAGCGCTCGGTACGGCTGTTTATTCGGTACTCCCACTCTGCATCGGTGAGCATGGCCAGAGTCTGATCAACAGTGAGTTGCTCTCGGGTTTCCAATAAGGTTTCAAAGGCCTCTTTCATTCCGTAGATTCGGCGGCATACCATTTTCCAGTAAGGATGGTGCCTGGGTTAGATTCAACTCCATACCACCTACTGCCGTCATAAATAGTCCCCTTAAGTCGGCCATCTGGCTCCACAAAAAATGCAAATGACCTGTCTCCTTCTACAAGATTAATCCTCCGATCAAAAGCATCAGGTTTGAAAACTGCTCGAACGCGAAACCCTTCCCAGCCGGAGAGCGTTTCATTGGGTTCTACAGTAATTCTCGCTTCTGGAGCATCAAACTTGATTGCTGTTGCCAACTCAGGGACTGGCGCATCTATCCAACGGTTTGCAGCAGGTAATTCAACGTATCCGTGATTATTATTTCCTGATTCATCCAGGGCTGAATGATTCTCAAATGTGTAGGCAACGATTGTATTCCATCCCATTATCCTAGATTTTGTGTTTCTCTTGCTGTCAAATAGATACTAGCACCTTTCTTTATCGGTGCGATTGCATGTTGTTTCAAAATGAATCTGAAAGGAGTTTCCATAATTGTAAAAGTTTAAGGCGATCGCTTTGGGCAATCGAATAGTGAACGTCGACTCTACAGGATCAAAAGTCGGAAAGACTGCTTTTTTGATTGCGATCTATTCAGCGGGAAAATACATGGGTGTTTCTCCCCTTTTTGCAGGGTTAAATGACGGAATCGGTTGTGCGAATAACGGTTATTATCTTAGTAGAAGTGTATGTAAATGCCTGAATTTAGAAGAAGTGGGAAGTGGGACAGATTGGGTCGTTTGGTTCGTGTTGAGTGCTACAATAATTTTAGTATGAATCAAATTATTAACCAACTCTTATAACCATGGAAACAAACCAAAAACGAAACGAATTCTTAAGAACGAAAACCAATATGACCTCTGGAATAATTGGCTTGGCGGCAGGGATCCTTATCACGTTCTCCATATTTCAGATTACACGACCAGGATCTGATACGGTAAATCCAGGGTCTAACACAACAGATGAAAAATGTCTGACTTTTCGCGAGGAATATATTGCGCCAATCCCTTTTGAAAGATTCCAACGGGACATCGCACGGTTTAAGAATATGATTGCAGATAGTGTCACAAAAGATTTGAGGAACCATCTAAAAGGGAAAAATAAACGTATTGAAGCCTCTGTTCAATGCACCTTTACGCTCAATCGATTGAAAAACTTCATTCATCTGATTGAAGACAATGTTCCTGAAAACATTAATAAGGAGAACCTTGCGTTAACGTGGAATTACGCCGTATATAGTAAATCAATGGAAGATCCGGACTATGGTCGGCTCCAAACACTCTATGGAGTACCGGCAATTTTAGTAAATGGATTGCCAGCACCGATGAATGTTCACGGAGTAGTGTATGATGAACTGATTCAGGGCAAAATGGACTCGCTCTCCAAAATTTATCCCAGTGGAGCGCCTGTAAGTTTGATTGACAGTACACTAAATAAATTACGGATACTGGCGCTCACGTCGTCACTGGCCCATAATGAGCCTGAAACAAGGAACCACGGACAATTATGCCCACCACCTCCTTGTGAAGTATCAGCAAAACGACTGCTCGAGGACAGCTACGACAGAAATATTTTGGCAGATTATTCTAACTAAACAGGATCGTACCAGCTATGAGTGACTACTTGACGTATTTGGAAATATCGGCTTTTGTGGCCTCACTGATTGCATTACCAGTGCTCAAGAGGCGGCCATATCTGCTTTTATTTCCATTACTCCTGTTGCCCGTGGTACTTGTAGAAGGTTATCAAGCTTTTATTAACCCAGATAAAGGGTCCACAACTGAATTTATTTACAACTTCCAGGTTCCACTGGTGCAGTTACTATATCTGATTATGCTTGCATGGTCAATGGAAAGTTTGAGAAAGAGAAAGTGGATTCTAATAGCCACCCTTGTTTTTTTAGGGTTCAGTATCATCACCATTTTGTATTACCTGGGAGAAGCCAAGTTCAATGTCCTCTCCTACAGCCTGGGGTGTATATTCTTGACAGCGGGCATTCTAATCAAGTTTTATGAAATGCTCAAAAGCCCTACGAAGTTTGACTTCCTGAAAGATCCCTTCTTTTACATGCTATTTGCGTTCCTGCTGTTCAACATGGGTACATTGCCCTATTTCTCTATGGCCAACTGGCTCTACTACAGCATTGGGAACCATGACCTTGTCATAATTTTGTATAATGCAATGATGATACTCAATTTGCTTTTATACTTTACTTATACAATATGCTTCCTATGGATGAGGGCAATGAAGGACTCTTACTGATTGGCACCGCAACCGTGCTATTTGTCTTCTTTCTTATCGCTGTGTTGGCGGTGATGCTGATCTATCGCCGACGTAAGATTCAGCACGTACAGGAAATTGATACCATTAATGAAAAGTATCATCGCGAGCTTCTACAAACGCAACTTGAAGTTCAAAAGGAAACCATGCAACACATCGGACGGGAAATTCATGACAACTTGGGCCACCAATTGACCCTTGCCTTTCTGTACCTTCAATCAGCTAATCAGGTAAATGAAGCCGAAAAAGTGAGTGAGATAATAAGCCAGTCGCTCGCTGATTTACGTAGCTTGTCATCCAACTTGATCAATATCGATGAAAATGCACATGACCTCTCAGCAGTTCTGGAAAGAGAGTGCGAAAAACTGCGTTCTGTCCGGACTTGTGAAGTGACCTTTACCGGTGTTTCTGTTGTGGAAGTTCCGAAAGAAGTCAATAATTTTATTTTAAGGGTTTTCCAGGAATTTGCGCAGAACAGTTTAAAGCACTCACAGTGTGACACGATTCATGCTAGTTTGAAAGAAGAGAACCAGCGTTTAATCCTTAGGGTTTCGGACGATGGTGTCGGATTCGACATGTCAGATATTCGTATCGAAGGTACAGGATTATCGAATATGAAGAAGAGAGCCGATATGATTGGTGCTAGGTTTTCAATTGAAAGTGAGTTAGGTACTGGTACAAGTATGGAACTTGTGATCAACCTGGACAAATATAGTGAGCAATGAAATATACCGTAGTTATTGTAGATGACCATACGTTGGTGGCGCGGGCACTTGCCAAGATGGTCAATCAATTTGAAGGCTTCAATGTTTTGTACGAGGTGGGAAACGGTCGGGAGCTTATTGAAAAATTGGAGAAGCAAGAGAACCTTCCAGATATTGTTTTGCTAGACATCAACATGCCCATAATGGACGGGTTTGAGACAGCCACATGGCTGAAGGGAAATCATCCTGAGGTGCATATCCTAGCATTATCTGTCCAAGAAGAGGAGCGAATTCTGGTCAAGATCATTCGTTGTGGTGCCGGAGGTTATTTACTAAAAAACGTGCGTCCATCTGACCTTGAACATGCACTGGAATCTATCGTGCGTAGAGGCTATTATTATCCAGATTGGGTAGCACACACCATGATTACCAATATTGCCAATAATAAGGGTGGGATTCCGATCAATGATAGAGAATTGGAATTTTTGAACTATGCAGCGACTGAACTTACTTACAAAGAGATCGCTGACCGCATGTGCTGCAGCCCACGAACAGTAGAGGGCTACCGCGATAATCTATTTGAAAAGTTTGAATTAAAAACGAGGGTTAGTCTGGTTGTTTATGCCATAAAAAATAAGCTTATATCCATCTAGGGAGTAGCCCTTTCCACTCTTGCCCGAATCATAAGGAATTCCCTAATCATTTTTAGAAGATGGCCCGTTGCTCCCAGACTCAACCATTAATGGCAGTGTTGCTTCAATAGTTTTTTTACCTCATCATCATATGAAATACTGTACCCTAAACCTTCTGCTTTATTTAAGTCGGCACAGGCCTTTTCTATTTCTTTGTTTTCGAGGTAAACTAACGCGCGATTTTTATAAGCGTATGAGTTTTCTGGATAAATGGCTAGTGACTTGTTTATTAGTTCTAGCGCCTTTGAGGGTCTATTTAATTTCAGATTAACATAGCCTAAGTTGTTATACGCCAATGGATCTTTTGGACTAACATCCACAGCCTTACTAAACAGTGCCTCAGCAGATTGATATTGTTCTTTCTGTATGAGCATAAAACCATAATTAATCAGTACTGATATCTCAGTTGAATCCATTGATAAGGCCTTATCAAAAACTTTCTGAGCATCATCTATTTGTCCTAGATTAAGATATAACATACCCATATTCGAAAGTAGTGTTACTTGATTTGGTCGTAACTTTAAAGCTTTGTTGTAGTCCTTTAATGCACCCGCATAATCCTTTGTATAAGACTTTGCACTCCCTCTATCAGAATAGCCGTAGAATAGCATTTCATTATCAGTCGCCAATTCAATCACTTTAGTAAAGTCTTGTACAGCCTCCGGATATTTTTGGTGAAAAATATTAAGCTTTCCTCTAGCCGTGTAGGCTTCAATAAAAGTTGAATCAATTGAAATAGCCTTATTATACAACCTCAACGAATTAAAATAGGCTTTTTCGTCAGAAGTCATCCTATGACTAAATTTGGTGTAGACTTCACCTTTTAGAACATAGAGCATAGGTGCAGGGTATTGTTCTATTAATTCGTCATAAACAGCTAAGGCTTCATCATATTTCCCAACTTCAGCGAAGCCTACGGCTTTAAGAATTTGTTCAGACAACTGTTGCACTCCTTCTTCATCTTGAGCAGTCAGGTAGTTCATTGAAAATAAAAAAATCAACAAGAAACTGAGTCTAGCCGGGAAAAATGATTTTTCAGTCATTGTTGTATACAGTTGGTCAAATTGTATTCCAAATTAAATAGATTTTGTTCAACAATAGTTCTTTGCTGAAATGGAATTGGCGGATTCAAAAGAATATTAGAGAATTGTGGTAGAAAATGATCATGAGCAGCAAGAAGCCCTAAATCCTGACCTCTAGTATTTAAACAGAAAATACGGCGACGGGAAATACTTTTCTACCGATGACATTAAGGCTGGCGAAATGTACCCCCAATTTGTATATCCATCATCAATCGCTTGTTGGGTAAGGATTTGTAAGTGGGTATGACAAAACCAACCACCGCTGTCACTTTCTTGCCCGATTCTCGCAAATTCTTGGCCCGCCTTTAGTATATCACCAACTGCTACACTATGTGGGGTTTTTAGATGGCCATAGAACGAGTAAAAGACCACATTATTCACATCGTGTTTTAACATAATATACCCTCCGTAATTGCCAATCTGGGTTTCTTTCCCCATCCTATACACCTCAGCATCCAAAGGAGAAAATAGAGGGGTGTCAAAAGGCACTATAATATCAAGGCCGAGATGATAATATCTTTCCTCTTCAATGATATTGGGGTAATCCCTCAGTAAATTTTTTCTTTCCTCCAAGTATTTGCCAATGCCCCAATGGCATGAGGACCTGCTCATTTCATCAAAAACCATAGCATTGAATGACTTGAAATCAGCGGGGTCATACTCCAATGTTTTGGAGTTGTTGGAGGAAAAATCAAAAATGTAAGGCTGGCCTTTCAGGAAATCACCGAATAACGGATATATATTGACTCCATTTAGGTTTAACGGATAGTACATGATCGAAATATAGGATGAAGAATAGTCATTCTGAAATATAATCGTGTTCCAATAGCTAACCCAAGGTAGTTTATTGCCGGGATGAATGGGCTATGATATAGTTAGTCGCTATTCTACCATCACTTTCATGGACATTATACCACTTGCCTTGGATATCCGTAGAATATAAATGCCTGCCGGAATATCGGTCGTATTGACTACATGCTCCATAGCATTGATGTTTGTTTTATAGATTTCGGAACCTCTTGTGTCCATTATTTGTAAGATAGAGTTCTCAGCCCCCGCAATGACAAATGACTCTGAGGACGGATTCGGATATACGCTGACTTTCTCAAAGTCTTGGTTATCCACTACACTGGTGATCATATCACGTCGCAATTGAGCGTCCATCCAATTGGTTCTGCTTCTAATCCAACTACGTAATGCACTAATTTCTGCATCATAATCTTCGGGTATGGGTTCAGGTTCGAACCAAATACTCTCACCCAGGAAATTATTCCACCTCTGAAAGTTTCTTGCAATAGGCTCTGAAATTAAGCTTACATTTTCCGTAATCCAGTTGTCAATGGCCTCATCGGAAAGAAAGCCAGATCTAAAGAGTGTCCATCGGTTACGCACCAAAGCATAAAAATTAGGGTCATCTATCAATCGTCTCCACCAGAGCGGCATGGACTCCAAATCCCCACAACCTTCCTGATTTTGAAGATAGGTCCAACCGGTGAAGTCGTTATTAGAACATACCAGCGAAACACCATAGGTCTGGTCAAAATCCCAAATAGGTCCGGCATGTAGTCTACCTCCATCACTATCTCGCTCCTTATGTAGAAAAGTGCTTAGTTTATAACCATCGGCATTTTTACTGATTTCGTTGATAAGGAAAAAATCAGCAAAAGAGGCGACATCAATATAATGATCATACCGAAAACCTTTCGCGTTGATGTAGGTTTCGGAGAAGAGTGCAGATTCGAAATCCCGCATCCAATTCTGTATATAGTTACGTTGCTGAGAGGTGATATTCTCAGCTCTAGGATAGTACCACTGAAACAACATCTCCGTACCCTCTTGAGACTCAAAATCAGAAACAAACCCCTCTGGATCGTCAAAAAGCCAATCTATACGAAGTATGTAGCCACCGGTAACGGCGTCTCCGCTATTATCATCACTATCTAGTCGGGCAATATCTACGCGGTCATCGTCTCTTTTGATGCGTTCTGTAAAAAGATATAAACCGCGATATTCTCCGTTTAAAATAAGCTCTACATAACGCCATTTAGAAGCATAATAGCCCATAAACCGAAAGAAATCAAAGCTCATCGGTATTCTGAGCTGCGATTTGTCAATGACCATAGCGTGCAGAATCCAATCCTCTTCCCTACCCATACCAAAAAGATTAACCGATCTATCCTGGTCGTCTTCCGTTCTTAATTCGACGGAATAGGTTTTTTTCGCAAAATCCTGTGTGGAGTTTCCTCGTGTCTCGATACCTATTCTTCCGTTATACTCGCTATAGCTATCCGTTACTAAATTAGGAGCGCTGGTTCCATTATCGATTATGCCCATAAAACCTGTGATCTTGGGCTCATCAGGAATTTCCGAGGTGGTATTGATCACCACAATGGGAAGATTGCTTTGGGTTAAGGTTTGACTCCAGGACAAATGTGTCGACAGAACCAACAACACCAGTCCAACATGCTTTATTTTACTCATACCAAGTCTTAATTCAAGTGTATAGATTTAACATATCTGCTCTTTAGGCATCGAAGACCTTATCTCCAGCCTTCGCCTATTTGCTATCTCGACTTTTATCGAGTTTTTTAATGATACGTTAAAACATTCTTTACCCTACCCCTCTCCAAAGATATTTTAATGTAATAGAATTTTGTTAATTCAATGTGGTATTGACAAGTTCTCAAATCCGATAGTGATAAACCATCGCAAGTTAGAGGAGTATGATCCCAATACATTAAATGTTTAGCAGGAATTTTATCCAGCCTTCTTAGGTATGAATAGCTGCTGCTTCATCTTCCAATAGGGGTCCGATTACTTCGACTTTTAGGCCACCTTTATTGAATAAATCCCTCGCTGGCATTTCGAAGACCTACTTGGGATTGTCTCTTCCGAAAATTTCATAATATTTCTTTTTACTCAGACCAAATACAAGTCTACCAATACCACTCCAATATATGGAGGAAGTACACATAGGACAAGGCTCGTCGCTCGTATAAATAGTGCACGTATTTAGATAGTCATAATCGTAGATCTTCCACGCTTCCCTGATCAAATTTATTTCTGGATGAGCCAAACAATCGTTATGTGTGTTAATAGTATTTTCAGCCTAGAATACATCCAAATGGCCAATTCCCGTTTTTGAAGATGGAACCTCAAGTCCATTATTCGCGGATACCTGATTCACCTTCGGCCAATAAACGATATACCAGAGAATGAATACGAGGACGAACATTTAAAGAATAAATTTTACCATTGTTACGTGTGGGGTGAACTCTATTTGAGAGGAATATAAAGAGTAAATTATTGGTTGGGTCGGCCCAAACCAAAGTACCGGTATACCCGCTATGCCCAAAACTCTTTGAGCTGGCCTCTTCAGCGACGCTACTTTTATTCGGGTCATAATCAATTAGGGGCTTGTCAAATCCCATTCCTCGCCTATTCCCTGTTTTGCAAAACTGGCATTTGGTAAATTCTTCTACCGTGGAGGTTTTGAGATAGCGTTTACCGGCATAATCCCCCCCATTTAACAACATCTGATAAATTTTAGCCAGATCCCTGGCGTTGGCGAAAAGGCCGGCATTACCCGAAATACCCAACATCATGGCAGCTCCTTCATCGTGCACTACACCATGCAGTGTTTGCATGCGAAAAAATGAATCTACCTCCGTAGGTACTATATTTTCCAGAGGAAAGCGTTCTCCGGCCTTAAAACCTACCGTTTTAGCGCCTAGTGGCTTGTAAAACTCATCGCTGAGGTACTGATCAAATGGCTTATCAGTCAGCTGCTGGACCAGATCGGGATACAGATAAAATGACAACCCCGAATAGAGGTAAGACTTGTCTTTGCTCACTTTTGATTTACGGATCATTTTATAAATCTTTTCGGTGCGATAATCTTTATGCAAAAAAAGACCTGATTCGGAAATGCGATAAGGAAAAGCGGCTGATGAATCTTGGGAGACCGTGTTTCGTTTATATTCGCCATTTTTTCTCTGCGATACTGCGTAATAAGGTATCCACGCCCGCAACCCGGCCTGATGTGCTAACACATCGCGCATAACCATATTCTTTTTCTTGCCTCTGGCTATCTCGGGAAAGTAATAACCTAAAGTTTGATCGGGTTCGAAAAGTCCATCATCGTATAATTTCATTAGACCCAGGGTAGCCGCAGTGGTTTTGGTAATGGAAGCCAGGTCATAGATATTTTCGTTCTTTACGGGTATTAGGCTGTCGTAGGTGTGGTAGCCAAAAGATTCTTCGTAAAAGATTTTTGCATCCTTGGCTAATAAAATCTGGCAGCCGGGAAAAGCGGCGCTATCAATAGCCTCACGGACGATAGACTCGATTCCTAATTTTAGTGCCAGGGCATCCAGGCCCAGATCCTCCGGATTAATATCGGTGAGCTCTGCAAGACCTGAATGGTCTAATGATATCATGAAGTCATTCGCTGCAACGACGTCAGCACCCTGAGAAAAGCCTTCATTAAAGCATATCAGGGAGACAAAAACTAGGAATACAAATCGATAAGAGATCATAATGCAAGTTAGAACATTCTGAGCCTTTCTTCCACTTACCTGCTTAAGGCAAGTAAACCGAGAGGCCGGCACTGCCACTTTCCATCTCTCAAAGCAACATCCTTTTGTCAGGCATGGCAATTTATGCTTCAGGAGAGGTAGTCAAGGCGTACTTAGATTCTACTAAAAGACCAATGATTCCTTTACCGATGTCATTATTATTCAATCATCAAAGAAATCCCATAGCTTTCCTGATCCCTGGGAGGACTCGCATTCCAATCTCTGTATGAGTGAGACCCATCTGATTCATAGTAAACTCGATATTCTCCTTTAGGCAAGATTACGACATCGTTATACATTCTATTTTTACGTGCCCCTCCAGCATAATCAGAGTTACGGTAAGTCATCTCCCAAACTACTCTTCCCGTATTCCTATTCTCTATCCAGCCATAGTCATGCATGTCTCCATCTGACCCTTCACCTATTGCCTTTATTCGCAATCTTGTGTCTTCTTTCAGCGTAAATGTCTCTTTTAAATATTCTCGGTCTCTAACTCTGAGGATTTCTACCAATACTTTGTCACTTTTGTATTCCTTTTCATCAAACAATTCATATTTCACATTGTCGTTAAGAGCCCATAAAGTGATTCCCCATCTGTCTTGCTCATGCGGTTGAGAAGCATTCCACCTCCTGAATGAGTGAGAATCATCAGTAGCATAATAAACTATATAGGCTCCTTTATCTAAGCTAATCACTTCATCTACCATTTCATTTTTACGATCTCCACCAGCATATTCGGCATTGTGGGAACCCATCTCCCATACTATTTCTCTTGTGTTTGCATCCATAATCCATCCCGAATCTACAAATCCATCTGATCCCTTCTCGCCTAGACACAGTATTCTCACTTTCGCATCAGCATTCAATTTTATTCCTTGACTCAAATATTCATCATCCCCCACTCTTATCAATTCTACCATTGCCTTAGTCATATTGTCTTCCTTAAAAGGAATGACATTTGCTTTATCCTTTGGTGAGTTAGCCCAGATAGTCACCCCCCAAAATTGTGGGTCATCTGGAGGAAGGGAATTCCACTCTCTAAATGAGTGAGAATCATCTGATGAATAACTTACAATATAGCTGCCCTTTGGTAATGTGATGGTTTTATTCGCTACATAATTCTTGTCAGCACCTCCTGCAAAGCTGGTATTTCCATAATCCATTTGCCACACTCTTTCATGATTTCGGGCATCATAAATCCATACATAATCATATACTTCTCGTCGCCCACCTTCTCCTACTGCATAGATTTTTAAAGTAGTCTCATCTTTCAAAGAGAATCTTTCCTTCATTGTTGCGTTGTCACCCACCCTGTTGATGGAGACAACAGCGTCTTTAGTCTTATTATCTAAAAGCTCTTTGGCATCTACTGCTTTAAGACCTGATGCATTGACACGGATACTTAGATCTTCTCGGTATCTATCCCTATACCGTTCGCGGCTTCTGGAGCTAAATAAACGGTTCATAAAATGATCAAAACCATCTATATTCCAATTGCCGTTATTGTTGTTATCTCTAACACCAGTATAAATAAGTTCATAATTCCCTGATTCAAGAGTTACTTTCTCCTCAAAATCAAAAAAGCCTTCTTCTCTTAACCTATTTTTACTTCTGACATCATCCAATAAATGCCAAACCACTTTTCTAGTATCACTATCTATAATCCATCCATAAAAGACCATTCTTTGAGAGTTATCTACAAATACTCCAGCGCTGCCTTTAATATCAACTTCTGTCTTAGAACTCACATTGAAGCCTTGAATTTTTAATTTACCAGGATACACATTGTTCACCGATACTTCTTGTGCTATTGCTGCCTTAAATAATGAAGCAAGGAAAATGGTTACAAAGACCAAAATTGTGTTTTTCATAAGTAGCTAATTTTGATTGCTAAAACCGAATGCCAAAATCTATGCCGTATTTATAATGCCATCATAAAGCGAATAAAATGATGTTTTTAAAATTTTCCATATTCATAATCGTTACACTAATGAACACAATTGTTCTAGATCGACCACTCAAGCAAGCTATCCCATTAAAACATTATCAACAATGGCGTTCCCACACCAGGCCAATTAGCTTTCGAGCAAGCAATTTCTTTGTTGGCGCATCCCTAAGATTGAGTATGTGGAAAAGCTAACTGCAAGGGCAAAGTAACCAGATATCTAATCGTTTGAAAACTCTGGCTCTTCCACTATGGACCTGTCAACTTTAACCAAGGGAATCTCGTTAAAAAAGGTCGAATGATTTACCACAGCTGAATGGATAGGCAACTAACTGATCACGAAAAGGAGCAATACCGGAAGAAGTTTGGGCGCCCTGGGAAATACAAATCATTTGAACCTTTTAGAATTTCTTATCGAGCAGCAATTATCAGTTCAACTCTTGCGATATTCTTAGTCATGCCTTTGTTGGTAGATTATGCGATTAGCTCCGCCAATACCTCTGAAAGTAGTAAACCAGCAGCCGACCCAAAAAACGAGAAAAACGAAGCTATTCTACAAGTGTATACGGCCAGAACCTGGGGGCCAAAAGGATTGTTTGCGGTTCATTCCTGGATTGCCATGAAACCACAAGGGAGTGAAGAGTTTGAAGTGAGTCAGGTTATAGGATGGAGACAAGATGGTTTGGGCAATGTTGTCTTTCGGGAAACGAATATTCCTGTAAACACATGGTGGGGAAATGAAGCTACCCTAATATTAGAGCTACAAGGTAAAGGCGTTTCATCGATCATAGATCGAGTAGATGCTGCTATTAATAAATATCCTTGGAAGAAAGAATACGGCTTGTACCCAGGGCCCAACAGTAACACTTTTGTTGCCTGGGTTGGTCTGCAAGTGCCCGAAATGGGCCTTGATTTACCTTCAACTGCTATTGGCAAGGACTGGCGACCCTTAGAACAAGCTTTAAGTTCGTCCGCTAGCGGTACAGGCCTTCAGGCTTCCCTTTTTGGATTACTAGGTGCGAGTATAGGTGTTGAAGAAGGCCTGGAGATTAATGTTTTAGGCCTCAATTTCGAAATAGATTTTTTTGACCTTGCCCTGGAACTCCCTCTTTTTGGAAGGTACGAGATCTGGTATTTACTATGCTACCTGGCTATTTGGTTCTTGGTTAAAAAGTGGATTCACCAAACCAAATCGAAATATTTTTATCTGTGATGGTCATAGCCAAATATTGTTTCAAAGGGTAGATTTGTTGTTTGATTTGGTATATCTAACTATTTGTCATATTCTATTTTGCGAATTCGCCATTTAAATTCGGAGGCAGGGGTTTTCACAATCACTTCGTCTCCGGCTTTTCTTTTTAGAAGTGCCCGTGCCATCGGTGAATCGATAGATACATAGTCTTTGGCTCTATTAATTTCTTCATAACCTACAATACGGAGGCGTTTTTTAAGACCGGTATCATTTTCAATTTCGACCCAGGCACCAAACATCACTTTCCCCTCCTGGTAAGGGTCGTAATGCACCACTTTAAAATTATCGATGCACTTGCGTAGATATAGCAGTCGTCGGTCGATTTCGCGTAGTCGCTTTTTATTATAGTGGTAATCTGCATTTTCGGATCGATCACCCAGGCTGGCTGCCCATTCAACATTTTTAGTAGTTTCTGGCCTTTCTACTCTCCAAAGGTGATCTAGCTCTGCTTTTAACGCTTCCAATCCTTCCGGAGTGATCATCGGTGTTCTCATGGTTACAAAAATAATGGGTAAATGATCATTGTGCGAAACATTCTGGAGATCAATTGATGTGATGCTCGATCCATTTTCTAAAACTGGCGGCACGAGTTCTGCTCACAATCACTTCTTGCAAATCTTTTCCGTTAATGTTCAGTAATACCTTGATCTTTCCGTGATCCAAAGAAGTTATGCCTGAGACTATTGAGTAGTTTATGATGATTTGTCGGTTAGCTTTACAAAAGCTGGCAACATCAAGTTTGGACATTAAGATATCCAAGGATTTACTAAACGGAAACCTTCGCAAGTCATGAGTAAACAATAATAACCCGGCCTTCCTGACTTTTCGCATACAGTATCTCGTTTTAATCGATTAAAACGCTAGATTTTGCATACTTGAATCTTATAGGCTTTAATCCATGTGTGCTTAGCCCTGCTGTACTTCTGGCTTCTGATCCGACGCTTAATTTTTCTTTTTGAATATAACCGTCTGATGCAGGGCCGGTTTATAGGAACTTACTTCAAAAATTTGTTTTTCCTCTCCTTCCCCGGATGCTACAGAATTAACTTTTTTGGTATCATGAGCGGTAACGTGTAAATCCCATATCAATGACCCTTCGGACATCCACCTGAAAGTAGTTACATAAGAACTCTCATTTAGCATAAAAAGCCCATAAAGGCAATTATCCATAAAACTCATCTCCATCTCTATGCCATTTAACTCATCTAGAATAAAATTCACTCGATCACCCTTTTTTCTCGCCCTGAAAACATAATCTTTGACTACATCGCCATATTCATCACTCTTAAATGTCATTTTATGAGACCATACGGAATCCTCAATAACCTCATGAATGGAATACTCGACCTGGGCTGTCGTACTGGGTTTATCAATGTTTCCGATTACCATCTCACCCTCGTAGTCTCCAATCCAAGCCGTTGGAAACTCAGTTTGAGCTGAGGTATGGTCGATGTTATAGACAAAAGAAATCAAAATCAGAAGCTTCTTCATTCCATTAAGCTTTTAAAACTTTCGCTATGAAATAACAGATAAAACTGTAAAAAATAAAATATTGGCAATCCGTTCTACTATAATGGTGCAATTGCCTTTTAATGAATTTTAAAATAGCAAAATATATACTGGGTACCTTGAAGGGGTTGGAATCGAACCGAAATTTGAATCAACTACACCGAAATGACTTTATTTATTATCCCTTAATCCGTACTATTTGTGAGTTAGCATATATTTAAAGTATCAATAAAGAAGCCAACCCTTAACAATTTGGCTTCTAGTGTTTTATTAGTTAAAATATAAAACTTTAATATGTCTCAACCGGTGGTGCGCCTGCTGCTTCCATGGATCGCTCAAGCTTTGGCATCACATTATCAAGAATATCATCTAATTCTGTTCGTATCGATGTAAGTTGCTTGCTTCCAATTTCAAGGCTGGACTTATGGGTACCCGTTGGGCCATGGGTAGTGCTTGCCCCCCGTGCCGCATAGAAGAAACGACTCCTCGGAGAGGGGATGGAGGTTTCATCAGCTCCTATTGCGTTCTGGGCTGAATTGCCGTTCATTTGCGAATTCAGCTTCAGTAACCTCATATTGGCATCGTGTAATTGCTTCATCAATTCACCCACAGGTTTATCTGCCCTTGTTAATGCAGTCTTCATGGCTTTCGCTTTTTTCATAGAATTATCAAGGTCTACGGCAACCTGGCTCATCTTCAGTCGATAGTCCTCCAGCGAAGCAATGAATGTCGCAATCTCTTCTTTGCTCGCAGGTGGCAAAGCGGTATCTTTCCATAGTGGTTTCACTTCAAATGACTGTGGAGTGGCAAGTTCGGTCATCACACCGTCTACCAACTTATTTAGACTCACTGTATAGATACCAGGAATGGCTGGAAACGTCCAATTGCCGTTGTTCCCTTCAAGCTGCACTACACTTTGGGGCGATACACTCAAATCCCAGCTAACACGCGTAATACCTACTTTATTCGTACCAAATACGCGATTAACTACTTTTCCATCTTTATTCTTAACTACAAGTATGATCTGTGGTGCTTCTTGCCAAGCCTCTTCCTGGAGTGTGTTCCACCCTGGAAAGGGGACATTACTATTCTTTTTGTTCAATGCTTTTTCCTTTTCCCTTCTCAAGGCCTTATTCGTTCGAATAGTATCTTTTAAGTAGTAGGTAAACGTGGCACCGTACGGCGGGTTCTCAGCAGAATAAATCGACCCCTGTGAGCCTACCGCAGAATACTGATCATACCAATAAGCATCCCGTACTGAGAATAATTTGGCTTCCTCGGTCAAATCAGAGGATTGCATTTCTCGGATGGGAGAAATGTCATCCAGTACGTAAAAGCTTCTGCCGAAGGATGCCCCTACCAAATCATCTTCCCTGCGTTGAATGGTGAGGTCTCTAAAAGAAATAGTAGGCACGCCACTTTTCAATTTGATCCATTTGGAACCGCCATCTTTCGTAAAGAAAATACCAAACTCCGTGGCCACAAAAAGCAGCTTCGGATCTATGTGGTCTTGTACGAGCCTCCAGGTCAGGTGTTTATCCGGTAAGTTGCCACTCATCAACGACCATGACTTTCCCTTGTCCGAACTTTTGATTAAGTACGGTTTAAAATCACCATACTTGTGATTATCCAAAGCCGCATAAACTGTATTTGCGTCAAAGAGATCAGCCCTCAGGTCGTTGACAAAGGGTCTGCTGGGCAAGCCTTTTATACTACTAAGCTCAATTTTAGTCCAGCTTTGACCGCCATCTTCCGTTACCTGAATGAGACCGTCATCCGTACCCGCATAAATAAGTCCTTTTTGTTTTGGCGACTCGGCCAATGACGTAATGGTACTGTAATATGACATCGCATAAAGGTCCCATGGGTTCTCGTAGCTCTGCAACCTTCCCATTATAGGTAAGGAAATACGCTCTTCCTGTCTAGTCAAGTCTTTTGAAATGGCGGTCCAGCTATCCCCTCTATTCTCCGACATCCAAACCCTGGATGAGGCATAAAAAATAGTGGCCGGATCGTGCGGGCTTACCAGGATGGGTGCATCCCAGTTATACCGCTCCTCGGGTTCGCCTTCTCCGGGTTGCGGTGCAATATATACCTGTTCCTTGGTGATCTGATCGATGCGATGCAGCACGCCATGTTGGCTCTGCGCATAAGTGATGTTCGGGTTGCCCGGCTCAATGGCTGATTGGTGTCCATCACCACCGAGAGTTTTCCACCAATCTGAATTTCGGATACCCGTGGAATTCGGCGTTCTGGAGGGTCCGCCATGGGAACCATTATCTTGCGTGCCCCCATAGATGTAGTAGAAGGGCTCGGAGTCGTCCACCGCTAATTTGTAATATTGCGTGATAGGCATGTTATTGATGAAGTTCCAGTTTTGAGCCAAATCGTAAGTCTGATAGAGGCCTCCATCCGTTCCCAGCAAGATATAGTTAGGATCGCTGGTAAAGCCTATGGCGTGGCTATCGGAATGAACACCCTCTCTATCCAACACACGATAGGTCTTCCCGTGATCGTCAGAAACCAGCATACTGTTATTGGCCAGATATAACCTTCCCTCGTGATGAGGTGAAGCGTAAAGCTCCTGGTAATAATGTGGTCCCGTACCTCCTGACACGGCATCCGATTGCTTGACCCACGTCTTTCCACGATTGGCGGACATGTAAATCCCTCCTTTCCTCAGGTCTTCTTCGATGGCAGCATAAAGAACATCCGAGTTAAACGGTGAAATAGCCAATCCAATTTTACCTAGATTTGTTTTGGGAATTCCTGAAGTTAGTTCCTCCCATGTTTCTCCCCCATCTTTACTGCGATGTAGTCCGGATCCAGGACCACCACCCATATACGCTGCTACCGTTCGGTGACGGTCCCAGGTTGCGGCATAGAGCCAATTTGGATGGTTAGGATCAATAACAATATCCGTCACACCAGTCCATTCACCTTTACCAAGTACTTTTCTCCAGCTAGAGCCCCCATCAGTGCTTTTATAGAGACCGCGATCACCCCCACTCGTCCAGAGAGGCCCTTGAGCGGCTACCCAGATAATATCAGGGTTTTCCGGGTGGACGATAATCTTGGAAATATGGTTGGAGTTAGGAAGGCCCATGTTTTTCCAGGATTTACCATCATCTTCACTTTTGTAGATGCCATCACCAAAACCTACATGTCGTCCCCCTACATTTTCGCCCGTTCCTACCCAGATGGTATGCGGATTATTAGGGTCAATGGTTATACACCCGATGCTATAGACGGATTGGTCATCGAAGATGGGTACCCAGGTAACACCTCGGTTTTCGGTTTTCCACACTCCCCCTGAGCCCACTGCTACATACCAGGTACTTTCATTTGTAGGGTGAATGGCAATATCAGAGATCCGGCCGGAGGTAAAAGCAGGACCTACGCCTCGAAACTCGAGAGCAGCAAACAGTTTTTCATCAAAGTCTTGTGCCTGTGACCCTACCGCAAACACTAACAGGATCAGGCTAATTAAAATCCTCTTCATACGCTATTAGGTTAAGTTTTGAAAGTAGCAGAAGAAGATGATGAAACCAATTGGGTCGGTATGAACGGTCAATATCGGATGTGCTGTGCCCGTAAAAGCTATATATCGGATGACTTGGGTTGCTTAAAACCAATATTAAGGGATTCAGTAATCAGATTAGATGAACAGACAGCCTCAAAAGATCTTGGCGTCTAAAAACATCGATGAACAGTATATTTTAAGGGTTAACCGGCAAAAAGTCTGAAAAAAATAACTTGGTAGATATCATTTTTAGAGTTTGCACATTCATCTAACAATTTCTGCCAATCGTCCCGAAATCCTTGCCAAGAAACCCAATTCCTATTTTTCAGACCACTATCGCTTCAAGTTTGTAAACAAAAAAGTACAATGAAAACGATAGGAAACACCATAATCAAACCCCATGTAGTAGTCATAGACGATAGTTTAATGCTGCTTAAATTTTTAAATGTATTTTTAAGTAAGGAGTACGAAGTCACGTCGTATACCTCTACATCTGATGCCCTGAATGATCTATCTGAAGGTTGTGTATCTCCAGATTGTATACTCACCGATTATTACTTAGGCAGAGACCTTAATGGATTAGAGTTCATCCAAAATTTAAAGGCGGTCAATCCTACGATTCCAGTACTGGTATTGTCAGGTTCAGTAGATATGACAGAAAAAATAGAGTGTCTTCAAAACGGTGCAGTTGATTTTATCTCAAAACCTTTCAATCCGATAGAACTTGACGCCAGACTAAAAAATGTGCTTTGTAATTCTTCAAATGTAAATTATTACCGCCATGCAGTATAAAATTCCCTTGGGCAAGCGCCTCTTCGATATCGCAATAGCATCACTATTGTTAATCACGCTTTCACCATTGTTTATCATCGTGGCACTGGCCATTAGGCTAGAATCGAAAGGAAAGGTGTTTTATTTCCAGCCTAGGGTTGGGATGAACTATCAAATCTTTCCATTCTTCAAATTTAGGTCTATGTATATGGATGCTGACAAGCGGGTTACCGAATTAAAAGACCAAAGTCAGTATGGAGCCGTCGGAACCAGTGAAAAGCAGCAAACCACCTTTACCGGAAACATGAACAACATAAGGGTGTCTGACGACGGTATTGTTGAGGAAGCGGTATTTTTGGAAGAGAGCCAAAAGGAAGTAGAAAATTCTTTCTTTAAAGTAAAAAACGACCCTCGTATTACGAAAGTGGGACAATTTATTCGGAAGACTAGCATCGATGAATTACCTCAACTTATAAACGTTTTAAGGGGTGAAATGTCGTTGGTAGGCAATAGGCCGTTGCCCCTTTACGAAGCGGAGAAAATAACCGAAGATCGTTTCGTAGAGCGCTTTATGGCTCCCGCAGGGATCACGGGCTATTGGCAGGTAACAGACCGAGGTAAAAAAGATGTTTCCGGAGTGAGAAGAAAGCTTCGAGATGTGCTTTATGCTAGAAAGAGTAATTTTCTTTTTGATCTATGGATATTAATACAGACCCCTATCGCGGCTATTCAAAAAGAGAACGTTTAAATATCTGGAACTCAATGTGAGCTGATTACAGCAATCGCTTCCAAAGCCTGGACGGCAGAACTGGAATTAATACCCAAGACCTTTTCTCCGAATGGGCTTGATTAATGTGATCACTCAAAACGTTAGTAATATCATTGCTGTCAATATCTGTACACAATCACTAAATATAAACTAACCAGATTGATACATTAAAAACGGTGATTACCGGGCAAAAACAAAATCTACCTAAACGATCAGACCAGATTACGTTTCATTGTACAGAAATCCTGCCCCAGACGGGATTTCCAATTTAATACCGTTGATTCAAGTAAATCGAATAATTTAAACCGATTCAATTCTAGCATCTAAAACCAACACTAAAATAGCCCGCTTTTCAGGTTTAGTTAGTATGACTTGATATAACGTCATCTTCTTTCATCGATAGATTCTGTCAATCATCCTTCTATTTCTTCCAATGAACGCTTTAAAAAAAACTCCCTTATAGATACCGCTACTTTCGGGTACATAAAGAAGGAGTAACACCCCTTCTTACATTAAAACACTATCAATAATGTACTGGAAAAGTCTTTTAAAAAAAATCGTCATTATCTGCGGACTTACACTGTCGGCGGAACTGAAGGGACAGGAAGCAGGCTTTAATGCATCTGCAGAACTATTACAAGTTCAAGCACTCCTAATCAGCGAAACAGAAATGGATACTCTTGTAGATAAGGTATTAAAGTCGTCTTACAGATTAAAAATGTCTGAGGCAGAAATTGCCTCTTTGAATGAGGAGAAGAAGATCGAGAGTCGAAGTTGGATGCGATCACTTACCGTGGGTGTCAATATGTTTGGCTACAATGTAACCCCATCTAGCCTGGAGGAAACCAGTACAACGCAGCTCTCGGTTCTCTCAAATGCTTCTATGACACTGTTGATCAGTCCTTTCGAATTGATTGGACAGAAAAATAGGATAAAACGTGCTCAATATCGGGTTAACCAGCGAGAAATGGCGATGGAAGATACACGTCGGGAAATAAAGATTTTCATTATCAAGAAATTTCTTGACTACCAAGCCGCATTGGAAGCCTATATCCTCAACGAAAACAATCTTATGATCTCTGATGAATTAAAACACGTAGCAGATCAGGACTTCAAAAGAGGAGTCATTTCAAACGCCGAATACAATCAAATATTAGGTGGTGTGATGCAGAATCGTTTGAATCTCCTGGAAGCTGAAAATACCGTCATGAAACTAAAATTCGAACTTGAGATTTTAACGAAAAACTAACATGGAACACTTTAATCAAATCGTTCGATTGTTTCTTAAGAATATTTTGTTGCTTTTGATTCTTCCTGTCATAGCCATGATCTCTTTATGGTACCTGACCCAAGACCTGCCCAGGAAATACGAAGTGAAATCAAAGTTTTTGTACGATTTTGGAGGAGAAAGTACTAACGTGAATGGGGAAAGCTTAAGTCTCAACGAGATCTATATCGAGTTTTTAAATACGCTTGAAATTGTAAAATCCAGAAAGCTAGCTGAGAAGCTTAAAGCTCAAATCGCGTTAGATAACGTCAACCAAGCTTCAGATGTATTTACTTACGATTGGTCAGGGCAAAATCTTAAAGACATAAAAACCATACTTCGAGAGATCCTTGATGATCGGCGTACTCCCTATTTAAATAACTCTAAGTCCGAATTAGCAGTCAAAGATTTTTACAATTCCACTGAACTTTCATCTGAGGCAATTATGGATGCTATCTCTGCTCGAAGAGTTCAGAGCTCCAACTTTTTGGAAATCCAAATAACCTATACCAACCCTAAAGAGGTATTCTACATGAGCAACGTATTAAACGAACTGCTGATAAAAGAGATGGGTAACATAAACAAACGCAATATCGGTAAGCAAAAAGCTGTAATGGAAGAGCTAGTTGGTAAAGCGAAAAGAGAGTTAGATGAAAAGGTCCAGGAATTGGAAAGCCTAAAAGTGAAGAACAATATTATTAATCTTGACGAGCATACTAAAGCCATTGTTACTTACCAAGTGGATCTGGAACAACTCAGAGGCACAATTCGTCAGCAAATCGCTTCTACTAATAAGGCCAAGGAATCTTTGAAAACAGGAATTGAAAACAAAGAGTTTGCCGGCATAAACCGTGATATCAACGAAAATGTCTTAGAGAAAAAGGAGGAAGTATATGCCAAGCAAGATCTTAAGTTAGTACACCTACAAAAAGATATCGATTACGGCAAACTAATACAGCAACAACAAGAAATCTATAAAAACTACATCAGTATAAAAGATAACCTGGAAGAAATAAGTAAAAATTCCATCTATGACCCCACAATGGTGCACACAGACATGACTATGCAGTTCATTGACTTTAGTATTAAGTCCGATCGTTTGGAGGATGAGTTGATTGAGTTAGACAAAGAGATTGAGCGTGTAAAAAAATATGCAGCTTACTTTGCACCATTCGAATCGGCTATTTCCACCCTTCGAGATGAAATCTCTACATCACAGAAGTCATATCTACTATTCCTGAACAAGTTGAACATGACTGAATCATTAGAAGTGGGCGCAAGTACAAGTAAGTTAGAACTTGTCGATCACCCGGAGTTTCCTGTAGAGCCATTACCCGCCAAAACAAAACTGATCATCCTTGCTGGCGGTAGCGCAGTCTTCGTATTATTATTTGCTTTTATCGTGGTAAACTATCTTATAGATAATAGAATTAAGGATGTTGCGACATTCGAACGAAGAATGAATCAAAAAGTGGTAGCCGCTCTGCCTGTGACCGACTATGATAAGAACGACCCAGTGCTTTCGGAGGCCCTAGAGTTAATCAGTAATGAAAGCCTCAAAAAAATCATTCGAGCGATAAGAAAAAGTAAAGTTATTACGATCAATGCGCTCACTTCGAGCGATAAAGCAGATGAGCTAGTCAAGGAACTTAAAATATACTGGCGGAATGAGAAAGTAGAAGTGCTCCGACTCTGTGGTGATCAAGAAGACATAGCCAAAGCGATAGACGTCGCAAGAAAGAAATACGACCGGGTAATTTGCCTAGCTACTCCGCTTCAATTCTCACACGATGGGATCACCGCGACCGAAATCGCTGAATGCAGTTTTTTGCACTTCAATCTGGGAAGGATCAAATCAGTGGCAGATGAACGTATCATCAGTACCTACTTAAGTGAGGTATCTAACAACCAAGGTTTTATTTTGAGTCGGCTGCTTCCAGAATACATGGATAGTTATATCGGAGAGCTGCCTAAGAGAAGAAATAAATTCAGAAAAGTGATTAAAAAACTAGTAAACCGAGACCTTTCATGGAGCTAATATCCCAAATCATAGCAAGCCTACTGTTGTTTTTTGCCATTTACGGCTTCACCTTGGTAGTTGCCGGATTAACCCATAAAAACCAAGAGGAAAAGGGCATGTTACTGCCTCGAATCAAGGTTCTTTTACCTGCTTACAAACCCGATCCAACTTTCTTAAAGGTTTTGGAAGCGCTAAAAAAGGCAATGAAAAACCATCCCGTAGACGTATTTATTCTGTTTCAGGAAGCAGAGTCAGATATGGCGGAAGCATCAAAAAAATACGGCTTTACGTATATAGAAAAAGTATTTAGTCACCTTCCCGGTAACAGCTATCGTCACGCACTACAGTACCTTTGTGATCAGCACTTAGATGAATTTACCCACAGGTACACCCTCATTCTTGACAAGGATAATATTATTGACGACCACTTTTTCGACCGTCTAAGGACAGCTTCGCTTGACACTTACGATATTGTGCAAGCAGCTCGTAAGCCGCTCGAGACCACGAAAGGCATTCAGTTGTTCGATGCTATCTCAGAGCGATACAACGACCTGATGCTACGAAAAGGAAAAATTCAGCTGGGTGGTGCCTTAGAAATCAGTGGAAGTGCAGCGGTAATCAAAACTAACCTTTTCAAATATGCTATCTCCCGTATGGATGAGCAGGCACCGGGTTATGACAAAAACTTCATGGTCAAGCTATTAACCGGCTCTTGGAAACTGCGAACAGCATTCAACGATAGGTTGATCGTTAGAGAAGAGAAAACTGCAGAAATCGAAAACTACCGATCGCAACGTTTGCGATGGTTTGGAGAACAGTATTTCAATGCGTTCTTGAATAGCAAACCCTTATTGAAAGCTGCCTTTACAAAAGGAAAATTCAGAAGTCTAGATTATTGGGTGACCTTGGTAAGACCTCCACGATCTTTACAATTGGTGGCCTCCTTATTACTAGTTATTTGTGACCTTTTCGATCTGCAATTTGGTTACCTTTCGCTACCATTCCTTTTCAACGTATTGGGTTTTGCTATAGTAGCGCTTCCAATTATGAAGCCACATCAACTAAAGCAGTTGGTGGTGGGGTTCAATAAAGTAGCACTTAGCAACCTGATCACAAGTATGACGTGCTTGAAAGAAAAATACCAAAACACGTTTATTCATACCCGATGAGACCTGAAGTTACGTTCAAGTCAAAGGCATCCATAATTACCCATGGCATAGCAGGTGGCTATTTATTGCAACCTATCCCGAAGGTAGTTGCTATGCTGCTGCTCACTACGTTGGGGATCTTTGCAACGTTCGTGGGTGGATTCAAGCTAGCCATTCTTTTGATCCTCTTTTTTATCGCCCTGCCCCCGGTACTCGCAGTAATATGGAAAACTCAGATTGGCATCTACTTCTTAATTACCGCCTCTTTCTTTTTGAGTGTAGGCCTGCGCTTGATCCCTAACTTACCAATCGGGATGTCTATCGATTTCCTAATCCTATTTATGCTAATTGGAAAGGGGTTTCGCTTACAATACAACAGGGAATGGTCTAGGCTTAAAAGTCCTCTGACCGTAATCATACTGATTTGGGTTATATACAACCTGGCTCAAATTGCAAATCCCTGGGCAGCATCACGAACTGCGTTTTTCTACGTTATTCGCCCAGCAGTAGGCTACCTCATGCTCTACTTCCTAGTTTGGGATTCAGTTAAAGGGACCCAAGAGGTAAATAAGATCTTCAATTACGTACTCTTTCTTGGGTGGATCTCTGCAATTTGGGGCATCTATCAATTCTTTTTTGGCTACTTTGGTTGGGAGATGACCCACATAATCCGGACCGATACCGTACACCTTGTTTTCAATCACGGACGATGGCGAAGTTTCGGCCCAATTGGTAGCCCAGCTCAATATGGTATTGTCATGGCTTCTTTAGCCTGTATGACTGGAAATGCATTTTTCTATAAGAAAAGCGTTCAAGCTAAACTGATTATGGCACTCCTATTTTTCTGCTTCCTTATGGCTATGATTTACAGCGGTACACGTGCCTCCTTTATCATCTTACCTATTTTCTACTTCGTGAAAGTAGTGATCAGCCGAAACAAAAAACTGTACCTGACCATCATTTTCGGGATTATTGCACTGCTCATTTCAGCTAAAATACCTACTAACAACTATCAGATCCAACGTATCCAATCAATCTTCAAAGCGAAAGAAGATAAATCCTATCAGATTCGTGCTGCAAACCGTAAGATGATCACACCCTGGATTTTGAAGCATCCCATCGGCGGAGGGCTGGGCAGTACCGGGGTTTGGGGTCAGCGTTTTAGTCCTGGTACCTTCTTGGCCAGTTTCCCTCCTGATTCGGGCATTATACGAGTAGCTGTTGAGTTAGGATGGATCGGGTTGATTATCTTCTTATTGATCTACCTTCAGGCATTCTTTAAGGGTACTAAAAGATTATGGCAAATGAAAACGAAGGAACACAAGGATAAAGTGGAAAGTATCATTTGTTGTTTACCTGCCTGGGGACTAGTAGAAATGGGACAAGAGGTTGCCGGCGTATTTCCAATGAGTTTACTCTTCTGGACGTTTCTGGCCATTGTATTTAACACACTTAAATATGAGAAAATTGAAACTGAGACAGGTCACTGATCATCATTTGAACTCTGGTATCGGCAGATACAGCTTCGAGCTCACTAAAGCACTGATCGACCTTGGATACGAGACCCGCTTATCCAAGCTATATAAAAAAGGCGGAGACGACTCAGAATTTGACCGTCGACACGAGTGGATTGAAAAAATTTATTACAAGTCTCTAAAGAACCTACACTCCTACCTGCTCCCTTATTTTATTGGGGGTCACATGCTGCCCAAACGAGCAGATATCTACCATGCACATTGGTTCATGGCCGGACTAGGCTTGGCAAAAGCAGGAAAGAAAAACAAGGTAATAACGATGCATGACGTTTCTCTTCTTCATGAAACAGAGCAAAAAGGTAAATTTCTAAACTACTATACAAAAGCTATCGACCGGTTTGCCAAAGAGGGCACTCCTATTATTGTGGTTTCTGAAAGTGCAAAGCAAGATGCGTTGAAATACAGTAATCTAAGGGAAGAACAACTGTTTGCAGTGCATAATGGCGTCAACTTTGAACAGTTCTTCGCGAAAGAAAAAGCCAAACCGACGGACGGTACTTTTCAGCTCGTATATGCAGGCGGGCTAAGTCCTCGAAAAAATGTAGACCTGTTGCTGAAGTCGTGTGTTATCCTTGAGTCCAGAGGTGTGGAATATCGATTACGGATTGCGGGGAACCATCCGGACCGTACACCTTATCCCGCACTGGCCCACGAGCTTAAACTTAAAAACGTCAGCTTCACCGGATTCATCGCGGATGACAAAATGAACGACTTTTACAATGATGCCGATCTCTTTGTATACACGAGCAAATATGAGGGTTTTGGATTTACCCCACTCGAGGCCATGGCGTCAGGCACACCAGTATTAACCACATCAGGTGGCTCGCTAGGGGAAGTTTCAGGCGGCGGTGCACAAGTAGTCGAATATGATGAAGAAAGTTTAGCCGAAGCTGTTATCTCTATCATCCAGGATACAAAAGTACGGAACGCACTGGCGTCCAAAGGTGCGAAATGGGTTAAGCAGTACTCCTGGGAAAACTGTGCTAAAAATACGCTAAAGGTCTACGAAACTATCACAATATGAGAGGCATTATAACTTCAACACTTAATCGCAATTGTGGCGTAGGTCAGTATACAGAAAAGCTGGGACAACACCTACAATCAAAATTAGACAGCCTAAGCGTATACCGAAAAGGCGATCCTGACGAGGAGCTCTTCTTTACTTACCCTTACCGATCATTTCGCAGCCTACAGCACCACGTGGCGCCCTTTTTCCTATCTAAAGCGATCAAAAAACTGGAAGCTGACATTTGGCATGCGGATTACCTGGGAGCCTACTACGGAATGGAGCTCGCTGGTATCCAGCAACCAAAAGTGGTAACCGTCCACGACGCTATTCCTTTTCATTATCCAGGCAGTAAGCTGGATTTCAATGTTTACAAATTCCAACTCAAGAGGGCAATCCGAAGTGCCAAGTACCTCATTGTCGTCTCTGAAGCTGCCCGACAGGATTTGATCAAACAAACCGGCATTGATCCAAAAAAGGTAGTAGCTATTCCCAATGGGTTGCCCCTTGAGGAGCTGGCCACCTATCCCAAAGAAAATGAGCGTTTCACCATTCGGTACATCGGAGGTCTGGGCGCACCACATAAGAATGTAAAGCTGTTGCTACAGGCTGCGAGGCTGCTCGAGAACAAAGGACTTGACTTTACAATAGAGCTTGGGGGTTATGCACCCGAAAAGTTCTTTTTAAAGGACCTGATCCAAGAACTTAAACTGAAGTCGGTCGAATTTGTGGGCTTCGTACCTGACAAGGAAAAAGCGCAATTTTTAGGGAGCGCCGACCTGTTTGCCTATCCCAGCTTGATTGAAGGGTTTGGCTTCCCGCCGATGGAAGCGATGGGTTGCAGTACAGCTGTGGTCACCACCAATATTCCCGTCTTTCAAGAGCTACTCGGGGATGCTGTACTGATGACTGAACCTACGCCTCAGGCGTTTGCTACTGGCATGGAACGAATGATCAGAGAAGAAAACTTAAGAAAGGAATATGCTGCTAAGGGATCGGATAAGGTGCAGCACTACACTTGGGAAGAAGCTTCGGCTAAGACTTTAGAAGTATATCAAAACGCCATCCGTTAATAACCGGGTTATTTGTATTTCACCACTATACTTAACTTTGTGAATACTGGATTTTGGGTATCCTAAACCTCTTTTTTATACCTTCAATAGGCAAATTCTAGTCATACACTTCTTCTCATTTACAAGATTCGTGATTAAGGCGTTAGAAGAATAGCCACGATAATCTGTTTGTATATATCAGGATCGAATACATCAAATTGACAAAGAGACGGACATGAAAAGAAAAATGGCCTGATCGAAAATATTCGACCAGGCCATTAATTTATTTTAAGTAGATTTCTGAAGTGTTTCGGTTGCCGCCGGCATCCGTGTACCAGTCGCTGTAGGAAATACCACTTGACTCACCCCAATTCACGAAGTAGTTATACGCTCTATCAATGCGAGTTCCTTCGATAGGATATCTAAACTGATGCGCTATATTGATAGCGAATGGCACCCTTTTATCCGATACGTAATATCTTCCTTGCTCGGGAACGGATAAATCGTCATTCACCCCCATATAGCTCAAATCCGCAAGATCTGTTGGAAGTTTATTCCTCAAGTGACACTCTCTTCCCCGCTCGTTATTAATAAAAATAAACGGATTATAAGGAGCTCCTGCGACCGAAGAGGCCGGGATCAACTCATTGAAGTCAACTACAATGGTGTACACCCTCTCATCTACTTTCGCCTTTCCGGGGTCTGCATTGATGATGTTACCCCCGCCAAGCTCTGCAAGAGAATTGGTAAAGGCAATAACAGTTGGCTTACCTTGTCCATTTTCAAGACCCTTGACGTTAACCATGGATGCAGGTGCATTGTGACCTGTGACAGATTCAATTACCGATTCTACCATAGGCAGTTGGATACCAAAACCATTTTGAAACTCTCCACCTGCGGCCACTAATCTCAATTCTATGATCATTCTTGCTACGTTATTATCCCTATTTATCAAGGCATTCACTTTGTATCTTATTACCAAATCGTTGAAATCATAGTCTCCCTTCGAAGGCCAGTTGTCTTCGAAAGCGAGTGATCCATATCCTAGCTTTGAAGGGGTGTAAATGTTGCCAGTCGCCATTGGATCTTCCGGGTATTCGTCTAATGGATTAATCACACCATCTCCATCAATATCGGGATCTTCCTCGTTAGGAGTACCATCTCCATCCATATCGTCGTCTTCAGTATTCAGGGTACCATCTCCATCCACATCGTCGTCTTTCTCATCTATGATCCCATCTCCATCCATATCGTCGTCCTCTTCATTAGGCACGCCGTCACCGTCATTATCGCTATCGCTTTCGGAACTTCCTAAGTTGGAGAAATCACACTTCCAGGCGGTCAAGTCATTGATCTTATGATTATAAGTCTGTACAACCTGGTACGAACCGTCTTCTTTACTGATTTCAATTAATCTGGAATTCGCATCATTAGTTCCCACATAGATTCTATCCTGACGATCAATCGCCATGGAAGTTAATTGAAAAGGAAAGTTCTCTGCACTGACTCGTGTGAGACTAGCTACACCGGTCTCATCGTTGAGCTCAGTAAACTTATATAAGCCAGAAAAACAAGCCAGATAAAGCGTTCCATTTGAATCAAATGCCAGATCACCACCGGCGTTACTGTTCACAAAACCACTAATGCTATACTTTTGAATCACTTGATTTGTAGCGGCATCTACCGTATACATGCTGGTGTTATTACCCATATAGAACACTCCATCTTTATACTCAAATCGTGGGTACGATCCATTATATGGATTGCTGGTAAAGGCTACCTCGAAGGTTTCCGATTCCACGTCATATCGATACAGTGTTTTATTTACATTGATATATACCAAACCATTTTCTTGGTCCAATGCATTGGCTATGGAACCGCCTGGAAGGTTGGTTAGCTGGTTAGTTACATACTCATCGGACGTTACATTAATCTCATAAAAGCCGGCTTGACTGTTCACTGCATACAAACGGTCAATGCAATTGTTATCATCAGTAACTCTGCCTCCCGACTTGCTCAAAGCTGGCAACGAAAGTTGCATTTGATTAGCACCGATTGGCAACTTAGTAGAAGTAGCGTCGTTCTCTGTTAATTCAGTGTATGAGAGCTTAGTGACATAGGAAGGAATTGTGACGGTCACCATTCTTCCTGAGTTATTAAACTTACCGATAAGATATTCGACACCATTGTTATCCTGAAACGATAACTCAAAAGGATTGCCCGATTCATTAGTTTCTATTGAGAGATTTCTGGACGTCTCGAAATTAAACTCATTAGGAAAATTAAGCTCTTCTGAGGCCTCATACATCTCAAGATCTTTTTCTATGGTTTCATTACATGAAATCGCGATAAACATCAATACCACAATGACGTAGCGCTGTTTTAGATATAAATGATTCATTTTTCTTTTTTGATTACAATAATCACCGTTACGAGGCTCCCAAGTGTGATTATTAGTTGAATGGTACGGATTAGTAGATGAGTGACGGTTTTTTTTCTAACCCATGACACTTTGGGGGTTTAAAAAATGTAATGCTGATCTAATTTTCGTTATTGTAGATAAACACTACCTCTTAATTTTAAAGTGATAACTCAGTTGATCACCAAAGCAGTCGAACTTTGACTCTTCTTTTCCTTTTTCACTTCGATGCGAATCTCTGTTCTTCTATTTTGCTGATGCTGTAGTTCGTCACAACCTCTAATACAATCATTGAGGGTCTGTTCTTCCCCATAGCTACTGATAAAAATGCGTTCACTAGATATTCCACTACCCCGCAAATAGTTCCTCGCTGCCTCTACTCTTCTTTTCGCTAGTAGCTTATTGTACTGATTGCTTCCTCTTTCATCCGTATGTGATTCGAGAATGATGTTCAACTCCTTATCCTCGAGTAAATAATCGGCAATTCGATTCAAGTTTCTGGAAGCATCTGGTCTGATATCGTATTGATCAAAATCATATAGAATATTAGTTAGATAGACCTCCTTAACTACCTCCATAGACTGTCTTTGCAAGTACTCTCGCAATTCTGCCAGGGTACCATCGTATAAGGTGAACTCAGTGTCTTTTTTATAAAAAAGCTGCGAAGGCTCATCATTATTAATGATAACTATAATTTCTGTCTCCTTAATTCCATTCATTGGAGTCAATGGAATCTCATATTCTCTTTGCTTCTTATCGCTTACCAATTCATTTTCAACCTGGATGATCAGATTACCTTGATAATAGCCTTCTGCAGACCCTGTTATAAAGAATGAAGTACCGGCCTCTACACCAAAAGAATAAGAAGATCGAGGAACAGACACTCCGTTGTCGTCTAAATGGGTTCTCATGGTCTTCAGTACATCTATCCGACCGCTAGACTGAATCGGTTCTCTAGTCAAGGCATCTACCAATTTCACATTGATGGCATAATCATATACAAATACCGAATAGATATCATCCTCTCCCATACCTCCTGCGCGGTTACTGCTGAAGTAGGCTTTGTTCGTGTCATTGTCAAAAGAAATCCCAAAATCATCGCTATGAGTATTGACTGGATATCCCATGTTTTCAGCTGCTTTATCCTCAGCTAGCATGTACTTGAAAATATCCAATCCTCCCAAGCCGTAGCGACCATTACTGGAAAAATAAAGTACACCATTCTTTCTAATATAAGGGAACATCTCATCCCTAGGCGTATTTACATTGGGTCCCAGATTAATTGGGCTATCCCATCTTCCATCTTTATACTCCACTTTATAAATATCCACTCCACCATAGCCCCCTGGCATATCACTAGCAAAGTAAAGTGCACGTCCATCAGAGGTAATTGAAGGATGGGCCGTACTATATTCTGCGCTATTATATTTAAACTCGGTAGGCTGAGACCAATCGCCATCATTTTTTGATTCTGAATAGTAGATCTTAAGCTTATTAACACCATCCTTAGAAAGACCCATTCTATCCTTATGAAAATTGTTTCTGGAGAAATACATTTTATTTCCATTATCAAAGAAGGTAGAAGGACCTTCGTGATAGCCAGTATTGATGTTCGGATGGAACGCTTTAACCATCCCCTCCTCTACCGTAAAAAGCTCCAAAAAATTAGAATGATCCCATTTATGTTTCTGCCTAGATTTAGCTCTGCCAGACACAAACACAATCTCTCCCTTTCGACGAACAGGGCTGAAGTCTTTTTGAGAGCTATTGAAAGTTGCCCATTCAACATCATAGGTATATTGATTTGAATACAGCTCTTCTATGCGCCTCAATGCCTGTGCCTTCATGGCGATCCATTCTTCTTTACCCTCTAAATTTGTAAAAATCAGCAACGCTTGATCGTAATTGCCGTTGGCCAGTAGCATTTGGGCATAGTTGATGGAATCCTCATCTGCCATATATGCCTTACCATTGATGGCCTGCTGATACCAAAACTCTGCATCCATTGGCTTATTCATTAAGCGATATGTATCAGCAAGTTTTAGCTGAACTTTAGGACTCATTTTAATCTTAAGTGCATGCTTATAGTGTGCAGATGCTTCCATAAAATGAAAGTGATCAAACTTACGATCGGCGGTAGATAGCTCTTTAAGAAACCGCTTTTCACTTTTTGAGTTAAGAGAAAACTCATTTCTCTGGCCTAAAACGCAACTACACAATAGTAAGGTTTGGAAAAAAATAACTGAGAACTTTTTCATTATTTTAGAAATATCTGGGACTTAAAATCTTTTTAGAGGGTAACTCAAAAATGTAATTGAGCATGATCTCATGGGACTGAGCTCCTATTTCAGAAAGTGTAAAATCGGTAGCATAACTCACCATAAGCTTTGGGTTAATTTGCAGGCCGAAAAGGGCGTCTATACTATCCATAGATCGGTATGCTGCACCCACCCAAACCACTGATTTTATTAAGAGATTGGCATTTATATCTACTTGAATGGGTGCTCCATCAACGGCTTTTACGAGTATGTTTGGCTTTAGAACATAATCATATCCCAGATCAAATGCGTATCCAGCACTCACGTAAAAGTGCCTCACTAAATCCGTGAATTGTCCATCCGGATCCCCTATTTCCAATTTTCTATTCATTAGTTGGGGGGAAGAAATACCTAGGTACGCTCTATCAGAATGCAGCAATAAACCAGCTCCTAAATTCAATAGTGTTTGGCTTAAATTACCTAGGCCTTCATTATCATTTATCCCAGAGTTTGCTTGCATATAATCTACCGAGTAATTGTGTACGGATGCCTGTAATCCCATTGATAGCCGAAATTCATTATTTATTTGTAATCGGTAAGCGTAGCTAAAATAGCCACCATATTCTGTGGAGAGTCCCAACTTATCTCTGTATAGTATGGCACCTAAAGAGACTGGTCTGTCACTCAAAGGGCTGTGAATGGATGCAATTTGTGTACTAGGTGCTCCTTCAAATCCAACCCATTGTTCTCTGAGAATAAAACTTGCGCTCAATCCGTCATGCACTCCGGCATATGCTGGATTCAGGCCTAACCCATTAAACATGTAATGGGTGACCATATATTCTTGCTGTGCATTTGCAATCAATGGCCAGAGTAATGAGCTTAATAATAGTATTTTAAAATAATTCATGTTATTAATGTTTTAATGTCACAAATCCTTTGATTGGAGCAGACCCATTTCCTTTGTTAATTACATAGAAGTAGGTACCATCGGGTAATTCTCCGGCAGAAGTAGTATTTCCTACACCTTCAAATCGCCTTCTTATGGTGTTATTGTCATAGCCCAAAGTTTCCCAGACCTTATTTCCCCATCTATTGAAGATTAGAACCTGATTATTGGGGAATAAGGTGATGTTTTGAATCTTCAGGTAATTATTGAACCCATCTCCATTTCGAGTGATGATTGAAGAGACCTCGATTTCATCTTCAGCAGGTATTGATATCTCCAATACGGTAATACTTAGGGTAGAAACAGCAGTCGCTCGTCCGTCAGTGACCATATAATTGACTTCGAACAAGCCGATAAATGATTGGGCAGGCACAAAAGTATAACTGCCGTTCGGATAGATGATCAATTGACCTTCAGGAAGTAACGTGTTAGTCGAAATAGGATAAGAAACCCCATTAATAGTAAATCCGAGAGCTGTTAGTTCATCTGATTCAGGGTCAGTATCATTGCTTAGTATACCCAATAACTGAGTAGTTACCAACGTATCTCCTTGATTGACTTGAGCTAAATCTGGGAATGCTTCGGGGCCCCCATTTACTGTATTAAGATTACCGGTAATGCGAACAGTAGCTTCATTTGAAATCGCTCCTAAGTTGTCCAGTACTGTGTAGGTCAATGAGTCATGGGAGGCCTGAACCACACTCTGATAGGTAATGGTCCCGTCGTTGTTTACAGTTACCGATCCAAAGCTTGGAAAAGTAACTAAACGAATAGAGGACAGATTAATCGTTCCATCTATATCATAGTCATTCGTGGTTACATCTATTGTAGCAACCGCAAAATTTTCTAAGCTGAATGAGTTGTCTTGTGCCATAGGTGGATCATTAATAGGCACCACCTGTATGGTGATTCTGCTAGGTTCACTAGTATTGAATCCGTCATTTACAGTTACTGTCAGTACCCTGTTTCCTCCGGTTGGAGTGGCGAGGTCCAGGTGATAATAGTGAATACTTTCGATGATCTGTTCGCAGGTTTCTATGTTGAGCATTCCATCACCTGTTACGGCATAAAATGAAAGTATATTGTCAATAAACGTCACGTTCAGATTCTCACTGTTTACGTTTAGCATGACTGGACTAGTAACAGCTGAGTTTAATACAAACTCTACCCCGGCGATCATCAAAATTTCCTCTGATCCATCTAAGACTCCTGCAACTTCGATTTGCATTTCCACAAATGCGTGGTCGTTAACATCATTGATGTTTACTCCGTCTACAACCACTGTAGCAGGGTCATCTTCGATATATATCACCTCTTCATCAAAGCCATTACCGGCCTCTCCAAGATCTACTATCGGCGCACATACACTCATCTGGCTATTCAGGTAATCAGTATTAGGCGTTATGTACCCACTCGCTACGCCTATAACTATTCCCGACGCATTCACAGTTGGAATACCTTTACCCAGAACGCCATCACCATCGTCATCCGAGAAGAGTGCTTCAGTTACATCATAGCATCCGTCATTATCCGCATCTAAATCCTGGTAGTTACTGACCCCATCACCATCTGTGTCATTAATGGTATAATTAATCACCCGGTCGCCAGGGTCATTTTGTACGGCATCCGGAATACCGTCAGCTCCTTCCGGGCCATTAACGACTCCCGCGGTATGAGGAGCCCCATGCCCTGCTTCTTCCGCATCGTAGATGCCATCGTTATCACTATCCAAGTCCAGATGATCGTAAATTCCGTCGCCATCCGTATCAATTACTAAAGGCAAGCTACCGGGATCATCAATTCTTATTTTGTGCTCATTTTTGGCCGCACCGGTTGCGGCAGTAAAACCTAAATGCACGGTGCTGGAACCCCCAAAAAAAGCATTTATAAAACTAGAAGCGCTTCCCCTGGTTATAGACCCTGCGTTCAGGCCATCGACCGTAAAAAACAATGTACCCGTACTCGCCTGCCAGCTAAATACTATAGTGTGATATTCTCCATCTTCTAATTCTTGGTCTCCGGCATTATTATACATAATATATCCCCCGATTAAGGATGATCGGGAGTTATCGTCGGAGTCCCAAATGTCACTGTGATCATCGGCTATACCTCGCATTGGGTCATTAGCTCCGGTATTTCCATTTCCATAAGTATCGATCTCAAGCACGATTCCATTTTGAATGCCCTGTGCTCCCATACCTTCTCCATCATTACCAATGGCATTGCTTCCATCTCTATCATTATGAAACACCATTGCAATACCATCTGCACCAGAATTACTATCTCCGGTACCATTATTAATTCCAAAGTAAGCCTCTATCGAAAAATTAAAGTCAAAGCTGAAATCAATCTTACCAATGCTCATGGCACTGCCTCTTAAACTTGTTGCGTCTTGCGTTAGTTGAATCTCACTCGCATTTAGTTCTACTGCGCTGTTATTAGTTCCACTAATTCTGAAAATATTGTCGAGTGAGAAGTCACCCATACCGCTTTCATATGAATCAGGGATGCCATCGTTATCAGAATCCAGATCCTGAGCTTGCATGTTCCACCCAAAAAGAGTCATGAAAAGTAACAGTAATAGTACTCTCAGAAAAGAGCATAAATTGCTTCCAGTTATATTGATAGTGTATTTCATTTTGTAGTGTATTAATGACTCGAAAGTATCACTATCAATGGCGCAAAATGGGATTTAACGATTGTTGGCAGATATTAGGGGTTGACTGAAAAAAAAAAGAGACCATTGAAAATGGTCTCTGTTCAAAAATCGCCGCGCAATAAGTACTACATATCTGCCTTTACGAGTTGGTACATGGCCTTGTATTTTGGATATTTCCTAATCAAATCAAAATACCAATAAACGGTTAGCGCCAAACCTTGGATCATTAGTTTTGGCCTTTTCCAGTATTTGATTCTCGAATAGGTGTAATACCACATGGTTTTAATGAAGACTTGATGGTAAATATGCTTCAACGGGTTCTTATCGCGATACTTTTGGTAGAGCCCGGGGTTCTTTTGGTACAAAGTGAACTCACTATCGAGTATATTCATTCGATTAGCCACTTTTTTGAACTTGTCTACCCGCGGCGGGTGATATACCCTCATATTTGCACAAAACTTTACTACTCCTTTTTCCTGCATTTGCCATCCTATATCCGCGTCTTCATTATGCGGATGTGGGAAGGTTTCATCAAACCCGCCAATCTCAAGTAGTAATTCTTTTAGATAGGCTGCGTTGCATGTCGGAATGGAATTGTGTCCTGATTCATTATCAATCTGATGAGTTAAAGGAGTTACCCCCGCTCTATCTGTATAAGTTAGTCCTTGTAGACCAACTAACCCTTCTTTAAATTCATTGAAGATAGTCGCTAACCAATCTTCATGAACTTCACAATCATCATCCGTAAAGGCTATTATTGCTCCTTTGGCCACGTTTAAAGCCGTATTCCTCGCACGGGCAGGTCCCCCATTCTGATTATGAAAGACACGTAGGTTGATATTATTATTTTGAACCTTATTTAGGTACTCTTCCGTACCGTCGGAAGAACCATCGTTAACGATAAGCACTTCATACTTTTCTAGAGATAAGGTTTGATTCAAAAGTGCTTCTACTTGTTTTCTAAGTAGTGACAACCGATTATAAGTAGGTACTATGACTGATATTTTAACTTTTTCCATGGTAGTAATTTTGAAATCCAGTAAAACCAAAAATTCTTTGTCGAGCTCATGATACTAAGGACTTCAAAATCCAGCTGTTTGGAGAGCTCTTTTCGTATAATATAACTTCCGATTACTTCAGTTAGCAATGGAGAAACTGCCGCACCCCACAACCCGAAATAGTAAATCAGAACTATAGACAAAGTGATATTTGAAAGGCTTGAAATAACCATCAATCTAGTGATCTTCTGAGGTTGGTTAATCGCATTCATTAGACTTGAAAAACCAGAACCCAAAGGAATCAAGAAAACAGAAGCAAGTATCTTAAAAACCAAAACACCGGCTGCCGGTAAATAAGCACTTCCATGAAGAAGGTAGATCACCAACGGTGAACCCAGGGCAATCATAAGAGCTATTGGTATTAGAAGGGCATACATCTTACCCATGCCTTCTGTAGCCACCTCTTTCATTTTCTTAAGGTTTGCTGACTGTTCCAAAATGGTAGGATATAGCATTCCGGCAAGGCTAGCGCCCGGAATAGAAATCAAAATAGTATATCTTGTGGCCAGCCCAAGGATGGAAGTGGCCTCCAGGGTAAGTAAGTAAGCGGAAATAAAAACGCCAGCTTGGTGAGCAATAGATCCTGCTACTTCTCGAAGGAAGCCATATTTCCCAAAGTATGTTATTTTTTTAAAGGTGTCTTTATCCCAATTGCTAAAAGCATTTAGAACAACTAGTTTCCTGTTTGCACCTATGAATAGAAGAGCGAATAAGTTAGCCACTGCAAGAACAGATAATACCCATTCTATCCGCAGTTCGACAAAATAAAGGCAAATAAGCCCGGTAACCGTAGTAAAAAAAATGATGAGATTACCTGCGACAATTTGGTGCATATGTAACCTGCTCTTGTGAATAGAAACTACCAGCCGGTAAGTAGAAAATGTGATTGTGTAAAAACCATAAAAGATTACAAAAGATTGCAGTGATGGGTAGAATGCAGCAATACCCACAAAGAGTAGCATTTTTAACGCTTCTCCAAATAGAGATATGGTAAAACCCGTTTTCACCACTTTCGTATGAAAATTTTGCTCTACCAGATATTTTACAAATCCATTTTGTAAAAAGCCTTCTTTGAGATTATTGAGAATAGATACTACAGCTAATACAATAAAATAAATGCCTGCATCAGCTTGTGAATAGTTTCTTGTTATGAACATAATGACTAAGAAACCTATAGCGGTCTCAATTATATTACCCCCTAATGCTCCAAGTATTTTCTTTCGAGAAAGCATATTATTAAGCTACTAGTTGGTTAACTTTTATTCCTAAGTCGCACCAGTTTCTGGCACTAAATGCCCGGTTGAAGTCCTGGCATACTGGGGTCACGATATTTATACCTGTCCTCAACTTAGGGTGTAGTAAATACTCGATATATTCCTTTAGTCTTACAACTATGGCTGGCCCCATGAAACTCGATAAAAGTAGTTTTTTCATCTTGAAGGATATTTTTCTTCAAAATAAGCCAGGTATTGAGTACAAAGTCAGTTTATAACGCCCGCTGCAGGTTTTAGAAGGTTCATTGGTTGGAATTTCAAGGTTAATGGTAGGTAGGCCCGGACACTACCCCGGACCCAAACACTACCAATAATTACTCTTTAATTGTTTTAGCGGTGCTGTTAGTTCAGGCGAAATTATTTCGCCCGATATAGGCGGAGACTTTACCCATTCGTTACGAGTGAAGTCCCACTTTCGTACCACTCTTGCAGGATTTCCTACGGCAATGCTGTAAGGTGGTATATCTTGCATTACCACGGAATTAGCACCAATTCTGCAATAATCCCCTAATTTTAGAGGTTCTCCGTTTTTCTTTCCCATTACCACTGTTCCCGTTCCGATGAATACATCTTCACCTAATTCAATGGGTGCGGTCTGGCATGGCAGGTGATGATGAGGTACAATGGGATCAATACCATGATGCATACCCAGCAATCTTACGTATTGTGAGAGGCCCGAATATTTGCCGATTTTCACAGGCCCAATCAAGACGCACCCAATGCCTATTTGGACTTCGTCCTCGATAATCACATCACCCATTCCATTATTGACAACCACATTTTTCTCAAGTTTGGCGTATTTTCCAAATCGGAAAACATTGAAAGGTACCAGATCCAACCGCGCACTTAAGCAGATACCCCTTCGGAAATACTTCGGCATAATGGTAATTAACCAGAATATACTTCTAAGCCTGGTTTCGTACGGTTTTCTCTTGAACAAGAGTTTGAGCACTCGTCGCTTTACCTCTGGATGTTGATTCAAATAATCTTTAATGGCCTTTTTTAGTTTATACATTATTTCTCTTATCCAAATGGTTTAAAAATCTTCTGGCCCGATTTTCCCAGGTATTCTTAGAAGCAAAAGACTTTCTTTTTAGCTGATTTTCGAGGCTCTTATCATCCAGTGCACTTTCGATTGTACTTTCCAAGTCTTCTGCGCGCCGGGCAATATGTACTTTGTCTTCAACTGACGCCAATAGATCTGGATTAAATAAGGTGCAGACAATAGGTTTTCCCGTACTCATATATTCATACAGCTTGAGTGGATAAATGGATTTTGCTGACTCATCCATTTTGAATGGAATTATCGTGACATCCACGGAGTATATTAGAGAGGGTAATTCATTATATGTGTATTCCCCGATGAAGTGAACATTATTCATGTTTTTAATCTCATCGTTAACGTATGTCGCATCCGTGGGTCCAGCCATTACCAGCGTCCAATCAGGATTTGCCTTGAAGGTCGTAGTCAACATGTCATAATCGATCCTTCTTTCGATGGCTCCAAAATAGCCAATGACCTTTTTACCTAAACCCCTGATTTCAGATATATATTTTTGAGGAGAATTGAAATGCTCATAGTTCACCGCATTAGGTATCATAAAACTAGGTTTTTTGCACTCCCATTTTCGCTGAAGCTCCGGAGCCGTGCTAATTACCATATCAGCACTCTCAACCGCATCCTCTTGATTTCTTAACCCGTGCTTCACCGTATAAGGCTTTACAATAGGATCTACACAGTGATAAACATTCTTTATCTGTTGGCCATTTATATGTTTGCACAAGTGAGGAAAGTGATAATTGTATGAGTTAATGTAATCGTATTGGTTCCATTTGTTCTTTCTTAGCCATCTGTTCACCCGCTTTGCAACAAAACGATGATTCCATGCTGAAAGCTTTTTATACCATTTCCCATTGGAAAGAAAGTTTGTAGGTATTACAGCCGGAGGTACTAAAACCTTTACCTCCCCTTTTGATTTGATCGTGGATCGAAGGGAAATTGTAGCGACCAGTCTGACCCAGCCCTTCTTACTGGTAAGTCCCCGTAATAACTCTGTCCAGGTATATGGATGTTCAACAATTAAAACCTGACGGGTATTGACAAATTCCTGAGCTAGCTCAAAGGTGGTAGACGTATTAACGTCGTCATGTCTTGCAAGTGAGAGCATTACTATATTTTTCATCTCACTCATTTTAATAAACTATCAAATTTGTAACCTAGTTTCCTGCTAGAAACATCGTTATTAAAGTGCCAGAATACTGCCGCCAGGAAAGCACTAATACTGCTAAAGTCTCTTTTTAAGAGAAATAATAGTAAGTTCTTTGGTGTAGAAACAAGAAAAAAGAACATCGAAAAAATAAATCGTTGCGCTTTTGTAAAATGCTTTCGGGCATAAAGAATTCTGTTGCGAGTCATGAAATAGAGTTTGCAATCACTTATTTTTCCGACGGAGACTGATTCTTTGTGGATAATACGGCTAGATAGGCAAACACCTACCTTCAACCCGGCATTTTTAATTCTGCTACCCCAATCCAACTCCTCATAGTACAAGAAGTAGTTTTCACTCATCATTCCTACTTTATTAAGGTTGCCCCTAGAGATGAGCATCGCCGCTCCATGTGGATAACTTGTTTCGATTAGGCCAGTGCTTCCTTGAACTTGATCAATTAATCTATTTCTTCCCGTAAGGGTACTCAACTCGGTATATCCGGCGTACTGAATACTTTTATCTTCATTTAAAATTACCGGTGTTAATAAACCGTATTCAGGATTAGTTCTGTATTGGTCCACAAGTTCTTTCAAGTCAGTCAGGTTGAGGTCGGTATCATTGTTCACGAAAAATAGATACTCCCCGCTGCTGTTGAGTGCGCCCAAATTATTACCTCCGGCAAACCCAAGGTTATATTTTGACTTGACCAATTTCACCCAAGGATATTTACATAGTGCTTCTTCTGGGGACTCTTTGGAAGCATTATCTACTACTATTACTTCGAACTGAAGGCTTGAAAACTTGGAACTATTCTGAACGGACTTCAGAAACGATACAGTATCCTCCAAAGCATTATAATTAATCGTAATGATGCTAACCTTCATTATTAAGCCCTTCTTAATGCTTTTTCCCAAATAACAGATTGTTCACCCTTTATGAATCTGATAAAACCTGCAAAAACAGCATAGTTCATCATACAGAAGTAAAATGGAACGTGCAGAACTTTCGCTTTAAGCTTTAGCTTTTTGAACAAGTAACCGATTCCGGCCATTAGGTAAAAGGCCACCTGTAAAACTGCTAAACCGGTGAAGAAATCTGAGCTTCCAGCCAAAGATAAGTTGGAAACTAAAGCGGTTATTAAAGCTATTGGAGCAATTGTCCATCTCAATACCCTGTGAGAAAGGTATTGAAAGCTTAGCATGTTTAAGCGAGCCGGGTTTAAGAGATGCCTGAACAATATGATGGATTGAAAAGCACCTGCGGAAATTCTTATTTTTCGCTTCAGTTCGTCCTTAACAGAAGCACTTGGCTTTTCCATGGCATAGGCCTTAGGCTCATAGGCTACCTTATATCCTTGCTCAGCGAATCGCATAGTCATAAAAAAGTCTTCGATAATCATGTTCTGGGGTATTTTCTCGAATTTGTTCGTTCGGTAAGCAATCAGCTCCCCGGCTGCACCAACCATTGAATTCACTTCAGAATCTAATCTCTTTAATGTAGACTCATACTTCCAGTACATGCCCTCTCCTGCACCACTCGCATTTTCAGATCGATCACTAATAATCTTCTTCTCCCCACTAACCGCCATAACTTTCGAATCGGCGAAAGGTTTTACCAAATGATGTAGTGCATCCTTATTCAAAAGGGTATTGGCATCTGTAGAAATGGTAATATCAGCATGGATCAAATCCATGGCTCGATTTACAGCACCCACCTTTCCAGACCTTCCGTCTTTATGCAAAAGGGTAACATCTTGGTAATTTTTCACGATTCCCACTGTCCCATCGGTAGAGCCATCAGTGATTACGTAGATGTTTTTCTTTAATTTAGGGTAGTTTAAAGCAATTGTATTCAGGATCTTATCTTCTATAAAATCTTCTTCATTGTAAGCCGGGATTAATATGGCTACAGACGGAAACTCTTGAGGATTTATCAATTTTTTCGTATTTCCTCCTGTTATTTTCGACATGGTATACATTATGATTCCATATCCCAGATAAGTGTAGAATAAAATCAAAATGCTAATTATCAGTAGTGTTTCCATCGTGTTTTTTCTTCAAATCTGACCCCTGAAAGAATTGAAAAACAGATTTAAAGCCGAATGACGGATTTGGCCAGATCAATTGCAGAAATAATAAGGCAACTGGTTCTTGGTTGAATTAGGTCACTTCAAAGATATTTTACCAAAAAAAATGAACTTAATTTCTTATGTAACTTGATCAAGAAAAAGGTTTGGTAACCATCGGCTCTTTTACACCATTCTAAAAAAACATTAACCGGGAAATTCAACGAAGATCCGAATTAGAATGAACAAGGTTTTTTTCAAAGTCTTCCGGATCAAATTCTTAGGTCTGTATTATGATTCTTCCGTTGCATATCAGTTTGTTCCATGATCACGAACGCACTTACGCAACCTATAATCGTGATACTAATTAATAGTAAGGTCTAGCCTGAATTAACTTCGAAACAATATGATATGATTTATTATAAAGCCAATAGAATAGTCAATGCAGTTGGCTGAAATGGGGCTTTAAATTACTTCTCAGTTATTTTTAATACATTGATGTCTACATTATTCGAAGTTAACTGCTCATTTTGATTAGCCAGGTCAAAAGCACTTTCTTCAAATTGGGTCAAGATATTTTTGTTTGCACCTGATTCCATAAGTTCAGTAATAAGTTGATTGTCTGAAGCCTGCATGGCCGCCAGATGCAAAGAGCTTAGGCCATCTTTATTCTTATGATTAATATCTGCGCCTAGCGCTATCGCCTGCTTGAGAAGGAAAAGACTATTCTTTTCAACCGCCATATGTGCCAGTGTATTACCCTCTTCATCAACCAACGAGCTTTTTACCTGATTTTGGTGAAGCGTGCTAATAATGTGGCTATATACTTCTTTTTTGCTCGAACGAAAATCCCGGAAAGCATAGTGAAGCAAATTGTTTCCCTTAACATCGGTATGTTTGAGATCAGCACCACTTTTCAGTAGAAGATCAAATGCCTCTTTTGAACCCACCTTTATGGCCATAGTAAGTGCAGAGTGGCCCTCATGATTCTTGTGATTTACACTAGATACCAAAGGGATGATTTTTTCTATGTTTTCTATATCACCGCCAATAGCATTCATTAAAGCTGTATTCCCGTGCTCATCGATTTGATTAATGTTCACACCACGTTCAAGGAAATAATCGATAACATTGATATTTCCGCGCCTGATGGCATTGTGCAGAGGTGTTTTACCTTCCCAGTTCACCATGTCTGCCTCCAAACCCAATGACTCGAGGTACTGAAAGGTTTCCAATTGCACTTTGCTTCTTTTTCGTCCATAAGATGCGTAAAATAGTGCATTCTCACCCTTACTATTGATCTTGTCATAGTTCAATCCTTTAGCAACGCCCATTTTCATAATGGGAAGATTACCACCTCTCGACGCGTAATTAATCAAACCATTACCATCTTCGTCTTCGCTTTCCAACGAAATCCCTTTACTTAAAAGATATTCAAAGGTAGAAGTATTGTTGGCGTTAGAGCTTGCCAAAAGAAGTAAGGCATTAGCTCCATTAGAATTTCTGTAATTTATATCTACCCCATTTTTGAGTATTAGATCATATACTTTTTGATCTTCTACTCCACCAAGAGCGGCCATAAGAAACATATTCGTTCCACCGGTATTTTTGGCATGTGGATCTGCTCCGAGTTCAATCAGATGTTCCATTAGTTCCAAATTACCCTTATAAGCAGCCCAGGGCAGATAAGCGAGACCTCCGTGTGAAAGCTTATCCACTGGATTTCCTTCTTGCTTCAACATATATTTTATACTTGCCAGGGGCGCATTATCAATGATTCCATAAGAAACTCCATCAAACCCATGCGGACCGGAAGCCGACGGGTCATGTCCCTCTTTTATTTTTTGTTTAATTTCCTTTACACTAGGCTTAGATTTCCAGAAATCTCTATTCAGGAAAATATTATTGTCTTGAGCCACAAGTGAAGTGCTCAACAGGATTAGAATGGTTGTTAAATATGCCTTCATGATGGATTTTACATTGATACTCAAGCAAATGTAAATGTTGTTTAGATTAATTCTAAATAATAGAATATTTAATTGCATTCCTACTATCTAAATATCCGGTTTCAGGTCTTTAAAGATTTAGAACTCAACTAATAATATGGTTTGGTTCGGAATCTAGCCGTCTCAACATCTTGTTATACAACTATTCAGGGGGATTCCTTAATATGGTGAAGCAGTTGGCGTCACCGACCTAAATGAACTTAATTAATAAAACTCAGCCAACCCTAATGAAAACGCTTGAAAGTATACATACTATACGATTCCCTGATTGTGATCCGTTCAATCACCTAAACAATGCCCGTTATATAGACTATTTTATTAACGCACGAGAAGATCATGAGCTTCAACACTTTAATTTCAATGCATATGCTCACGCTGATGAAGTTTAAAGAAGAGCCTGATATTTGAAAATAGGAATGTCATTCCGATTGCCAGTATCTTTCAAAGGATAGGATAACCTGATGAAAAGCATTTCTAAAATTAAACCGTCCGACAAGTAGAAATAGGTGAGAACATCACCTACTCTACTGATCGTTGAATGTCCAACTTGAATACTACTACTTTTTCTCAGCTTCTTGCTTCAGGTCGTTCATAAATTGCTCAAAGGATTGATCAAATGGAGGGATATATTTAGCATAAAGAGGAAACATAAGGCCTCCGATTTTTTCCGTCATGATGACCTCAACCTGGCCTTCAATCTCTTTTAACGTAAAAGAGCGGTTACCCTTGCCATCACCCCATACCAGCTTTCTGGGTGCCGTATATTCTTTGATTTTCAATTTAAAAGTCCTTTTGGGATCTAATGTTGACTTCAATCGAATTTTCCCGCCGGGCTCTATAGATCCCTCTAAAGAAACAATCGTAGAATTCCATTTTGGATATTTGTGAGCATTTGTCAATATTTTCCAAATCTCTTTTCTTTCTGCTTTTATCTTAATGGATATAGTGGTCTTTCTGTTGAATGTGCTTTTCGTAGTCTTGGCTTTTCCATCAGCCATCTGAGCACTTATGACTTGACTTTTCATGATTAAGATGATAATTAGTTTTAGGGCAATTCGCATTTCATTTTTTTAGGCGAATTAAAAGTTCGTTCGAAGCATCTATGCTTCATTTTCTGAAATTGGGAATAGTATTTTGTCTTGGGCGCTAATGATGAAGATGATCAGGAATGTCGAATGTCCGCAGTGCCACTTTGATTGAAAAGACAAGTATCAATTCCAGGAAACGGCGCATATTCCTTTTTTTTCGATGCCATATTGGTGCCAAAAAAAATGAAACTTAATAAGCGTATACTTATTGGAATTCTATCATCAATTTCAATACATTTAACCCTAGCGCAAGAGCAGTTTGGCCAGGATCAGCCGTCCTCCGACCCTTCCCTACCAGAGCCTATCATAGCATTTATGGGCTCAGATGATCAACATCCATTTGGAAAAAAGAATGACAGAATGCCGGAAGAGCTGCAACAATTTGGTCAATTAATTGGAGTATGGAAGATGACATCACACGCCTTTTATCAGGAAAAGTGGTATTCTGGATGGCCATCCTATTGGGCCTGGAAGTATGCATTAGACGGAACGATAGTTCTCGACTACTTCTACCAGTCGAAGGAAGATTTTTCCCCGGTTGTACCAAAAAATTACGATACCCATGGTATGAATGTTCGTGTCTATGACCAGGATACAGATAGCTGGAAAATAACATGGGTTTCAAATTCAGGTCCTGAAAGTAGAATCTCGGCAAAGTATATCAACCAAGAAATACACATGAAGTCTATGGGTCAAGATTCTACACAATGGAGAATAATTTTTTCGGAAATAACACAGGATTCATTTAAGTGGCGACAAGAAAGTCGTTCTGAGTCCGGCGACTGGACTTTCCAACAGTATTTAACCGGTGTCAGGATTAAGTAATTCATTTACGATAATGTCGTTTTTGGTTATCTCATTGAACTTAGTAGTAACTTGCCGGTATCCATGGATTACCTATTTCCATTATTTTTAGCCTCCTTTTCGCTCTATGGGCTAACCCTGGCTATGGTTCTTTTTACCAAGAATGTCTATTTAAAAAGAGCCACACGGATACTAGGGGCATTGATTGTCATTCTTTCTGTTTTGATCTTTAACAATGCCATAACCAGAATTGATGAAATCAAATTGGGTTTCGGAACAGGCATAGTTATCGGAACGGTTTGGTACTTAATCGCTCCTCTACTTTATTTTAACGCCATCTATATACTGTATCCTAATCGAAGTTATAAGTGGAAAGATTTACTGCATTTTTCCCCGTTCTTGCTGTCAGTTTTCAATGTAATTCCTTTTTTTATTTTGTTGGATAGCGCGCAAAGATCGGAATGGTCGGCTTCCGGTGCGAGCCGAAGTGATTGGTTATTTTTCACTATGACTTCTGGCTATGTCTTGTATTTGCAATATTTAGTTTACTTACCACTCTCCTTTCTTAAGATTAACAAATACATAAAAAACAATAAAAAGGACTTGAGCAACCAGGGTTTAAACCGTATCGTATTTGTGCGAAACGGTTACTTCATGTTGATCCTATTCATTTTTTTGATGGAATTGTTTGCTCGATTTGGCAACTCGGGAAACGGGTCTACCATTTTGTTTTTGGGATTGGCGGGAACGATTTATTCCCTGGCTTTTATATCTATAAGGAATCCATCAGCTCTTTTCAATAAAATTCCTTTCAAGTGGTCATTCCGTTCCAGGACACTGCCGGAATATGAAATGGCTGTTTACAGTCAGGCCCTAGAAGATCAAATGAACGAACGTATCTATCGGGACCCCGAATTGACCTTAAACAAATTAGCCCAACAATTAAATTTGCAACCCAGACAACTTTCAGATTTAATCCGTAAAAAACACCATTGTAACTACTCAGATTTTTTAAATACCTATCGCGTGGAAGCTGCTAAGAAGCTTCTGACTAACGATAAGTATAAGCATTGGAGTATTCTTGCCATCGGATTAGAGGTCGGATTTAACAGTAAATCTACTTTTAACCGTGTTTTTAAAAAGTTAGCGGGGGTCTCTCCTTCGGAATATATGAACACCTCTAAAAATAGGATTAGGGATTGATTCATTCGAGTAGCTCCGGATTTTATGCTCAAAAAAGTGTAACGGTGTATTATGTTCCCAAATCTTTTAACTCGACTCATAAGCCAACCTACAAGACTCCAGAACGTATTAATAATGATGTCTGCGAACCTTACGAAATCTATATATCATGACCTGGTAGTCCATGAGCTACAACACTGGAAGTTGAAAATGAGCAGACCCCCTAATTTCTGGAACAGAACCACCAAAAAAGTCCAGAAGAAGGTGAACAACATTATACCGGAAAAAGTACACAAAGTAATAACCAAAGCTATTAAAGAGATTACCAGGGCTGTGATTTTTGGTTCCACCTTTACTACCAAAAAAAGAAACAGCAAGAAGAGCATAGAAGAAATTGAGAATAAGGTAAAAGAACGGATTAACTTCTACTCATCTTCGGCCGCAGTGGAAGGGGCAGCTACAGGATTTGGTGGGTTCTTATTGGGTTTAGCGGATTTTCCGTTATGGTTGACGCTAAAAATGAAAATGTTGTTTGAAATAGCATCGCATTACGGATATGACACTAAGGATTACAAGGAACGATTGTACATCTTGCACATTTTCCAGTTAACCTTTTCCAGTCAGCAACATAGAAATGAAGTGTTTACCACTATGGACGATTGGCAGGTAAAAAAGGAACACCTCCCGGATGATTTTAACGCCTTTGATTGGCGTACTTTTCAGTTGGAATACCGTGATTATATAGATATAGCTAAGCTACTGCAGCTGCTACCAGGGGTTGGTGCTATTGCAGGGGCATTGGTAAACCACAAACTTACTAACAAACTAGGCAAAACGGCCATGAATGCTTATCGCATGCGGGATGAGAGATTTAGAGAGGTGAAATTGTTAGAGATCAATAACACTTTATTATTGAATGAGAAGTAAACAGCCGAACGAAAAATTCGGCTGTCACTGAACTCAATCTACTTCACCAAAACGCTTATCACCACACATTCTCACCTCTTTCGGTGTAAAGACCATATAGCGATCAGCCAAACACGTCTAAACCCATCGAACAGACGCTAATTAAAGCACTTAATTACCTAAGACTTACCAAATGCTGCTTAAGAACCATCTTCCAGATTTCATAGCCCATTGAGTTAATGTGCAACCCATCTTCTATGTAGAGTTCAGGGCGCAGGGCACCATCGGTATGAAGCATCGCAGAATAGATATCTATGAATGAGCCATTCTTGCGACTATGCATAAGATCGGATAAATGTCTGTTGAGGCTCATTATTTTCTCCGTAAGATGGTATCTGTCCGGGCTGGGCTTTACACTTATAATGGCTACCGGGATGAACCCGTATTTTCTTTCAATCTTCATTAACAGGCTATCGACACTGCCTAAAATCTCTGCTTCCGGAACGGCATTTCCCAAATCATTGTCTCCTGCATAAAGAACCACTTTAGAGGGGTCAACAAATTCAAAAACTTCCTCAAAGAAATGGTCACACCAAAAATAGGAAGAACCGCCAAAGCCCAGGTTAACGGCGGACACCGGGTGAAGATCGTGTTCCATAGTATCCCAAAGTCGTATGGACGAACTCCCATAAAAGGCAGTCGGTTTCCTAATGTGGTTATAGGTCCTGGATCTCTCCTTTATCTCGAAGATTTCCTCTAACCATCCCTCTTTTTCAATCTCTATCTCTTTGTTCATCCGTTGTTATGCTGCTTAAGCAGGCGTTCTCCCTCGAATCGTGCTCTAACAACACTTTTAGCAAACTCCTTTTGATACTCTATAACAAAAGATTTCAGGTTTTGTCCCTCACTTATTTTCTCAGTAACCTTAAAGGGTTTTAAAACCTTACAATAGAAAAGGTTTTCAGTGATTCGCTTGTCAAAATTGTAGAATACTACAGGTACTATGTAGGGTTCTTTTCGAGCCTCTGTAGCCAGATTAAATGGTCCCATTTTAAATGTTCCTGGTGATTCTTCACTGGCAAAAGAAGTGCCTTCAGGACTTATGATAATATTAGTTCCGGAGCCTAAATACTCATTGGCCTGATGATAGAACTTTTCCTTGGCTTTTTCTCTGGATTCGTTGTCTCTTAAATCAGAATCATCGCTGTAAACATTTATGTAGCCGAGGTTATCATAATAATCCTGGTGACCATACTCAAAGCTCTGACCGTACCGTACCACACGAATCCCAGGATCTCCATAATGTTCATTAAGAATCAAACTACTTAAAAAATGTGAATCCAGGGTAAGCTGGAATCGATTGCTCAATGTATAAGATGAATGATTAACCAGGTGGTTGTAAATGAAGATGTTACCCGGCTCAGAAGGGAGGTTTTCTGTTCCCTCCAAACGAAACAAGACATGCTCAAATACTTGTTTGACTTTTTTAGAGCATTTCTGCCTGTTTTCCTTCTTTGCATTAGGGTCGCCCTGAACTACTGTTTCGTAGACATCGGCTACAGATGAAAGAAACAACATTTCGCGCTCCTCACTTTTTAACAGGTCAAGACAGATGGAGGCGAGATGACGCTCTTGTCTGGTTCCATCATGATGCAAATGATGAAGGATTTTGAACGCCCGGGCCTGCGTAGTATGATCTTTCAATAAATGTGGGATCTGATGCAGAGGTGACGGTAGTGGTATCCTTGGCCGGTTAATATCAATTAAATGATTAACTGAAACCAGGTTCCGATCTTCTTTAAGCTGGAGGTATCGGCTATAAGTCAATTGAAGCCGATTGGCAGAAAGCCAAATGAGCATCTTGTAATAGGACAGCCCGAATAGTTTACCCTCCGTTAATGCCTTAATATCATTAATGGCAATGAAGTAAACCGACGTTTTTTGCTCTGTATACGCCCGGCAGATGTCTATGATTTCAAAAGAAGAAGACCAACCGAAAACATACCCAGGAGTGGATATGGATCGAAATTCAAGATAGGAATCAGATTCTAATCGGCGAATGGAAACTTCTCCCTGGATCAGAACAAAGAGCCCCTTTGTGTCCTCGCCTTGATCATAGATTAATTCATTTGATCCATACTCCCTTCGCACCATTGAATGAGCCAGGTCTTTAATCTCGGATTCCAGAAATTCCGCAAAAAAGGGTGATCTTTTCAGCAGTTGTACCCTCTCCGATAAACTAGACTCATTGGAGATAAAATAAGTCTCCAGGTTAATAGCACCCAACTTCACCTTTTTGCTGAGGAGTTTGGATTGCTTCCGAACCAATATTTCGAGAAATGAACTTATTTGAAGGCCAATGGCTTTCAATATGGCAATGTCGAGTCCGAAAAGAAAATCCTCTCCGCTTATCTGAAGCAATCGCGCACTTTCAGACTTTACGGCTATACTTATCATAAAACGCTCAGGACTGTGAAGTATTTCCCATCCAATAAAAATACCCTGCGTAGATACGGAGAATAGGTTGGTTCTTTCAGAGGTCAGTTCATCAACGACAAAATACTCCAGATCACCATTGAGTAACACAAAACAACTCGTTACTTTGGAATGCATTTGACATACCAATTCACCGTTACCCACTTCAATCTCTTTGGCTGCCAATAAATGGAATGGATTTGTTTTGATATCCTAATGCTGTTTTATAAGCTGCAATAATATTGAATTCTACTATACTCAGTCCATTGAGATCTAAGATTAGAGGATAAGATAAACTTAATTTTTTTCATACCATCTAAATCCAAGATATCCGGCAAATAAAATTCCCAGATAAATAAGTAACAGCTGAAGGTTATAAATACTCATAGCAATCAATGCGACTACCGCTATTACTAGCGCTATCGCTGGAAAGTACGGATATAGGGGTACTTGAAACGGGCGTTCCAGTTCGGCGTGGTGATTTCTTAAAAAGAAGAAAGCAACCATAGATACTATGTAAAGGGTTAAAGCTCCAAAGCAGGCAATAGTGATGATTTCTCCTGTCTTTCCGGTAAGTAAAGCTAATATGCCTATTAACATGTTCACAATCAAAGCGTTGACAGGCGTTTGAGTTTTAGGGTGAACTTTGCCCAACCAGGGGCTAACATAACGCTCACGTCCTAATTCAAGTGTAGAACGTCCAGCCGCTAGAATAATGCCATGAAAAGAAGCCACCAGACCAAATAGACCTACCGTAATGAGTAAATGATACAGGAAGTGGGAGTCACCGACAATTTTCCCCAAGGCCAATGGGAGTGGTGAGTCAGACGCATTTGCACCGGGATAAGGATAAACTATGGTCTCCCAACCGCCTACGCCTATTGCTGAAGTGAAGGTCAATATGCACAACACAACTAGTGTTAAAATAGCTGATCCAAAGCCCCTAAGAATATCTTTTTTAGGATTGCGGGTCTCTTCTGCCACATTAGCTACACCTTCAATAGCCAAGAAAAACCAAATCGCAAAAGGTATAGCTGCAAAGGCTCCACTCCAACCATTCGGTAATGCATTTGTAGTAAGATTCTTCCACTCAAAAGCTGAGTAGCTTACCCCCGAAAACACAAGTAACTCCCCCACTGCGAGCAATGTAATAACCAATTCAAAATAAGCGGCAGCTCGTACGCCCACAATGTTTAAGAGCGTAAATATTACGTAGGCAATAATGGCAATGGTGATAACTTCCATTTCCGGAAAGAATATGTTAAAATAAGCACCAATAGCTGCTGCAATTGCGGGTGGCGCAAATATGAATTCAATACTTTGAGCCATTCCACCGAGATACCCCCAATGCTTACCAAGGCCTAACCGAACGTAATCAAAAGCCCCACCCGCCTTTGGAATAGCACATGCCATTTCCGTGTAGCTAAACGTGAAGGTCACGTACATAATTATAATAAAAAAAGTAGCTACTCCCAGCCCTAGTGTACCGCCTTCAGCCAGACCCAGATTCCACCCAAAATACATCCCGGAGATTACATATCCCACACCCAGGCCCCAAAGCATAACGGGACCCAAGGTCTTCTTTAATCCAGTTTTATTTTCACTCATAAGTCACTCTTTGGGTGGAAGTATTGAATTCGGTTCAAAAGTATCTTTTAGCTCTACCCCTGACAGTTTTCTTCTTAAAGATTCAGAAATCAAAAAGGCCAGTTTTTGCGCGGCAAAATCATACGAAAGTCCTTCTTTTCTTATATTGGAAATACAATTCCGTTTTTCATCGGTATTTTCTGCCTTGGGTTTATAGGTCATATAAATGCCCATGCTATCCGGAGAACTTAACCCAGGGCGTTCCCCAACTAAAACAATAGATAGTGCACTTCCCAATAGCTCTCCAATTTGATCACTCACCGCAACTCTTCCCTGATTTACTAACGTTATGGGCGCTAATCGAAAGGATCTTATCAATGGTAATAAAAAGGATAAAAACGAAACAGCGTGGTTTTCTATAGCCAGAGCGGACAGTCCATCAGCTATACATAAGGATATGTCGTAATTGCCCCGTCTAGCTTTGAGTTTCTCTTCTGATATCTTCGTTAACCTTCTGCCGAGATCCGGACGCTGTATAAATGTTCGTCTATCCCAGGCCTGGCTGTCGACCAAAATCACATCCCGACCCATCGATCGTAATTCTGTAATTATTTTTTCGCTATTCAAATCGGTCCATACCGCATCTTTTGCCAACGCATGATCCTTGCGAAATTTAAGAAGCTGTTCCGTAGTTAAACTACCACCTGTTCTGCCCAAAGAGATGCGGGCGTCGGTAAAGGACTTTAGCTGCTTCCATGAAAAGCTCATAACTGTAATAGCTTATTGGCGGAGGTATGTTCAAGCATGCGTCCTTTATTATCCATCAAGGCCATTTTTTGAAGCCATACTTCAAACTCAGGCGCATGACGAAGACCCAGCAACTGACGAATATAGATCTGATCATGAAATGAAGTACTCTGGTAATTAAGCATGATATCATCGGCACCCGGAACACCCATTATAAAGTTGCATCCGGCTGCACCCAACAGGGTCAGCAAGTTGTCCATGTCATCCTGATCCGCATCAATGTGATTGGTGTAGCAGATGTCGCAACCCATAGGAAGTCCCATAAGCTTACCGCAAAAATGATCCTCCAGACCCGCTCTGATGATCTGCTTACCATTATATAAATATTCTGGCCCTATAAAGCCCACCACTGTATTGACCAATAGTGGATTATACCTTCTTGCTACGGCATAGGCCCTTACCTCACACGTTTGTTGGTCAATATCATGATGAGCGTTAGCAGAGTGTGCACTACCTTGGCCCGTTTCAAAATACATGAGGTTTTGACCTAAAGTGCCCCTATTAGTTTCCAAACCCGCCTGATAAGCTTCATCCAGCAGGTCAAGACTGATACCAAAACTGCTGTTAGTTTTTTCTGTGCCCCCAATAGATTGGAATACAAGGTCGACCGGCGCTTGTTGATTAATAAGTTCTAGTGTGGTAGTGATATGGGAAAGAACACAGGTCTGCGTAGGAATATCATAACGGAGGCGTAATTCTTCCAGGGTATCAAGTATGGTCAGCGTTGTATCAATGTGATCCGATACCGGGTTTACCCCAATAACTGCATCACCTGATCCATACATCAAACCATCGATCGTACTTGCCATAATACCTTTAATGTCATCCGTTGGATGGTTTGGTTGCAGGCGAGTAGAGAATCGCCCTTCAAGCCCAAGTGTATTTCTAAATTTCGTTACGACCCTGATCTTTGAAGCCACAAGGATTAAGTCCTGGTTGGACATAATTTTACTTACCGCTGCCACCATTTCCGGTGTTAAGCCTGAACTTATCATTTTTATTTTTTCGCCATCCGTCTCATAATGCAACAACCAATCTCTGAATTCACCGACGGTCAGGTGCGCAACGGGAGAAAATGCAGTAACATCATGTGTATCTAAAATCATCCGGGTGACGGAATCGCTTTCGTAGGGTAGCAATTGATCTTCAAGAAATTGTTGAAGGGGTACTCCGGCGAGTATCAAACGGGCAGCTATCCGTTCTTTTTCATTTTCAGCTGCAATTCCAGCCATTACATCACCAGACTTCTCAGGGGTAGCCTTAGCCATGACTTGCTTCAGATCATTGAAGGAGTAAGTAAAGTTCCCAACGGACTCCTGATATTTCATGGAAGTAAAATCCATAAATAACAAGTAAATAACAACTGAAATGAAGAACTTATCAGATCCATTGTTTCTTTTATCACGCACAAGAACTGACTAAACAATCAATTCTTAGAAAAGATAAGCGTTTTTACTAACGAATACTTCCGGGTCAGCTAGAAGAGCTGAATATTAACACAGTAGATTTTGACAATACCAACTTGTTATAAAAGACATCGACTTTCGAAAAGGATACACTATTCACCTCATCTCAGAAGTTGTATGAACCCGGAAAAGAAGGAAGAATTTCCATTTATAAAACTTACACTAGCGGAATAATAATAAACACCAAAGGGTGCCTTGTTTCCATTTGCTGTGCCATCCCATCCTAATTCGGGTATTCCCGGTTGAAATAATTTCTTTTCAAAAACGGGTTTCCCGTTACGATTATATATTGTTAATTCATTGATAAGTTCAATAGCGTTTATCTTATTTGGAAAGATGGAGAAGTAGTCATTGATACCATCTCCATTAGGTGTAAATACGTTAGGAATAATTGGGTCTTGAACCTGCCCGATAGATACTTGCACCTCATCACTTGCCTCACATCTTTTGATTGAAGTTGCCTTGAGCGAGACACTAACGGATTCGATAAATAGCTCACTAATGGAATCACAAGGTGGCTTACAATTTATAGACCTTGGTGTCCATTCGTAAATTGCTGCTCTTTGATTTACAAAATTATCCACTCGAAATTTCTGCCCCAAGAATAAAGTTCGATCCGGGCCCAAATCCACGACAAATTTCGGAGGGTTAATTATCGAAAGCAACGTATCTGTGTTACATCCATACTTATCGCGAATTTTATATTGGTATTGACCTGGGCTTAGTCCATCAATTCGCCAAGGTGGACCTTTGGTCTCACCATTTATCTTTACCTCATATGGCCCTTGACTAGTAAGTGAATATAGGTTTATAGAGCCATCAGCGATATAATCGCAGGTGGGATTAAATACTCTAAAGGACCCTTTTAGATCATTTTCCACTACACTCAAATTGACTGTGACTATGCTATCGCACCTGATTACATTTTGCAGAGTATCTATGTAGACACCAGGTGAGAAAATATTTCCACCTTTGAATGAAAAGGACATACCTTGACAGATGGAATCAACTACATCAACAAATTTGGGTATAACACGGATTACTTTGGTATTCGAAAATGTTCGACACTTTTCATTATTTAATTTCTCCTCAGAATCTGCTAAAAGGTATCGATAATAATAAAACCCACTCTGCAGGTTGTCAAATGTATAGGTTGAATCAGTTTCGTTTTTTAAATTAAACCAGGTGACTCCAGCATCAAAACTCTGTTGCCACTGTATAAACTTATTTTTAAAAGCCGATCCGATTATGGTAGCAAAGAGATCGATTGGCTCTCCATCCTCGCAAATATTAGCGACAGTTTCCGGAAGAATAAGTGCGGTAGATCCACAAGGACGAAACGTAATATTATCCAGTGCCAGATCATTTCCAATACCGCCCGGCGCATTATTCCTTAAAGATAACTTCAATTCTGTTTGGCCTGGGGCTGTTTTAAATATAAAACCGTAGGTATTCCACATTTCATTTCTGGGAATATTTCCGGTAGTATACATTTCCCTTCCATCAAGTAAAAAGGAGACATTGGCCATAATTCTATCCGTAGCCGAGGATTTATTCAAATTGAAGATATCGGCAGAAAACTCATATAATACGTCCTCACACAGTCCCGTTATAATCTGTTCATAGAACAGACCTGGTTGAAAACTGGCATTGACTACCATCATGTATCCATTGGTATCCGAACTGTTATCAGATAGAGTGATCCAACTTGCGTGAAGCTGATTTTCGTTTAGGGAGCTGACAATGGAATAATAACCATCGTTGGGAGGTAAATTAGTCGTGTAGATATAACCCGGTGCAATCTGTGGATCGATTGATACTATTTGCTGCTGACCTGATCCGAAATCACCGGCATCGAATATGTTAGCTCCAAAATTTCCATTACAAACTTGTGCTGATACGGTCGTTCCCAGCAATAAAATGGAGATAAGTGTTGGCGCCCTGAGCATAGATCAAATTTCGACAATATTTACAAAACCTATAAACATTTCTTGTCAACCTGATTCGGTAGATTAAAAAATGTAGTTGGCCTTGAGCTCGGTGTAATCTAACTCTGTATAAAATCTTAGCTTTAACCTATGAATGACGTACATCAGAAAGATTATTACTGGCCAAAATACCAGTTAATTCTTTTCAGGTTCTTTACCATTTATTTCATTTTATCAACCGCCATATGGTCATGGCTGAGTACTATCCCCTGGTTTGATTTTCTTGGCACCTATAGTACAGCACTGACAGAAGCATATACAGGATTCTTTAATAGCTACATTTTTGAGATTAAAGAAGAATTAGTCCCTACCCGGGGCAGCGGGGATACTTCTATGGGTTGGGCAACACTTTACGCCCAACTCTTTATGGCACTTATAGGAAGTATCATATGGTCTATTCTGGATAGAAAACGAAGGCATTACAAGTGGGGCAGTTTAGTAATTCGCAACGTAGTAAGATACTATATAGTCCTGTTCGCTTTCCTGTATGGTATTATTAAGATTTTCGGCTTACAAATGCCACCGCCGTCCAATAGCTACTACGCAACCGATCTTGGGCACTTTAGTGCTATGCGGTTTTCGTGGAATTTTATAGGCTACTCGAAGGGCTATGAGTTCTTTAGTGGGTTAATGGAAGCACTTGTTGGTGTATTTCTACTTTATCGACGAACGATTCTTCTAGGTGCATTATTAGGTATTGGTGTTTTTACAAACGTTTTTCTACTCAATATGAGTTATGACATTCCGGTGAAGATCTTTTCTTTTCAACTCTTATTAGCCTGTATGTTTATCAGCGTTAGCAATTGGCATCGGGTATTAAACTTCTTGGTGCTAAATAAATCGGCAACAAGTGATAGTTCATGGAATATTCCCTATGCAAAGCCATGGCTCAGACCCGTCAGACTCGTCCTAAAATCCCTATTTGTTGCTGGTTTTGTGGTCTACCCATTTTACAATTATTATGACACTTACACTTCCCGGCGAGATGATATGGCATCACCTCCCTTTAAAAGGGGGTTTTATAACATAGAAAATTTTGTACTTAATGGTGATACCATACCTCCCGAGATCAACTCTAACGCTCACTGGAAGGACTTGGTGATAGACGGCGGCCGCAGAGGTAGTATAGGGCTTGTTGATTCTACTTTTCGTGTTAGATACGGAAGATCTTATTTCTTCCATTTTAGCCTAGACAGCCTTGGTGAATTATTAACGATAAAGCGGTTCTCCGGGGATACGGTTCCGATTTTCAAAGGTACCTATGAGAGTCTTCCCAACTATGGTTTGAGGTTAAATGGTGTTTATAAGGAGCAGGATTCTCTGCAGGTAGAATTAATTTGGGATAACAGGGACTACCAATTGGCAAGAAAAGAATTCAATTGGATGCTTGAGAGCGTTCCGTAAAAACAGATAGTCTTAAATTCATTGGTTTAAAACCACTAAACTATCACTCAAATAGGCATGAGCGTTCCCTTCTACTGAAAAGAGCCATTCTAAGCGATCTGCACGATAAAATATGCTGTCTGATTCGATGGTAGAAAAATTGAGCTGCAAGTCAATTTTTGAACCTAGGCTTTTACGATCTAAACCTCGAACAATCTTCTCATCTAAAGAATCTAATATATGGGCCAGCGGTATTTTGGTGTAGTCCGAGATATAACTATCGATTGAACTATTTGAAAACCAGTCTATCGCATTTACGATCAGGTTGTCACTGGTAACCGTGTAATTGATATGGTCAAAAATCAAGTCTTTTGAAGTTGTTAAAGAAGGCTGGGCTGTTACATTTAGAGTTGCCTCAATATCCCCCTTTGTTTGAAATTGAAGATTAAGTTTTTGGCCGGCACCCGACGTTTGAAAGTTGGTTAATACAGTAGTTAATCCCGCATATTCCAACTTTTGACCGTCGAGCCGGCTGTTAATAACTAAGTCTAAATTTTCATAAGGTATATTTAGTGATACTTTAAGATCCAGGCCATTATAAGCTTCGACCAAATCATTTTCAGGTAATGGCAGATCCAGGGCATTTACACCCTTAAATGGAGTAATCACTATACCCGTTAAAGCCTGCACATTAATCCTTAATGTGTCCGTTACGTTTTTATCAAACTGAGCGGAGAATCCTTTAGGCGTCATTGACATCCATATCTTAACCGGTTTTTGAGCGACTCTGTGCGGTTCGTTTATAATATCCCAAAGGGCTTTTACCTCTTTTTTAACGGGTACTGTCTGGTTTATGGCTCGACATATAGCGCTTGCCATTAGCTCGCTATTCTTGTTGATTTGCTTCGTAATGGTTTTTGATAGGTTTATCCTCACTCCTGCTACCCTTAGAACAGGTTCATCAATCCATTGCACTTTTTGTAGAGTACAATTAGTATTTAGGTTAAAGCTTTCATCAAGACTTAAAACGGTATGAAGATCGATTCTGAGCTTCAGACTAGCGGCTTTCTTATTAGTCAGATTAATGGCTCCTAGTTTCTTTTTAAAAAAAACTATAGCATTTAACGGTAAAGAGGCGTCTAACATATTTTGGTAGCTATCGAGGGAAATAGAGCCGATCGGAACCACTTTTAACAATACGTAATCCCCTTTGTCATTAAGCTTAATGGTATCATTTACGAGTGTATCCGGCATAATTCGGTTTATCATGACTTCAAGATCTTTAACCGGATAATCTAGCGGTAGTTGTATTAGAGATTGGTCGACACTCTCGTGACCTTGTTCTTTATACTCTTTAAAATTATCACCGGACGAATCCGTTCTCTCTTCTGTATCCTGCCCGCAGGTTGTAAGGAAAACCAAAAGGAAAAATAAGGAAACCAATCTTGATCTTTCCAATATCATATTTTTGAACCCGAAAATAAATTGTACGCCGCTACTAAAGATTCTATGTCATGTGAAAATTCATATTTTTCGTACTGGTCAATTTCATGACGATGTTCTACGTATACGGGTTTGTAGTCATTATCTAACTCATTCCACACGATAAGAAGGTAGTGATAATTGAATTTACTGAGCTTCCCCTTTTCCATCCAGGTTTGAAACTGATGCTCATCAAGAGGTTTGGGGAAAGCGGAATGATCAAACATGTATCAATTTTAAAGATAGCCATCCAATGCTAATAACATTTTAGATCTTTTAACAGAAGTTAATCAGACCTTCATAACAAAGTATCAAATAACTGAAACCTGATAATTACTTGAAAAATTTCTTCAGCAAGATCAAAGCCTGGGTTGATTCTTGGCCACCTAAAATACGACCGAACTCTTTTTGTTCTTCCATATTCATTTTGGTTCGGAAGTCGATAGAATTAAAATCTACCATTTTGGCCCCCATTTGCCAGCTAGGAAATGCACGTTCATTGATAAGTTCATTTGTAATCAGGGCAACATTTTTATGGCGATCGTCCTTTTTAATTTTATGATATAGTTCAAAAACAGGATCATTCTCACCTTCCAGGTATTGAACAAAACGCGTGTCAGAATATAACAAAACCCCTGTAACATTTAAGTTTTGATTGTTCTTGTGACAAGCAGAAAGAATATTATCAATTTCTTTTGAATCACAGTGAGGCTCCCTGTGACTTAAATAGACTAAATTCACCAACATATCCTTTCAATATAAATAAAATTATCTTGACCTCAACACTTAACACGGGAGTATTTCAATTCAAAGCTTGGTCCTTTCAATCAATTCGTTAAACCCCTTTGAGTACTTCTCATCATAAATTAATATCGGGGCCATTAACTTCTTAATAGCCTTTTCTAAATGAGAAAAGTTGGACTTAGGTAGGTAAAGAGGTATTTTATAGAGTCTCGGATCCTTTTTGGTAAAAGAACAAGGCACTTTTGATTGATATAGATAAGGAAGCAAGGTTGAGCTACAATTCAGGGCAATACGCTCAACCTCATAGATTTCCAATACGTTTGCGCAGCTCATGTTAATATTTTCAAAGAACTCCATAGTTGCGGCTAGACGGACTCTTGACCCTGCTCTTGATTTCCCTTTTTTATTGAGATACTTCACTTGGCTAAACCCTTGCCGCTTTCGGGTCATATAAGCTGAAAAAGTGGTATGATAAAGGTTGTTCTTACCTTTCATCACGCTCATAGCGGCATTACCTGATTCAATGGTTAAATACAAAATGATCGCCTCTGTATTTCTAATCAGTAATGGTTCTTCAATAGTAATATGAAGAGGCAACCGTATATAGCCCATACGTTCGTGGTCGTCGCTTTCTAAAAAGATACTGTGCTTATTTAAATCATAGTGATATCGAGGAATTTCATTCTTGACCCATTCAAAAATGGCTTCAAAGGAGATATGGTAGAGATTGACGGTTTTTTGATTCATAAATGATTCTACGGCAAATCTAGTAAACCCTATCTGTTCGATGTACAACAGAGATAAAAAACCTCAACCCATAATGGATTGAGGTTCGGCCGTTCACAAATCATACGCCATGATTTGTGAATAGCACATAAGACTTCCGTTGCTTTCAAAAAAGAAGAAGTTGTATTTCCTGCTAATCGCCTATGCAGATATGTTTTATTCGTCTCTGCAGGAATTATCAACAGGGTAGTAAAATGATCATTTCAAGGTTCTTCAGAAAGAATGATCTGTGT
>JBCCOE010000015.1:0-66643 GCA_039025475.1 Bacteroidota bacterium | reverse complement strand
CACTAATATTCGCATAGACTATGGTTTTGGGAATGGAACTACCGGTCTTTACTTCGCTTTTGCTGAGGCTTTTTGAAGTATCCTTAATTCTTTTATGTCGGGCAACACATTTCGAGGACAGCGACTAAATGTTATTTAGTCTAAGTGGCCTGGATTGGGTGAATACACAGGTAAAAATCTCGATTGGTTAGGTAGTATGGGCTACCATACTGAACCATCTATTGATTCCAACAGATGGTTTTTTTATGATTCATTTAAGCATACCTTTTACATATGAAAAGAGAAAGTTATCTTACTTATGCATGTCTATCGATCCGAAGCAATATAAGCCTGTTCTTTCCGAAATTTATAATGATAAATTTATCGGAGAAGTAACCAATAGGTTTGAAAAGCAAATTAAATTTTTTGATGATTATCAATCCTATCTCAAGAGTCTTCGAAGAGCAACCAGTAATAGTCGTGATCCTTCGGAGTTAAGACGATCTTTTTCAAGAGCGCGAATAGATCTCTTAAAAATAGTAGATTCTCATTTCTCGGCCTTTGAAGCGACCCTTTTAGATGATGATTTTAAAGATTATTTGAACGGCTTAGATGGTTTTATAAATGCGCTCAAACGAAGGGTCACTCAACCCCAAGTTCAAGAAAGGTTTAAAGTTCAAATAGATGATTCAGTACATATTCGTATTGGAAAGTTTCAAAAGCGTTTTTTTTATGCCATCTCGAAATGGCCTGAGATTATAGCTAATGGCTTCCGACATCTCTTTCGAAAGCAAAAAAAAGAACTTAGGCCATGGTTACATACCATTTATTTACAGAGGCTGGCCCGATTTTATCTTAAAGAAGAACTTCTTCGTAGGTCTTCGCTTCAAATGCAAGATTTTTATCGAGGTATTACAAGTACCTCTAAAGCTTTATGGAGACTAGATGAAACTCTTGATGATAAGCTGGGCGGGCAACTACCTTACGATCGGGTGTTAGAAAAAATCCGTCGGTTGAATTCTGATCTGGAGCAATTCCATCACACATTTATTGAGTCGTGCCATATGCTTTTTGACGAAGTGTTTTTGGAATTTGAGCAGGCTTTCTATAAAGCCGGAACCATAGAACTTACTAACAACAGATTTAATCCCAGAAATCTAAAAAAGAAGCATGATCGCTCGGTAAGAAAATATTTACGTCTCAGTAAAGGTTGGAATAATACACTAAGATTAATGTCTGATGACTGGGAAATAGACCTTGAACTTTATTCTATAATACACGCGGCTCAAGGCCAACTTCAGAAGTGCTCAGAAAGCCTGAAAAACCGGATTAAATCGGGCGTCAATCCGGGCTTAGACCGATTAAGTTTAGTTATCCAGGAATATGTGAATAAGGTTGAGATTTGCAAACCAGGCAAACTAAAGAATGTACTGACGACCATATACAAAGATTTTAGATTAGGCTTGTTGGCTCGACCCGCCAAAGAAACCGCAGATATCGTTCTTTCTCAGGATTTGCCCTCGCTAATTAATGAGGTCGAAGCGGTCATCGACAGGGGAATAAATAGCATTGGGAGCAAACGGGCGGTGGTCAGTGGATCAGAGTACGACGGACCTGTTCGATCTTCTGCCATAAGCTACGTTTCTCCCTTTGAGCTGATCAATTTCGAATCATGGCCTCAGTTTAAGAAAGCGGCACGTGAAGTAAAGATTGAAACTACTGGTCATATCAACAATATCATCAATACCTTCCAATCACTAAATCAAATTGCTGAGTTCAATATTGAATCTTCTCTGGCGTTGTACGATGATCCTTCTGAGAGCGATCCTAAGGAAATAGCGTTAGAAGGGCTTGCTCGTACGGCTGAGAAGATTAATGACATCCAGAGAGAGCTCAATGGTTTTCAAAAGTTAGTAGATGAGGCTTTACAGGAAGCCGTGGGTGAGTTCAATCAAAGTCTAATAAAGTTTACGAATAATGAGAACATTTTTGACATTAAGGTTCGCATTGCGAGAGCAAAGGCAGTTGAACGGAGTAAGAATTTAAAAGACCACATTTTCACGCAGGTAAAAAACGCAATTCCAACCGTTGTCAGATTTAGCTCTGTAAAGTATCGAAAGGGCTATGACTGGGTCAAGGAAACCTTCAAGCGGTACGGCATTAACGCCGAGCAAGAGATTATTAGCACAGAATTGGTAGATTTTTTAGCTGAAACTGAGAATTCGATTAATAAGCTACCATTTGTTTACCAGCGGCTATTCAGATCACAGGCATTGGAGGATCTTAGCTTTTACGAATCTCGGGGCACTGAAATTACAGAGTTAAATAGAGCATATAATAACTGGACGAAAAATAGATTCGCACCTGCTATTGTAATCGGTGAAAAGGGAAGTGGCCTTACAACCCTTCTTCATTTTGCAATAGAGGAAATTGGAAGCTCGAAACCAGTTATTCATATTCATTTAAAGGAGAGAATTTTAGTGCCTGATGATATAGCCACATTCTTTTCAAGTCAACTCAAAACCAAGTTTAAGAACCTTGCAGAGTTAGCAAAATACCTAAATGAAGGGCCAAAACGGATCATAGTTATTGAAAATTTACAACGAATGTACCTACGTAAGGTAGGTGGTTTTGATTGTCTAATGGAACTTTTGCAATTGATAACCATTACAAGCAGAAGTGTATTTTGGATGGCAGGTTGTACTCTTTATGCCTGGAATTATCTTGAAAAGACTATGAAACTTTCGGAGCACTTTGGCTACGTGGTTAAACTTGAGGATTTTAATAGTGAGCAAATAGTTAGCGTCATTAGCAAGAGGCACCAGGTCAGCGGATACAATGTGGAATTTGAGCCCACAGTACTTAATACATCCAGCAAAAAGTTTAAAAACCTGGATTCAAAATCGCAGCAAAAACTTTTGCGTAAACAATACTTTGATGACTTGAACAAAATCGCCAAAAGCAATATTAGTTTAGCGCTTCTATACTGGTTGAGATCTACCAATGTGATATCGGGAAGTACTATCTCCATTAGTGGATTAAGAGATATTGACTTTTCATTTTTGAATAGTTATGCCCAGGATAAGCTCTTTGGGCTTACCCAACTAGTGATACATGACGGATTATCGGAAAAAGACTTTATGGAAGTTTCGGGCAAAAGTTCTGGTGGGAGTAGAAATGTTTTATATCCTTTGTTGGACGACGGCATTCTTATTGAGCAAAACGGCGTCTTTGGTATTAATCCATTGCTTTATAGACAGGTAGTAAATCTATTGAAGGTAAAAAACATAATCCACTGATGAAACTGGTTGACAAACGCTGTTTATTATTAATTGTTTTGGCTGTGTTTGTATGTGAAGTAGGCTTCACTCAGGAAGTAACCGATACCCTTACACAAAGCACCGATACTACCTCAGTTGTCGAAGGAGCAAAAAAACGACTAAACCCACCATCAATATCTGATATCATCTCTTTCGGTAAGATCTTTTGGGCTGTTGTTTTTCTAGTAGCAGGATATTTTATTATCAAGTTCATTGGCTCTATACTGAGTACAGTTGCCGAAAAAAGTACAACGTATAGAATTACTATAAAGGGTATCATACCTGTTTTTAATATCCTCGCCTGGATTTTCGTGCTTTTTATAATTATTGCAGGCGTCTTCCAGCCCCCCATTCAAACCGTAACTGCCGTTACAGCGTCTGTAGGAATTGCAGTTGGTTTTGCTGCCCAGGATGTTTTGAAAAACGTGTTTGGGGGGATTATGATTCTCTTTGATAGACCCTTTAAAGTGGGTGATAAGATAGAAATTGGTAAATATTATGGAGAGGTTGTCGAGATCGGACTGAGATCTACCAGAGTTGTGACTGCCGATGATAATCTTGTTAGTGTACCTAATAGTGAGATAATGAATCAATCTGTTTCTAACGCAAACAGTGGTGAGGCCAATTGCCAGGTAGTGGCTGAAATATATTTACCTATTTCAGTAGATACCGAATTGGTCAGAAAAATAGCTACAGAAGTAGCACAGGTTTCGAGATTCGTTTATCTTAATAAACCTATTGCCGTTCTCTTTTTTAATGAAATTAAGGATAGGAAGTCATATTTGAAGATGCGTCTTAAGGCGTACGTTTCTGATATTAGAAACGAATTCGCCTTTAAAAGTAATATGACTGAAATCGTAATGCGTGAGCTACTTAAACGTGAAATTATTAAACAAGAGGATTTTTAATCTTTAGCTATACTACACTTATGAGTTATGGATGCTTTAAGTGAGTCAGCTACCGAGCAATACTTGTCCAGAGCTAAGGCTGAGACTTTTTGAAGTTCTTCAATTTGTGCGTCAGGAGAATCTAAAATAAAATGAAGTTCAATTTTAGTAAAACCCTTAGGATCAGTAGTTTTTCGCTCTCCGTTAGCCTCTATTTTCAGACCCGCGAGTGTTCTTCTCTTTTTTTGGATCATCAAAGCAATTTCAACAGCCACACACCCTGAAAGGGCACTTAATACCAACTCCATAGGAGACTGAAGTGTTTTTCCTTCGGGTTTCATGTCTATGGAAACACTATTGCCATTTTCGGTAGTTGATTTATATTCGTAATCGCTTATGTATTGGGTCGTTATCTTCATAATATAAAATTGCTGTAGTGAATCTAGTTGACAAAGTTAAATCCAAAATTCGGGACGTTAAAGACTTTCCTAAACCCGGGATTGTTTTCAAAGATGTGACTCCATTACTTTCCGATCCTAAACTATGTATTGAAATTACTTCGGCCTTAGCTGATCATTGGCAAGATGCACAGGTTGATGCGGTGGTAGGTATAGAATCCAGGGGATTCCTGTTCGGAATGTTGCTAGCTCAAAGTATGAGTGTTCCCTTTGTACCTGTTAGAAAACAAGGCAAACTTCCTTGGAAAACGGTTGAGTTTTCTTATGCTTTGGAATATGGTGAGGCTACTATCGAAATGCATACTGACAGTATTGATCCAAACTGGAATGTACTTGTTCACGACGACCTACTAGCTACTGGAGGTACTGCCGCTGCCGCTGCTCAACTAGTAAATAAACTGAGTGCATCTGTTGCTGGCTTTTCGTTTTTGGTCGAGCTGGAGTTCCTGAATGGTAAAGAACAACTTGACCCTCATGCCAAAGACGTAAAGTCTTTGATTTATTATTGAGAGCCCGAAAAGTGCTTTTCTATGATTTGAATCAAACGTTCAGAGGTGAGAGGTTTGGATATATACTCATTCACATTTGAATAGCTTTTCGCCTTTTCTATGTCTTCTTTATAGACTGATGAGCTTAGCATACATATCACAATTTTCTTAGTAAGCCGGGGTAGAATAGCTTCATTATATTCTTTAAGAAAGGCCCAACCGTCAATAACAGGCATATTAATATCCAAAAAGATCAGGTCAGGCAGCTTAAAATCATTAGAAAGGTTTTGATCTAAGTAGTCAAGTGCTGCCTTAGCCTGCTGAAATTCGTCAATATTTTTAGACATTCCTGAATGATCAATCACTTTACGATATATGAAATTCGAAATTTCATCATCATCAATAATCATTACTTTTAAGTCTAAAGTTTCCTGATCGCTCAAATTAGTTCTTTTTAAAATAGATTATAAATGTTGAACCTTCATTTGGAGTGCTCTCAACCTCAATTTTGCCTCCCATAGATTCAATTTGCGATTTCACAATGTAAAGTCCAAGTCCTTTTCCTTCTTTAGTATCGTTAAACCTTTGATACATGCCAAAAAGTTTTGTTCCTACAACGTCTAGATCCATCCCAATACCGTTATCACTAATCTTCAGTACAACGTACTCCTCTGAGTTATACGAGTATAGATTGATATGAAGTGGAGCTGCTCTCCGATACTTAAGAGCATTTGTAATCAAGTTTTGTAGAATGCTTTCCAATACGCTCGCCTCGAACGTCACTGATGGGGCTTTATCAAAATTGAAGGTCAATTCAGTATCTCCGGTATTTATTTGGGTTTCGACTGCTCTTAGTACCTGGTTTAATGAATCCATGAAGTTAATTTCTCTGGTACGAAGTGATTTGGTTTCTCTGATGTCAACAAGCTGAATGAGGTCGTTCAAACTCGATTTGAGCTGATCAACAGATTTGATGATTTTATCAAAAACCTGGGCATTATCTTCATTATAACCTATTTTGGGATCGTAAAAACCCAGTAGCGTATCAAGGTTTACAATTGGAGCCCTTAAGTTATGAGAGGTAATATAGGCGAATTGTTGTAACTCTTGATTGGATTCTAATAACTGATCAGCCACGACCTTTAGATCATTTTCCGCTTTTTTACGTTCCGTGATGAATTCAGTAAATATAATTACCCCGCCTATATCATCATCCTTGCGACGCCAAGGTCTGGCCTCCCAACGAAGCCAATGGGTTTTTCCTTTCTCATCCACAAAAAAATCTTCTTCATTCACCTCATATGCTCCTTTTAGCACACGTTGGTGTACTTTTTTCCAGTAATTACTTACGTCGGAGAACAGATCGTAATGGTTTTTACCAATTACGTCATCTATGGATACTTCCTCCTCTTTTTTCCACCAGTCTTTAAGCCATTTATGGCTGCAGCCGACATAATTCATATTCTTATCAAACATGGCCACAGCTACGGGAGCATATTGAATGAATTGCTTTAGTCTCTTTTCGGAGTCTGCAACTTTTTCGAGATTCTCCCTTTCTTCCGTAACATCCCGAATAACCAAAAGCACAACTTTTTTCTCCTTCCAATGAAAGGGCACTGCTATAGATTCACCGAGAAAACGGTTATTTCTAAAACCGTTAATTCTAAATGTGTATGGCTCGCCACGTTGATTAGTGCTAACTATTTGTTTAAATCTTGCTGCAATACCGGGCTGGTCATCGGGGTGAATGAAGTTTTTGGTTGACTTCCCCAAAATTTCTTTTTCCGAGCGGGCGCCTAAGAGCTCTATGGCTCTTTTATTTACAAAAACAATAGTAGTATCCAATTCTTGGATTACGATGGCATTGGGTGAATTTTCAACTAATTTCCTATTCATTTCTTCACTTGCCTGTAAAGAATGCTCGGCTAGTTTTCTTTCAGTTATATCGGTTGCCGACCCAATGTATCCTATTACCTGATCATTTTCAGAAATTTCTGCGGCGACTCTAGTCACAAGCCACTTAATATCTCCGTGCTTAGTTATTATCCGGTACTCAGTAATCGATACTTGCGAGGCCGTTTTGGGTTTCCAGCCACTTAAAGTCCTGGTTTTGTCCTCCGGGTGAACGGCACTTATCCAGCCATCACCAATACTTTCCTCAAACGAGTAACCTGAAATTTCTGTCCACTTTTGATTTATATAGATACACTTCCCTTCCTTATCTGCCTTGAAAATGACGATAGGCGAAACTTTGTCAATAATAGATAGAGCCTCAAGATTCAAGATTACCGATAACTTTTTGTTTAAGGCGAAATTACAAATGAAACTATTTGTTATTCAACTTACTTTTTAAGACATGCAAACATAAACATGATCTGAGTGTTGAAGTAACTAATGGAAGAATTATCTCGAATTCCTTTATTCCCTTTGAATATTTTACCTATTCCAGGTGAATTAATACCTCTGCATATTTTCGAAATGAGGTATAGGGAGCTCCTTGTAGACGCTGAAGAGAAGGAGGTAGACTTTGGTATTTTATATGCTAATCAAGCCAATGGAAGTAGAGTAGGTTCATTGGTGCAGTTAGAATCCATTATAAAAAAGTACGATACCGGCGAATCAGATATTGTGGTCCGCTGTGTAGATACATTCATCTTATCAAAATTCTTTTCAAAGCTTTCGGGTAAATTATATCCCGGAGGTGAGGTCTTTTTTCTAAATGCGATGGAAGACATTGACGTTTCCGAAACGCTTAAATTTGACTTCGAAGAATATATGACTATGAGGCGAATCAAAATGGAGGATAAGGACTACAACATTCATGATATAGCCAATGAACTTGACTTGGACATTTCAGACCGATTAAAATATTTGAAGCTATTGACTTCTGATAAGAGAAATAAGTTTATCAAGGAGCGTCTGCATTTAAGAAGGTTTATTTTGGAACAAGAGGTAAGTCAAAAAAATACTTTTTATCTCAACTAACTACATATTTCTTCGGTACTGACCACCCACTTCAAACAAAGCGCTAGTAATTTGACCCAGAGAGCATACCTTGCACGCTTGCATCAGGGTTTCGAATATATTTTCATTCAATATGGCGGCCTGTTGTATATTTTGAATTTGCCTTGCTGACTCATCTTTATTGTTGGTATGAAGTGCCTCGAGCATTTTGATTTGATACTCCTTTTCTTCTTTTGTAGCCCTTATCACTTCTTGAGGGATGATGGTAGGTGAGCCCTTTGAACTTAAGAAAGTATTTACTCCAACAATGGGATAATCACCAGTGTGTTTAAGAGTTTCATAGTGCAGGCTTTCTTCCTGAATTTTACTGCGTTGGTACATAGTCTCCATTGCTCCAAGAACGCCACCACGTTCGGTAATTCTTTCAAATTCACGTAGTACAGCTTCTTCAACAAGTTCAGTTAATTCTTCAATAATAAATGATCCTTGTAGCGGGTTCTCATTTTTGGCTAATCCCAATTCTTTATTAATAATCAGTTGAATTGCCATAGCCCTTCTTACAGATTCCTCGGTAGGTGTAGTAATGGCCTCGTCATAGGCATTGGTATGCAGAGAGTTGCAATTATCATAAATGGCATAAAGTGCCTGTAGTGTAGTTCTAATATCGTTAAAGTCAATTTCCTGGGCGTGCAAAGACCTTCCCGAGGTCTGAATATGGTACTTTAACATCTGAGATCTTGCATCTGCGTTGTACTTTTCACGCATGGCCTTTGCCCAGATTCTTCTAGCCACTCTTCCGATAACGGCATATTCAGGATCAATACCGTTAGAAAAGAAAAAAGATAGATTCGGCGCAAATTTGTTGATGTCCATACCGCGGCTTAGATAATACTCTACATAGGTAAATCCATTAGCCAAAGTAAAAGCTAACTGTGTAATCGGGTTGGCACCAGCTTCAGCAATATGATATCCTGATATAGATACGGAATAAAAATTTCTTACTCCTTGTTCAATAAAGTATTCCTGTACGTCGCCCATAAGTCTCAGAGCAAATTCAGTTGAGAATATACAAGTGTTTTGCGCTTGATCTTCTTTCAGAATATCTGCCTGCACGGTACCTCTTACCGCTTTTAAAGTATTCGCTTTTATCTTTTCATATACATCTTTTGGGAGAACTTGATCTCCAGTTATACCGAGTAGCATTAGGCCGAGTCCATCATTCCCTTCAGGCAACTCTCCTTGATAGGATGGCCTTTTCTTCCCCTTATAAAAGGATTTTATTTTCGATTCTACGTCGTTCTCCAGACCGTTTTCTTTAATATATAACTCACATTGTTGATCAATAGCTGCATTCATAAAGAAACCGAGGAGCATAGGTGCAGGACCATTGATAGTCATTGATACCGATGTTTTAGGATCTGCCAGATTAAAACCGGAATACAGTTTTTTGGCGTCATCTAAGCAACAAATAGAAACTCCCGCATTGCCAATTTTGCCATAAATATCGGGCCTATATCCAGGATCGTTGCCATATAATGTCACCGAGTCAAAGGCTGTGGATAGGCGTTTCGCAGGCATAGCTAAGCTTACGTAGTGAAAACGCCTATTGGTTCTTTCAGGTCCACCTTCGCCTGCAAACATTCTTGTCGGGTCTTCACCCTCTCTCTTAAACGGGTAAATACCAGCAGTGTACGGAAATTCTCCCGGCACATTTTCCTGAAGGCTCCAATTTAGAACTTCACCCCATGCTTGATATTTTGGGAGTGTAACTTTTGGTATTTGACTATGAGAAAGTGATTCCGTATGAGTTTGTATATTAATTTCTTTATCGCGTACCTTAAAAGTATAAACAGGGTCTTTATAAAGCCTTTTCTTTCCTTCCCAGGCTTCTATTAATTTTAGGTTTCTAGGGTCTATATCTAATTTAACCTGATCATAAGCTTCTTGTAAACCTTTTGCCAAGCGGTCTTTGTCCTCAAGTTTAGAGTTTTTTATAGTATCCAGTGATTTTCTAAGTCCGTATAGCTTTTCAGCCGTTTCCTTTTGGCTTTGGACCCATTGGTCATAGCTTCTATTGCCTTCAGCAATTTCAGAAAGGTAACGCGTTCTGTTGGGAGGGATCACGAATATCTTTTCGGACATTTCATTGGTAATCTCAAAAGTCGATTGAAGTGGAGCGCCAGTACGTTCTACGATCTTTTTCATCAATTCAACATAGAGACGATTCATGCCAGGGTCGTTGAATTGGGAAGCGATGGTACCAAAAACGGGTATGTCGTCATCCTTGATTTCCCATAAATTATGGTTTCTTTTGTATTGTTTTTTTACATCGCGAATTGCGTCTAAAGCTCCTCTTTTGTCAAATTTATTTATGGCTATGATATCTGCGAAATCAAGCATATCTATTTTTTCAAGCTGAGTTGCAGCTCCGTATTCGGGAGTCATTACATAAAGACTGGCGTCAGAATGATCAGTGATTTCCGTATCAGATTGCCCGATCCCTGAGGTTTCTAGTATTATGAGGTCGTACTCAGCAGCCTTTAATATTTTCAAAGCTTCATCCACGTGCTTAGAAAGGGCAAGATTGGATTGTCGGGTGGCTAATGATCTCATATAAACGCGCTCATTTCTGATGGCATTCATTCGGATCCTGTCTCCAAGTAGAGCACCGCCGGTCTTACGTTTGGATGGATCAACAGAGATTATCGCGATAGTCTTGTCTTTAAAATCAATCAAAAAGCGTCTGACTAACTCATCAACCAGGGAAGATTTACCGGCTCCTCCCGTACCTGTAATACCTAGTACAGGTGCATCTACTTTATCTGCTAATTCATGAACTTTACCAAGTTCAGTTTTGCTTTGATCAGCGAAATTTTCAGCTGCTGAGATCAACCGTGCTATTGATTTAGCATCTTTTTCTTTAAGATGGTCAACTTCTCCATTAAGGTTCTTTCCAATGGCAAAATCGCTGCGTTCTACCAGATCATTGATCATACCTTGTAAACCCATTGCTCTTCCATCATCGGGAGAATAGATCTTTGTTATCCCATAATCATGGAGTTCCTTAATTTCGTCGGGGAGTATGACTCCGCCTCCTCCTCCAAAAATCTTAATGTGCCCCGCACCATGCTCTTTAAGTAGGTCGTACATGTATTTGAAATACTCGTTATGACCACCTTGGTAAGAGGTCATGGCAATGGCTTGTGCATCTTCCTGAATAGCAGTATTAACCACTTCCTCTACGCTGCGATCATGTCCTAAATGAATTACCTCACAGCCTGTGGCCTGTATGATCCTGCGCATGATATTTATAGCCGCGTCATGGCCATCAAACAGACTTGCTGCAGTGACTATTCGGACTTTATTTTTCGGCTTGTAAGGGTCAATCTGGTTCATGAGGACTGCTATTCTGGTCAGAACTGCAAAATTAAGATAATTACCCTAACAACCATTAGTTAGTAATCATGAATTAAGTTTCAGCAATCATCGACACCTAATTAGGCAGTACATAGGGGGATAGAATTATAACAGTATTGACAAGGCCTAAATAATAATGTATATTGATCTATCTTGAAAAAATGGAACTCAAAACTGGCCCCGTTTTACAGGCTGCTATTTGAGGCAGTGGTTATTTTCATGTCGGTCTATGGCGCTTTTCTTTTAGAGGCGAAGCGATCAATAGATTTTGAAAGGGAGCAGCTCATAGGCAAATTGGAAGTACTGCTTGATGAAATCACTTTTGATTCTCTAGCATTTCATGATATGACTGAGAACATTGATTCAGATAGTTTTAATGCAGATGCGGACATATTTAATTGGTTGCGTCATGATTCCTTAGCACTTGCATATCTTAAAGCATGAGACAAAGAAAGCTTAGATACAGTTTACTCTTACTTCGAACAGGGGAAAATAATGACTTATTGGATTAGAGAGTGGTTTGAGGAACCGCCTACGTATGAATCAATCTTGGAAGACTACCATCATTTAATAATTGATCCAACCACTTTATTGGAATTAAAGAAATACTTCAAGGGAAGAAGATTCATTCTGAGAATGAACGAGGATAAGATACGATCTGTCAAGAAAATTTATGATCAACTTTATCCTGAATTCGATTTCAGCAAAAAGGAGGATCGGAGAGCCATTGTCAGTTCCAAAATATTTGTTAATACTCTGAACGAGTCGTTTGAAACTTCCAGTTACTTATTTGAGGATTTGAAGTACCACGTTTTTTCAAGTCATGAAGTAAAAGATGCGATTAATAAGGAATTGAAAACACAGCGTAAGAAGCTCTGATTTTAATCTTGCCCAGTTCATTCTTCTAGTAACTCGCGAAGTTTAAGTAGCGCTAATTGATTGGCATGGGTATTAATATTATTCACTACACTTTGTTTTTCGCGCCCTGTTAACCGCCAACTTAATGAGGCCCGCTGCGCATTATTCATGCGTAATTTGTCTGATTTCGAAAGGTTTTGTTTTGCATAGTCTTCAGGGATGTATTGAAAATCAACCCGATCAATTGAACCGTTGAACCAGCTTCTGGCATATTCAATTTTGTTATCATTGGTCACATCTTGAAGCCCTTCGAAATTATCGTATATACTGCTGATAGGTAGGGTAAACCTTTCGAAGAGTGATAAGTTTTGAGTAGCTTGAATAGGACCGTCCTTTTCAGAATCACGGATGGAGACTATAACGACGCCCGAAGTATTGTTGCTTATCCATTCCTTAAAAGCGTATAAAAAGCGAATAGCGTCCGAAATGCCAAAGTTATCAGTTATGCCAGCATCCATAAGTTGCGTAGGAGGATCGCTGGGTAATGTAACATTTGGAGTGATATAAGGAAAAGTGGCACTCATTCTAAGGCCGCTTAAAAACCGCAGTTTTGAGCTACTTTGAGATTCGAAAAAACGCATAAAGTCAACCCCGTTTAATTTATTTCTATTGGTAATAGAATCTGATACGTTCGTAAGGTAAGACACGTTTTGTGGGGATATGTATAATTTCCTGCCGTCATTGATGATTGTTGGTGCCATGATAAGCATTGGAATTATGCTCTTTTCTTCGGGAAATTTGTAGCTCACCAAAGGCTTGTTCAGAAAGTTATTGGTGTTTGCATTTAAGCGATTTTCAAAGGAATACCCTCTATCTTTTTGGTATTCAAAATCTTCATATTCAAATTTCTGGAATCCAACAAAAATGTCGTTCATTAAGAGGCTAAAGATGATGGCATTTAGATTATCACTGGCTATCGCAGAAAGATGCTTCGTGCTATAGGGGTCTATAAGATGACCAGACTTTTTTTGATAAACTAGTTCGCGGAAATAACTGGCCCCTATTAATCCACCTGAAGCCCCGGTTACTAACATAGTGTTTTCCATCAGCTTGCCCTTATTCATCTGGTCTGCTTGTTGCAATACGTTGAGCGTCCATAATGCCGCTCGTTGACCACCACCGCTTACACAAAGAAAGACCATTTTAGGCTTGTTGTCCTCAGGGAACTTGTTTCTCCAATTATCTAAGATATTAAGGGTCTCTCTTTTATCTTCTTCAATGTAAGGGCCACCGCCAAATTCACTAATCCTTGAAATACTGTATTCAACTGGTGCAATATTGTAATCCAAACCGAAAGCTTGATAGCGCTTTTCAAACGCTTCTTTACCCACTAAGAAGTTTGCCAGAAGTAATAAGGCGATAGCTATAGAAATTGACCAATTGCCAAACCAGTAGGAAAACGCCCCCGCGAACATAACAAACACGGTTAAGAAGAGTATAGCGCTTGCTGCTGCGGGGATTTGAAGAATTTCAACATCCTTGAATGTGCCCATCACAAGGAGTAGGACAAAAATCAATAACTCAATAATTACAAGGTTCAAATGGTTCTGGTCAAACACCTGGAGAATGATTTCCTTATCGTAGAAACCACTGTGATCGCGTGTGTTTTTTGCTTTTAATGATGGCGTAAAAAAATGATCTACACGAACTTGCTTCTTTTTTGCTATGTCCAATTTCTTTATTGCACCAGCTCGCGTAACCTTTATGTTTTGCTTTAGTTTTTCATCTACTTTACATACCACATATTTGAAAATGTTCTTATTGGTAAGCCAGAAATAGGAAAATAATAGAAGAGTCATCCCTACATAGCCGGTGAGTAAACCGGAAATATTTAATAACAGTTCGCCCGGTTGTATTTCCTCATTTGACAGCTCATACTGGATAATCAATGCACCGTATGTCAGCAGGAAGGCTACAGGTATCAAGCTGTTATTAACGCTGAATGTGGTAAATGGCCGTTGAACCGTGCCTATAAATGTAAATCGATGACCATCACTGATGTATGTGGTTATATGAAAAGCAACTGTAAAGGCTGCTAAAGTAAGGCCTACCAAAAAATAACTTTGAAAGTTGACTTTATTAAGATAAACTGGATCCAGAAACAGGTAGGGAACACCCAAATAGTTGCCAAAATTCCCGGTCACTATAGCGAAAAGTATTAACCAGCAAAGGAGAAGTACATGGTTCCTTTTAAAGTGATTAACCAACAATTGAACCGGGAATAGATAATAAATTTTGCTAAGCCAATTTGTCAACTTACTTATCATAGACTTAAATTAACCCTTTTTTGTACCATCGTATAATTCGTACTCTAAAAGCCTTGAGTCAATTTTGGCATTAAAGAATTCTATTTTTCTTTTTGTTTTAAGGCCAACTCGCTTTGCGAGATTCATATTTCCCGTGAAAATATAACCCATATAACCAGCACACTTTTGCTTGAAGAAGTCACCTATTGACCTATAAACGTCTTCAAGCTCTTTTTCGACACCAAGACGCTCACCGTATTCTGGATTGAAAAATACGACCCCCTTACCTTTTGGAATGTACGTTTTTCTAAAGTCACAAACTTTGAAATCAATTAACTCTGCAACCCCTGCAGCTTCTGCATTACGTTTAGCAGCGTCAATGGCTTTTGGATCGATATCGGTAGCTATTATTTTAAAATCTAGTCTTCTACGAATATGAGCATGGGACTCTTTAACCAGTTTTGACCATATGAATTCGTCATAACTTCTGACGTGCATAAACCCAAAGTTCTTTCTAAACGTACCTGGTGAAATGCTACAGGCGATCAATGCTGCTTCTATTGCTAATGTGCCACTGCCGCACATAGGATTAATAAAATGTGAAGTTCTGTTCCATTCTGACGCTAATATGGTGGCGGCCGCCAAGGATTCCATCATCGGGGCTTTGAAAGGAATTTTTCTATAGCCATGTTTGCTAATAGTGTCCCCGGAAGTATTAATGAATATGCCCACATCATTATTGATCCAATGAAGGAAAACAACGGTTCTATCAACTTTAGGTCCGGAATTTGGCCTTCTGCCTTTTTGCTTCATAATACGATCAACAATGGCATCTTTAGTTTTGAGGTTAGCAAATCTTGTATCAAGAATTTTGTTATTCTTCACAAAACTTTCTATTCTAAGATATCCAGTGGAAGGTATGGTTCTTTCCCAGGGAATATTGATAAGGTTCTGATACAATTCATCTGGAGTGCTGGCATTGAACGATTTGATCTGTAGCAATACCTTGGAGGCAGTGCGCAGATGCAAATTTAATTTCATGGCGTCGCGCATTGACCCCATCATTTCCACACCCAGTTGATTGGTAATTTTCCCGTGATATCCCAGTTCTTTCAACTCTTGAAGGACGTACGAGGTTACTCGAGGAGCGCACGAGATTATGATTTTCGACATATGAGAATTAAAGATGTACGAATCTTGTGTATCTTACACCATAGGATAAAATTTAAACTAGTAATTCCATGAAAGAACGAATACTTTTTACGCTAATATTCACCGTCTGTATCTTAGCTTGTAGTCCGAAATATACTGCTGATTTCGGCCCATCTCGGAACTTCTATGAACCCGAAAAGCTAAAAACGCAAAATTCTTTTGTTACCACTAATGAGAATAACTCAAATCACGAGTTTATTGATGTATCTTCTGAGGAAGATCTTATTGAGGCCTCTACCATCGCCAGGCCAGTGGTGACTAAAGTTATGGAAACGCGAACTGATAAAATAGTTGAAAAGTATGCTAAAGAAGGCCTTCCCTCTACAAAGGAAGTTTTGAAGTTACCTGCGAAAAAAAGAGTTAAACTGCTAAAGGAAGTTAAAAAGGACATCAAGGCCTTAAAAAAGGCCAAGAAAAATAAATCTATAGATAATCGGAAAGTTTATGCAGGAATTATAATTGCCCTGGCAGGTGTTGTTGTAGCTATTTTGGCTAGTGGCGCCATAGGTGGGTTAGCAATTATAGTAGGCGTTGGTTTAATTGCCTGGGGTTTGATAGAGCAGGGTTCAATTTAATACGTAGAATGGGCTCCATTAGAGCCCTACTTTAAACATTATCAGATCCAACTTTTGCCGAAAAATAATCCCTATTCATTCTGGCAATGTTGGTTAGGCTTATTTCTTTAGGACATTCTGCAGAGCAAGCCCCGGTATTAGTACAGGCACCAAACCCTTCAGAATCCATTTGAGCTACCATATTTTCAGCTCTGACTTTTCTTTCTGCTTGACCCTGAGGAAGTAGTGCAAACTGAGATATTTTTGCACTTACAAATAGCATTGCCGAAGCATTTTTACAAGCCGCAACACAAGCACCGCATCCAATACAGGTTGCTGCATCCATAGCTTTATCAGCGTCCTTTTTAGGTATTGGGATCTCATTGGCATCAGGAACACCACCCGTGTTTATTGATATATATCCCCCAGACTGTATAATTCGATCGAACGCTCCTCTGTCAACAACAAGATCTTTTAATACTGGAAACGCCGCCGCTCTCCAAGGTTCAACAGTAATAGTATCCCCATCTTTGAAACTTCTCATATGAAGCTGACATGTAGTAGTTTGTTTTGGGCCATGAGGTTTCCCGTTTATGTAAAGACTGCACATGCCGCAAATTCCTTCCCTACAATCATGATCAAAATGTACGGGGTCTTCTCCCTGACGAACTAAATCTTCGTTTAACACGTCAAACATTTCCAGAAAGGACATATCCGAAGAAATGTCATTGAGATCATAAGTTTTAAAACCCCCCTTATCTGCGTTATTTTTTTGTCTCCAAACTTTGAGTTTAATCCTCATATCAGTCAATTAACAATTATTAATTCATTCAATAATACTCTACTTATAGCTTCTTTGTGTCAGCTTAACGTTTTCAAATACTAACTCTTCTTTGTGTAGTGTCTCAGGCTTATCGGGTCCACTATATTCCCAGGCAGAAACGTAAGAAAATTCATCGTCTTTACGCTTAGCCTCGCCTTCTTCGGTTTGGGATTCTTCTCTAAAGTGACCCCCACATGATTCTGATCGATCTAAGGCGTCATCTATCATAAGTTCTCCCAGCTCAAGGAAATCAGCAACACGATTTGCCTTTTCCAATGATTGATTAAGTTCATCATTTGTACCGATTACTTTGACATTTTCCCAGAATTCAGCTCTGAGTTCTTGAATTTCGATCTTCGCTTTTTTTAGATCAGCCTCATTTCGCGACATACCACAGTTATTCCACATAATTAACCCTAACGCTTTATGGAAATCGTCTACTGTTTTTTCGCCATTGATACTGAGTAACTTATCGATCCTATCCTCAACCTCTTTTTTGGCTTCAATAAATACTTCATCATCGGTTGAAACCTTGTCATAAGAATTTTGTGCAAGATAATCTCCAATAGTATATGGAATCACGAAATAGCCATCAGCAAGACCTTGCATAAGTGCACTCGCTCCTAATCTATTTGCACCATGATCGGAAAAATTGGCTTCACCAATAGCGTATAAACCTGGTATGTTCGTCATTAGGTTATAATCTACCCAAAGTCCACCCATAGTGTAATGAACAGCGGGAAAGATCATCATTGGTGTTTCGTATGGATTTTCTCCTGTGATTTGCTGATACATGTCAAAGAGATTACCATACTTACTTTCGATGACGTCCCTACCATCACGTTTGATAGCATCGGCAAAATCCAGATAAACGGCTAATCCGGTTTTAGCAACGCCTCTTCCCTCATCACAGACGTATTTGGCATTTCTGGAGGCCACATCTCGCGGCACTAAATTTCCAAAAGAAGGGTACCGCGCTTCTAGATAGTAATCTCTTTTCTCTTCCGGTAAATTTGTAGGCTTTAATTCTCCCTTTCTTATTTTTTCGGCATCGGAAATTTCTTTTGGCACCCAAACACGACCGTCGTTTCTCAAAGATTCCGACATAAGCGTCAATTTGGATTGATGATCCCCAGATACAGGTATACAAGTTGGATGGATTTGAGTGAAACAAGGATTTGCCATCAAAGCTCCTTTTTTGTGAGCTCTCCAGGCCGCAGTTACGTTTGATCCCATGGCATTTGTGGAAAGGAAAAATACATTACCGTATCCTCCTGTAGCAAGAACAACCGCATGTGCCGAATGTGATTGAATTTTACCCGTGGTAAGATTACGTGTAATAATTCCCACTGCTTTGCCATCTTTCTTCACCACGTCAAGCATATCTTCACGGGAATACATTTTAACTTTTCCGTTGGCCACCTGCCTGCTCAATGCGCTGTAAGCTCCTAGCAACAATTGTTGACCAGTTTGGCCTTTAGCGTAGAACGTTCGGGAAACTTGAGCTCCTCCAAAAGAACGATTGGCAAGTAAACCGCCATATTCCCTGGCAAAAGGTACACCTTGTGCTACGCACTGATCAATTATATTAACACTTACTTCCGCCAAACGATAAACATTGGCTTCCCTTGATCTATAATCTCCACCTTTAATGGTGTCGTAGAAAAGGCGAAAAACGCTATCACCATCATTTTGGTAATTTTTAGCCGCATTTATACCCCCTTGAGCAGCTATGCTATGCGCTCGTCTTGGACTATCTTGAAAACAAAATGCTTTGACATTATAACCTAACTCCCCAAAAGAAGCTGCAGCGGAGGCTCCGGCAAGACCGGTTCCTACTACTATAATATCGTACTTCCTCTTGTTTGCCGGGTTAACCAATTTAACTCCGAATTTGTGTTTTGACCACTTCTCAGCTAGAGGACCCTCAGGTATTTTGGAATCTAATTTCATATTCAATGATTCTACTTATAATGATTGAAGAAACATAATGATGGGTATGGCAGCAAATGCACCTGGTATTAATATGGCGTAGCCTAAACCTATCGATTTAATAACAGGGTTATACTTAGGATGGTTTAGTCCCAATGTTTGAAAGGCACTTTGAAACCCATGTGCTAAATGAAACATTAGTAGTATCATCGAGGCTACGTATATGGCCATATACCACCATTGTTCATATGCCTGCTGCACGACAGTATACAGATCTTTAACCTCTACACCATCATATGTAGCGGTTGGGATACCACCCCAATGCATTTCATACCAGAAGCCCCTTAGGTGTATAACCAGAAAAATAAAAACGAAAGTGCCAAGGATGCCCATATTTCTGGAACTCCAGGTACTGTTGGAAGACCCGGCTGTTTGGGCGTAACCAATCGGTCTGGATTTTTTATTCTGGAAAGTTAAGAGTACAGCCCAAATGATATGGATAACAAAAGCACCGTAAAGAAGGTATGAAGTGGTTTTAATAACCGGATTTGTCGTCATAAATTTCGCATAGATGTTGAAGGACTCGCCCCCATCGTTGGCAAGAAGTTGAAAATTTCCAATTAAATGAACGAGAAGAAAAACGATAAGAAAAAGCCCGGTTAAGGCCATTAAGAGTTTGCGACCGAGCGTACTAGAAATAGCTTCTGAAAACCAGCTCATTTAGAATTCACTTATAAAGTTCAAAAAATTAACATCTACTTTAACCTCAAATGTACATGCCGATGGGCAAGGATACAATGTGAAATACTATTTTGACTGAATCTAAATAGCGGGCTAGATTACTTCATAAACAAGTACGGCGATACCGATTACAAAAACTAGTCCGGCGAAGAATAGTTCGTGCTGCATTAGTGTTCTCATGTGTGATTTTATTGTGTTTATTAATTTCACACTGACCACGTGACCATATCCGTACCAAATTGAAAAGTGCCCATATGACGATAAAAAGAGCACGTTCACTAAATTTATATTTCCCAATATGGGATTAAATACAAAAATAAGACTAATTCCCCTGCCGAAATGATAGGTACTTTGGTTAGTTTTGGGCGAAATTTTAAGTGATGCGGCCAGAGACACTTTTATATGTTATCCTCGCTATAGTTATTATAGATTATTTATTGGATCAGTTATTAGACTATCTAAATTATAAATCTACCAAAACTGAGTTTCCGGCTGAAGTTTCCGGCTTTTATGATAGGGATAAGTACGAAAAGAGTATTGAATATCAAAAAGTGCGAAGCTCGTTTTCATTTGTAACCTCGGCGTTCAGTTTTATACTTTCGATATCCCTACTTTATTTTGGAGTATTTGGGCTACTCGATAGATTGATAGCAGTTTATGTTCAAAATGATTTAGCTCTGGCTTTGATCTATTTTGGTGCTTTGTTCATCTTATCTGACCTTTTGAATACTCCTTTTCAGCTCTACAGCACTTTTGTTATCGAGGAGAAATTCGGTTTTAACAAAACCTCGGTGAAGACTTTTCTTTTTGATAAGATTAAAGGTTATTCATTGGCCGTGATAATAGGGGGGCTGTTAATTAGTGTTTTATTATTATTGGTTCTAGAGATTGGCCCCGATTTTTGGATGTACTTCTGGGTCATCGCGATAATTTTTCTGCTTTTTTTTAATATGTTCTACACATCTTTGATTTTGCCATTATTCAACAAGCTTACCCCATTGGAAGATGGATTGCTTAAAAAGGCAATTCAAGACTACAGCAGAGATGTAGACTTTCCATTAACTAATGTATTTGTTATCGATGGGTCTAAAAGATCTAATAAGGCTAATGCTTTTTTCTCAGGTATTGGTAAGAAGAAAAAGATAGTTCTCTATGATACACTAATTAACAACCATACTACCGAGGAGCTTGTAGCTGTCTTAGCCCACGAAGTTGGACATTTCAAAAAGAAGCATATTATTCAAGGATTCGCCATTTCTATAGGACAAATTGGACTTATGCTTTTTGTTATGTCGTTAATAATATTCAATAAACAACTCAGCCTCGCGCTTGGGGCGCAAGACTTGGCCTTGCACGTAAACCTTATAGCTTTCACAATATTGTATTCGCCGGTTTCGAAGATATTCGGGGTATTGGGTAATATCATAAGTCGGAAAAATGAGTTCGAGGCTGATGCATATGCAGCCAAAACCTTCAGCTCAACCCCATTGAAAAGTGCTCTGAAAAAGCTCTCTGTGGATAATTTGAGTAACTTATATCCACATCCAGCATACGTTTTTTTTAATTATTCACACCCACCACTATTAAAACGTTTAGAGGCCATGAGCTGAGCTTAAAACTATTGGGTTATGATAATTCCTATGGAGAGTTCTAAGCCAGTTAGGTCAAGTTTAGCATCTTGATATTGCACATCTCTTGTTATCAACCCTCCGGAGCTATTTCCACCAGTATAGCTCCCTGATAACCCAAAACCTGAATCTCCAATTAAATAATTAGCTTCGAAGCTTAGCCCCCACTGTCTGGTAACAAAAATCACATATTCGGCACCAAAAAAATAACCAAAACCCGGTTCGCTATCAAAATCGAATGATGAATTGGCCACTTCCCATGACTCAAGCTCTCTTATTGCTTTATCGATATTTCCATTATTTAACTTGTTATCAAAAGTTAAGAATCCAAACCCACCGCCCTTAAGTCTGAACTCCTGCCTCTGTCCCACAAATTGAAGTACTAGTTCTACTGGAACCATAAGCGTAAAATTAGGACCTACCAATGCGTCCATAGATTCGAAGTCATCAATATCTTTTATATTCAGACCTGACATTCTGTATAATGAAAAACCCGTTTGAACCGCAAAATAGCGGTTAAGGTCGACGCCAACTCCTCTTAACGAAAATGGACTAATAGGAGTCGAGAAATACCCATTTTTTGGCAGGAAGTAAGAAAAGGATAAACCCACTTCTTGAGCTTTTGAGGTTTGGAAACCAAATAAAGCCAGACCTAATATAGTCATAGAAATTTTTAGCATGTAAGCTATTCTCATAATGTTTATTATCTTAACTGTTCAACAAGAATCTAATAAAACTATGATTAAACCGTCCGTTTTGAAAATACTAATCTTTGTAGTTATTGGAAGCGGGTTACTGAGCTGTTCCTCTGAACAGAGACTTACGCCTGGTGATTTGATTATTGTCGGAGGTACCATCTATACAGTCAATGACCAACAGGCAAAAGTAGAGGCTGTGGTCACAAGAGGGGATAGAATTGTATTTGCCGGCGATAGTGTTGAAGCCATCAAGTATAAGGGAGAAAATACCGAGTTCATAGATTTACAAGATAAAACGATGACTCCTGGGCTAATTGAGGGTCATGGGCATATTATGGGGCTTGGTTACAATGAGCTGAATATAGATCTACTTGGGGTAAAGAGCTATGACGAACTTATTGCCAAAGTAAAAGAAGCGGCTGATAGAGCCGATCCAGGAGAGTGGATCACCGGCAGAGGCTGGCATCAAAGCAAGTGGGATTTATCAGAGGAAGAGGTGGTAAAAGGTTTCCAAGTTCATGATAAATTAAGTGCAGTCACGCCGGACAACCCAGTTTATCTTAGTCATGCCAGTGGGCATGCAGGTTTTGCTAATTCCAAAGCTATGGAAATATCAGGCGTTCAACCGCTTGATAAAGAAGGTATTACCCAAGTCGAGGTTGAGGGAGGTGAGGTAATAAGAGATGATCTTGGTAATCCCACAGGAGTGTTTAACGAGCGCGCCCAAACTTTAATTACCCGAAATATTCCGCAGACCACAGCCGAAAAAGATCAAAAGGCATTGGAGCTTGCCATTAAAGCTTGCCAGCGCAATGGTATAACTGGGTTTCATGACGCAGGGGCAAGTCGTGAATCTATAGCCTTATTCAAGAAGTTTAAAGAGGAAGGGGACTTAGGGATTAGACTTTATGTTATGCTCACAGGTTGGGATAAGGAGCTTTTGGAGGAGTGGTATGAAAGAGGCCCAGAAATAGACACACTCCATAACCTGCTTACCATACGTTCCGTAAAACTTCACTGTGATGGTGCTTTGGGTTCCCGGGGAGCTTGGCTTCTTAAGGAATACACGGATAGACCTGGCCACTACGGTCATGAAACTTTGCCAATGGATTTTGTGTTGGAAACGTCGAACAAAGCTCTAAAAAATGGCTTTCAAGTATGCAGTCATGCGATTGGTGACCGTGCCAATCGTGAGGTATTGGATAGGTATCAGGCAGCCTTTGAAAATAACCCTAGGTTAATCGATAATCATCGCTTCAGAATTGAACATGCTCAGCATTTACATGTTGATGATATCCCGAGGTTCTCAGAACTAGGTGTTATCCCCGCTATGCAAGCCGTACATATGTCTTCAGATCGTCCTTGGGCCATATATCGCTTGGGACTGAAACGAATCATAGAAGGTGCATATGTTTGGCAAAAGCTTTTACAATCAGGAGTGCCAATAGTAAATGGTACCGATGTTCCTGTAGAACCATTGAATCCATTGGCATCTTTCTATGCGAGTGTTTCTCGCAAAACCCTTGAAGGTACACCGGAAGGTGGATATGAACCTGATCAAAAAATGACGCGCAAACAGGCCCTTCGATCTTATACGCTCGATGCGGCCTTTGGAGCTTTTGAAGAGGGCATAAAAGGTTCTATCGAAGTAGGGAAATTAGCTGACTTCACAGTTTTTTCTAAAGATATCATGACAGTTCCGGAACAAGATATTTTGAAAACTGAAATTGAAATGACCATTTTCGCTGGTGAAGTTGTTTATTCAAATAATTAAAAGGATTAAATATGATGATTAAGAAATTAAAATTTTACCTGCTGTTCTTAGTGATATTAGGTCTCGCACAATCTTGCGGACAACAAAAATCAGATACCGTTGGGGAGTCTGACAGTATTGAAGAATCGTCTGGTAGTGAGCCTGCAAGTACTTCTATTGCCAGCCCGAGGAAGACGGCAACTGGAGAGATAGGAGGAGTAAAGATCACGGTTGATTATGGTTCACCTGCTGTTAAAGGACGAGAAATTTGGGGTGGTCTTGAGGCTTATGATAAGGTTTGGCGTGCCGGAGCTAATGAAACGACTTCTATAGAGTTTGCTCAAGCTTTGAAGTTTGGGGAGACTCAGGTGCCGGCAGGTAAATATGGATTTTACTTAATTCCGAAGGAAAGTGCGCCTTGGGTTGCCATATTAAATAAAGATTGGAATAGAGATGAGCATGGAGCCTGGGGTGCTTATAATTATAACGAAGACAATGATGTAGTTCGGCTGGAAATAAATCCTGTATGGCTCGAAGAGGTCGAAGAAAGATTGAAATACACGGTTGAAAATAATAGTATTACATTGAACTGGGAAAAAGTCCAATTAAATATTCCAATCGGCGAACAAACCGCTGAATAGAGAAGGGGAGAATGAATCTCCCTATTTTAAATATTTTTGTGCTTTCTTTCTAAGGGACTCTCTATCAGACGTTATAGAAGGATCACTGAATATTTTGGATGATAATTCTGCGACAACCCCTTTTTTGTACCCGAGGCGGTCAGCAATGTCTTCGCAAAAAACTATTTCACTCTTAAATACCTGACCGTCTACTTTCATGAGTTGAACAACATGGTACAGGTGCTCAAACTTTTGATCATCCGTAAGTAATGAAAGATCTCCAATTGGGCGGGTTGGATTCTGCATCATTTCGTTAATCTCATCCTTAGTCATCCCATTTGAGATACCAATCATCTGGATAAGCTTAGCCTCGTTTTCTGCAACTTGATTATCACTGGCCGCAAGTTGAATAAGCACGTTTAAAGTTTCTTTTACCATTTTAGTTGAATTATGTTCCTTTGCTAATGCAGCCAATATAGCTAAAAAAATAATAAATCAGTAACACCGACTTCGTTCTACCACTTCAAAGTAAGTTCTAATTCATTTTAGTGTAAAAGATGACCCTGAGAAAAAGTTTATTAAACCTATGCAACCGTTTTTTGGCAGGTTGGTCTTTGAATTATAACTTAACACCATGATGAGGCACTTAAAATATCTCTTTACCGTATTACTTATTTTCTCGGTTTTTATTTTGAACGCTCAGTCCGAGGAGCGTAGTGTGAGAGAGTTTGATGCTATTAAAGCAACTCAAGGTATCGATGTTTATTTGAAACCGGGAAGTAAAGAATCGGTAAGAGTTGAGGTTGATGGCATTGATCTGGACCGGGTTTATACAGAAGTTTCCGGCGGCAGGCTGAAAATCTATTTGGAAGACGGCCGTTATCGGAATCACTCTGTTAAGGTTTACGTTACGTTTGTAGAGTTGGACGATATTTCTGCAAGTTCCGCGGCAACGGTTATCTCGGATGGCACCATCAAAGGTGACAAACTCGATTTATCCGTTTCAAGTGCCGCTGATATAGAAATTGACGTTGATGTGAATGAAATAGATGTGTCGGCGTCATCAGCGGGTGATATTGAACTTTCAGGCCGTACTAAATTCATAAATGCTAGTGCTTCTAGTGCCGGGGGTGTAGACGCTTATGATCTAGAAGCCGAACAGGTTCGTGCTAGGGCAAGCAGTGCCGCCGGAGTTAAAGTGTATGTGACCGACGAAATTGATGCTCGCGCGAGTAGCGGAGGCAGCATCAGATATAGAGGCAACCCAGCTAGGTCCCAAACAGACTCCAGTAGCGGTGGTTCGGTCCGAAGATCAAACTGATCACCAGTGTTTAAAAGTTTTTCTAACCTTTTCTTCTTGAAGGTTCAATTCTAAGTTGATCAGAGCTTTATTAAAATTCTTCAGATAGGCAGCGTTCATTTGTTTATGAATTACTTTCTTGATCGTGGTAGCTGGTCGCTTGAGTACGAAATTGATCATCTTTTTCCTGGTTTCCGTGAGGTAACGTTAATTGACTAATTAATGTTTCCACATTTGTATAGACAACATCGGCACAATAAAGGTTGCCCATATTGGAATAGATGGTGAATTTAATCGATAGAATGTGATATTTGCCAGATGGGATTCTCTTTCAGAAATTGGATAAACAACAGATTAATATTCCCATTATTTTCTTTGTTACGCAAAGGTTCTTCACCGAGGCGTCTAGCGATTGCTATTTCATTGGGCATTGTTCTTGGTCTTTTTCCTATACCTGGAAGTACAACGGGCTTATGCTTACTAGTAGCGTTTTTAGGGAACTACAATGTAGCTGTTATGCAACTTCTTAATTATGCAGTTTATCCATTACAACTTCTTTTGATCATTCCACTGATGGCCTTAGGTTCCTCAATTTTTGATTTAGAGATGGAGCTATTTTCAGTAACTGCCATGGTAGATTTGTTTAGGGATGACTTTTGGCTAGCGCTGGAAAAGCTTTGGAAGTTTCAATTTGCAGGTATTATTGCCTGGATCATATTCATATTTCCATTGTATTTTCCGTTATACCACGCGGCCAAGGTTGTTGTTAGAAAAGTCTCTACTTAACTATCTTGATTTTTTGCCCAGAAAATGAATTCAAGCCCTGCGAAAAGGATAATAGAATCACCCAGTAATTCTACGCTTTCTTCAACAGCATTCTTCACATCTCTTATATAATGCTCCTCCATTACCGTTTTCCACATTATAGTTTCTCCAAAAAGCCGAGAGTAGATAAACGTAACCAGCATTCCACCTATCATCAGACCGAAAGGATAGCTAGCCATGTAATTAGGGATAATCCCCTGGATGGACTTCCAAGAGCGATAGGTTCTGTATCCGACAAAAAGGATAACCATTAGCACAAGTGTTTGCCAAGCTCCATCGTAAACATAAGCATCCAGTACCGCATCAAATTCTCGGATGAAGGCCATTAGAAAAAAGCCACCGATCAGCAAGGAAATAGAAGCTGTCTCTCTAAAATTTATCGTGCAAAACAAATAGGCCAGAACGGTAAGAAAAAATGTTCCTTCTTGAAAGTATTCTGTTAAAGAGTTCTCATAAAACTTTCCAGTTGTTGATCTGGCGTCATATAAGAATACGAGGCTCAGTGATAATAGGTAACCAGAATAGAGAATTATTCGGACTATTTTGAAAATCTGATCTTTGGTCATTTTGGGTCTCTAGTGCTTTGCGAAGTTAAGGCATTCTATTCATGTGACTTTAAGAAAATGAATGCTATCTACTTGTAAAAGCGTTCGTAAAAGTGTTCATTATCGCACATAAATAAAGTTAAAACTTACAATACGGACGACATGGTTAGATGGCACTAAACTTGCCATACTATTCCCTAACTCCCTTCGTTGCGTCTAAATCATCTTAAAACTCTTATGGATAAAATAAAATCTTTTTTCTGGTACTGCTCAGGTGTCGATACCAGACTACTTCACAATTGCCCCACCGACTCTTCAAAGTATGTAGGGATAGGTGCGACTATTTTTTTTACAGGACTATTCGCTGCATTAGCAGCAGGTTATGCCTTATACACGGTTTTTGACAGTGCTTTCATTGCCGTATCGGCAGCTCTCTTGTGGGGGTTAATGATTTTTAATCTTGATCGATATATAGTTTCAAGTATGAGAAAATCGGAAAGTCGCTGGAACGAATTTTTCACTGCTGTGCCACGCCTGGTTTTGGCCATACTTATATCCTTAGTTATAGCAAAGCCCCTTGAATTAAAGGTTTTTGAAAAGGAGGTCAATTCAGAACTTCTCGTTATGAAGCAGCAGGAAACAGCAAGGCTGGAGAATGAAGTTAAAAGTAAGTATGAGGTTACTCGTGACCAGTTGAAGTCCGAAATTAAGGATCTAAAGGATGAGATCAATTCAGCTACCTTAAAACGCGATGACCTTTTTGAGATAGCAAGGATGGAAGCTGACGGAACCGGTGGGACTATGAAAAGAAACGCAGGCCCTATTTATCGAATTAAAAAAGCCGACGCTGATCAAGCCCAGCTTGAATTGGAGGTGATTAAGAAAAAGAACAGCACTCTGATTGACGAGCGATATGCACAATTACAAGCCTTAGATGTACAAATGCAAAATGAACTTGAATCACTTGAGGAAGTAAAACTTGGAGGACTGGCTTCGAGACTAGATGCATTGGATCGACTTACCGACTCTAGTGAAGCCATTTGGTTAGCCAATATTTTTATAATCCTTTTGTTTGTAACCGTAGAGACAACCCCGATTTTTGTTAAACTCATTTCTACTAAGGGGCCCTACGATTATCTCATAGAGACTTCAGAATACAAATTTGAAGCAGAATCTAATAGTGATAAGGCTTATATCCATCATCAGCTTAAAAAAAGGGCCATCCGATATAATCAGCGCGAAAAGGATTTTGTTTCCAACAAACTTGATACAAAGTTGGATACGTTTTAACCCTTTTTTGCTCTAATCACCTCTTTTTTTGTTCTATTTTGGATTCTGATACATGATTTTTTAAAAAATGGCTGTAAAAATGAGCGCATAGAACGATAAATTGATAGTTTTGACGATCAGTCAATAAAATTTTCAACCACTATGTCAAAATTACGTTTCAGTGCTATTGAACAGGCAAATAATCGGCCGGCAATAGAGGTAGAAGCACCAGGAAAAATATCAGATTTTTATGGGGAGAATGTTTTTGGTCTTCCTGAAATGCAAGCGCTACTTGCCCCTGATGTTTTTAAACAAGTCAAAAAATCAATTGATCAGGGCCTAAAGATCGACGAGGTGACTGCCGATGCAGTGGCATCAGCGGCAAAGGCATGGGCTTTATCAAAAGGAGTCACTCACTTTACCCATTGGTTCCAACCTTTGACAGGAACAACCGCAGAGAAGCACGATACATTTTACGATTATCTTTCAGGAATTGAAAGATTTAAGGGAAGTGCGCTTGTACAACAAGAACCGGATGCTTCTTCATTTCCAAATGGGGGAATCAGAAGTACATTTGAAGCAAGGGGTTATACCGCTTGGGACCCAAGTTCACCGATGTTCATCTATGGCGTGACACTTTGTATTCCAACCATATTTGTGTCTTACACCGGAGAAGCATTAGATAATAAAGCACCATTGTTAAAAGCAGTTGAGGCCGTAGATATAGCCGCCACTAAAGTGTGTCAGCTTTTTGATCGTAAGGTAACCCGCGTTAAGCCTTCACTAGGGTGCGAGCAGGAGTATTTTGTGGTTGATAAAGCGCTTTACAATAGTAGGCCTGATCTAGTAATGTCGGGCAGGACAGTTTTTGGCCATAACCCTGCCAGAGGACAACAATTGGATGATCACTATTTCGGCTCTATACCTCCAAGAATTTATGAATTCATGAAAGATTTTGAAATCGAAGCCTTGAAATTGGGTATTCCTGTGAGCACAAGGCATAATGAGGTGGCCCCAAGCCAATTTGAGGTGGCTCCGGTATTCGAGGATATTAATGTAGCGACGGATCATAATCAACTACTTATGGATACCATGAATAAAGTAGCTGAGCAACATTCTTTACGCGTACTATTCCATGAAAAACCATTTGCAGGGTTAAATGGAACAGGTAAGCATAATAATTGGTCACTCATTACAAATACTGGTGTTAACTTATTTCAACCCAGTTCTAGTGCTCGAGAAAACCTCGTTTTCTTAACATTCTTTGTTAACACTATTAAAGCAGTTGATGAATATGCTGATTTATTAAGGGCTAGTATTGCGTCTGCCGGTAATGATCATAGGCTCGGTGCTAACGAGGCGCCACCTGCTATAATGTCTGTATTTATCGGTTCTCAATTGACCTCGGTGCTCGATGAGCTCGAAAAGAACGGAAATATAAAGGTTGAGAAAGGTGAAAACATGTATATGAAGCTTGGGATTGACAAAATCCCTCAAATCATACTGGACAACACTGACAGAAATAGAACCTCTCCTTTCGCGTTTACAGGGAATAAATTTGAATTCAGGGCCGTTGGTGGTAGTGCGAACACCGCTTCTCCTATGACTATATTAAATCTTATTGTTGCCGAGCAATTGTCACAATTTTACAGTGATGTGGAAAAAGATATGAAGAAAGGCACTGATAAGAAGCTGGCCATTGTAAATGTCTTAAGAAAGTATATCAAAGAATCAAAGAAGGTTAGGTTCGAAGGAGATGGCTACTCCGATGATTGGGTGAAGGAAGCTGAAAAACGTGGACTTGCCAACGTAAAAGATACCCCAAGGGCACTCGACGCTTATCTTACTAAAAAGGCTCGAGGAACTTTTAATAAGCATAATGTATTAACGGATATCGAGCTAGAGGCGAGAAATGAGATTAGTTGGGAAGCTTATATTATGAAAATACAAATTGAATCCAGGGTTATGGCAGACTTAACGCTTAATCATGTTATTCCCACTGCTATCCACTATCAAAATAAGCTGATTCAGAACGCAAATGGATTGAAGGGGCTTGGTATTGATAGTAAAGAAGTGTTAAGTAGTATACAGAAGATTACTGACTACATCGATACTCTAAATAAGGGTGTTCACAATATGATTGAAGAGCGTAAACGCATAAACAAAATCGAGGATACCAGGGATAGAGCTATTGCTTATTGCGATGATGTTAAAGAAAAGTACTTCGAGGAAATCCGATACGCTGTAGATAAATTGGAACTTTTAGTAGATGATGAGGATTGGCCACTTGTTAAGTATCGCGAAATGCTCTTTTTGAGATAATTTAATGCATGGGGTGACGGTTAGTCACCCTTTATTTTTTCTATCATTTCAAGGATTGCCGACCTGATGAGTTCCGGTTTGTTCCAAGGAATAAAATGATTTAGGTCGTCTTCCGTAATGAGCTCAACCTTAGAGGAATTTACCAACATTTTTTGCGCAAAATCAGCGTTAGCCGGATGTACAAGCATATCGCTGTTTCCCTGAATAACTGTGATAGGCACCGTTATGCTTGACCAATCTTTCAACATAATTCTTAGCTCGTCCTCCAAAAAATATATTTCCTCATTAGTAACCAAGAAAGAAGTAGGGACTAACCAGCTTATAAATGGTGTTCTCATTGGTGCCCGAAACCAATCCTCTTCAGGTTCAAGGTCCGGATCAATGGATGGTGCTATCATTATAAGTGCGTCAACCAGGTCAGGGTACATCATAGCCAGCTTAGCTACCACTGGGCCACCTAAAGAGTGCCCTACTAATATGGTCTTTGTATTAGCGTACTTCTGGAGCAATGGTTTTATCAATTCCGACTGTTTATGCAGGGAAGGCTCACTTCTACCGAAATCCGAGTATCCGTATCCCGGTCTGTCAATGGAAACCAATGAGGCTACTGATAAAAGTAGGCTGTCGGTCATGAAATGTTTAAATGCAGACCACGAGCCCGGTGCACCGTGAAAAAAAATAATTGTCGGTCCGTTTTCATTCGGAACTGTGACAAAGTTGATCGACCTATCATCAATAGTGTAAGAATGGCGTTCTGCCCTTAGTCCACTATCTGAAAAATACTTTTCCGTCTCTTTGGGACTCATTCTAAAGGTAAAACACCCCGGTACGAATTGGAAGACTAAAATGAAGCTAGCCAGAAAGAGCCAGTATTTTTTTTTCCTAACCTTAGACAGAATCTGACCCAAATTATATACCAGATAGAATGGCGTCGTATTCTTTGGTGTTTCCTAGTATCTCAACAGCTTTCAGAATATCTCTGTCACTATCAAAAGAACTTTCAATTGCACCTTTTTCCAACTCGAAACGCGTCGCAATTTCCTGCTCAAGAATTTTTACGATCTGAGATTTGAAATTATCGAGATCATTTTTTTTGCTTATGTCGATAGTAGCTTTCAGACCCTCTATTTGTTGTTGGATACGCTTGTAATACTGTTCTTTCCCTGCGTTTTTAGTTAGCCGGTTCAGATCATTTTCTACTCTTGTGGTGTAATTGAACTCTTTGTTTTTCACCCATTTTTTAAACTCTTCATATTGGGCATCCGACATAGTGAAGTCGGTTACTTCTGCATTTTGATTCTCATAGTAAAACTTAGTGGCATAATTGAAGATGAGTCCATTACTAGCCAAGGCATATGCCACCGGAGATAGTTTTTCTTGCTCAACTACAATATCCGGGTCAACGCCGCCTCCATCGTAAACAAGTCGATTGTTGGCGGTTCTGAATTCCTTTTTTAAACTGTCTGCTACCTTTCCTACACTTCCATCTGGGTTCCTGTTACTGTAATCCAGAGCTTGAATACAACGTCCACTGGGCGTGTAGTATTTAGCCGTAGTTACTTTTAACTGGGAGTTGTAGGAGAGAGGCCGCGGAATTTGAACTAAACCTTTACCAAAAGACTTTTCGCCAACAATAACGCCTCTATCATAGTCCTGAATCGAGCCTGCTACAATTTCGGATGCCGAGGCACTTCCACTACTAATTAATATAGCCAGCGGTATCTTTGTATCGACAGGAGCATTGAGAGTACTATAAGTAGCGTTGTTTTCAGTTACCTTACCCTTAGTAGATACTACTTCTTTGCCTTTGGGAATAAAAATATTGACAATATTTACTGCTTCTATCAATAGTCCGCCAGGATTGCCCCTTAAATCGATTATGATTTTCTTAGCACCTGACTTTTTAAGCTCCATAACGGCATTTTTCACTTCTTTCCCAGCCTGCATGGTGAACTCAGTGAGTTTCAGGTAACCCACGTCAGAAGCAGCCATTCCATAGTAGGGTACATTTTTCACCTTAACTTTTTCCCTTTTAAAAGTCAAAGTCAGAGGTGTATCTAGACCAAACCGCTTAACGGTGAGGCTAACCTGAGTATTTGCCTGTCCCTTCATCAAATCGTTTGTTTCCTCGCGAGACAGTTGTGTAATATCTACATTACCTATTTGAATAATTTCATCCCCTATTTTCAAACCATTTTTTTGTGCCGAATATCCTTCCATAAGCATGATCACTTTTACCGCACCATTCATCCGGCTTGTTACCGCACCTATACCACCATATTGCCCAGTACTTTGTGTTCTAAAGTCTTCGATATCGTCTTCAGGAATATAGACGGTGTAAGGATCAAGAGACCTCAGCATAGCATCTATACCCACTTTTATAACCTTATTGGGGTTAATCTCATCTACATACATGACATTAACTTCTTTAAAAAGTGAGGCGAAAATATCGAGGTTTTTGGCTATTTCGAAGTAACGCTTTCCCGGGTTAGTAAAGGATAAGCATGATATTGCAATTACTATAAGTAAAACCGCTGAAAATAGTTTTTTTGTTTTCGACATATGAAATAAACTATGCATCTAAATTACTAACGATGGGTGGAGGAATATGTTGGTTTGTATCATCAGGATTTCAAGATGCTAGCTAAGTAAGACTTTTCTTTTTCCTGTTTTCCAATTTGTAACTTGAAGTTGATTAAAGCATTGCTTTTGGATTCATGGAAGTCGCCACGTATCTCAAGATTTATCCCCACTTTGGCCGCATGAATCTCAAAGTCATCAATGATTTCAGCAACATCCGGATGTACATATTTGGAATCCGTAGAATCTATGATTACGTCGCTTTTTGGTGGGATTACATTTAGCGCTTGCAATATGCCAGCTTTATTAAGGAAGGTGACATTTTCCGATAACTTTATTTCAATGGGTTGACCGGGTTTATGGTTCTCACTGAAACTAAATGGGGTATTAAAATTTTTGTAGAGGATGAGAAATATGGCTACCGCCAATCCAATTCCAATTCCAATCAGTAAATCGGTAAAAATAATCCCCAAAATAGTAATTAGAAATGGGTAGAACTGAGCTCTTCCTTTTGATATCATTTCTTTGAATAAAGCGGGTTTTGCGAGTTTATACCCTACAACAAATAATATGGCCGCTAAACTTGATAGCGGGATCATATTAAGAACATTTGGAATCAAAAAAGCACTAAATAAGATCATTAACCCATGTATAAAAGCGGATAACTTGGATTTACCTCCTGATTGTATATTAGCGGAGCTCCTTACAATGACTTGTGTGAGAGGCAGGCCACCGATGAGACCTGAAACTATGTTGCCTGTCCCCTGCGCGAGAAGTTCACGGTTGGTAGGAGTTATATTCTTATCCGGGTCGAGTTTATCTGTAGCCTCTACACATAAAAGTGTTTCCAAACTGGCTACGATGGCTATAGTCAAGCCTAGTACGAATATTTCGACGGTAAATATTCTACTCCAATCCGGTGATGTGAATAACGATGTTAACCCTCCGACTTCGGAAGCCAATGGAATACTTACCATTTCGTCCGCATCCAGGTGATATCCTGCACCAGTGAAAAACCTACTTAATGCAATGCCTACAACCACGACAACAAGAGGCCCCTGTATTATTTGGAAGAATTTTATCCGCTTGATGAAACTCTGCTCCCAAATTATCAAAATAAGCATTGAAACTGAAGTTATAATGACAGCTGCAGGGTTTATATCCTGAAACGAAACTATAATCTCGCTAAACGTATTTTCGCCATCTTTCTGAAAGAAACCTAAAAAACCATCTGGTATAACATCATGACCTAAGGCATGGGGTATTTGTTTTAAAATAATTATTATACCTATGGCCGAAAGCATTCCCTTAATTACCGAGTTAGGGAAATAGTACCCAATAATCCCCGCCTTAAGAAAAGCAAGAATGATTTGAAAAACACCGGCTATTACTGTTGCTGACAAAAAAAGTGCAAAACCGACTTCCATATCAAAGTTGCCACTGCTATCTGTCCCGAGCTTGGTAATCGCATCGGCAACGATTACAGCTAAACCTGCGGCCGGACCACTCACTCCAATTTTTGATCCACTGATTAGCGCAACTACTATTCCACCTACCATACCCGCTATAATTCCGGAAAACAGAGGTGCTCCGGAAGCCAAGGCGATCCCAAGGCAAAGCGGTACGGCTACTAGAAAGACTACCAGACCAGCTGGTAGATCAGATTTGATGGTTGACAACATTAGCTACTTCTCATTTAAATTTTTACTAATCAGTTTCATTTTTAACTATAAAATTGAACGTTAAATAATCATCGCTGTTTGATGCATATGGCTTATAACGATCTAATTAGTATAAACAAATATATATTTTTGGCTGATGATGTCTACACCTAGCGCAATAAATGAAAACTTTTCTGAATTAGTAGAGCCAGGTCTAATAAAGGAAATTAACGATTTGGGAAAGGTTGTCAAAGTCCATACAGGCGATAAAATTATGGATTATGGCGGTGAGATTATATATATGCCTTTATTGGTTTCTGGCGTACTAAAGGTGTTAAGAATGGACAGAGACTCTAATGAGCTTATATTATACTATTTACAAGCAGGTGAGACCTGCGCTATGTCGTTAACATGCTGCATGGCACATGAAAAAAGCGAGATCAGAGTTATTGCAGAGGAAGATTCTGCCATAGTAATGTTGCCGTCAGAGCTTATGGATTCATGGATGCAAAAGTACCCATCATGGAAAAGTTTTGTAATGAAAACCTATCAAACAAGATTTTCTGAACTACTAAACACTATAGATAGTATAGCTTTTAAAAGAATGGACGAAAGGCTTGTACAATATCTAATCGATAAGTCCACTGTCAACAATAGTCATTTACTTGAAACGACTCATCAAAAAATAGCCGAAGAGTTGAACTCTACTCGGGAGGTGATCTCCAGGTTATTAAAGCAATTGGAAAACCAGGGAAAAATAGAGTTAGGTAGGAATAAGATTACACTCAAGTTGTAACAACGTATCCGTGATAAATGTCACAGCCAAAAAGATACCAATGAAGTAACTTTGCCAAATAATTTAGACAAATGAAAGTAGAACAGATATATACGGGGTGTTTGGCTCAGGGAGCCTATTATATTGAATCAAGAGGTGAGGTGGCCATAATCGATCCTCTTCGTGAGACCTTGCCCTATTTAAGAAAGGCCGAAAAGAACGATGCTAGGATAAAGTATATTTTTGAAACACATTTTCATGCAGATTTTGTATCCGGACATGTTGATCTTGCCAATAGCACTGGTGCCGAAATAGTTTATGGGCCAGGAGCTAAAACAGAGTACGATATTCATGAAGCTCTGGATGGGGAAGAGTTCAGGCTTGGAGAAGTAAAGATCAAAGTGCTTCACACTCCGGGACATACGCCAGAAAGCTCAACATTCTTGCTTTTCGATGAGGCGGGCAAAGAATATGCAATATTCAGCGGAGATACACTATTCATTGGAGATGTAGGTCGGCCTGATCTAGCGGTTAAATCAGACCTTACGCAGAAGGACTTAGCCGGGATGTTGTATGACAGTTTGAGAAATAAGATAATGCCACTTCCCGACGATATTATTGTTTATCCTGCTCATGGAGCAGGATCAGCCTGTGGTAAGAACATGAGTAAAGATACTTTTGATTCATTGGGGAATCAAAAGAAGACGAATTACGCGCTAAGGGCTGATATGACGAAGCAAGAGTTTATTACTGAAGTAACTACAGGTATATTACCGCCGCCACAGTATTTTGCCAAGAATGCAATGTTGAATAAAACAGGGGCTCATGATTTTGACAAGGTATTAAGAAAGGGAAGCATTGCGCTGGAAGTAGAGACATTTGAAGCTATGGCGAATCATGAGGGCGCCTTAGTATTGGACACTAGGTCTCCGATAGAGTTTTCAGAGGGTCATATTCCTAATTCTATATTTATTGGCATAGATGGTAGTTTTGCTCCCTGGGTCGGTGCTTTGATTAACGATTTGAAGCAGCCGATTATATATATTGTAAAAGAGGGCAGGGAAGAAGAGGTGGTAACCAGGCTTTCCAGAGTGGGTTATGATAACACTTTGGGTTATCTAAAGGGCGGCATAGAGGCTTGGAAAATTGCGGGTAAAGAGCTCGCTACAATAACTTCCATCTCGGCTTATCAGTTTCAACAGGATTTAGAGGAGAATTCTTTAAATGTATTAGATGTTCGAAAGCCTACAGAATATGATGCTGAGCATGTAGCAGGTGCTTCAAATTCTCCGCTAGACTTCATCAATGACCATATGGACGAACTAATTCATGATAAAAAGTACTATATACATTGTCTTGGCGGATACCGTTCAATGATATATGCTTCTATTCTTAAAAGTCGTGGTTTTCATAATTTGGTAGATGTTGCCGGTGGCTTTAAAGCCATAACCGAAACATCTATTCCTAGGACAAATTTTGTTTGTGAGAACGCTAAATAATTGAAAACTCTAGTACCCAACGTATACAATTCAGATGAGGTGAACAGTAGCTGATTTGTATAAGGTGGTTAGCTGGAGCGGGATTTTAATTGGGACTATCTTGCTTCACAACCGAGCCATGACGGGAAAAGGATCCGGTTATCTCGAGTAGGATACGACAATTTGATAAGTAAGGATTTATTGATAAAAGAATATAATTCTTATGTTTTAGGTCAATACTCATAATTATGTCGTAAGTATTCTATGCTGTTTTTCCCTTTGATTAAAAAAGTCACCTTAGGAGAGTCATTTGTCCAATCAATTTCAAGTACTCCGTAGTTCTTTTGAATAATGAGTTCACCGATTCTCAAGTGGTTCTTCTCTTCCCAGACCTGGCTCCAGGTATGAGTAAGTCCACTGGAAGTAACATCATAAATCGGATACGATAACTTATCGGATCTTAGCTTTGATATTTCCGCGATATGGCGATCCCCAGATATAAACAATGTAGGCGCTGGTTTTAAATTTTCGACCATTCTAATCAATCTTGCCCTTGATTTTGGGAAATTTCCCCATTTTTCAAAACCATGTTCCTCAGCCAGAATTTGAATACCTGATACTAAAATGTTCAATTGAGCATCGCTATTCGTTAATTCATGCTCTAACCAATTCCATTGTTCCTCACCAAGGATATCTCCCTCAAAATTCTGCTTGTATCGGGCTCCGGTTTGTGTATCCTGGGTAAGTGTATCTCTGAAATAACGGCAGTCTAATAAAATAAATTTTATTCTTTTACCTTCCGGGCCATAAGTATAAACGTTATACATGCCTTCATGATTTCTAACGGGATTATTTTTAGGGACATCTAAGAACTTCAGAAGTTGTTCTTTGCTGGCTTTCTTAGGTTTATAATTTTTCCCGCCGTCGTTGGCGCCATAGTCATGGTCATCCCAGATGCCAATAATCGGGGTAATCTCTAGCAAGGCTTGGTAACTAGCTCGCTCCTTTTGCTTTTTGTATTTTGCGGCCAGCGTATCCATATTGTTAGAATCACCATAGATTATATCACCGGTCCAAATGAATATATCCGCTTTTTCAGCACTGATTTCCGGCCACATTTGATCCTCATCATATTCATGACTACAAGAACCAAAAGCGATTTTGTTAATAAGTTTTTGTCCTTGAACAACAGTGGTGTTGGACAGTAATGCAATCAAAAAGATAGAACGTATCATGCTGTAAACTTATATGTTCGTCACGAAACGTGCCTTTTAATTATATTATCAAAAGGTTATCTATATAAGTAGGAGAAAGGTTGTAATGACAATGATTAAGGCGATGATAAAACTTATGCCTAGAAGACTCAAGAGTTCCTGACGGATCGTGTCCTCCGATTTTATCTCTTCAGAAAGCCAACTGAACTTTGTGTTTTTATCTATTTTCATGTGTTATGAATAGCAAAAACTATGCGACTCCCATTGATTAAAGCTAATGATCTGATTGTGAGAGCGATGATATTGTTAAGGGATTTGTTTCCATTAATATGTATTCTCTTTTTGGGAATAATGACTTTTGATTTGGGATCTAGTGCTATTATGTTAAAACTATTTACGCTGTCTATTTCATTATTATTAATTTTGCAGCCCTAGAAGAAATAAGCGGATTATGTTTGATAATTTAAGTCATAAACTCGATAAAGCCTTTCAAACTTTAAAAGGTCAGGGGAGTATTACCGAAGTTAATGTTGCCACCACGGTAAAAGAAATCCGAAGAGCACTTATAGATGCGGATGTCAATTATAAGGTTGCCAAACAAGTAACAGATGAAATTAAGGAGCAGGCCCTAGGTATGGACGTGCTTACCGCAGTTTCCCCAGGACAATTGTTAACTAAAGTTACAAACGACCAGCTAACAGCGTTGATGGGTGGCCAAGGTGAGGAGATCACCGTTCAAGGTAATCCTGCGGTTATTCTTATCGCTGGCTTGCAAGGTTCTGGTAAAACCACATTTTCAGGTAAGCTTGCCAAGTATCTCAAAACCCAGGGTAAGTCCGTCATGTTAACCGCTTGTGATATTTACAGGCCTGCTGCTATTGACCAGCTAAAAGTTTTAGGTGAGCAGATAGACGTTGAGGTGTATGCCGAGCCAGAAAATAAGAACGCAGTTGATATAGCTAATAATGCTATAAAAGAGGCAAAAGCTTCGAGTAAAAAGGTAGTCATAGTCGATACGGCCGGCCGTCTGGCTGTGGATGAAGAAATGATGGAGGAGATTTCAAAGTTAAAACAAGCTTTGAATCCTTCCGAGACCCTTTTTGTGGTTGACTCCATGACTGGTCAAGATGCTGTAAATACAGCCAAGGCCTTTAATGACCGCCTGGATTTTGACGGTGTGGTAATTACCAAGTTAGACGGTGATACCAGGGGCGGGGCTGCGATCTCAATCCGAAGAGTGGTAGAAAAACCCATAAAGTTTGTTTCTCACGGTGAGAAGATGGAGGCCATTGACCGCTTCTATCCTGACAGGATGGCCAACAGGATACTGGGAATGGGCGACGTCGTTTCGCTGGTCGAAAAAGCTCAACAGACTTTTGATGAAGAGGAGGCTCGTAGGTTAAATAAGAAAATAAGAAAGAACCAATTTGACTTTAATGATTTTCTGGGTCAGTTGGAGCAGATTAAAAAAATGGGGAACATCAAAGATCTAATGGGGATGATCCCGGGTATGGGGAAAGCACTTAAGGGCGTGGACGTAGACGACGATTCTTTCAAGCCTATAGAAGCCATAATACGATCCATGACGAGTGAAGAACGGGAACGACCTGAAATCCTAAACGGGAGTAGACGGAAAAGAATCGCTACGGGCAGCGGTACATCCGTTCAAGAAGTGAATAATCTCATCAAACAGTTTGGAGACATGAAGAAACTCATGAAGACCATGAATAAGATGGGAGGTGGAAAAAAAGGTCTTGCCGCCTTGAATCCGTTCGGTAGATAATTAGAATAAAGGATCCAATATTCCGAAGACGTAGTGAAAAACAAACAGTATGAACACCGTTAAAGCGAGCGTAATGAAAGTGTTAAAGAACCAATTTCTTATTCTATTACGCTTATTCTTCTTTGCGTTGTAGGTAAAGATTTCAGATAGGTCATTAGAGGGTTTATGGTTTGATCTATTGGGGATACTCTCCATGTTTTCCCCATATATGTCCCTTACTTTACGAAATGGCTTTTTTCCTTTCCTTTGATAAACTTCTTTACGTAAGCCAAAGCCTAAGTATCCCATTCGCTTTTAAGCTAGTTAGTATATATATCTATATAACCAGAGAAGAACAAAAGTAAAAAGAGGATAAAAATACCTCCTGCCACGATCATGAAACCGTTGAAAATAATGGATCTTGTTTTATTACCCGCATTTCTATTCCGGTTGTACTCCAGTATTTCCTCAATATTATCTGGAGCTTTTTGGTGGTTAAGGTTGGGCATATCTTCCATATTTTTCCCATAGATATCCCGTACTTTTCTGAAGGGACCGCTCCTTGAATGAACATCTTTCCTTAAGTCCATTCTTTAAATTACAAATTATCTTTTATTAAATATTCTCTTGTAAACTGGTTTGCGATATAGAAATTGAAGATACAAGGCCGGGAAAAGTATAAAATCCAGCAGCCAGAGGGGACTTGAGAATGTGATATCGTCAATGATTTCACTTCGCTGATCATTGACTCGATTCACCATATGATGGTGTTTCCAATTTTTTAGAAAGAATGGCAATTTCACTCCAACATCTATAAATTGGAAAGTGTGTTTGTCGGTAAGATCATAGGTGATATCGCTATGCCAGTGTTGTTTAAACAAAATGAAATTGAGTTCGAGCTGAACTGCATCACCTTTTCTACAACCGTCAAATCTAATCAAGTCAACAGGTGGAAAAGGTGGGTTTAGAGAAAGAAAAAGATCCTTAGTGAATCCTTTTTTAACATCAAGATGAGATGCCGAAACCTGAGTTGAAATTTTGAGTCTCATGAAGTTATAAACACCTCAAAAGACAAATGTTTATACGTGGTCTATTTTTTTTACTCTACTTGTAGGATACTGCCTTGACGGCCTCTATGGTACGTTTAACATTAGGAAGAATAGCTTCAATTAACGTAGGTGCATATGGAAGAGGTACGTCCAAACTATTTATTCTATGAATGGGTGCGTCTAAGTAATCAAACGCATGTTTTTGAATGTGATAGGTGATTTCTGAGCTAATCGCCGCCAACGGCCAAGCCTCTTCTACGATCACTAACCGATTTGTCTTTTTGACAGATTCTACCACAGTAGCGTAGTCTATAGGGCGTACAGAGCGTAAGTCTATAACTTCTGCGCTGATTCCCTCTTTGGCCAATTCAGCGGCAGATTCTAATGCTACCTTCATGAATTTACCAAAAGAAACAATGGTTACGTCGCTCCCTTCACGTTTAATATCCGCTTCACCTATGGGTATAAGATATTCTCCCTCAGGTACTTCTCCCTTATCTCCGTACATCAATTCAGACTCCATGAAGATTACGGGGTCCTCATCTCTAATTGAAGTCTTTAACAGACCTTTTGCATCATAGGGGTTGGAAGGCACCACTACTTTTAAGCCCGGTGTATTTGCATACCAGCTTTCAAAGTTCTGCGAGTGCTGAGAGCTAAGCATACCAGCATTTCCTGTCGGTCCTCTAAAAACTATAGGCACATTAAATTGTCCACCTGACATAGACATAGTCTTAGCCGCGCTATTAATGACCTGATCGATCGCAACTAATGAGAAGTTGAACGTCATGAATTCAATGATTGGCCTCAAACCATTCATGGCAGCACCTACCCCGATCCCTGCAAAGCCAAGTTCTGCAATTGGTGTATCAACTACCCGGTCAGGACCAAATTCGTCGAGCATGCCTTGGCTTACTTTATAAGCACCGTTATATTCGGCCACTTCTTCGCCCATAAGAAAGACTTTTTCGTCTCTCCTCATTTCTTCGCTCATTGCTTCTCCAAGTGCCTGTCTGAATTGAATCTCTCTCATTTGTTGCTAGGATTTTTAGGAGCGTAAAAATAACACCAAGTGAGGTAACCGCAAAACTACCTTCATAAAATAAAAAAAGCCCTTTGGAACGGTTTCCAAAGGGCTTTCATTTAAGCTATTCCTCTTTATTTCAGAGCATTTCTGAACGCTTCGCTAGCAGCGAATGAGGCAAACTCAAGATCAGCAAGAGCATCTTCTTTCAAAGCAGGTGTAGCTTGAACTGCTGATGTCAAATGACTTACAACGTCAGATTCATTGCCTAGCCTGGCGCTCGCGATGGCAGCTCCATAATGTGCGATTCCCATATTTGAATCTTGAGCTGCAGCATCATTGAAAGAGCTGATTGCATTTTGGTAATCCTTGTTTAGAACTTGAGCCAAGCCTTTGTTGAAAAGATTAACTGCAGAGTTACTTGCGCCTGAAGTTGACCGGACAGCATCCCCGTACTTAGCGATCATAATTTCTACTGATCCTTTTACTCCATTCACGCCTTGAGCCATTTCACCGGAACCCCCGGAAGCCTTTTGAAGGTGTTCGTAAGCCTTATACGGATTCCCTTTCATTAGATGAACGGAAGCTAAGTTTGCATGAACTTCTGATGTTGCGTTTTTGTTAGCTGCTATTTCTAATTGGGCAAGAGCTTTATCGCCCGCGGACGCATCTCCTTCCATAGCCATTGCTACATAAACTGCTCCTAAGTTATTGTGGGCATTCCAACTTCCACTTTTCTTAGTAGCAGCAAGATAAATCGCTTCTTTCTCATTTAATGACGGTGTGAGTGTAGCGCCGTACATTAATTCTTCCTCAGAGAGCGTATCAGCTGAAACGGAATTATTTGCTATTTGCTTAGCAAGAACAGCTATCTCAGCGTCTGTTTTCTTTTCTTTTACTTTAAGAATCTCTGTTTTCGCCACCCTCAATTTAGGATACAATTCACGGAATACCTTTTTGTAAGAAGGTAAATCATGCAATTTATCTTCTTTTTCTTCATATGTGCCAGGCCCATTAACAATGTCAAGATAAGCTGACTTTTCTTCTGACGACAGACCTTCATATGCAGATAAAGAGTCTTTAAATACTGCCCAATCCCTAACAACGTCTTTTGTTATAAATTTGATTGAATCAGCCATACCCGCATAATCATATCTTTTCATTTGTCGCTGGTAGAATGATTCTATTGATGACGCACGATCTGCTGCCAACCTTGTATTGATTCTTTCAGCACCTTCAGGAGAGTGAGTACCCGTTATCGTAACTGTACGTGTAACATTTTTCTCAGCAATGAATGCATCAAGTTTTTGACCTCTGTCACTTCTTCTCTCTGAATATTTAAGAACGGAACGTCCTTGGTCGAAGTAGAAGTTCACTTTAACAGGTACTAATTCCTCTTGATTATTGTAGCCATGGTCCGCATAAGCTGCGTAATAAACAGGTTCTACTAACTTCGATGTGGTAATAATACCAGGAGCAACTTCTAAACGAGGGGACTCTTTAGACTTGCCATTTTTCGGATCAGAAGCGACACCCTGTACTTCCAATGCCCCGCTTTTCATCGCTGGAGAATAGGCGAAGCTATATTCTTGGCTAGCCCTGGGCTGCTCCTCGGATGCGTTAGGGTAGTCGTCTGCTTTAAATTGAATGGGTTCAAGAGCTGTTTCATTATCTCCATATTTGTAAAATGTATTTAAGGTATAAACTTTACCTTTTTTCAACATCTTAACGGGGAGATTAGCAGACATTTCAAAAGCTACCGTATCAGCGTGAACTTCAAGAGGATTAGGAGATACAGTAAGATTTTGCTGTTCCGCCATTTTTACCATTTGATTTAGAGCACACCCAGATAGAGTGAACGCAGCAAACAGCGCGATAGCGTAAAATAATTTTCTCATCGGATTTACGTTTAGATGGTCTTGGTAGTTTTTTCTTATTTGTTTTATATTGATTAAATCAACTGCAATAATAGTAAAAAATTCAGAAGGAACTACCGGCTATCGGATATAATGGGGGTTATATTTGTGAAGCCGCATATTTATCGATGAGTGTTAAATATTGACTGTTAAAGTAACTTGATTCTTGTTGAAAGGATTGTACCTTTACACGTGCTTTAGTTAAACAATGGAGAAGCTTCAGATATTTATAGAGAAAAATGCTTTTGGCGTTTGTACCCGTCTTGGGGAGAAGCTTGGTATAGCATCTTCAAGTATTCGTATCTTCTTTATTTACACCTCGTTCATTGCGGTAGGATCTCCCATCATCATATACCTTGCGCTTGCCTTCGTTATGAATATTAGAAAATACATGCGCAAACGGGATCCTATTTGGTACTATTGATTTGTAGGTCAGAGAACTTTCTTATACCACGTATATAATAGTCCCAAACCAGGCTCCTGGCATATATGGTAGAGATTTGCACGGGCTTGAATAATCTTTTCGCAGCACGTCGCTTTTTGAAGTTAAGAGGAAATTCTAGGAGGAAATGGATATGCGCTTTGAAAACAGCAATACCGTTATGAAACCCATCAAATAACATAAATTTTATGGCGGCAATTACATCCAGAATTATTCTTGCCGGTAATTTATAAAGAAGCTCGCCTAAGGTGTAATTCTTATACAAAAGAGATAGTCCATTCCTGAAGTTTAGATATGTTTTTTTTGGGTTAGTTCTTTCAAGCGTTCCACCTCCAACGTGATAAACGCAACTTAATCCATTATACATCACCTTGTAACCCATAGCATTTATCCGCCAACACATATCTATTTCTTCCATATGAGCGAAGAAATCAGTATCCAAGCCACCCGATTCTTTATACACTTTCGCCCTAATGAATAAGCAGGCCCCGGAAGCCCAAAAGATCTGAGCTATGTCGTTATATTGACCTTGATCTTCTTCCAGCGTTTGGAATAACCTACCTCTGCAAAAGGGATACCCTAAAGTGTCTATCATCCCACCACCTGCACCCGCATATTCGAATTTTAACTTATTGTTAAAGTCCAAGATCTTAGGTTGTACGGCGGCAATTTGGAGGTTTTCCTCTAATTGATTTAAAATGGGATCAATCCAATTTTTAGTTACTTCAACATCGGAATTCAGTAATACATAATAATCAGAATCTACTTGCTCTAGGGCTTCATTATAACCTTGGCTGTAACCCTGGTTCTTAGTGTTGGAAATGATTCGGACAGATGGAAAATTCTTTTTCAGAAAATTAACGGAGTGGTCCGTCGAGCAGTTATCCGCCACAATTACTTCGTGTGGGGAACTATATTCCATTACCGATGGCAAAAACTTTTTAAGATAGTCTATGCCATTATAATTAAGTATTACTACCGACAGTTTGGGCATCTACATGAGTCCCCCCAGGTCTAAGCCTGGGATATTTGGAAGAAGGCCTTCAGTACTTTTCTTCAATTCATCTTTTGCCAGAACTTCAACTTCTGAAGTGGCCTTATTTACAGCGGCTATGATCAGATCTTGGAGCATTTCCTGGTCTTCGGGTTTTACAAGATCCTTGTCCAACTCAAGTTTTACAAGCTCTTTTTTTCCATTCACTGTTGCTTTAACCATACCTGCTCCTGATTCAGCAGTTGTAGTGATATTAACAAGGTTATCCTGGGCTTCTTTGACTTTCGCCTGAACCTCTTTCATCTTGCCCATCATCTTCATCATGTCAAACATAGCGGCGATACTTTGGTGATTATTTGAAATTGAGCGGCAAAAATGGACTCATTATGCGTCAAATCAAAACAGAGTCCAATTAATTCCTGAGGAGCAGTACGGTTCCGGCCTCGGTAATTTCCCGACCCGCCTGGTCTACGATATCAACCTTAAAGGCGTAGGCACCCAGGGGGAGGGCTTTGCCTTCCCTAGTTCCATCCCAGGCAATTTCCGGGTTGGTCGTATTAAACACCTCTTCACCCCACCGGTTAAAAATACGGAGGTCATAACTTACTATGAATCGTCCGTTTACGGAAAAAGTGTCATTGTTTCCATCCCCATTCGGGGTAAAGGCATTTGGGAAGTAAATGTTATTAGGCTTAATCAATCTAAGGCTATTAGAATAAATGGGTTCAAGTGTATTATCAGATGGTATTGCTTGGATTCGATAGATAATTACTTGCTCTGCTGCGTTATTATCTACTTCTTGAAATTGAGGGGCTAAGCTCATATTATCCGCCGCATCACTATTTAAGTAGGTTTTTTCAATTAGGTATTCTGAAACTCTCTGACCCCAACCTTCATAGGCATTCCAGTTTAATGTAACTGTATTGTCAGCCAAAATAAAGCCAGTGAGAAACATAGAACACGCTACCAATCCACCCCTATTAACATTGCCACATTCATCTTGGGGTGATATTTGATAACAAGTGCTTTGTTCCGGTGTGATTGGGTCAACGAAGGTATTTGCTTCTACCGTGATTAAGTTAGTCAGTGAAGATGATGTCACGCCTTTACTGATACCGTAGCTGGTGATAGTTTCATTTGGCGTGACAGGCCAGTTTAGTAATAAGCCATCTTCTTCTACACTTACAGATAGATTATTTATTGCCGTGGGCGGAGTAGTATTAAACGAGTTGCCGCATACCTCTAGAGATCGACTTATGGAGTTATCCGAGTATGATGCTGTTAACAAGTAACAATATTGCCGTTGACAGTCAATATCCATATCACTAAAAGAAAAACCAGTAATTCCTGGCCTGTTAATCGTTTCAGTCTGACTCAATCTGAGGTAGCTTGATGACACCACATTGCCCCCAACTTGCCAAGATAGTTCATTTATGCCATCAAGAAAATCGACGTTAAACAATATGTTGCAGATCTCACCGGAAGTAGCTCCTATAGAATTATTACCTAAACAAGGATCAATCGAAACTATTCGAAAGCAATAGCTTGTGCTCGCAACTTCTGCAAGTTGAAGCGTATCTGATTCGGTCTCAGCGTCCAGCTGCTTAAAAAAAGTATAGGGGGAATTGCCCGCTTTGATTTCTAACCTATGAAGTATATCAGGTTGTAGATCATAGTACAAGATCAGGCTATTGTTATCAAGGCTAATTAATGAATCAAATCTGGAGGGAGGTAATGAAGCTAGGGGAATTACTATGTTCTGTGACACGGCACAATTATCTGATCCATTGTCATTTACACCTCGAACTGATACCGTTCTGGTCGTATTATTTGCATATGTATATTGGGCGTTGGCGGAGCCAAAAGGGCGAACTATTTCCGGTGAGCCATCTCCAAAATTAACAATGTAATTTTCGTACTGATTATCATTAATACTGACTTGAATCGCTTCTCCCGAACAAGAAAAAATAGAAAAATCGGGTGCTTCTGAAGCACTTACATTAACTGTAATTTGATCTGTCCCCTGGCTACCGTGAATTATTCTTAATGTAAATTGACCCGGAGTATCGTATGTTATAATGCTACTGGTATTTTCAATTGTTCCATCCCCGGTGTAGTCAAAATCGCAGTTATTTGATCCGTCGAAACAATCTAGTGGAGCACTAGCAGTAGATACGACCGTAATAGTCAAGGGTGCACATCCGGAAACCACATTTCCTGAGCAACCACCCACGGGACAACCTTCACTGACTGAAACTTCAAACCAGCCATTCTGACTTGTAAATTGAGCTTGAATATCAAAAAAAACCAAACCCAAGAAGACAGTCACTAATATAAAGCGCCAGAATCTCACAATGTATAAGACTTTAAAAAATTAACACTCTTTTCCATGTCCCAGTGAAGTACTCGGTCGTCTTCAATAAACGGAACATACTCCCTGAAATTGCTCACCATTTTCTCAAGGTCTGGAGAGGTGCGGGCTGGACGTCTGAATTCAAGTGCCTGAGCGGCAGTCATTAATTCTATAGCTAAAATTCTATATACGTTGAGTATGAGCTTATGAATTTTGACCGCGGCATTGGCCCCCATGCTCACATGGTCCTCCTGACCATTTGAAGATACAATTGAATCTACGGAGGCTGGTGTACACAGTTGCTTATTTTGACTGGCAATAGAGGCCGCTGTGTATTGAGTAATCATTAATCCAGAATTAATACCAGGATGCGCTACAAGGTAATTAGGTAGTTGTCTGGCTCCCGAAAGTAATTGAAACGTTCTGCGCTCAGAAATATTTCCCAGCTCGGATAAAGCAATGCATAAAAAGTCAAGTGCCAACGCCAAAGGTTGACCATGGAAATTACCTGCCGAAATAACTTTATCTGATTCTGGAAAAACATTAGGATTGTCCGTGACAGAGTTGACTTCGGTCAAGAAAATATCGTGCGTAAAATGCCATGTATCCAATGTAGCACCATGAACCTGGGGAATACAACGAAAAGAATAAGGGTCTTGAATATGCTTTTTAGGTTGTGAAATGAGTTCACTTCCACTCAGAAGAGACATAATCTCCCGGGCACAACTTGTTTGACCCTTTTGAGGCCTTAATGAGTGCACTTCGGGTAAAAAGGGATCTATCCGTCCATCAAATGTATCAAGCGAAAGCGCGCTTATAAGATTGGATATTTTAATTAGCCGATCACCGTGAATCAAGCTCCAAATGCCATAGGCGCTCATGAATTGTGTTCCATTGAGCAACGCTAAACCTTCTTTGGCCTGAAAGTGAAGGGGTTTCAGCGCCAACTTCTGATACAATGATTTGCTTTTAATAACTTCTCCCTGGTACCGTACTTCGCCTTTACCAATCAATGGCAGCGATAAATGAGCCAAGGGAGCCAAATCTCCCGAGGCTCCCAGAGATCCCATTTCATATATTACTGGAAAAATGTTCTCGTTAAAAAAATATATAAGCCGCTCGATAGTGGTAAATTGTGCTCCGGAATGTCCATAAGAAAGAGATCGAATTTTTAAGAGCAACATGAGTTGTACGATTTGTTCTGGTACTTGGTCTCCTGAACCACAAGCATGAGACATAACCAGGTTTTCTTGGAGCTTTTCAAGATTCTCAGGATTAATATTACGATCATACAAAGAGCCAAATCCGGTATTTACACCATAAATAGGTTCGGATGAAACGTTGATCTTATTATTCAGATACTCCCGACATTCTCTTATCTTGTTGGCCGCCGGTACTGATAGTTTAAGCTTTTTTCCATCGTTGAGGATAGATTCAATCTGACTCAATGTGAGTTGCGAATCGGTAATTTCGTGGACGGGAGACATATACTAATGTAGCACTTTCCGAATTAGACTATCCACATCTCCCGTTGATTCTTCACCACTATACAAATCCTTTAATTTGAGCTGACCAGAACTCATTTCATTGGAACCAATAATAATCACAAAAGGAATCCCTTTTTTATCGGCATAGCTGAATTGCTTTTTAATTTTAACCACATCAGGATAAAGTTCACATGACAGACCAGCATCACGAATTTTTTTTAGTATTGGGAGTCCATATTGCTGACTTTCATGATCGAAATGAGCGATCAGTACATTTGTGGTGTTTGCGATATTTTCTGGGAATAGATCAAGTTCTTCCATTACGTCATAAATACGATCCACCCCAAATGAAAAACCAACTCCTGAAATATCTGGCATACCGAACACACCTGTTAGATCATCATAACGACCACCACCACTGACACTACCAATTTTTACGTTGTTTACTTTAACCTCAAAAATGGCTCCTGTGTAATAAGAGAGTCCACGAGCGAGCGTAGGGTCAATTTCAAGATGAGTGTCCCTGAGATTTAAGGATTTTAGGTAGCCAAGTATTTTTTTGATTTCTCGAAGTCCCTGGGATCCTATCTCAGAAGACGAAAGCAATTGATCAAGATTTTCGAGAACGTTGTTATTATTACCTGAGATTGAAAGTAGGTTTTCTGTTTGTGCGATCATGACCTCATCAAATTCTTTGAGTACCAATTCTTCTTTGACCTTCTGGATACCCATTTTGTCAAGCTTATCGATGGCTACAAGAAAATCAGTTTCCTTATCTGAAGCTCCCAAGATTTCGACAAGGCCTTTAAGTACTTTACGACTATTCATCTTAATAGAATAGTCTTTGACACCAAGTCCGGCGAATACCTCGTTTATCATCAGCACTATCTCAGCTTCACATAGCAATGATTTCGTCCCAACAACATCTGCATCACATTGGTAAAACTCCCTGTATCGTCCTTTTTGCGGATTATCAGCTCTCCATACTGGCTGGATTTGAAATCGTTTAAATGGTAAACTAATATCATTCCTATTCATGACCACGAATCGAGCAAACGGTACAGTAAGGTCATACTTGAGTCCTTTAGAAGCTATTTTAGGAGCTAATGATTTACTTCCCTTATTCAGATCTTCATCTGAGGTTTTAGTTAAGAAATCGCCAGAATTTAAAACTTTATAAAGCAGTTGGTCACCTTCATCTCCGTATTTTCCTGTTAACGTGGAAAGATTTTCCATGGCGGGGGTTTCAATCTGCATAAAGCCGTATTTGTCAAAAACGGACTTTATATTGTTGAATATATAGTTTCTTTTGGCCATTTTTTCCGGGCCAAAATCACGCATTCCTCTGGGTAAACTAGGCTTACTACTCATGAGCTCAAAGCTACAAAAAATGGTGTCAATAAGGATGAGGGCGAACCTGGGTTAGACCTTAATTTTGTTAGAAATATTTCCTTACCATAATTATTATTTTATCTTTGCACTTCTTTTATAAAAAATACTTGGAGATGGCAGTTACTCGACTTAAAAGAAAAGCGAAAAGAAACAAGGCAAGAGCTAAAGTTAGAAATAGTAATATTCAATTGCTAAGCAGTAAACCTCTAATAAAAAATGTGGATATAGAGGCCATAAAGGAAGAATTTGCCAACGCCGCGAAAAAGCCTGCTAAGAAAAAAGAAGAGACTCCAAAGTCCGAGACCAAATCTGCAGTAGAAGCCGAAGTGAAGGAAGCCCCTGCCAAGAAAGAAGCCCCAAAAGCAAAGAAAGAAGAAGCTGTGGCGGAAAAACCAAAGAAAAAAGTATCGGCAAAAGCTAAAAAAGATCAATCTGAGGAAAAGTCAGAGAAAAAAGCCTCGGCCAAGAAAGATTCTGAGGAGAGTTAATATTAAAAAGGACTTATATGTGAACCCCTAATCAGGGGTTTTTTTATGCCCTTTTACCTAACTCTATCACTTCTAGGTCAGTTATTCTACGGTCAAGGATAGAAAATCTTACCAAAGTCTTGACCCTATGGAATCCCTGAATGCCTGCGGCTCCCGGGTTTATGTGTAGAAGACCCCGTTCTTTATCGCGTATCACCTTTAAAATATGTGAATGCCCACAGATAAATAGATCAGGTATCTTTTCCCGAAAGATTGACTTGGTTCGAGGGTTGTATTTTGGTGGATAACCTCCGATATGGGTAATAAAAATTGACATCCCATTTCTCTCAAGCCATAAATCTTCAGGAAATTGTTGTCTCAGCTTTCCACCATCAATGTTTCCATAGACCGCGTAAAATGGCTTAAATCTGCTTAATTGATCTGCGAGCTCAATTGTGCCAATATCTCCGGCATGCCATATTTCATCACACTCGGCGAAATGTTTAAAAATACCGTCGTTCAAATGACCGTGTGTATCTGATAATAGTCCAATCCTCATAATTTAGTGCCAAGAGTAACGATTTTGTTAGGAAAGAATTAAGAATGCTTGTTTTATTTTCTAATACTAAACTTAACTTCGTATTGCTACGTTTTCTATAAGTTCCAAACGAGTTTATAATGGCATTAACTCCTTCAAATATGCTTCCTTTAGGTACGGAAGCTCCGGTTTTCAAACTACCTGATACGATAAGCGGTAGAACTTACTCTTTGGATGAACTTCAATCGGACATAGCCACTGTCGTTATGTTTATCTGTAATCACTGCCCGTACGTAAAGCACGTTCAGCCGGAATTAGTTAAGTTGGCGGAAGACTACATTCCTGAAGGTGTTAAGTTTATCGCTATCAGCTCAAACGACGTAGAGAATTATCCCGAGGACTCACCGGAGTTAATGCATGATGAAGCTAAAAAATGGGGTTATCCTTTTCCATATCTGTATGATGAAACTCAATCCGTTGCCCGCTCTTATGACGCCGCATGTACTCCGGATTTTTACATTTTCGATAAGGAAATAAAGCTAATTTATAGGGGGCAGCTAGATAGTTCGAGACCAGGGAACGAAAAGCCACTAAATGGAGCTGATATCAGGGCAGCACTCGATGATTTGCTCATGGGTAATCCAATTTCAGAAAACCAGATTCCAAGTCAGGGTTGCAACATCAAATGGAGTTAGCTAATTGAGCTTTATCGTTTTCCCCTTTTTTGCGCTTTTAATCGCAGCATCTAAAATTTTCATCACGGTCATGTTATTTTCAAGAGATGAAAGATCGTTTTTTTTAGGTCGGATAGTACCTCGTACCACCCCTGCCAGATAGGCAAAAGGGTCATTATAGGGAGCTTTTAGTTCCTCAAGAGTTTCATTCTGGATCGCCGACTCATCACTAAGTTGAATCATCAGGTTGTTTCTATTTTTAGCTACAGCCATTCCAGTTTTTCCATAAAGCTCCATATCTTTTCTGCTAATAGGCCAGTTCCACGAGGCCTGAATAATAGTTTGCGATTTTGGATACGTTACGATGATTGTTGCTTCATCATCCACATTATTATAGATATGGGGCTTTATCTGTTGAGTGATAGCTGTTACTGAGATTGGTTTCTCATCGCCCATAATCCATGTACTTAGATTGGCGCCATAACATCCAAAATCAGTAATGGCCCCGCCACCATTTTGTTTGGGGTCAATAAGCCAAACCAGAAATTCATCATTTACACCTATCTCCTTTGGGCCTCGATGTCCATCATGAATTACGATCTTGCGAACTTCACCTAGATCGCCGCGTTTCGTCATTTCAAAAATCTTGTGGTTCGTTGGGTACCAGGTGGTTTCATAATTAGTCAGAAGCTTAATCTCATGCTTCTTAGCTAATTCTTTCATTTCCATAGCGTGGGCAAGACTAACTGCCAATGGTTTTTCCACCATCACATGGATGCCTTTTGGGGCGCACTTCTGGACGACTTCCAGATGTTCATAAATAGTACCAAACGCAGTTATTGCTTCGGGTGTGGTTTTTATAATCATTTCATCCAAGGAGGGATAAATAAGCTTAGGGTCAAGACCATGTTGATTAACATATCTAAGTGCTAATTCGCCATTCGGTTCTGCAATACCTACAATTTCAACATCACCTCTGTCAGGTCTTCCGAGTAACCAATGTACATGGGTATGAGTAAGCCCTGCTACTCCGATTCGAAGTGGTTCTGACTTTTCTTGTGCGGGAGTCATAATTGAAACAAAAAGTAAGATTATAAGTAAAGGTGTTTTCATTAATGATCTTTTGGATTGTTGATAAATATAGGGTTTTACTATTCCACTTTGATTTTATGTGAAGAAAAAAGGAAATTGGCTTGTAACCATTTTGTTTGAGGTCAGTTTCCCCTCATGTACTTTGAATCGATAGATCTGTTTAGGCTTGAACTCAATTTCTGATAATGCATTAATGCTTAAGGTTAAGCAGGGCCAGTTGGACGCTCTTGGCTTGCTCTTCGAACGTTATAAGAAGATTCTTTTTGGATTCTTTTATAATATGAATCTGGATCAGAACTTGAGTGAAGACCTGGTTCAAACTGTTTTCGAAAGAGTTCTTAAGTATCGTACTGGATTTAATGGTGATGGTGAGTTTAAGGTTTGGATGTTTCATATCGCGCGCAATGTAAACATTGATAACTACCGAAAATCTTCTCGCTTTAAGAATGAAGATATTGAAAATCACCGAGATATTTCTGACGGTGTAGGTAGCATTGAGGAAGCCATAGGAAAAGGAGAGGAGCTCGATATTCTGAATGCAGCACTAAATAGGCTGGATCACGAGAAGAAGGAGATAATTACACTCAGCAAGATTGAAGGTTTAAAGTATAAGGAGATTGGAAAAGTCCTGAACTGTTCGGAAGGTGCTGTAAAGGTCAAAGTGTTTAGGGCCATGCAATCTTTAAAAGGTGAGTTTTTAAAAATTCAAAAAACGGTTTGATCATGAATTTAGATGAAGAAATCAAGCAACTAGTAAATAGGTTCAATACCGGTATTTTAAGACCGGATGAAGTGGAGACGTTAGAGAAGTATATAGAAGAAGGCAGGGTTGACTTATCCGAATTCGCTGAGTTGCAAGCCTTTTACAATCGTCTAATATTGGATAACTCGTCAGAACCTTCAGCTAAGCTTAATACGAGATTCTATTCCATGCTTGCCGAGCAAAAGACCAATGCGTCTAAGTCATGGTTCAACACGTTCAATGAGCTATGGTATTCGAAACCGGTTGTTCGATGGGCTTATGGATTCATATTGGTTGGATTTGGTCTTACAGTAGGACTTATTTTAAAGACCAATGATTCTTCCAATACAGAGATCAATAAATTATCGGCCGAGGTCAAAGAGATGAAAGAGATGATGATGCTCAGTCTATTAGAAGAAGAATCTATAAATGATCGTTTAAAGGCGGTTAGTTTAAGTCGAGAGCTTCCTGAAGCGAGTGAAAGAATTATAAGTGCACTCCTTGAAACACTAAACAATGATGAGAATGTAAATGTGAGGCTCAGTGCTTTGGAGGCTCTCGTGCCCTACGCAGATGATTCTAAGGTTAGGGTAGGGCTGGTAGCTTCTATTGCCAAGCAGGAATCTCCATTGGTTCAAATGGGGCTGGCAGAAATGATGCTGGTTTTACAAGAGAAGCGCTCTGTTGATGCCCTAAAAAATCTACTTGAAAATCAAGAAACACCTGCAGAGGTCAAAGAAAAGATTACCGAAACCCTTGAAATTTTGATATGATGAATAAGTTAATGATAACGCTCGTTCTGATCTTGGTATCACCCTTTATTTTAGGTCAGACGTACAACGAAATAATCAAAAAAGAATTATCATTCGAAAAAGAGAGTAGCTCGAATGTGTTCCTTTTGGCCAATATTAAGGGATCCGTAGATGTCCAGGGCTACGACGGAAACAAAGTAGTATTGGAAGCGGAACTTTTCATTAGAGCAAAGACCAATGAGCGTCTTGAAAAGGCTAAGGAGCAGGTGAGCCTCGGAATTTTGGATGAGTATGACTCTATTTTAGTATTTATTCAAGGACCTTGTGGAGCTGAGAATGTCGGTGTGAGATCATACGATGATGAAAAGTCCAAGTGGCGCTACTGCTGGAATAACTGTAACTACAGTTATGATTTCAAACTTGATTTTAAGTTAAAGATCCCAAAAGATTTAAATGTATATCTATCGACCGTTAACGATGGAAAAATAACGGTAAAGGATGTTAATGGTTCGTTGGACCTGCATAATGTCAATGGGGATATCTCGGCTACGGGGGTGAAGGGCTACACTTATGTACATTCAGTAAATGGAGATATTGCACTTGAATTTGACAATACTCCTCAGCCTAATTCATCATACTATACATTGAATGGTGACATAAAGGCGTACCTGCCCTCCACTTTCAAGGCAGATGTAACTTTTAAGAGTTTCAATGGTGACATCTACACTGATTTTGAGGGGATAGAACAAAAGCCGATGCTCCTTGCAAAGAATGACGAATCCAAGGTAAAAGGAACATCTTTTAAGGTTGAAGCCCGGTCTGTGATAAGTTTCGGGGGAGGAGGTCCTCGACTTGATTTTGAAACTTTTAACGGAGATGCATATATCAAAAAGAAATAAGGACAAAAAAGATTTTAAAAAATGAAAAAGATAATAACGACAATAGTGATTGTTCTGGCCATGCTAGAGCCGTCCAAGGCCCAGGATGTGGGAGAGTTGACGATCCCATTTAGTGATCCCTTAAAACGAGGTAAAGTCAAGGTTGACATTAGAAAGGGCTCAATAGATGTAATTGGCACAAACCGAAAGGACGTACTCGTAAAATATACCACTACAAATAATAAGAAAGATAAGCCCATGAAAGATGGGTTAAAGGTTATCGCGAGTTCTGCTACTGATCTTGAAATCACAGAGAAGAATAACTTTATAGAAATCGAATCTGATTCCTGGAATAGAGGACTGAATTTGGTGGTAGAAGTTCCCTCCGACATTGACCTGCATATGGAAACATATAACAATGGGGATTTATATGTTAAGAATGTCAATGGCGAAATAGTGGCAGATAACTACAATGGTGAAATTACGGCGGAAGAAATATCCGGATCGCTCGTAGCGGATACTTATAATGGTAAAATAGTAGCAAGATTTATTACGGTGACCCCAGATACTCCTATGGCGTTTACCACGTACAACGGTGATGTAGATTTGACCCTTCCTGCCTCCTTCAAGGCTACTATGAAGATGCGTACAGCTAGAGGAGAAGTTTACTCTGGTTTTAATTTTACAGTAGAGAAGAATAAACCCGTTACAAAAACAGAAAAGAAATCAGGAACGTATAAAGTGTACTTAGATGATTGGGTGCGAGGTAATATAAATGGTGGCGGCGCCGAAGTGATGATCAAAAATTATAACGGTGATATATACCTGCGAAAAAAATAATCATGTTTTTGTAAATTAGACATGGTCAATAATTCAAGAAATATGAAAAAATCACAATACATTTTTTTGGCTTTCTGTATGTTACTTACAGCCAAATCGTTTTCTCAAACTACACGACTTAGCGATCTTAATCCATTTGATAAGATTGTATTGGATGGGAAGGTTTCTACTCTAGATGTCTCCAGATCCCACGAGGGAATCTCCATTTTTATAGAAGGCGCCAAAGAAGATGATATCAGTGCCTCTGTAGAGGCAGGAGTTCTTTATCTGAAGGTTAATGTAGATAATGCCTTAGTCCATGTTTTTAATAGTTCGCTTAAGCGAATTGAAGGGCGGGACGATTTAGAGGTAGCAGGTGCAGAGGTAATTGGAAGGAACGGAAGATTTTTGATTACTGATTTTAATGATCATTCGAGTAGAACGTTCATGTCCTTAAACAAAAATCATTTTGATTTTAAATTTGACCATGATTTTGATATTGATTTGAACCTGGCTCTGGATCACTTGGATGATCTAGACTTGAGCGTTGATATTGATATCAATGATCATGAATGGGATTGGAATTGGGAGTGGGAATGGGACTGGAACTGGGAAGATCATCGGCGTGAGCTCCGTCATCATTCTAAAGATTTTAGAAAAGAACTTAAAGAAATTGAGGAAGACCTAAAGGATGATCTTGAAGAACTTAAGAGAGATTTAAGAAAGCATTAAAAGGGCTCTTTAGAGCCCTTTTAATGCTGCCTTATGGGCAGCTCCCGTTTCGGAATTAGAGAACGACACCGAAACTGAATGCGTTCAGTTTTGGTCCCCTGTTATCGGCGAACAGTTCATTCAGATCATAATTCACAAAAATATCCAGACCCCTAAAGCCAACTTGACCACGGATGCCGTATCTGAAATTGTTTAGGTAGAAGCCATCCTTATCTCGATCTTTTTCTTTATCACCATCATCTTTCACAACATATTTGGCATAACTAGCTATCCTGTAACCTGCATACATGCCGGCACCTATTCTAAACCCTTCATCAGCGTCCCAACCCAGATCCCAACGATCTCCACGAAAGCCAAACCATCTTCTGCCATAACGTTGTCTAGAACCGAATTTAAGCATAGGTACAATACTGGCATTTACGTAAGCTGCGGTGAGTTTACTTTTTTGAAAGCTCACATCTTCTGTGGATTGAATAAACTCTATTGTTTCAGAGCCCTCACTCAGTCGTATTGATTCGTCCTCAAATTTAAAATTGTACCAACTTACATCTCCACCCCAAAGAATGTGTAAAGAACCACCTACATGGGTATCATTCTGCGATTTTAAAGCTACATACCATGAGCCCCACGGACGAACAGCATAAGGCGCGTTACTCTCGCTAGGAGATTCACCATCTTCCAGGAAATTGTTTATTCCAAGATCAATCTTGAAGTCATTGTACGTACCATACCTACGTTTCTTTCTTTTTGAATCTTTATCATCATCATCCTGCGTAAATCCTACCACTGATAAGCCTAGTATCAGTGCAGAAGTCAAAAATATTTTCGTCGTTTTCATAATTTTTGAGTTTTGTTGTCTGTGTATTGAATGTAGTTTTCCAGGCACACCTAATGGTGTGATAAAATTTTATGTGAAAATTTGATTTAGCTTAAAGTATTATTCCTATGCTAAAGGCGTTTAATTCAGGGCCTTGATTTTCGTTAAACAGCTCGTTTAAGTCATAGGTAAAAAAGAGATCGGTATCTCCGAAACCCAGATTAGCTCTTATGCCATAACGGAGATCAGTCATGTTGAAGCTGTCCTTATCACGGTCTTTTTCTTTATCACCGTCTATTCGGGTCACAATTTTGCTGTAACTGGAAATACGATAACCTATATAACCTCCTACACCAATTCGGAAGTCGGAAGAACTCGCGTCTTTATACTTTTTCCAACCTTTGCTACGTCTATGGCCAACGGTAAGCATGGGTACGACATGTAGATTTACATAGGCCGCTGTTAACTTACTTTTTACATAATCTACATCAGGCTCGTTGGCCTCGATAAACGTGATTTCATCACCATCAACTATTCTGGTCGCATCATTTTCAAATTTAAAGTTATACCAGCTTACACTGGGTCCCCAGTCCAGGTAAAAAGAATTACCAAAATAAGTCTGTTTAGAAGAGGTTAGCGCTACATACCATGAACCCCAAGGTCTCACTGAATAAAGCTGATTATTTTCGCCTGGAAACTGACCATCTTCCAGATAATTGTTAGTACCGATTTCGATATTAAAGGTATGACGAGTATAGGTCCTTCTGCGCCTGACGTATCTGGAATTTCTATCTCGATCATCGTCGTCATATCTCCAACTATCATCTTTATCACGATCAGTTTTTTGGTAATAATTTTGGTTATCAGTGGTTATGTTATCAGCTACCACTGTAGTATCTGACACTATTCCTGATTCCGAGATCAAAGTAGAATCTCCTGTTAACTGCAAGCTCAACCGGTCTAATATATCGTTGAGGTCGTAGTTTTGAAGCTTTGCCAAATCAGCTTTATCTCTAATCAGAAAAACAATTTGGCTCTTTCCGACGTTCAGAATTAACGAGTCTGTCTTTTCTTGAGCATAAAACCACTGTGGTACAGCGCTTAGCAAGCATATAAAAGTGAACGTTGCTATTTTATTTTGAGTTATCATCGTCTTTTTCCTTTTGTTTGATCGATAACAAGTTATTCTTTGCTTCTCGTAATCCCCCTAACCCTGCCTCTCCTTCTTTCACACTTTTTACGAAATCCATGACTTTTTTAAATCCTGATTTTTTTGTCTCTTCGGCAACCTCATAAGCATTAGTCACGGCCGATTTCATGTCAAAATCTTCAATATTAAATACCAGCGTAGAACCACTTTTTGACTCGTTCTGCTCGGAAGATGCTTCTTCTGCTTCAGAGGTTGCATCAGTCACATCATTTTCTGCAACCAAAGTTTCAACAGGTATTAGATCCCGGTTATTAACCTGCTGAATTATACTATCTTTTCTAATGGAAATAGATTTGTTTAACTGGGTATCATTATTAGTGGCCAGATTATTCTGATGTAGAGAAGGCTTCGAGACAGCATCCTTTTTGTTTTCTTTATTTTTTACTTGACTTGAGTCCATACTTGAATCCCTCTCTTCTGTTGGATTTAAAATGGCCTTACTCTCTTCTATTTGAATAGAGTCATTTTTCACAGTATCTGATTGATGAGGGATCGGCTCTGTTACAACATTCTCGGCAATGCTCCTTGATGGAGCATCTGTGTAGTTTTTGTTTAATATATAAAAAGCAGCAAAAGATATGAGTAACAAAATGGCTGCTGCAATTCTCAAGTAGAACCGCACCCCTTTCTTTTCTTCCATTCGTGCCTGAATGGTCGACCAAGATTCCACACTTGGTTCTGGACTTATACCTTCAAGCTTGTCTCTAAATAACTTATCTAATTCCTCTCTACTCATTACTTTAGGTTTTGACTTATCGAGGCTTCTGATTTAAGCAATTGTTTCTGTAACAAAACCCTTGCTCTACTGAGTTGAGATTTAGATGTGTTTTCACTAATTCCCAATTGTTTGGCAATCTCTTTATGAGAGTAGCCCTCAATGGCGTACATATTAAACACCGTGCGGTAACCCGTTGGCAGATCATGCACAAGCTTGAGCAGATCATTCGCTTCCAGAGTATTGCCTAATGTGCTATAATCAGGTTCTCTTTCTGCAACTTCAATATCCACTTCAAGATACATATTCTTATTCTTTCTAATAAATGTTAACGCCTCATTCACCATAATTCTTCGAATCCATCCCTCAAAGCTACCATCTCCTTTATATTGATCTATTCGGCTGAAAACTTTAACAAAACCACCGATCATAACATCTTCTGCCTGATCAAAATCTCGTAAATACCGATTGCAAACCCCAAGCATTCTAGATGAATACTTGTCATATACATCTTTTTGAGCTTTTTGATCTTTTTTTCGGCAATGTTCTACAAGTAAATGTTCCTCAGACTCAGTTATTTTAAGTGTCATTTAGGTGCGTTCTCATGAGGTAGATGCCAAACCGTTATTATTGGTTGCATCAACTATTTACTTTTTTCAAATGGATAAATAAGTCCTATTTCCCTCCTTATATTATCCATATGCTCAAGCAAATTTAAACTTACTGATTTCGGCATTATACTACTTTCGGTTTTCCCTTGTAGCAATAGATTTGTGGCTTCCTGGGCTTCGAAATTATAGCCGTTGGTTTCTCGCTCGTCGGTGAATGACTTTACTTCGGTAGAGTTATATTTATAAAGGAATGCATCTGTACTTTTCCAAAATAAGGGAAGTTTAATATAACCTTCCGTCCCATAAATGATCCCGTCATTATCAAAACGGTGTCCTAAAGAGCAAGAAAGATCGGCAGTTACACCATTCTCAAAATAAAGTTGATAGGTATTTGTTAAATCTACTCCGGTTGATGATTTAGTAGAACTCGCACTTAAGTTGCTGACATCCGACTGTGCAAAAAGTAGGGAGAATGCCAACGGGTAAATTCCAACATCAAGTAAAGCGCCGCCCGCCAGTTCTGGATTAAAAAGCCTTTTTGCCGGATCGTACGGTGCTTTAAAGCCGAAGTCTGCCTTAATATGTTGGATTTCACCAATACTTCCATTGGCGATCCATTCTTTCGTTTTATTTATAGTCGGCAAAAAATAGGTCCACATGGCCTCCATCATAAACAGTTTTCTTTGCTGTGCGATGTTTATCATTTCTTCCAGTTCTAGCCTATTTACTCCGATTGGTTTTTCGCATAGCACCGCTTTGCCATGGTTCAGGCAAAGGATAGTATTTTCCTTGTGAAAGCTATGTGGAGTACTTACGTAAATGATATCTACTTCAGGATCTTTTACTAGATCCAGGTAGGTTGGATGCGCACGGTCTGCACCAAATTTTTGTGCGAATTCCTGAGCGCTTTTCGATGATCTTGAACCAACTGCAACCAATTTGGCATTTTCCACAGTAGGCAGATCTTCCGCAAATTTGGTGGCGATCTTCCCTGTACCCAAAATACCCCAATTCACAGTATGCATTAATAAACGGCTTTATAATTTATAATGATCTTAACATTCGTAAAGTTACCTGCAGTTATTTTAACGGGATGAACGTGGTTCTCGCTATCAAAAGAGTTGGCAAAAAATCCGTCTTTCTCTTTGGTTAATATTGAGTATATACCTGATTCAAGATTTACCTTAAATTCACCGAACTCGTTGGTCTTGGTAACCAAAACAGGTTTTTGTTGTGGTGCTAAGAATAATGAACCAGTCCGATCTAAATCATTTAATTTTAAGACTTTGTATATATGGATTTCACGAATGACTGGTTTACCTTCATCCACAGTCTTATTTGGTGCTGGCATTCTGTTTCCTTCTACCCACAGTACTTTACCTTGTATGCCTTCATTGGTTCTGGAAATTTTCGATGTTATACATGAACAAGTCAGTAATAAAATGATGATATAAATTCTAACAGGCTGGGCCATGATTTTGCATTGAAAATCAAAGAAAGCTGCTATTCAGTTAATATCATAAAAAAAGGAGCGAATAGCTCCTTCTTAGTTGTTATTGAAATAGCTTTAGTTACCGTTTCTATCTTTGACGATTGTGGCCCCTCCTTTGAACTTTACATTACTGATAAAAGATTCGTCCATAATGATTTCATCCGTTACGTACACCTTGGCGCTGGCGGCTCCGCTGGCATCTACTGTAGCTCGTTTCACTTCATACTGATAAGCATCCAGGTTGGAAGCTCCCCTCATTTCTGCTGTTAATTCCATCCCAGAACCTTTCAATTCAATTTCCGATGCCCCGGCCGCTTCAATGACCAAATTGTCGATATCGACTTCTGCTTTCAAATAAGAGGCGCCTTCGAGTTGGATATTCAAGTCTCGCTGACGAAGTTCTTGTATGTATATTTTCGAAGCACCGTTTATATCTATCTCATGTAGGTATGGCATTACTACAACTATCTCAATGTCTCTTTTTCTGGTATTGAACTTATCGTAGTCATTGCGTCCGTTCCATACGATTCGTAAGAGGTTACCGTCTTCTCTTAATCTAATTTGATTTAGGTCGGGAGTTCTTCCCTTAAGAAGTACTTTGTATTCGTTTCCTTTTATAATATCTAAATTATACGCGCCCTTTACATATATGTCTTCGAATTCGTTGAATCGGATGGTCCTGTCATATCTTTCACCGTTGAGTATTGTAGAATTGTAATCATTGTTTGCTTCACAAGAAAGGCAAACCAAACCTTCGGATTCAGTGAATGTCCAGATGTTATCTCCAAGGTCAGAGACTCTGTAGCCATTCACGTAAATGGTATTTCTAATAATATACTGAAGATCTTCATCCATAATAAACGGACTATTGTAAGGAATGTATAAGTACATTTCCAGTCTTTGTGCCCTGAAAAGAGCGTTATCCTTGAATTCTATGTTAGAATCAAAATATAGAATGGAATCGTCATTAACTACTTTGTAAGTCACCATTTTCGCATTATCAATTGCCTCTTTTCTGGACCTACCCTGAGATTCGAAGTTTTTCTCGAGTTTATATTCATATCCTGACCATCCACGTAGTGTCAGAGTAGTCACCTCATAATCTTCCATACCTACCTCGTTCAAACGAAGTATTGCTGTTTTGTTCTTTAGATCGAAAGTTTCGATTTCTGTGTATTCGCCATCCTCCCTGAACTGATAAACGATTCCGGGAACGTTTATACTCACAATCGCTATACTAACAACAAATATTGCAAACAGCGTCCAACCAGTGGAAGTGTTGAAAACGATGCGCTTGGCAATCATACTTGAACCGAGCAGCATAATGAAAATACTTGGCGCGACGATCACGGCAAATGCCGCAATTGCAGTGAATGTAGGAAAGGTATTAGTCATTAGATCCAGTGGGAATCCTATATCATTCCAAGAAAGGAAATCGGGATGCCATAAACCCGCAGAAAATATTCCGAAGATAACTCCTAATGTAACTACCATTGAGAATACCACTGATAGCCCCGTAAGTATCAATACCAACCCTATAACTACTCTTATTAAGTCTATAAAAAAACGTACAAGTGGGCCTAACGCACGACCTAATGCACTGATAATGGCAGCAACAAGCCTAAAAGGGAAGAGTAGTAATTTGATGAAAAAGTTTTCTTCAGATCGTTCATTTTCCTCATCGATATTTTTCTTAACGTTGGTTTCAATGTTCGAAAGTGTTACTGCCTCACCTTTCATTTTCACTTTATCTGTAATCGATGAAGCCTCCGTAAGAATTATCCAGAGGATGATGTAGGCCAAAAGGCCGGTTCCACCTAGGAATATAGTTAGTACAAATACCAAGCGAACTATCGCAACTTCTACACCGAAGTAAGCCGCAACACCTGCTGCAACGCCTCCAATTACTTTCCTGTCAGGGTCACGATACATTTTTTTTATGTTCTTATCTTCTTCCAGGCCATTGTTTCCCGGAACTACGATCCACATGACTATGTAAGCAAGAAATATGACTCCATAGCCTAGTAGTAAGGCGACAAAGATTAGTCGCATCCAGAGAGGATCTATTTTAAAATAGTGTGCGAGTCCTGCGCAAACACCTCCAATAATTTTGCGATTTTCGTCACGATAGAATCTTCGACTTTCTGTTCTGGCCTGTCCACTTGTATCCGGCTCATCTTCTATTTCTGGCTCTTCAGCGGCCTGGAAATCCCGGATACTCCCCATAGTATTCATCAAACTCTCAACATCCTCAGTGGTAATTACCTGTTTATCTTCATTCAGTTTGGTTAAAAAGATTTCTGCTATTCTACTTTCGATATCTGCTATGATTTCCTGATTGTCTTCAAACGTTGAGAAGTACGCATTAATTGAGTCCAGGTAGTTTTTAAGTGCTTCATATGCATCCTCTTCAATATGAAAAATGATACCACTGATATTTATACTTATATTCTTTTTCATTATTTATTCGAGTTTGATTGATCTGAACTACTTGATTGGCGTTTTTTTGATGTGATATGCCGGGTAGATTTGACTAAATCTTTCCAGGTAGCATTTAGATTACCTAGGAAATTTCCACCTTGATCAGTTAGCGTGTAATACTTGCGGGGTGGTCCAGAACTTGACTCTACCCATTTATATTCCACTAATCCTGCCTTCCTCAACCTGGTGAGTAATGGGTATAATGTACCTTCAACTACCATAATCTTAGCAGACGTGAGTTCCTCCAGCAGGTCAGAGGCATACACCTCACCTCGTGAAATAATGTGCAAAACACAGTATTCAAGAATACCCTTCCGCATTTGCACTTGTGTGTTTTCCAGATTCATACATTTTTATTTTGAGTCATTTTGTATATCAATATCGCTTCTTATGGCTGGTATACGTGAAAAGGTACTATGTGTTACATAGTACCTAGCAAAAAATGTTAGCTGGTATAGTATATATCTGAAATATGCTGCGGTTGTTGTTACAATATGGTGGTTTTTTGTATTAAAAATGAATGAAATAAAGCAGTTTTGGGTTTTCAATAGGATGAATTGCGAGTTATTCCATGTCACTAAAATTTTGTAAAACGATTTTATTTTCGTTGATAAGTATTGCGGCTCTGGGCCAAACTACTGCTCCAAAATATAGTAATGAATTTCTATCCATAGGGGTTGGTGCTCGCGGACTTGCTATGTCTGGCAATCAAGTGGCCATTGTAGATGATGCTACTGCTGGTTATTGGAATCCGGCGGGTCTATTGAATAGTAGTAATAAGTACGAAGTTTCCGTTATGCACGCCGAGTATTTTGCCGGTATTGCCAAATATGATTTCGTAGGTTTTGCAACTCCGATAGATTCTGTGAGTCATATTGCTGCCTCTATCATTCGTTTTGCAATTGACGACATCCCAGATACTCGTTTTTTATATGACGCTAATGGCGCACTTAATTACGATAATATTCGGTTTTTCTCGTCTGCAGATTATGCTTTTTTAGTCTCTTATGCACGAAAGCTACCCATTCTAAATGGCCTGAAAATGGGTGGTAACGTGAAGGTAGTTCATCGCGTGGCAGGAAATTTTGCCAATGCCTGGGGTTTTGGACTTGACGTTGGTGCGCAGTTAGATTACAAGAAATGGAATTTTGGAATTATGATCAATGATATTACCGGTACTTTTAATGCGTGGAATCATAATTCCGACCAAATCGTTGATATTTTCACACAAACGAATAATGAGATCCCGAATAATTCAATAGAGGTTACTTTACCCAAGGCTACCTTTGGTGTGGCACGCTATTTTCAAGTGAAAAAAAACTTTGGTGTTCTGGCAACAGTTGATTTTGTGACGTCCTTTGATGGAGAGAGGAATGTTTTATGGAAATCTGGCTTTGCCTCGGTTGATCCGGCGTTAGGTCTAGAGTTAGATTATAAAAAAACAATTTTTATTCGTGGAGGAGTCGGAGACATTCAAGAGATCAAAGACTTTGATAGCTCAACATACCGTACTTTTCAGCCCAATTTTGGTATTGGTTTCAAGATAAAAAGTGTTACTGTGGACTACGCGCTCACGGATATAGGAGACCAATCTGAT
>JBCCOE010000014.1:0-67956 GCA_039025475.1 Bacteroidota bacterium | reverse complement strand
GCTGGAAAAGTTTACAGTAGAGAAGCAGCAGAGGCAAAAATAAAAGAGCGAATGGGCATATGAAGGTAATTTATACCTATCAGTCTATTGATAGCCTTTAAGAATCTTTAGACTTTGCCATCCAAGAACAAAATTTATCTTCTGAAAAAGCTACCCAACTAAAGGATCAATTGTTTGATCGAGCAGATAGTCTGGCTGCAAATCTCTGCAAAGGTCAACGTGAAGAATGTTTACAGCACCTAGAAGAAGAACGTTACCTTTAACAGTACTTTAAAGTTAACCGTTTTCAGGTATAGAAATATTACCTCTAAAAGGACTTGCTTTTTAAGTAATAAAACTCAATTATTATATTAATAGTTATATATACATATATATTTGCACCATACAAAAAGTGTCAAGAATGAGTATCACCAAAGAAGAGCTTGAAAAAATCCTTGATAAAAAGCTTGATCCAATCAACAAAAAATTAGATCGTATAGAAAATGCAGTTCAAAATCTGAACAAACATTTTGGGTACGAAAATATGATTGATGGGAAATTCAAAATAGTGAGAGAAGACAAGGAAGAAATGTAATTTCTAGTCTATCAACGATTTGTAAGTTAACACGCTTTCACTATCTCTTAGAAAGTTCTCAAACCTCCATTGGTTCCCATATTACGAGTATTGTAACGTGCTGCAAACTCATCTAGATAACGTTCTAAGTGCTTATCACTAACAAAGTGGTAAATACTATAGATACCACGCTTTAGGACACTCCAAAAGTTTTCAATAGTATTTGTGTGAACGTCACCCGCAATGTACAATGAGAGCGTATGATAACCGTATTGTGCTTGTATTTTGTGGTTGAGGGTCTTTACCCTTTGGTTTACCTATCTAAAATAGCATCGTCAATAATGCTTCTATAATCAGTCTCGGAAATGATAAGGTGGTCTAAGATGTCTATCTTAAGGATTTTGCTCGCCTGGATCATATCCTTGGTTAATTGTAAATCAGACTTACTTGGTTCTAATCCACCGGATGGGTGATTATGAATGAGTATGATTTGTTTACACTTCTTACTTACCGCCAGGTGAAAGACTTCCGTTGGATCAATGCCTACCTTGTTGATTGATCCCAGCGCAACTAGTTCAACGTACTGAATATCATTTTTTATATTTAATCCTATTGTCCAGAAGTACTCCTTTTGTCGGTGGATTTTGTTCTGTCGTAGTAAGACTTTCTGCATGATAGCATAAATGTCATCTGGATCATTTATGTGGGTGTTGGCGTCTTTGGGGAGTCTCACATTCATATAAGGCTAAGATACTCGATTCTTTTTATAGAGGGAGGTTTGTCCCATTTTGTATATAGTTGCTTACATCACTGATTTCTTCGATTGCAGGCAAAATACATCAAAGATGAAGGGTTAATGGCTACCTTGGAGCGGTCAAGCAGGATGTGAAACCGGTCGTAAATTAGTAATGTGTGTTTTGGAGTAGGGAGTGATGAGTTAAATGCACCGCGACCAATCTTACAGACTTCATTTAGCTCGTTTAGGCTAAAAACAGATACTGAACTAGCGAAATACCTCCCAGGACTAAAAAAATAATCCCCGGTACGATAAAAGCGATCCATCTATTTTCAGAGTACTTAGTAAAAGAGCTACCTAACCGGATAATAAGTAGTAGCATTCCAATTTCACCGATAAAAGTACCTATGAGAAAGGGCCATTCCTTATGCCCGTTGAGAACTAACCATTCATTGACCTGTAGGTAGGTGATCACCGTTATCCAAAAAGGCATTATCAGAGGATTGAACAACCCCAGTAAAACACCTCTCACCCAACCTGACTGAATGATCTTAAATCGATCTGCTCTAATATTCTTATTGCCAGAAGAGAAAATGGAGGCCAGACCAAGTACTATGAACAGGATAGAAGTGATGAGTTGAAACAGGCCTATGAGTGACTCTTTCTGGGTGAGATACTCGCTTATGTTGAGGCTTATTATGGTGTATATAAAATCAATAGTAGCTGCTCCGATAGCCAGTTGCAGTGCTATCTTTCTCCTTTTTCGGATGGTGAGTTGCAAAACAGCAATGTTAATGGTAGCTGGGGGCAAGGTTCCAACAGCACTTATCAGAAGGGCGATCCCAAAAGCCAACAGTATTTCTCCGAGCATAATGTAATGCTATGGAAGGTCAGTAAAAAATGCAATAGTATCTTATATGTCTCGCTACTATCATTATATGATCTAATCACAAACGCAGCTGACCTCGGTCATTTGAATTCACTCAGATCAGGAATAATTTCGTTGGAACTAAAGGAGAAAATAAATTCATTCTCATGAAAATGGCGTATTCTAAAAGCCAACTCGTTGCTCTTGTTTTTCTGCGAATCTTGATAGGTTGGCATTTCCTTTACGAAGGATTGATCAAGCTTTTGAATCCTCTCTGGACAGCGGAGGGGTATTTAATGGGGTCACAGAGCCCCTTTCAGGCTATTTTTCATTGGTTGGGCAGTAGTGAACTAATTGGTGTGATTGATGTTTTGAACATGACGTTTTTGGCCTTGATAGGACTGTCGCTAATGCTTGGTTTTAAGACCAAAGCTTTGTCATTTGCTGGGATTGCCTTGCTACTTCTTTATTATTTAGCGTATCCACCACAATACAGTTTTCGCGGTTGGGCACCAGCACAGGCAAACGCAGAGCTTTTTAACTGCTCAAGATATTATTAAGAAAAAAATCTTAGGGCATATTTCACTTATTCAAGTCAATACCAATCGTAATTCCGATAATGGAGCCTGGCAGTATGGCATTCATTCCGAAGCCAGTCCTGATACTATTGACTGGGGCCAATTTCTGGGGGATGCTCCTAAAATTCCTTTTAATAAGGAACACTTTTTTCGCTGGCGAAAATGGTGGGCTTACGGTTCGGGGCTATCAGGAGATCTTATGACTCACGATTATGACCGGATAAATTGCATTCTTGGCATGGGCATTCCACGATACGTATCTGCTTCTGGGGGTATTTACACTCACCGTGATGGCAGGAACGTGCCAGATGTCTACCATGCAAATATGGAATATCCTGAATTGGTCACAGGGCATAATAACCAGAAGACAAAAGGAATGACACTTGTTTACTCGGCCACCCTGGGCAATCAGCATAATAGGAGCACCTTGCTCATGGGTACAGAGGCATCCATGGAGTTAGGAAACAGTCTGACGGTTTATGTAGATCCGGCTTCCAAACGTTTCAAGGGAATGATGCAGGATAATGTAATCAAAGGAGGTGAATCTATTTACAGCCATGACCCTGCCGGAAATAATACGGACGGAATGACTTCAGCTACTTCAAGGTATTTCGCTGATAAAGGTTTATTGTGGACTTACCGAGATGGGAAACGAGTAGATTCCACCTTTCTACACATTAAGGAGTGGCTTAGTTGCATAAGAAATGGAGGTAAGCCTAGCTTTGGAATTGATGAAGGTTTTGAAGAAGCCATTACCGCGCATATGGCAGGTTTGGCCTATAAAATCGGGCGTAGAATGGAATGGGATTCTGAAACAGAGGAAATTATAGCCTTGCCCGGTGAGGATTTGGACCAAATACTTCTGGCCAATACAGACCGGATTTACCACTGTGCCATGGCGACCGATCAGACTTAGTTAATGAAGATTTATTAGTTTCATTAGCCTTCGCTTGATATTCATTCTATTTTTGGAGGGCTTTTATAGTGTTAGAATACTAACGTTGATTAATAAACTTCGGAAATAGACCAGTGAAAAAAATCTTACTTACCGGCGGACTTGGATATATAGGATCTCACGTTGCCGTTGAATTGATACAAAAGGGCTTCGAGCCTATAATTTTAGATGATCTCTCGAATTCAGAGCCGTTCGTATTGGACCAACTGCAAGAGCTGTCTGGAAGAGCAATTAAACTGGAGAAAGGAGATATACGAGACCTTGATTTTCTGACCGACTTGTTTGCAAAGTATGAAGTTAATGGCATTGTTCATTTGGCGGCTAAAAAGGCGGTTGCCGAATCTGTCAGAGAGCCTCTTCTGTACTACGATGTCAACGTGCTGGGTTTGGTTAATCTTTTGAAGGTAATCAAGAATAGTAATGTTAAGCGGCTCATCTTTTCTTCATCATGCACGGTCTATGGTCACCCGGACTCTTTTCCGGTAACAGAGCAAACCCCATTTGGTAATACGCCATCCCCTTACGGAAAATCCAAGCAAATCTGTGAGCAGATTCTTGAAGATGTTTCCTCGCAAGTCGATTTTAAGGTGGTTTCACTCAGATATTTTAATCCTGTAGGAGCGCATGAAACGGCGAAAATAGGTGAGTTACCCAAAGGAGTTCCGAATAACTTGGTACCCTTTATCACTCAGACAGCCGCCGGCTGGAGACGTGAATTATCGATCTTTGGAAATGACTACGGTACGGCGGATGGCACGGCGATCAGGGATTACATTCATGTGGTAGACCTGGCCAAAGCCCACGTTCGCGCGTTGGAAGTGGAGCTTCCTGATTATATAGCCTTAAATGTAGGCACGGGCAAAGGACATTCCGTTTTAGAAGTAGTGAATACATTTAAAGAAGCAACCGGTGTTAAACTGCCTTACAGAATTGTAGATCGCCGTCCGGGAGATGTTCCGGAAATATATGGAGATACAGAATTTGCTAATTCTATATTAGGTTGGAAAGCAGAAAAGGGCCTATCTGAAATGCTGGTTGACTCCTGGAATTGGCAAAAGACACTTCCCGAAAAAGCTATTGATTAACCCTCTTACCCTGAATATAAGTAAACGACGCTTTTTTACAATCTATTGGTAGAGTAACTCATAATATTCTTCGAGCATTCTCTTGACGGCAAATTCTTGGCGCGTGTGCTGAATGCTGTTTTGCATCATTTCTACCCATTTTTTTCTGTCTTTGTAGAAGGTTGGTATAACTTCTTCCTGCAGTACCTTATAAAGTGCTTTAAGATCATGAGTATCTAATTCCTTTTCGTCTTCGCTTTCGAAACCGTCTCCAAACTGCCAGCCGTTAATGCCGTTTTTGCAAGCTTCCGGCCACCAACCATCCAGAATACTAAAGTTCAGTACACCGTTCATCGCTGCTTTCATACCACTGGTGCCACTTGCCTCTTTGGGTCTTCTTGGATTGTTTAGCCAAATGTCTGACCCTCTGGTCAACATGGCTCCCGTCTTCATATCGTAATCTTCAATGAATGCCACGGACTGTGGATATTTCTTGGTCATAGCTACTAACCGGGCCACTATTTCTTTACCCGTGTCGTCCAAGGGGTGTGCTTTCCCTGAGAAGACAATTTGTATAGTTTGATCCTTGAGCAAAGGCTCTATGATTTTTGGATCTGAAAAAATGAAATCAGATCGCTTGTAAGGAGCGGCCCGTCGCGAGAATCCAATTAATAACTTTTCCGGATCAAATGATTGACCGGTTTTTTTATTTATGTAGTGGATTAATTTATTCTTATTGAGCATGTGGGTTTCCCAGATATCATTTCCTGAAGAAGCCGCATCAAGCATTTTTTGATCCACCCAGGTGCCTAAATGTATGGCATTGGTGATGGCAATAATATCCGAACGGTCGTCAATGTGCTCCCACATTTTATTAGCGGTCTCCCCATGCAGTTGCGCTACGGCATTCGATTTTTTAGAAAGCCGCAACGCTCCTACGGTCATGTTAAATGGATCACCACCTAATTCCTTGAGTTCAGGTCTACCGAGATTAAGATTGGCTCCCATATACATGAGTCGTTCTATAGGATGGCTTTCATTTCCTTGGACGATAGGGGTATGGGTAGTAAATACCACTTCTTTTCGGGTGAGCGCCAAAGCCTCATGAAACGGCATGAGCTTCCGCCCCTGCATTTTCTCCCTCAGCAATTCAAAGCCTGCAAAGAGGGCATGCCCCTCATTAAAATGATAAATATCAACATCCAGGCCTAACTTCCGGAGGGCACGGACACCGCCAACACCAAGTATAATTTCCTGGGCAATTCGTTCTTCCCCAAACCATCCGTAAAGCTGGCCGGTAGTCCAACTATCCGGGTTGTCCGGAATGTCAGTATCGAGGAGATAAATCGGAACCGTTCCAAAATTATCACAAAGCCAAACCTTACACTTTACTTCGGTCTCCCTGACCGTAACGCTAACGGTGATGCCAGTATCCTTCAAAAAGTCATAATCGTAATTTTTGAAAGAGTCGTACGGTTTTCCGTCTTCGTCAATTCGTTGTGCTGTATACCCCTGCTTCCATTTGATGCCGATACCTACAATAGGATAATCATGATCGTGGGCACCTTTCATGTAGTCACCTGCCAGAATGCCGAGACCTCCGGCGTACGTTTTTAGTTGGTCGTCAAGGCCATATTCCATACAGAAATAGGCCACCTTGGGAAGTTGGGTTTTAGCCATTGGATTTAGATTTTATTTACACTCGTTTGGAGGATTGAAACTACTAAAATCAGGTGGAAAGAACTACCTTAAACTTTATCGAAATTTTAGCTTAATGTTATATTTTAGAAAGGAAAAAAGGGACTCCATGCTTACAGTCCCTTTACGTCAAACAAACGAGTTTTCAACCCTGTTCCCCAAGCTATTTGAAATAGCGATAATATTTGCTCTTGGTGGTAATTCCCACAGGCCCTTCGTAAATACCACCTACATTGCCGATGTCCTCCACCAATATTTCAATACTATTTTTACCGGTAGTTTTTATCAGGTGACTAGGTATGTCATAAGCCCGTTTTTGATCGTAAGAAGTACTTCGGCCATATCGTCTCCGGTCGTTGGTAGCTCCAATAAGTTCACCGTTGACATAGACTTCATCAAAGTCGTCTATTTTTCCTAAAAGCAGAATTAGGTTCTCTTTACTCTCGCCTTCGGGCAGCTCAAAAGTGGTGCGATACCACGCAAAGCCATCATATCTTCTAAATCCCTGTTTTTCCCAAGGAATAGGTACCATTATCTTTTCCCAGTTTTCGTCATCTTCTACAGGACGTCCTGAGCGACTCAGTGCAAATGACCATAGACCTTGTAAATCTATGAGTATAGGTGATCTCTCTTCGACCGGATAGACTCCCAGATCCCCGCCGATGATACCTCCCCATTGGGTAGCATCAAAAATGCGAACGGCGATAGTATTTTTATCGGAGTAATTGATTAAACTGGTTGGGATGAGATAATTTCGTTCAGCCTGGTAAGCAGTTCTGAATTTTGGTGGCATTGATCCTGAAAAACCAATTAACTCACCATTAAAATAGACCTCATCGGCATCATCAATGTACCCGAGGTTTAAATAGAGTTTTTCATTTTGTGGCAGTTCCTTTCCATCAAATTCTTTTCGATACCAGGCAAAACCATCATAACCATAGAATCCTTCTTCTTCCCACTTCGAAGGTACCCATAGAGATTCCCAATCAGAATCGTCAAAATTGGCTTTTGCCCATTCCTTTTTATCACCAATACTAAATTTCCAGCGTCCTCCAAGATCCACCAACTGACTCACAGCTTGTGAAGTAGTTAAGGACGCTAGAATCAATATGGTAATTATCTGTTTCAAGCTTCTTTGTTTTGTACTCAGCTAAATTATGACTTTCTTGAGTTTTAAGTAAGGAGCCGATAATCTCGTTTGATTATCGACCCCTGATTGCTCAACCTTTACTTAGAAGCAATAACTTGTCCTGAAGGGAGGTGACTTGACCATGATCTTGCCCATAATGGCTGATTAGGATTAATGGATACCTCGTATTTTACTGACATTCCTTCAGAAATAATCTCGACTTGATAAATACCGGCGTCTAATTCACTTAAGTCATATCTTTTCACAAAACCCTTTTTAAAGTCTTTCTCTTTTATTTGATCTTTCTTGATTAGAGAAGCGCCTCTGTAGAATTTTACTTTAACGGAGCCTTCAATGTCATTTACATAAAGAAGCTTTAAAGTACTGGCAGAAGGAGTGGGTAGGATTTTAATAACTGGATCGTTAGAACCATTATTTGCAAAAGCTGATACGCTTAAAATGGTTAAAGCTACGGCGAAGATTGTTGTTTTGAGTTTCATAACTTTTTCGTTTTGTTGACTTTTATTATTGATTACACTTCAAATAACGCGGTTTCAACTACCGTAGATGTCATTGCCCAGTAAAGGAATGTAACAAGATGTCACAACCTTGAAAAGAAAAGTAAAAGCTGCTTAAATCAGTAATTTATAACCTGTTCCATGAACAGTTAATATGATTTTAGGGGCATTTGGATTAGTTTCTATCTTCTGCCTTAGTCGCACAATGAAGTTATCCACTGTTCTCGTAGTGGGTTGTTCATCATACCCCCAAATTTTTTCAAGAAGATCATATCGGCTGACCACTTGATTGCTATGATCTATGAGGTAATGCAGTATTTCAAACTCTTTATGAGAGAGTTTTATCTCTTTGTCATCTTCCATGGCAACATAAGAATGAAAGTTGATGGTTAGCCGGCCAATAGCTACGCTACCGCTATTTATCTGGTCAGCTTGTCCTTCACTCCTTCTTAGAATGGCTTTGATACGAGCCAATAATTCACGGACACTGAATGGTTTAGTCACGTAATCATCCGCTCCCAGTTCTAAACCTAAAACCTTATCAATTTCTTCACCTCGGGCGGTAAGAAGAATGATCGGGGTTTTGACCCCACTCGCCCGCGCATTTTTACAAACGTCAAAACCTGACATATTGGGGAGCATTACGTCTAAGAGGACCAGATCAAATTGATTGGTATTGATCTTTTCCAAACCGCTGTCGCCTTCGCTGGCCGTATCTACGGTGTATCCCTCAAATTCCAGATTGTCTTTAAGACCCAATTGCATGGCCGGTTCGTCTTCTACAATAAGTATTTTGTACATGTGGGATATTAGGATTTACTCAAAGGAAAATATAGTAAAAATTCTGAACCCTTTCCGGGTTCACTTTTGACTTCCACTTTGCCATCATGGCCTTCAACAATTTCTTTTACCAGCGACAAGCCCAAACCCGTTCCTCTACTTTTAGCAAGGTCACCCGAAGATACCCGGTAGAACTTGTCAAAAATATGTTTCTGGTCCTGCTTTGATATCCCTACTCCTTTGTCCTTAATGGATACAAAACCAAACCCATCATCGGCTCCGCTAGTAATGTCGATATGTTTCTCTGAATTGCTGTATTTGATAGCATTATCGATCAGGTTGACCACCACTTCAACAAACGCTTGTGAATCTGCCATAACAGTGAGATCCGAATTGGGCTGGAAACTATATGAAAAGCCTTTGCTCGTCAAGTGGTATTCATAGGTGTTTAATATATCATTAATGGCTTCCTTTACATTCAACGCCTCAATGTTTAGTGCCTTTTGGTTCGCTTCCATTCTGCTAAACGTTAGAATACGGTTCACAATGCCCGTAAGCCGGTTAGCCTCTTTGTTAATGATGGAATAATACTCATGCTTTTTGCCTTCCGACTTTACACGGTTTAATTCGAGGGTTTCCGCAAACATGCTGATCAGCGCAAGTGGGGTTCTAATTTCGTGTGAGACATTGGAAACGAAGTCAGATTTGTTCTGCGCCAGGCGCATTTCCTTTTTTACGTTAATGAATACCAAAAATGCACCCAGGATCAGTATGACATCAAGCGCAATGATCAACGCTAGGTTGGTGTAAGTGCGTTCATCCACAATATCCTGAATGGAATCCCCCTGGGTGGTAATTCCTAAATAATGATCGGGCAATAGCCATAGTTCTTTGGTTTGTGCGATAGCATTTGTCGCACTGTCCGTGTCATTGCTTTGAAAGATGGGAATCTCGAAATTCTTATTATAGGCATTCAAAATGAACTTATCTTGAGCTATACGCTGAAGTTTAGGCCCTAGCAGTTCTTCTATGAAAAGTAAGGGATCGATAACCAGTCCGCAGACATATTTTTCCTTGAACCTCGTACCTAAAATGAAGGCGATAAGTGCTTTGTCATTGAATCGCTTGAAGGGCTCATTTTTTTTGAACCCACTTTCCTGGTACCGGATCAATTGCTTCACTTTTGTACTTTCTTGAGCAAGTATGTTGGCCAGTTCAGATCGATTACCCGCTGTGTTTAAAACACTATCATTAGTAAAAATTTCTATGGATTCTTCCAGTTCTAGCGTATCACCTATAAAAATCATGGAAAGGGCGGGATTAAGGTCAAGGAGCCCTTGTATTTTTTCTGGTGTAGAGTCTCCTTTTGCCATTTCAAGGCCGATTTTAATTTTCGATATCCAGCCGTTGAGGATATCGTCTGAATATTGATTGGCAGAATATAATATGGCCTCCAACTGATCTTCATAAATCTGGTTGATAACTTCCTCATCTTTGTTTAATGAAGATATTTCATAAGCCGAAAAGAAAATGGCTGGTAATAGAAATATCAATAGCAGGATCAGTTCAATCTTTCTTAAAGAACCCATGACCCAATGTTACGACAAAATTTAAATCAAGTTGTGTTATACTTTTATTCTCTTAACAGTCAGTGCCCTAAAGGCCAGTAGTAGACTGATCAGTGTAAATAGCGCTCCTAAGAAAAAAGCGGCACCGGGTAAATAGACACCAAACGGGTTAGGACTGGTAAAGTAATAGAATATAGAGGTCATCAACGGAGGACCTATAATGGAAGTAGCACTGATCAAGCTGGTGAGGCCACCCTGGAGCTCTCCTTGATCGCTGGGTGGAACTTCATTAGACATGATGCCTTGAAGCGCAGGGCCAGCGATTCCACCTAAGGTATAAACCACGGTAAAGGCAAATATCATCCATTCCTTTGTGGCTAGCCCAAAAAGTAAGAAGCCAATTGCATACAGGAACAGTCCGATGTAAACGGATTTGTTTTGTCCTAATAAGGGCATCAACCACCTTATAAGTACACCCTGTACAAAGGCGACCATAATGCCCACGAAAGTAAGCGAATAACCTATCCAGGCCGGGTTCCAGCCGAAAAGCTCTTTGGTATAAAAAGCCCATGTACTTTGGGTAGCATGACCTGCGATGTAGATAAGCATCAATGAACCTGCCATTCCGATAATCACGGGATATTTTTTAAGTTGAAGTAAGGTTCCCACCGGATTGGCCCTTTTCCAGCTGAATTTACGTCTGTTTTGAGGAGCTAATGATTCTGGTAAAATGAAAAAGCCATATAGCCAATTGACTAGTGCCAAACCTGCTGCTCCATAAAAAGGAACCCGAGTGCCGTAATCGCCAAAAATCCCACCAATAGAAGGGCCTATTATAAAACCTAATCCGAAGGCAGCACCAATTAAACCAAAATTTTTGGCTCGTTCGTCAGGCGCGCTGATGTCTGCAATGTAGGCTGATGCTGTTGTAAAACTTGACCCCATGATGCCCGCAATAATCCGACCGGCAAATAACCAAATGAGCGTGGGTGCCAAAGCCGTAAAAATGTAATCTACACCGAACCCGAATAGTGATATGAGAATAATGCTTCTTCTACCGTATTGGTCACTCAGGCCACCTAATATGGGGGCAAATATAAACTGCATAATCGCATATGCAAATACAAGCCATCCTCCAACCGCAGCTGATTCACTCACAGAGGCTCCGGTAAGTTCATTGATAAGGTCTGGAATTATCGGAATAATTATGCCAATTCCGGTTACATCTATTAAAAGAGTTATGAAAATAAATCCTAGAGCAGCCTTCTTATTCTTTAGCATGACGAGCGCCCGAAGTTAGTAAAATAACCATGTATTTAACTAACTCCTCGAACGAACGTACCAGTTAATTTATACTTTTTTATTCCACGCTCAAATAGCCTTATCACTTTTGATTTTAGCTTAGCAGGAGAGACAACTTCCGCTGAATCGCTAAATTGAAGTAGCCAGCGTGCGAAGTTTTCCAAGTCTGCAGTCATGAACTTCATTTCTTCATGTTCTCCTTTGACACGTCCCTCAATGAATCCCATTGTGAATTTATATTCACTAATAAATCGAGCTGCTTCTTTGGTTAATTTTACCTGGACCTCCTGTAGCTCTGAACCCATTATTATAGACTCCAGGTAACCATTATAATTGGAATGGGCCTTTGGGTCAAAAGTTTTTTCCGTAATATGTAATTTCATGATTCGATCCGATCGAAAATCCCTGAGATCATCCCTAAGCCGGCAGTATCCTATTAAGTGCCAATGTCTGGCATAATAACATAAGCTTAAAGGTTCAACATCACGGTTCGTGAAGGCATCGTTATAATTCGAGTAATAATCGAAATTAACCACTTTGCCTTGGGAGAGTGCCAATTGAATGTCAGAAAGAAAGTGGTCGGGAAAGTTTGAGTTTGTTAATTGTGAGGTTGGTAATACTTCAATACTGTTTTCTATGCTTTCCAGATAATCTTTTTCTTCTAGTTTTAGGGCGGACCTTATTTTATACAGGGCTTCATTCAGATTTTTTTTGATAGAAAGATCGGTAAGTTTTTCGGCGAGTTTTGAGGCCATTAAAATGGCACCGGCCTCTTCTTTTGAGAATTTTACAGGGGGTAAACTGTATCCTTCCATTAAAAAATAGCCAACTCCTGCCTCTGCTCCTATGGGTACACCAGCCTCCTCTAATGCTCTAATATCACGATAAACGGTGCGAAGGCTTATTTCAAAACGTTCTGCAATTTCTACAGCGCGAACTACTTTTTTGCTCTGAAGCTGAATGAGGATAGCTGATAATCTATCAATACGATTCATTTTTCAGCCAGTTCTTTCAAATCACTATTCATAGCTTCAAAACCCGCTCGGGTTTGGGTATTGATTCTATTCCAAAATAAAGGAACCAACAATCCGCTGAATTGCTCTCGATGCACGAAAGTGCAGCCGCCTTCTTTTTTTTGGTTGATTTCAAAAACATGATGACCATCAAAAAGGCCAACCATGATCAAACTTCCCATCCAGCCGAACTGTCTATCTTTTTTAAATAAGGTCACTTTGGGTTTAAATCGCATAGGCTTACTGTCCTTTGATTGAATGGTCACATCTAATCGTTCCCTTAAATGAGTTCTGCCTCTGATACTTATTATGAACGGATTCCACTCGGGATACCTGTCGAAGTCCATCAATGCCGACCATATTTTAGAAGCTGGGGCATCAATTTCTATTTCTGTTCTAAGTTCATTCATCGGGGTTTGTTTGGCTCAGGCGATATCGAATATAGAGTGACCTGAGCAGCACCAGCAGAGTTAATGGAATAAGGGCTTCATGCAAATCCTGTGGTAAAAATGCCCAGGAAAATAAAAGCAAGATCATCAGTATAGCGATTGCCGTGAAGTATTTTACCTTGAGCCGCTTACCCTTACTGCTTAAAAGATACAGTCCCATAGGAAAGTGAAACGGTATTGCCCAGAGCAGGTTCATATTTCTTGCGGCTGCTTTGTGGTCGGTGGCTACCCATAGTAAGAAGAGCAGCCAGCCTACTAAACCTAGAACTGAAAAGAGTGTAGCATCAAACCAAAAAAGACTTTTTCCTTTTTTATAAGCCCAAAAAGTGAGCATTCCGCCAACTACAAATAACGCGATAAAGGCGACCAACGGTGTTATCCACGTTTTTATTATAGATACATTGCCTTTTGGCGAATAAGTGATTATTGTGTTGCGCACTAAGGGCACCTTCTTACCATTCTTCAAAATGGTAGCGTTGTTAAACGTTGATTCTATGTAGTCGGGTAAAAACATATACATATATGGAGTTGCCTTTTTGTCCATAGGCAAACCGAGACAAAGGTCTATTCCAAGATCTCCCCAAGGTTGATGAGGGAGATAAACATCCGTTAAGTCCCGTATGGTGTAGTCAGTAGATATATATGAACCATCAAATTCAACTTTACCCTCAAAGGTGTCTTCAATGGCGTCCCGCACGCGTGTAGCACAGTTGTCATAAAAGTAGTCGTAGTAGTAATACATGTTTTCGGGTTTGGCGTTCCAAACCAGGAACTCAAAAAGCTTTTGGTTTTGGGCAGAATCCAGGTTGAGTATTTGTTCATGAAAATAGCGATCCTGATGATAGGCGTAATAATTTAGAACCCTATCATAGTCCGTTACGGCCAATCGATAGTTTAGAAAGCCCCTCGCAAAGTGTAAGTAAAAGTTGGGCTGATCGTAATCAAATATCCCATAGTTATAAAAGGCGTTGATTCTATTTACGGGATCGACCACTCTAATACCTGAATGACCGAAAGCTGAATACACTTCTCCCTGGTATGGTCCGACAGTTATGGCTCTGATCTCTGCCTGTGGGGATAATAATATTTGACCCTGTGTGAACAGGGGTAACGCTATAAATATCAGAGCAATCATTCCTTTCATAAGGTGAATTTATATAGTTTCATTAACATACAATGTCTATTATTGGCAATGATTGGTTGGCTCAGCCTAAACTGAGCGTAAATTATTTGGTCGATCAGACATATCATAATTTTTATTGTTCTGATTGGAATTCATTTGTTAAGGAGCAAGATTTGAATCTCATATGAATACCAACGTAACCGACGGACTGAATTTCATTTCAAAAGCTAATACTAAAAGAAGTATTAACGTTGCGAAGGTGGTGTCCAGTTATTTGATGTCAAGGGTTACTAAAAAGCCTGTGATGAGAGGCTTGCCAATAAGTTTGTCTATTGAACCCACTACCTCATGTAATCTAAGGTGCCCTGAATGTCCAAGTGGTTTGAGATCGTTTACCCGTCCCACGGGAATGTTGAAAGACACCTTGTTCAAAAAAGTGATTAGCGAGCTACAGGATACCCTCATGTATTTGTTATTCTATTTTCAAGGGGAACCCTATTTACACCCGCAGTTTTTAGATCTTGTAGAATATGCTTCTAAGCGAAATATATACACGGCGACTTCTACTAACGCTCATTATTTAAATGATAAAAATGCTCGAAGGACGGTAGAGTCCGGACTTGACCGCTTAATCGTATCTATTGATGGCACTTCTCAAGAGACGTATCAACTTTACAGGGTAGGAGGGAAATTAGATAGAGTGATCGAAGGTACTAGAAATATTATTGCCTGGAAGAAAAAGCTAAGGTCTAAAACGCCGCACGTGGTTTTTCAGTTTCTGGTGGTACGGCCAAATGAGCACCAAATAGGTCAGGTACATGAAATGGCTAGAGATTTGGGCGTTGATGAAGTAGGCCTCAAAACGGCTCAAATCTATGATTTTGAAAATGGTAATGACCTTATTCCAACCCTTGAAAAGTACTCGAGGTATAAAAAGAACTCATCGGGGAAATATTCTATTAAAAGTAAGCTTTTAGACCATTGCTGGAAGATGTGGCACAGTTCAGTAATTACCTGGGATGGCCGGGTAATCCCCTGCTGCTTCGATAAAGACGCTCATTATACACTGGGAAACCTGAGCGAAAATAGCTTTAAATCTCTATGGTACGGAAAGAGCTATCATTCCTTTAGGGAGTCCTTGTTAAGATCCAGAAGTGAAATTGAAATGTGTAAGAACTGTACTGAAGGTACTACTGTATGGGCTTAGTCTTACTTTCACAGGCACAACTGGAAGCACAGCCCTTATTATCCTTATTTAAAGAGTTGTAACCAATTCTGATGAGATATGTAAGTGCTCCTACAAATAGAAAAGCGACCAGTATTTCTTGCATATATAAAATAACTAAAAATAATCGGATTAGTTCTATCCGTACCAGATCCGTTTGATTAGCTCCAGCATTTGTGGTTGTACGTGTCCGCCAGCTATGATCTGGCGGCCAAAAATATAATCGTGGCTGCCACTAAAATCAGTTACTTTGCCCCCCGCCTGTTGGACAATAAATGCTCCGGCAGCCACATCCCATGCGTTGAGGTTATATTCAAAAAAGCCCTCGAATCTTCCACAAGCGACATAGGCTAAGTCTACAGCTGCGCTACCCATTCTTCTTAATCCATGGGTGTTTTGCATGAAAGCGTCTAAAATTTTCAGATACGATGACATCTGTTCGAAGTTATAATAAGGAAATCCGGTAGCCAGTAAACTATCCTTTAGATGTTCCGTGTTTGCTATCGAAATCACTTTGTCATTACAAAACGCAGGTTCTGATTTAACGGCATAGAAGCACTCATTTCTGTTGATTTCATGGATCACTCCCAGTATTATTTCGTCATCATGCATAAGTGCTACACTAATAGCGTATACAGGTAAGCCATGGGTGAAGTTGGTTGTTCCATCTAAAGGATCAATTATCCAGTTATAGGTTTCGCTTTTTATGGAAACTGTACCTTCCTCAGTGATGAATCCGGCCTCGGGAAGAATGGATTTACACGCACTTACCAGTTTTTGCTCGGCTTGCTTATCCACATAAGATACCAGATCGTTTAGCCCTTTCAGCTCAATGCTATCTTTACTGAATTGGGCCGCCTCTGTTTGTATGAATCCTGATGTTTCTATGCACGCATATCGTACCTGGTTCAATAGGGATTTTAAATTGTTCATTTTTTTGAAATAATTTTTCAACTATTTTCCATTAATCAGGTCACTTATAATAATATCTGCCTTACTGTTACTCTGGTTTTGAATACCTCTGTAAGGTAGGTTCATAACATTGTTTTAACTACTTTCTTAATGCTGCTTCCAGTTCTTCTAACATAATATAGATTGTAGAGCTAGGATTTTCGTTGCTCAATGCCTTAGCCCTGCCAATAGCCTGTTGAATCTTTAAGGTCAAATGCTCCTTTAATTTTTTTGAGATTTTACTCTTTTTGTAGCCAGAACAATTTTCTAGGTATCGAATGCACTCAGCACTGGTAATATTTGCTGTTTGATTTTTGATATGGAGCATGAACCACAATTCAATGCATGGTATCGTGATCAGCTTAATTCCTATATCAATGCCATTTAACCGATCTACTACTTTTCTAACATCTCCATCGTACATCAGAAACACCTTATCTTTCTCATGGGATTGCCTGTTATGGATTGTTTTTTCTATTTCATTTGTGCTTACACTACTCCCACTCACCTTCGATTTAATCACAATTGATGGAAGCCGGTAATGTGATTTCAGCACATTCACATAAGCCGCTTCTGTCTGTCCTTCACAGAAAACATAATACGTTGGATTTATCTTCCTACCCCGATAATTCCTTCTCCCACTGGCCATTATTAATTGATCAACTCTTCCAATTCTTCTGCGGTACTCGTCATAATTGGTACTGCATCAAACCTGCCCTGTAAATAGGCCTTTTCCAAATTCATGGTGTCCCTAAAATCACTGAACTCATACAAAGAATATAGATCAGTTGAACCGTTATTTCGCTTGTTGACAAACCATACTTGATCTCTCCTTAGTTTGCTTAAATCCAGCAAGCTTGTATTATGCGTAGAGAATATCAATTGTGCTCCTTTACTACTGTGAAAGATATCCAGAATGTAATCAATAATCTTTGGATGTAACGAAGCCTCTATTTCATCTACTAATAATATCTTATCATTCGTTACAATATCGAGTACTGTTAGTAAAACAAAAAACAGCTTTTTGGTACCATCTGATTCTTCAAGAAAATCAAATGGAGTATTCGGTGATGGACTATGGAAGGTCTTGATCTCTAGGTTATCGATATTCTGATCTTCAATATAAGCCTCATCCGTTACGAAATCGGCTCGTAGGTTCTTACCTTTCTTTGACACTTTCTTTGATTTAAAATCTACTATATCACTGTCGGCGAGTTGAAGTCCTATAAGTAATTTATCCTTGTATTGATCAATCAATGTTGATGCGTGTGCAACGCTGTAGTTCAAGTAACTCAGAATGAACTTTTCATTGAAATAGCGGAACATCGCCTTTGGGATATCTCGATCCATTTGACTTGCGCGTGATACATAGAGGGTTTTAGAAGATGTATTATTCGCCACATCCATCGGACGTTTAATGACCCCTGGCGTGAAAGAATAAACTTGTTTCTTTGACCTTCCTTTGCGTTCGTCCCGTTCGAATATTTTCGCTCTCCTGCCATTGGGATAATAGTACAGTGACTCTTTCAATAGATCGTTTTTAACCATACAGAATGAATAATCGTACTCGATCCCTTTCATTACGAACTTTATAAAATACGTGCTAGGCTTCTTACTACATCCATCGAATTTGAAAGGTTTGAAATTATACTTGGTATTTTCGTTATGTAGATGGGACTCAAAGATCATTGCATTACAGAATCGAATAGCCTTAATGATATTTGATTTTCCGGAGGCGTTGGCACCGTATATCGCTAGAGTCTTCAAGACATGGATATCATCAAAATTGAACGTATTTCCTTCTAATGAACGTGCCTTTTCTGACTTTGTGGATCCTGCTCTAAAGTCAAGGATAATTTCATCTTTAATAGAAAAGAAATTAGCAACACGTATTTCTAACACCATTTTAACTCCCTATTTCGTAACTTTTTTACAAAAATAACGACTAAAATAATCTTTAGTTGAATTGTAAGTTAAAATTTTTGTCGCACTCCCTCTTTCATGCAAGTGAAACACCTTTTATGCACTTAAAAAACGAACTTTAGGTGGAATATGATTGATTATTTGGTTTTACGCTTTATTAAGGCATAAACCACTACCAATATACTCACCCAGGCGCAGGTTCTTCCTAACCATTCACCATTTTCCGAGTATCTTATATCTGCAATGATATGACTATTCATATAAACAGATTTCATTTCCAATAAGGTTACTGGCGCCAAATAAGTAACGAAGTATGAGCTAATAAGTATAGGTATAGAGATAAGTATTATAGCATAGATAAGAGACATCCACCGAATGGTCTTTTTGAATATTGCATCCTGCCAGAGAAAAACATAATAGCAAAGTATGTTGGAAATAACAATCCAGACTGTTATCCCCAGATTACCAGTAGTTCTGGACCAACCCATAGCTTGGGCACCGTCGAAAAAGCTTGATAAAAATGCAGATGAGGCCGTTGGTAATACTTTAAGGACCAAGTAATCAAAACCCAGCCAAAATAGGAGGATGGTAAAAATACCAAGTCGGTTTTTGGAAAATTTTGATGTCAACAGATACACCGACAGGGCCATAGTTAGTCCAACTCCATATATCGGTGCGAGGAATTTTTCATCTAAATAAAATAATGCAGATATTGTTAATATCACTGAGGATCCCAGAAACCAGTATGCCACGGGTATCCTTTGCTTAGAACTACCCTCCAATAACCAAATCAACGGACAAAATGCAATCAGCGAAATCACAGGAACGTAAATTCTCGACAGGAGGATCAGCCCTACCGATGCACCCAATAATAAAGTTACCCGGAAATTACTTTCCATGAATTACGATTACGATTTCTCCTTTAATGGTCTTGTTACTGAAGTAGTCTATCAGTTGTCTTAAGTTACCATTTATGGTTTCTTCATGAATTTTAGTAAGTTCTCTAGAAACTGAAGCCTGGCGTTCTGCACCACAAACCTCCGCAAGTTGGTTCAGACATTTTACCAGCCGATGTGGCGATTCGTATAAAATGATAGTTCGGTTTTCCTCTGCAATTTGTTGAAGCCGGGTTTGCCTGCCTTTTTTATGTGGCAAAAAAGCTTCAAAGCTGAATCGATCGCTAGGTAAACCAGATTTTACCAAGGCCGGGATAAAAGCTGTAGCCCCTGGGAGACATTCAATTTTTATTTCAGCATCTAGACAGTTTCTGACTAGTAAGAAACCTGGATCAGAGATGGATGGTGTACCGGCATCCGAAATTAGCGCAATTGTTTTTCCATCTTGCAACTGATGGATCAAATTATTTACGGACCTATGTTCGTTAAAAATGTGGTAACTCTGCAGGGGTTTACTTATTTGGTAATGCTTGAGGAGTTTCCCTGACGTTCGAGTGTCTTCAGCTAAGATCATATCCACCTCCTTCAAAATTCGTAATGCTCTTAATGTAATATCCTCTAGGTTACCAATTGGAGTTGGAACTACATAAAGCTGAGTTCTCACGCTAGCTTGTCAATTGCAGCTGCTAGTTGATGATCTTTTGCGGTTACAATATCGCCGGCGTCATGAGTGTTCAATTCGAAACTTACCGTATTGTAAACATTAGACCAGTTGGGATGGTGATTCATTTTTTCGGCAATGATCGCTACACTGGTCATGAAACCAAATGCACTTACAAAGTCTTCGAACTCAAACGTTTTCTTAAGCTTGTTATCTTCTTCGATCCACATAATTTATCGGTTTGCTATGATCATAAATTGATATTTCAATGCGCTTGTATCCCTCTTAATTTGGGAAAATCCGGCGGCTTTCAATTCTTCCTCCACTATTTCAATGTTAATCTTATCTTTTTCCAAAGGTCCAACCGGTAGCTTTCCGGCTCTAAAATCCACAATAATGATCTTTCCCATTTCTTTGAGACCTGCTCGAAGTTTTGACAGGTAAATATCCCTTTTGTTTAAGAAATGATAGGTATTAACTATTAAAATAAAATCGGCTTCGTATTGATCCATTAAGGGGTCGTCTGGTATTGAGAGCCTGGTTTCAATATTTCCAGATAGACCTACTAACTCTTGTTTACGCTCTTCAATATATTCTAAAAACTGCTCGTCAATATCTATGGCAATAACATCGGCGCCGTTAGCGGCAAGTTTAAAACTAAAGTAACCTGTACCTGCGCCAATGTCGGCCACGGTCTTGCCGGTGAGATCTCCAAATTGCTCGATAATGAGATTAGGATTCTGCCAAACGCCGCGATCAGGATCTTCATAGCTTTCAACTAGTCGTTCAAAAGCAGGGGAGTCATTATTTTGATGGGCTGTATCCTCGTATGAGGATATCTCCTCAATACTTTGCTTTTCACTGCCACTTCTGCCGCAGCTAACTAGAACTAATATAGAACTTAAAAAAAGTACGCTACAGCGAGATAATACCATCTATTTTACTTGCCTTAATATAAATTTCAATTATGAAGTCACTTGACGGAGCCATGACTTTACTCGTCAAGCTAACATAATTTCCTTTACTGGAAGCCTTTTCAATAACCTCATGACCCTCAAAAATCTGTTTCAGCTCTTTTATTTTTTGTTCCGGAACAATGAATTTAAATGTGTATAAAGCCGGCCATTCATATTCATTTTCAAGCTTTTCTTTGAATGAGTCTTTAGTCGTTGCCATAGCTATGTATCAAAACAACAAAAGCGGGTTAATGGCCCGCTTTTGTTATATAAAAATCATTTTCTTAATAAAACTTGTAGCGTTCATCTTTTATATCGGCGAATTCCTTCACGGCTTCGGCTATACTATATCTTGCCTGATTTTCATAATTCTGAGAAACTTGCGTTTTGTAAGTGGCATAATCTGCTATTTCCGGAGCGGTGGTTTTATTCAGCATTTCAATGATCAATACACCATTCTCGGAGGAGAACGCTTCTGTTTTTTCACCTGATTCCAGACTAAACGCACGACCAACTGCCTTAGGATCAAAACCAACACTAGGTAAAGAGTTACTGGTAAGTTTAAGGTCACTGCTGGTATATACATCGGCGTCATCTCCGTAGGCAGTCGCTATTTCATCAAGCGATCCAGAAATATCATTTAGTTTACTAATAATGACGTCCCCCTTTTTCTCGTTTTTCACCTTAACCGATAATTCATTTCGCAACTCATTAACCGATTGATACCCTTTTTCCGTTTCGTCCGTCATTACGGCTACTACGTATTCATTATCCAGTTCATAAACTTGAGAAACATCACCATCAGAAGCATCTGTAAATAGCCATTGAATGATCTGCCGTGCTTCACCAAGCGCTCCAAGTCTTCTGTCGTTTTTCCCTAATTTATTTGCAGGAACCGATACGAGTGTATCTTGACTTACCCTTGCATCAAAACTACTTAAATTATCTACTGCGGCGCCAAATTCATCGGCCTTCCTAAACGCTATATTACGCGTTTCATCGCTTGGTAAGATTTCCCTTTCAATAGTCGCAATTTTGTAGGCTGTTCGGGTTTTTAAGTTATCAACTCTTATTATGTGATAACCGAACTGAGTCTTAACAACTCTATTTAGTAAACCTGCACTGTTAGCATTGAAAACAGCATCGTCGAATTCGTCTACCATGATTCCCGACTTAAACCATCCTAAATCACCACCTTTTGAAGAATTAGATGGATCGGTACTATATTGGCGAGCCATATCTTCAAAGTTGGCGCCTGATCTGATTTCATTAAGTATTCTTCTCGCCTCAGTTCTCGCCTCATCATCCTCACCTTTGATAAGAATGTGGCTGGCTCTGGCATAATCAACCGTGTCTTCGTAAATCTCTGAAATTTTGAAGAGCTTCAGATTGCCGGCATCCAGGTACGGCCCTCGTACATCATCTTGGGACAGGTTAGAAACATTTCCTTGAAGTTGTATTGGCAATGAACCTATGTTATAAGTACCAAAAGCAGTAAGTCCATCAGAATTAAGGCGGGCAAATACGGAATCATCAGTTACGGTTCCAAACTCCTCTCTTAAATCCCGCATCTCTTGTCGTACAAAAGCTGAATCCTGAGACGACGGGATCACTGGGAAAGAAACGTATTTTAAGTTTCTGCTTTCTTCTACTTCATATTTGTCTTTGTTCTCCTCAAGGTATTCTTCTAAGTCGCTATCCGTTACTTGAATGGAAGAGTCGTTAACTGAGTAGAATGGAATGTAGAGATACTTAACTTCGGCTACATCAGTTTCGGTATTGTATTTTCTCTGGGCTTCTGCATCGGTTGCATAGCTTGACATCAACATCAAGTTTTCGTACTTAAGACGTTCTCTGCCAGGTTTTAAATCGTTCTTGAAGAGGTTCCAACGTAGCTGCGCGTCCTGTGGTAAAGTAGGTAATTGTTGTAGGAACTGCATGAATTGCTGACGATCAAACTCTCCTGTATTAGGGTCTATGAAAGACTGCTTAATACCCGGGCTGATGTTTTTACCTTGCATCATATCCCACATTTCATCCTCATGTACAGATACACCAAGTTTTCCATATTCCTTTGTAAAGGCATATTTAGTGATGAGGAAATCCCAGGCCTGCTGTCTTATTGTTGGTTTTTCGCGTTCTGTAGCGGTTCTATTGAAATTGAGTATATAATTATTTTCACGCTGCTGAACTTCGTTTTGGAATTCTTTGAGACTTATGGTTTGGCCAGCTATCTCACCTACCGTTGTATCATTTCCACCGAACAAAGTAGAATTAGGGCCAAGTAAATCAGCAAGGACAAAAGATAATATGGCCACGGCTACTAACGCCACAATCACCTTGCCCATCTTATTCCTTAAAGTATTGATTAACGCCATGTGTAAATTCTATTCTAGATTTAAAAGAGGCGCAAATTTAAGGAGTTAGTGAGTAATATCAAACAGTAATTATAACCTGTGAATCTAATCTTCTTCCTCCCAATCTGTATCAATGAAAAGTTTAACCGTTTCAATTCTGATGTCTTTCATCGACTGGATAGAAAATGTGAAGGGACCTGAAGAGATGGTTTCTCCGGTTTCGGGTAAATCTTCAGTAACCGACAAAATAAGACCTCCTAAAGTCTCGTATTCCCCAACAGGTAGATTCCAATCGTACTTATCGTTTAAATAGTCAATCTCATGCCTAGCACTCAGTAGATACGTAGTTTCGTTTATTTTCTGTTCGGTATAATCTTCGTCGTCATGCTCATCCTGAATTTCACCGAAGATTTCTTCAATGATGTCCTCAATGCTCACAATACCTGAAGTCCCTCCAAACTCATCTACCACCAACGCCAAACTTTTTCTTTCTTGGATGAACTGGATCATTAATTCGTTCGCGAGCATGGTTTCGGGAACTATGGGAATAGGTGTTATTATATCCTCTACATACTTAGGCTTTTTAAATAACTCTAAGGAGTGACAGTAACCTATAACATCATCAATACTCTCTTTATACACTACAATCTTGGAATAGCCAGATTCTACAAAAGCCTTCCTTAGTTCTTCAATACTGTCTGTATTTTCAACGGCTACTATATCGGTTCTTGGGATCATACATTCACGGACCCTGATGGTCTTGAATTCAAGAGCGTTGCTGAAAATTTTGGTGTCCACCTCAATATTAGTTTCTTCGCTGGAGACAATTGTTTTATTGATATATTCATTCAGGTCTGTAAGTCCAAAAACCGGTTGATCTTCCTTGTATTCGAGTCGAAGTATTTTAGTAATCACGAGTTTTGAAAAGGATACTACTGGGGCTACCAGTGGATAGTATATCAATCTATACACCAGGTCCATAGGAATAGCCAGAATGTTGAGCATTCGGTTAGGATTAATTAAAAATATACTCTTTGGTAAAAACTCTGCTGTAAAAAGCACCAATAGTGTAGATAAGATCGTCTGTGAAATAAGTACTGTTGGATCATTAAGCCAAACCTCCGGGAGGTAGGTTCTTATGAATTGTCTTATGAGCGGGTCTAAAAGCTTGGCCATGAAAATACCATAGAGAACCAATGACAACGTATTTCCTACCAGTGTCGTACCAATGAACCGCGAAGGGTTTTTGACAAATTTTGTAACTATTCTTGACGGCCAGATGCCCTTCTTGCCCTGAAGCTCTATATGTAATCTATCAGCCGACACAAAGGCGATTTCTATCCCTGAAAAAAAAGCTGAGGACAAAAGCGTTGCGAGGATTGATAAAATTAGTACGATATCCATTAGGGCTTTTTCTGCTCTTTTGGTTTAATGAGCTTATATAAAAATAGTAGACTCACGCATAACATGAAAATCCAATAAGAATAGGTCAGGCCCAGAGTCATGGTCTGGTGAACACCGATTACGAATAGTGCTACAGTGAGTGAGAGTACTAGTGTGGGTATAAGTCTACTCTTCAATGTCAAATGTACCCTGAGGTTTTTTAATGAGATAAGAGGAGAAATCCTGCTTAGCGGTTAGGCCTTCGCCGTATAGGATCTTGTCGGGTAGTGTTATAGTCACAAATTTTTCTGTCGATATCTGCTCGTCCTTAGGTTTCCAGAAAAGCTCTTCACTTTCAAGTTTTTGGTTTTGTTCGATATTCTTTACTTCCACATCACCCCGACCGCGCCATCTGTCCTCTTCTTTGAAATAGTAAGCCTCATTAGCTTTTAAAGTAGATGTAATTTTGCCGTATTCATCATAAAATTCAAAGAACAGGCCTTCAGGAAACTCTCTATCCCCATTTGCATATTCAAGAAATTTTGATGTAACGAGCTTATTTTTTACAACAGCATTTTCGCTGTGATAAAGCACCATATCTTCCGCTTGCTGAATAGCACCACTGTAGGTTGGAATCTCTTCAATTCCCTGATCGGGATTACCACAACCTATGACCGCTAAAGACAAAGCGGAAATAAAAAAGATGTGCATAAAGCTCTTCATCATGGCTAAGAATCAAAAAAGGCCATGGTTGACTGCCATGGCCCAAGCTTTTGAAGTTATAATTTAATCCCTAGTTTGGATAGTTACCGTTTCTCCTACCCAGCAGCCAACAGAGATTTTATCTCCGGATTTGTAGTTATAAGTAAATACCTCTTCCTTCGATGGAAATGCCTCCTTAGCTTTTGCCATCATTGAGGTATTCCCTGCCTGCCTGAATTTGTCGTAAGCGGCTATGAATATGGCCCTATCTTTAACCCAATCTTCTTTGCCCGCACACGTATCGAAACTTCCATAATACAAATAACCAATGGCTGCATATGCCTCTTTCTTACTGGGATCGGCAACGAGTGCCTTTCTATACAAATCTCTAGCTCCAGATCCTGACCTTAAATTACCCAACTGAATGTACATATCAGCTTTGTTAGCTGGATCGTCAGTTATTTCTAATGCCTGTGTAAAATACTGTCGAGCTTTATCATTCTCCTTAGCAGCTTTAAACTTCACTCCTAAAGCTTTTGCAATACCATAATCGGGTTCGTTGGCTAAAATCACCTCGCCTGTTTCTAACCAGAGAGGATCATCAGTACATTTACCATTGAGCATGAATCCGAAAATCTTTTTAGCCATTTTTAGATTTGTAGGATCTTCCTTGAATTTTGGAGCTAGTTTGGCTTTAACGAAGTCACAATCAATATTGACAAGGCCTACCAATATTCCATCGATGGAGCTTTTGTAACCTTTAAGCTTTTCAACTCGGTCTGAACTTTTTTCGTTAGCGATTTGGTAATCTACTACACCCATGATCTTATCGTAATGATCCAAAATTTGATCTTCTGAAAGGTTCTTTTTGTATTTGACATTATATTGTACTACACTCATATAAGGAAGCAGCATGTAGTAGGGCAATTTATTGCCATTAAGTTGATAGGCCTGGTCATAAAGCTTTAGTATATTTTCTAACTCGCTTTTGTTTCTCACATTATAACGATAGGCGTTATATGCTTTTCTGGCCGCGATGTCTGCTTCTTTTCCGCAAGGAGTGTACTCTAAGCGCATATCATACATCAGCATTAATGAGTCAACCAACACCTTCTTACGCTCCGCATCTTTCTCTGCATCGGCGAGGCCTTTATATATCTTCTCACCATTAATGTAAATGGCATCGTTTACATCGGGGGCGTTCTGTAAGATCCACATGTGAGGATTTTGTGCTCCTTTAAAATCTTTAGCTCTCAGCGCATCGTTGTATAGAACATTTTTTTCATCAAAAGTTGATTTATCTTCCGGGAATTTCCAATCTCCACACTGGGAATATGTCATGTAGCCCAGCAGCATAAACGCTGTCACAAGTAATATCCTCTTCATTATTATTAATTTCATAGTTAAAAACACTTCCTTAGTTATATTTTCTTTTAATAAACCATTGATCGTTAAAAGTCACGCCTAAATGGAATCTAAAATATTGTTCCCTTATGATGGTGTTATCAACATTACCTCGAATGCCGTAGGTAAATGCAAAGTCTAAATTAGAAATTCTGCTTACCGGCATCGTCCATCCAAGATTAATGCCAAAGTCATTAACCTGATTGAACTGACCCTCTAAATCAGCCACTTGATAAGGGCTATTTTCGTAAGAAAGTCCAAACCTGTAGCTCACCCTCTTAAAATAACTGGTTACGGACGTTGGGTCCGGTGTGAGCTCTCCCCCGAGAACAACTCTTACCTGATCTCCGAGATTCTCGTTTGAGCCGTCAAAATTCCGAAAGTCCGACCACCTTTGAAACTTAGCGTCTAAGCCCACTGCCCATTTGGTCGTATTATTAAGTGAAATACCTACTCCAATTGCTTGAGGAATTTCTATTGATCCTCTAATATCTTCCAGCGAATCCCTTAAAATGGGGATATCCAACGTCCTTTGTTCAGTACTTATGAATTTTTCCGCATTTAGTTCAGCCCCGAAATCGTAGGTCAGTCCCAGTCTTAACTGAATTTTATTATTAAAAATAGAGTCTTTTTTGAAGGCTAGTCCTCCAGAAAATAGAAAATCAGAAACAGAAACCCGCTCGTTTTGGCCTCGTATAAATGTTCCTCCTCCTTCCAACAGATCAAAGGCTACATCGGACTCAATGTTACTAAAAATATAAGCTGCTCTCAGGCCTACATGTATATTCTTGTTGATGGCATACCCATTAGCCCAATAGAATTGATTAAGACCACCTGAACCGCTTGAAACTTTCAATGCTCTTTCTCCATTAACAGCACCAACAACATTTACGGTGTCTTGAGATTCGTAATCTACATTCGAATAGGGCATTAGACCTACCGAGGTTGTCCATTTACCCGGCTTCACAGGAAAAGCTATGGCTAAATAACCTAAATTACCACTTCCATTTGACTCAGACCCTATGTTATTCTCAACGGACCTATTTTCACCGATAAAGGCAGCAGAAAAAACAGTTAGGGAGTTATATGGCAAAAGTGCGGGATTAATGTTATTAAGGTGCCAATACGATACGTTACTAATACCTAGACCACCCATAGCACGATTATGTGCCAAACCCATATCATATAAATCACCTATACCTTGAGAGCTAAACGGAGATTTACTAGTTTGACCAAACGCAGTTGTGACCATAAGTGACAAAAATACCACCAACGTAAAAACTGTATTTTTATTAAGCATTGTGCTGTAAAATCCTATTCAATCCTCTCAAAACCAATTCGGGGGCTGCAAATATGCGAGCTTTAACCTTGTTTTCAAAAAAATAAGTGTCGCCTCCGCACATAACCAGTTTTAATGGTTGAAAGGCGTGAGATAAGCGACGAATTTGTCCTTCCATTTCACTTATTATGCCATTAACTACACCACTCTGGATACACTGTTTCGTGCTCTTTCCGACCACAGCTACATTTTCTTCAGGTTGTATCAACGGTAAATTGGAAGTAAAAGTATTTAATGATCTAAAACGCATGTTCAGACCAGGTGTAATAGCGCCTCCTTGATAAGTACCGTCGCGGGATAATACATCGTAAGTTATACAACTTCCACAATCAATGACCAGGCAGTTCTCATTTGGGAAAAGAGCCTGAGCTCCACAGGTAGCGGCTATGCGATCACGTCCAAGTGTCTCGGGAGTATCATAGTCTATCTTTATTGGAAGAGAAGTTTCATTTGTCAGGATAATGATTGGATCAATAGCCTTTAACCGGTTCACAAAGTGCACAGTGTCCTTGCCTACACTACTCACTATTGCCCTTTTAATGGGGAATTCGTTAAAGATATTCACTAGACTCTCGTGCGTAATCCCATCACGTCTAGATATTAATTCGTCTTTGAGAAAAACACCAATTTTTGCGTTTGTATTACCTATATCAATGGTTAAATCCATATTCTGCTTTCAAGAATCGGTCGTAAAACTAAGCATAGTTATTCAAGTTGTGGAGTATTTCAGGTTCACCTTTTTTGTAGTTTTGTGACCACTTCAAACGAACCTTTAAATGCGCGAGTTACTGCAGAAATTTGAAAATAAAAAACCTGAAATCGTATTCGAGTGGAGTGACTCCCGTACAGAAGCTGAAGGTTGGGTGGTAATTAACTCACTCCGTGGGGGAGCGGCTGGTGGGGGTACCAGAATGCGAAAAGGCCTTGACAAGCACGAAGTGGAATCCCTTGCAAAAACTATGGAGGTCAAGTTTACTATATCTGGACCTCGTATAGGTGGTGCAAAATCAGGAATAAACTTTGACCCTACGGACCCTCGTAAAGATGGAGTACTTAAGCGTTGGTTTGCTGCGGTCAAACCATTGCTCAAATACTATTATGGAACTGGTGGCGATCTAAATGTGGATGAGATTCAGGAAGTAATTCCTATAACCGAGGACGTGGGAGTCTGGCATCCGCAAGAAGGAGTCTTTCATGGCCATTTTCAGCCCAATGAAGCCCAGATCATAAACCGAATCGGGCAACTGAGAATGGGAGTGATAAAAGTACTTGAGGATGATACTTATTCTCCTTCTGTGCCCAAGAAATATACTGTAGCAGATATGGTGACAGGCTTTGGAGTTGCTGAGGCAGTAAGGCATTATTATGACCTTTGGGGAGGCACAATTTCAGAAAAACGGGCGGTTATTCAGGGCTGGGGTAATGTGGGTGCGGCCGCCGGATTTTACCTGTCTCAAATGGGAGTTAGAATTATCGGCATCATTGACAAAGAGCAAGGGCTGATTAATCCTAATGGTTATTCAAAAGAAGAGATAAGAGAATTATTTTTAAGCCGCAAAGGAAATAAATTGCAATCTCAGGAGGCCATCAGCTTTAAAGAAGTAGATGATCTCATCTGGGACCAGGATTTTGAGATCTTCATACCGGCAGCGGCTTCCAGACTTATTACCAAGCAACAGATAGATCGGATGATGGCGTGTCAATTAGAGGTATTTTCTTGTGGTGCCAATGTGCCATTTGCTGATCCTGAGATCTTTTTCGGTCCCACAGGATTATATGCTGACCAAAGGTTTTCTGTAATACCTGATTTTATCGCGAATTGTGGAATGGCCAGGGTATTTGCCTACTTAATGGAGAACGAAGTAAGTCTTGATGATGAAGAAATATTCACAGATACTTCAGCGACCATAAAAAAAGCCCTTCAAAGCACCTATGATAAAAATAACACAAAGATAAATTTGGCTAAGACCTCATTTGAGATTGCCTTGAATCAGCTTGTTTGAGGACTCGCCAGGTCATTACTAAAAGTGTTATTGGTAATTATCTTAGGTCTGAGCCAAACTATTTGTGAATTTCTTTTTAATTATACTATTTTACTCAAAACCATTGTGTGAGTAAAGTGTTTGTGAGGCTTCTTGTTGTATTATTAATCACGTTTTCCACTCATAACGTTTTGGCGGAACCTCTGGAAGCTGTGGATAACTCTAAATCTCCTGTTACTGTATTTGATACTGACTCAACATCTGGTGCCGAATCGGATGGTGAGTCTCATCACGCTCCTCCCGGTTGGACTGTAATACCATTTGTGCTTCTATTATTAATGATTGCAACAGGGCCGCTTTTTTATGAACACTTTTGGCACAAGAACTACCCTAAAGTGGCCATAGCTTTAGCGGCCTTAGTGGTTTCTTATTATTTATTCGTACTCCACAATACCCACAGTCCTATTCATGCCTTAGCAGAATATGTTCAGTTCATTGCACTTTTAGCATCGCTCTACATAGCTTCAGGTGGTATCATGATTGATATTGACAAAAAAGCAACCCCTGTAGCTAATGTTATTATATTATTATTTGGAGCCGTTATCGCAAATTTAATTGGTACTACAGGTGCCTCAATGCTCTTGATAAGACCCTTTATTCGCTTGAATAAAACCAGAATTCGAGCTTACCATATTATATTTTTCATTTTTATCGTGAGTAACGTCGGTGGGTCTTTGACACCCATAGGCGACCCGCCACTATTTCTCGGGTTTTTAAAAGGAGTGCCGTTTTTCTGGACATTAACCCATAATTTCTTACCATGGGTGCTAGGTATATTATTATTAGCTTTAGTTTTTTACTTCTTTGATAAAAGGAATAAGGGAGGGAACATTCTTGAAGAAGAGGTAGAATATTCAAATAAATTGTCACTTGTAGGCGCCAGGAATTTTATCTGGCTAGCGGTAGTGATATGCTCCGTATTCCTTGATCCTAATGTGCTTGGCTGGGTACCAGCTATCCATTATGATGGTCAGAAGTTTTCTTTCCTTCGTGAGTTGATCATGTTTGGGGTGGCTTTTTCCTCATTTAAATTCGCCAAAAAAGAGGCTATTCAAGGTAACGAATTCAGCTTTGAGCCGATTCGTGAGGTAGCATTTATTTTCGTTGGCATCTTTGGTACCATGATGCCTGCATTGGAGCTTGTTGGCGGTTTTGCTGCATCTCCAGAGGGGTCTAAATTAATCAATCATAATACACTTTATTGGGGTACAGGCATTCTTTCAGGCTTTTTGGACAATGCTCCAACTTATATTAACTTTTTGACGGCAGCTCTGGCGGCAGGCGGAGGCTCTATTCTGAATATGGCAGATGTTGTAGCTTTTGCTGATGGCGGGAGATTTCCTGGTTCTGTGTTAGACCTTAAGGCCATATCTGTTGCGGCGGTATTCTTTGGTGCTTTTACGTATATCGGGAACGGGCCTAATTTTATGGTTAAGTCAATTGCGGAGCAGATTGGTATTAAAATGCCTTCGTTTTTTGGATACATAATCCGTTTTTCAATTCCATTTCTCTTGCCACTTCTTCTAATTGTGTGGCTTGTCTTCTTTGCTCTCATGTAGAGCACATATTTAAAGTTTTTCGCCACAGGGGGGTGGTATAATTCCTGACTTACCGGTTTTACCTCTAAACAATCCCAAAGAGGTGAACAGACTATTGAATTATGTATTTTTCTCGGTTTCGCTGATATTCATTTCGTGTGGTACGAATAATGAAACAGTCGAACCCGTTGATTTAACACCGACGTCCATATCAAACACTTTCGGAGGAAGTATCGACTTTAATAATCTCTATAATTATTCCGCCCAAAGTATTCCAGACTACATTGATAGTGACAACACAGGTGCTAATACCATAACAGACGAAGGAGCAACTCTAGGGAGAGTCTTATTTTATGATGTGAATCTTTCGATTGATAATACCATATCCTGTGCGAGTTGCCATAAGCAGGAGAATGCGTTTGGAGATACTGACCTAGTGAGTCAAGGGGTTAATGGGTTCACTGGTCGCCATTCTATGCGCTTGGTGAATACCAGATTCTCTGAAGAGAGAAGATTCTTTTGGGACGAAAGGGCCAATTCACTTGAAGATCAAACCACACAGCCCATTAGAGATCATATTGAAATGGGTTTTAGTGGGAGCAATGGTGATCCTGGTTTTGAAGACCTTATCGTAAAGCTGGAAAACCTGCAGTACTACTCGGGCTTGTTCACCATTGCCTTCGGCGACTCTGATATAACAGAAGAACGTATGCAACAAGCCTTAGGTCAATTCATTAGAAGTATTCAATCATTTGATTCCAGATATGATCAAGGGTTAAGTATATCAAACAACCTGAATAATGACTTTTCGAATTTCGGCGAGCTTGAGAATTTAGGAAAGGAGTTATTTATGGCTCCCCCAGGTCGAGGAGGGGCTGGTTGTAATGCTTGTCATTCTGCTCCCGGGTTTTCGATTGATCCTGACTCTCGAAATAACGGAATCGTAAGTGTTGCCGGGGATCCTTTGGCGTTAGATCTGACAGTTACCCGGGCGCCTTCTTTACGAGATATTTTCAATGCAGAAGGTGATTTGAATGGATCACTTATGCATGATGGCAGTCTCAGTACAATGCTTGAGGTTATGGATCATTATAACGAAATAGATGTAGACCCATCAAATAATAACCTTGATAATAGACTACGCGGTCCTGGAAATATGGGTCAAAACTTAAACCTCACTGAGACGGAGAAGGAAGCCATTGTTGCCTTTATAAAAACCTTATCCGGATCGAATATTTACTCTGACGAAAAATGGTCAGATCCATTTACGAATCAAAACTAAATTATTAAATAATGAAATTTCTAATTATCGTATTCTTAGTTGTTTTCTCAATTAACGCTCATGCTAGACGAACGGAAACCCCAATAAGTTCAGAACATTCCGTTGAGTTTTCTACAGATCACGTTACTACCTCAAAGCATAAGCCAGAGAGCAATGTACCACAAGATCCATTCCCTTGGATAGTGTTAATAACTTTATTTGGGCTGGTGATTTTTAAAATCATTGAAAGATCATTAGATGGTCTAAGGAAGACTATGAATGACTACCACGAAACAGTAACCATAACATTAGGAGCAAAACCTATACCGTAGCGCTCCTCTATTGAGCTATTCTGACCTCTCATGAAGCTGGTTAACTCGATGAGATTTTCGCGATCATAAATATTCAGCAAGGATAGCCCAATACTTGCGCTCCAGCCTTTACTTGAATTGATTTCATATACCGCTGCCAAGTCCAATTGATGTTGCTCCGGAAATCTTCCTTCGTTGCTTTCGGAGGGTATTGGTTCAGGTGGCCCTTGTTCAGGCTCTAATGGTCCGGGATCCGGGAAGAAGTCAGTTCTAAAATAGTTTGGAATTCCAGAAGAATACGACCATCCTAGGGAAAAGTCCCAGTTTTTCCACGGTAGAGTGCCCGTAATGTTAAATGTATGCGGCTGATCATAGTAAGTAATAAAACTAAGTGTATTGAGTTGCTTAAAATCCATGTCTGTGCTTGTAAATGTGTAGCTAATCCAGGTATCTAAAGCCCCCCAGTTTTTCTTGAGCAAAAAATCGATACCATAAATCCGCAGGTCGCCGGAAACGAAGGCCGATGGGTCACGCATACTACGTCTGGGATTATTCGTTGTAAGGTCACTTACTTTTTTGGTGTACCCTTCAAAATCTATCAGGACACCTTGTTTTTCCCAAATAAATCCGGCCATTGTTTGTCTGCTTTGGACTACGAGCCTTTCATTGTTTGCAAGCCTCCAAATAAGGTTTTCTGCTCTTATATCATCAAAATCGAAGTAGATTTGCTGGTTAATGTATTGACTGTAAAATCCAAAATTTGACTTTAACATCAAATTATCATCGATAAAATAGTTTAAGAAAATTCGAGGCTCGAATACTAGGTCGTCTGTAACAGAATACAAATTAGTACGAATTCCGATGTTAGTAGATAGCCGTTCAGAAAAGGTAAATTTAGATTTGACAAACAGGCTATTAACAGCACCATCTTCATTAATCAGTACAGGGTCGTTGTCATCCCCTCTATTTACATCCAGAGTTTCAAACTGATTTAGCTCAAATCCAAAATTCAATTTACTCATAACCGCACTGATATCATTCTTTTCCAAAACAAGTTTCAGGATGGTATCGTCAATATTATTTTCAAAGTAATTCTGTTCTTCTAATGTATTATTTTGATTGATAACGACTGAAGACTGATAATTATAAGATGATCGGGTAAACGAAAATTTTGAATGAAGGCTTGGGTTCCAGGAGGCTTGCCATTTAAGATTTATACCTCGATTAACGAGGTCGTAAATCCGATCTTGCAGAGTGCCGTTTTGCTCTTCTATTTCCACATCTTGATCATTACTGATATCCAAAACACTTACGAATAACTGGTGATTATCTAAGTCTATCGTACCACTTAAATTGATGTCCCTAAATGAAAAGTCATCCTGCCTTACCTCTAGGTTTGGGTCATTTTCAGCCAAACTGGTAATTGAAGGTTCGAACACCATGGTGTTAATAGCTTCTAACTTTGGAGAATTCCAGCTAGGGGTGTATGTACTCCGTATGGCTCCTTGAACAGCGATTCGTGGTGAAACCGGAATTTTTACAAAAGCCGAGCCGTAATAGGTGTTTAAACCTAATTTGTAAGTGGCACGTTCTGGTATTTTTTGGGAACTCTTCATGGTAATAGCACCCCCTACTCGTCCTCCAATTTCGGCTCCGAAACCGCTTCTATACACATTGATGTTTTCAATAGCCCACGGATTATATGGAGATATCGCTCCAAAATAGTGACCCTTATGGTATATGGGAATATCATCAAAAAGCACGAGTGTTTGATCCGTTGTGCTTCCACGAACATGGAGGTTACCTGCTTTTCCGTTTGGAGAGCTTATACCAGGTAAACTTTTTAACGCCAGAAATACGTCTCCATCAGTTTCTCCGGGCAATAAGGCCAATGACTTAGAATCGATTTGTAAGCTGTGTTCATCCATGGAGGCGCTAATTCCACTACTTAGATAGTTTACCACCACCTCGTCTAATGTTTTCGTAGAAATTTCAAGAAGAGTGGTATTGCAATCTGTAGTGTTCAGGTTAGAAAGCCTTATACTCTTTTTGTTATATCCTATAAACCTTAATGATATAGAGGTTAATAGAGAGGTTTTAGTCGAGAATAGTAACTCTCCGGAACCATCGGATATGGTGTTAGTGGGTTTATTGTTTATGATTAATTGAACACCTGGTAATCCTTCTTTTGATTCGTTATCAAAGATATTAAGGCAATAATCTCTGGAAACCGCCTTAATTGTAACAATACCCTCTTTTGGCAAGCTGAATCTGAAGCCACTGAGCTCTGATAGCCTTGCAAGATCCGTTCGGAGATCTACAAGAGTAAGTGGTTCGCATTTAAGACCAGTTATGATATCATCTGCATATGAAAAACTGATTTTGTATTCAGCTTCTATACGATTGAGTTCTGATTCGAAGCTAACTTGATTATACGCTTTAGAGGCTATACAAAGCGTAATCAGTATCAATAAGAAGTGTTTTAACAATTCTGAAACGGTTTAACGCAAAGTAACCGTTTCATTAATTTTTTCATAGTCGATATCCATAGTTTCTAAGACCATATCAAGTGCTTCATCGACGTTGTCAATTACAAAGGCTCCTGTAAACGTTCGATTGGTATTTACTTCTTGAGGTTTTATCGTAATGTCAAAATGTAATTCGAGACTTCTTAGCACAACCGATAGAGGCGCCTGCCGGAAATAGACCTTATTTTTTGCCCAGTTGTTCGTGGTATTTATTGATTTTGGCGCCGTTTCATTTATTGCCACCAGTCCCTGGCCTTTGGTAAGCTCTTGAGCAAAGCCTGAAAGCATAGCTCTTACTCTACCAGAATAACAGACAACTTCTTTCAAATTAGTCATTGAGGTAACTTCAAAAGAGGTTCCGATTACTTTTACCAACCCTTTATCGAAGGAAACTGTAAACGGCACTCCCTTATTCACATCGAAAAAAGCTCTGCCTTGCAATTCGATAGAGCGTTCAGTAGTCCAGGTATCTTCGTCAAATTTTATGGACGATTGTGGTCTTAAAACAACCTTGGATGAATCAGGTAAAATAAATTCTTTGGTTTCAGCTATTCCGGTTCTAAACTCCTGATCGGTATCCCAAAGAATTATGTAAGAAACCAATAAAGCAATGAGTGTAAAGGAGGCAGCTATTTTTAATGATGTACTTTGATACCATTTGACAACTTTGGCATGTGGTAGTTTCTGTTTTAAACTGTCGTATGAGACTGCGACGTCCAGGTCAGGTAGTTCCCAAGCATCTACTTCTGAGATAATTTTATCGTAGGTATCGAAATCGCTATCTGATTTCAAAGATTCTAATTCTTGGGCAGATATAGAATCTTCAAGCCAGCGAATTACTTTGTCTTCCTTTTCATCTGATCGGCTCATACAACTATAAAACAGTTAGAGGCATTATTTTACCACCCCTTTTAACAATAGTTTTTTAAATTTTTCGTTCCTGCAATTCTTTTACACTGCTCTTCAACTTGTTAAGAGCTTTATAGATCTTTTTGTGCACCGCACTTACACTCACACCTTGAATTTCAGCAATTTCGTCAAAGGAAATTTTTTCAATCCTGTTCAGTAAAAACACTTCTCTTTGACTCACAGGGAGAGCAGCAATGGCGTCTTCTAACCTCTTTTTAAATTCTTGTTCTCTTATGACAGACTCTGGTGTATTATTTTCATTTTTAGGGAGTGTGTTTTTTTCAAAATTTAACACCACTTTTTCATGCTCAACCGTGTTCAAGAAAAGTCGATTTGCTGTTGTAAACAGAAACGATCTTACGCTATTAGAAAGAACTTTTTTACAGTTCTTCCAAAGTCTTATAAATGCGTCATGCATCAAATCCTCGGCTTGTGCCAGGTTCCCACATTTATAATAGAGGAAGTTCCTTAATCTTTTAGCATGCTCTTCGTAACTGGCGCGATAGTTCTTTTCTTCACAAAGGGAGTTTTCCACCTAGAGACTTTCTTTTAACCTAATTTAGGCTTTTGTATTAAACAATCCAGAATTCAGTTGTACAAGACAATCGTTTTTAAAATTTGTGCTGATTAGGATTGAAATATTATTTCGACTTCCTCCGTAGGATACCATTCTAATAGGAATATCAGGAATTGAATCAAATATCTTCTTTAATACACCTTTTTTCTCAGAAACCATGTTCCCTACAATACATATTATTGATTGATTTTTATCAATTTCAACCGTTCCAAAGGGTAATAATTCATCAGTGATTTCAGACAAGTAGCTACTATCATCAATAGTCAGTGATATAGCTACTTCTGAGGTTGTGATCATGTCAATGGACGTCTTGTACTTCTCAAACACTTCAAATACTTTTTTCAAGAAGCCATGCGCTAAAAGCATTCGGGTTGATTTGATCTTTATGGCAGTGATTTCATCCTTCACGGCAATAGATTTTATGTCAGAACTTTTGGAACTACTGCCTATTAAAGTACCCTCAGCTACTTCGTTCATTGTGCTCTTTAGTCGTACGGGAATGTTATATTTTTGAGCGGGTAGTATCGAAGAAGGATGCAATATTTTAGCTCCAAAATAAGCTAGTTCTGCAGCTTCATCAAAGGTTAGTTCTCCAACAGGATACGTCTCATCCACTATCCGAGGATCGTTGTTGTGCATCCCGTCAATATCTGTCCAGATCTGAACTTCTTTAGCTCTGGCGGCTGCGCCAATTAAGGAAGCTGAATAATCACTTCCTCCTCTTTTCAAATTATCCGTTTTTCCTTCTGAGTTTCTACAAATGAACCCTTGTGTTATATAGATCGGTGAATTCGTATCATTAAGCAGATGTGCCAGATTCTTAGTGATTTTTTCGATTTCTGGTTCACCTTCCTCATCAATACTCATAAAATCTAAGGCCGGTAATACTATGTTGTCAATACCAGTTTCATTTAGGTAATGATGAAACAAGTGGGTGGAGAGTAGCTCTCCAAAGGCCAGCAGGGTTTTGTTATTACCCTCATTAAAATCAGGGATCGTTGCCAGAGTATTCATTTGAGAAAAGTACTTGTCCACTAACTTTTGCGCGCCGGATTTTCCTGCTTCGGTCGCAAACAACTCCTGGATAAATTGTGTGTATTTTTCTTTAAGATCTTGAACTATTTTTTTCGCGATACCCTCTTTTCTAAACTTTAGCAGTTCTCCTATTTCTACTAGTGTATTGGTTGTTCCCGAGACAGCGGAGAGCACAACGATCTTTTGCTCATTTGTTCTGGTGATTAAGCGAGCTACCTTATGCATTCGCTCCGGAGACCCAACAGAAGTGCCTCCAAATTTATATATGATCATGCTTGATAATGTAGGTAAACAAAAAAGGCTTCCATTTGGAAGCCTTTTAAAATGTATCTTGAAAATTTTAGCTCGAGGCGGCTGCTTCGTTTCCGGCCTCTTGAAGCATTGCGATTTTGTAGTTTTTCTTCGCTTTATAGCCACAGTAGCTACAATCGAAGTGCTTTAATAATTCACCTTCTTCAGTAGAACTAGGCGCTTGTAGTATTTCTTCTTTGACCACCTTAAAGGTTTGATAATTACATTCAGGACACCGAAGTGCATGTAGGTGACCAGCATATTTCTCTATTTTTGTATATCCGGTTTCTTCATCCACCCAAACATCATAATCAACTGAGAATATATCTTCCTCCGCTTGCATACCTTCATCTAAGTAAACATCCTCTTCTTCTTCACTAAGAAGCTTCATAGGCTTACCTGATTTGGGTGAAATTCGTGGTTTATATCTTAATTTCTTAAGTCGTTTTTCTATGTAAAAAGGATAATAGAATTTTAATAGGTTTTGAACTATTACGCCTATGATTAGACCCATTGACACGGTAACGAAAACCCTAACAAACAGCCAAAGCACAGTAACCTCGGTGATATTTGCATTTGCGAAAAAACCACCTGCAATGATCAGAATAACAGCAGAAGACATCAGAATATTAATCTCAGCTCTGTTTATGTAATCATATTTTGTTTTAGAATCGCTTGTAGCCGCCAACTTTAAAAGGTGACCCAAAAAGATTAAAACCGACAGCCCAGCCAGAATAAACGCAATGTATTGCGCCCACGTGTTCCAGGCTTCGTAGGATTGTAGTGAAGGTTCTTCCATGGTTTAATTTTTCAGATGTAAGTCTTAAGTAAGTTTTTATTAGCCTTGATTAAAGCCCAAGTTAAAAATTACTGTCTAAATTTCTACATTCTTTTTAGAAAAAAAAAGACGCTTTTGATCGTATGTTTTAACCAAAAGTATTCTGTTTCTGTAAAAAAGCTCTTTTATCCGCTCTAGAGAGTACGTTTACTTTCTCTTTCTTCGTAACTCTCGACTACGTCACCTACTTTAATGTCGTTGAAGTTTTTAATGCTTATTCCGCACTCATAGCCATTTTTAACTTCATTAACGTCCTCTTTAAAGCGTTTTAATTGTCCCATTTCACCAGAATAGACCACTATACCATCTCTAATCAGACGAATCGGATTATTTCTCTTAATATATCCATCGGTAACCATGCAGCCTGCTACGGTTCCCACCTTCGAGATTTTGAATACCTCTCTAACTTCTACGTTACCAACGATAACCTCCTCAACTTCAGGGTCAAGCATGCCCTCCATGGCATCCTTAACGTCATTAATAGCATCATAGATTATAGAGTATAGACGAATTTCAATTTCCTCGTTTTCTGCTGTTTTCTTGGCTTGAGCAGACGGACGAACTTGAAAACCTACAATAACGGCGTCAGATGCGGAGGCCAAAAGAACATCCGATTCTGAAATTTGACCAACGCCTTTATGAATTATATTTACTTGAATCTCGTCTGTACTTAATTTTAGTAAAGAATCTGATAAAGCCTCTACGGAACCATCAACATCACCCTTTACAATAACATTTAGTTCTTTAAATGAGCCTATTGCCAGTCTTCGCCCAATTTCGTCCAGGGTAATATGTTTTTTGGTCCGTATGCTTTGCTCGCGAATAATTTGCTCCCGTTTGGCAGCAATTTCACGCGCCTCCCGGTCAGAATCCATTATATTAAATTTGTCACCAGCTTGAGGTGCTCCATCAAGACCTAAGAGCAATACAGGTGTAGCCGGGCCTGCTTCCTGGAGCTTTTTACCCTTATGATCGAACATAGCCTTTACCCGCCCATAAAACGCACCGGCCAAAATAACATCTCCAATGTTCATGGTCCCATTTTGTACCAAAAGCGTGGCAATGTAACCTCTTCCTTTATCTAAGGAAGCTTCTATTACCGTTCCGACTGCTTTTTTCTTATGATTAGCTGTTAACTCTAGTAATTCTGCTTCCAGCAAGACCTTTTCAAGAAGTTCCTCAACTCCCTGGCCCGTTTTAGCGGAAATCTCTTGACTCTGGTATTTTCCTCCCCATTCTTCCACCAATATGTTAATTGCAGATAATGACTCTCTTACCTTATCGGCATTGGCGTTTGGTTTGTCAATTTTATTGATGGCAATGACAATGGGAACACCTGCCACCTGCGCGTGATTAATGGCTTCCTTGGTTTGGGGCATTACATCATCATCGGCGGCTACCACTATAATTACAATATCGGTAACCTTTGCGCCCCGAGCCCTCATAGCAGTAAACGCTTCGTGACCTGGAGTATCAAGAAATGCGATTTTGTTGCCGCTGTCTGTCATCACGTCATAAGCACCAATATGCTGAGTAATACCACCAGCTTCCCCCGCTGTTACCTTAGAACTTCGTATATAATCCAGCAATGAGGTTTTTCCGTGATCTACATGTCCCATGATCGTTACAATGGGCGCTCGTTCATCAAGATCTTCCGCAGAATCTTCTTCTTCTACGACATCGGCTTCGTCGTCGGTGGTTGTGAACTCAACGTTGTAACCAAACTCATCTGCTATTACAGTAATGGATTCTGCATCCAAACGCTGGTTAATGGAGACGAACATCCCCAGGCTCATACAGGTAGAGATTACATCATTAACCGATACATTCATAAGTGAAGCAAGATCATTGGCGGCAATGAACTCAGTTACCTTAAGTACTTTTGATTCCTCCTGCTCCTGAAGCATTTGCTCTTCTTTTGCTTCGGCGATAGCAGATCTCTTCTCTCTTCGGTACTTAGCTCCTCCGCCTTTCTTCTTGCCTCCACTGAGCTTGGCCAGCGTAGCCTTTATTTTATCCTGGATTTCTTTGTCAGAAGGTTCTTCCTTTTCAAAACGGCCCTTGTTTTGGTTAGGTCTACCACCCTGATTAGAATTGCCCGTTCCAGGTCTGGCAATACGCTTTCTAGGCCGCTTCTTTTTATTCGCCTCTTTTTTGTCTGAAGAAGCTACAGGCTGCTTTTCTTTTTCTTTAGGCAGATCAATTTTACCAACTACCTTTAGTCCTTTGAGTTTGTCTGCCTTAGCTTTATGAACCTCGGTTGACTCAGGGTTGTCGACATCTTGGACGTCAGCTGGGTTTTGATTTTCGACAGGTGTTTCTTCCGGAGCGTCCTCTTTCTTTATTTCCTCTTCTTTTGGCTCTTCTTTTTTCTTGTCTAGATCGATTTTACCAACTACTGATAATCCCTTTAACTTGGGTTTTTCCTGCTCTAATTTTTCTTGTTCCTGTTTTTCATCCTCAGCCTCAACCTCTTTCTTTTCAGCGGAAAGATTCTTAATTAAGATATTCTCCTCCTCCTGCTTGCGAGGTTTTACTACTGGCTCCGCAGCTTGAGGTTCGGGATCGGGTTCTATTTTTGTGCCAATAGTAAGACCTGAAGCCTCTTCTTTTTCATGAGCAGATGCAGCAAACTCCCTAGATAGCATAGCGAACTGTTCGCCAGTTACTTTAGAGTTTGGACTACTATCTACCTCGAAACCCTTCTCGGCAAGAAAATCTACTATTGTGGACAACCCCACATTTAGTTTTCTTGCCACCTGGCTGAGCCTCATGGTTCTTTCTTCTGACATATTTCAAATATCTTTTTTTTTTGCGACTTATAAAATTGATGCTATTCGAACTCTTTTTTCAAAATAGCAAGTACATCGGATACCGTTTCTTCTTCCAAATCAGTTCTTCTCTCCAGCTCCTCCTTGGTCAAAGTGAGTACGCTTTTTGCGGTATCAAGGCCGATTCGCTTTAGCTCGTCAATTACCCAATCTTCGATTTCATCTCCGAACTCGTCAAGATCTACGTCCTCCTCTTCAAATTCCCCTAATTCCCTGAAAACGTCAATCTCCATTCCAACCAATCTACTGGCGAGTTTTATGTTTTGTCCTCCTTTTCCAATAGCTAAACTTACCTGATCAGGTTTGAGATAAACAGAAACTCTTTTTTCCTCTTCATCTATTTTAATAGAGGTTATTTTGGCCGGGCTCAACGCTCTGGAAATGTAGAGATCATTGTTATCCGTATAGTTGATAACATCAATGTTTTCATTTTGCAATTCCCTCACTATGCTGTGAATTCTGGATCCTTTCATGCCTACGCAAGCTCCTACAGGGTCAATTCTATCATCGTAGGACTCAACTGCCACTTTAGCTCTCTCACCTGGTTCTCTCACTACTTTCTTAATGGTGATGAGACCATCATAAACTTCAGGCACCTCACTTTCAAAAAGTCGTTCAAGGAATACCGGGCTTGTCCGGGACAAAATGATCTTGGGACTGCCATTATACATATCTACACGATCCACTATCGCTCTGACAGAATCCCCTTTTCGGAAACGATCTTTGTAGATCTGCTCGCTCTTGGGCACGGAAATTTCGTTACCTTCCGCATCGATCAATAAAATTTCTCTGCTTAAGATTTGATATACTTCACCGTTAATTATTTCACCAACAAGATCTTTATATTTTTGATATAAAATATCTTTTTCAAGGTCCTTTACCTTTTGGATTAGTGTTTGACGAGCGGTCATAACGGCTCTTCGGCCGAAATCTTCAAGCGTGATCAACTCAGCAACTTCTTCGCCTATCTCGAAGTCAGGTTCGATTTTCTGTGCTTCTGATAAGCTGATCTTATCATGATCCCATATATCTTCTGAGTTGTCGTCGACAATCTCTCTAAACCTCCATATTTCAAGGTCACCTTTGTCGGCATTTATGATAATGTCGAAATTTTCATCTGTCTCAAATTTTCTTCTGATCATTGTGCGGAAAACATCCTCCAAGATTCTAATCATGGTAGGACGGTCAATGTTTTTTTGCTTCGCAAAATCCGCAAACGATTCAATCAATACAGAAGCATCCATTTTTTACTTTTATTTAAATGAAACCTGAACAATTGCTTTATTAATTTCTGAAAAAGGTATTTCCACCTTTTCATATTCTTTCTTTTTCCCTTTTTTAACCTCTCTATCCAACGTTATAAATTGATCACTAACGGCCAGAAGGTTTCCAAGAAGCTCGTTGTTTTCGGCAGTGGTTATTTTAAGACTTCTGCCAATGTTTCTTTTATATTGCCTTTGAAGACCCAGAGGAAAATCTACACCTGGAGACGAAACTTCTAAAGTGTATTTATCATCAATCGCTTCATCCTCCTCCAGTTGAAAGCCGACCTTCCTGCTCAACACCGCACAATCGTCAATGGTAATTCCCTGGTCGCCGTCAATCAGGATTAATACCCTCCGAGGACCCTTATTGGCTGAGATAACGACATCAACCAAAAAATGGCTTTGATCCGTTAGGTTTTCCTCAACCAATGTTTCGATTTTACCCTTTAAATCCATTCCTAAAAAAGCTATATAAAAAGAGGGGACTGTTGTCCCCTCAGAAACCTTTTAATATTTGGTGCAAAGCTAAGTCAATTTCGTTTGCTTTACAAAAGATTGTTTCAAACAAAATAAACGCCAGATGACTCAAAACAAACGATTTGTTGGAACTCTAACTCCATGGGCTTTAATTTTTTCATTCTACTTAATCTTGTTTTTGGCGGGCTGCGAGAAGTCAAAGAGAATCAAAGAAGAACCGCCCGAAGAGCAGCTGTTTGTTACGCCCCCTACATTTAATCCTGATTCTGCGTATTTCTTTGTGCAAAAACAAGTGGACTTTGGTCCACGCGTACCTGGTACTAGAGAACATTTTGAAACAGGGGTATGGATCGTGGAAAAGCTTAGAGCTTTCCAAGCCTTCGTAGTTGAGCAAGAATTTACTGCGACTAGCTTCGATGGCCGGATAATGAATCTGAAAAATATTATTGCCAGCTACAACCCTGAATCAGGAAAACGGATTTTACTGGCTGCACATTGGGATACTCGTCCTTTTGCCGATAAAGATGATGAAAGAAAAGACGCACCTATTGACGGAGCGAATGATGGTGCCAGTGGAGTTGGGGTACTTTTAGAAATTGCAAGACTGATCGCTATTGAGAAAACTCGGGTAGGGATTGATATTATTTTTTTTGATGGAGAAGATTGGGGTAATGATACGGCTTTTCAAGATTTCATTGCCCTTCGAGATGGATGGGAATCCTGGTGGGCTATGGGTTCACAATACTGGGGGAAGAATCCACATAAGAACAATTATTCGGCGTATTACGGTATATTATTAGATATGGTAGGTGGTGAGAATGCAAAATTCTTTGTGGAAGGTTTTTCCAAACAGTTTGCTCCGTCTATTGTAGATAAGGTGTGGGACACCGCTTCAAAAATTGGCTACTCCAATTATTTTATCAGGAGAAATGGAAGTTCCATCACAGATGACCACTATTATGTCAACAAGTATCGAAACATTCCCATCATTGACATTATACCCAAAGATCCGTCCGATGGAACATTTGGCTCGTTTCATCATACCCATGACGACAATATGGCCATTATTAGCAAAGCAACACTAGAAGCAGTTGGTAAGACAGTGCTTCAGGTTATTTATAATGAAGAGCCATAGAGCCTGCCTAAGCTTCGGCCAAATCTTCTTCTTTGTACTCCTCTACAGGTAAGCAGCTGCATACCAGGTTCCGGTCACCATAAGCATTATCGACCCGGCCTACACTAGGCCAGAATTTATTATCTTTTACAAAATCGATTGGAAATGCTGCCTTCTCCCTGCTGTAAGGTCTATCCCAGTCTGAATTAATAACCACTTTTGCCGTGTGTGGCGCATGCTTTAACACATTATCCTCTTCGGAGAAGGCGCCCAACTCTACCTCTCTTATCTCGTTTCGAATAGAGATCATAGCATCACAGAACCGATCCAGTTCTACTAATGGCTCGCTCTCCGTAGGCTCGATCATCATTGTGCCTGCAACGGGGAAAGAAACCGTAGGTGCATGGAAACCATAGTCCATAAGTCGCTTGGCAATATCTTCAACCTCGATCCCTTGCTTTTTGAACTCCCGGCAATCAATAATCATTTCGTGGGCGGCCCGGCCGTTTTTACCTGTATACAAAACAGGATAATACCCGTCTAACCGTTCTTTAATATAATTGGCGTTGAGAATAGCTAATTCAGTGGCATTTTTCAATCCTTTACGTCCCATCATGGCGATATAAGCGTATGAAATCGTAAGAATACTGGCACTTCCGTAGGGAGCCGCTGATATTGAGGTAATGGCTTTTTCCCCGCCGGTGTGGACTAATGGATTCCCAGGAAGGAAAGGCATTAGTTGTTTTGCAACACCTATAGGCCCCATTCCCGGGCCACCTCCTCCATGAGGAATGCAGAACGTTTTATGTAAATTCAAATGACAAACATCCGCACCAATATTAGCCGGACTGGTTAATCCGACCTGCGCGTTCATGTTTGCTCCATCCATATACACTTGACCTCCATTTTGGTGTATTAGGTCACATATTTCAATAATACTTTCCTCAAAAACGCCGTGTGTTGAAGGGTAGGTCACCATCAAGGCGGCTAATTGATCTTTATATTGTTCGGCTTTATCCTTTAGGTCTTCCAAATCAATATTGCCAAGATCATCACACTTGACGATAACTACTTTCATACCTGCCATTACTGCGCTGGCAGGGTTCGTGCCGTGTGCTGATGAAGGTATTAGTGTTATGTTTCGATGAGTATCCCCGCGGCTTTCATGATAAGCACGTATCACCATTAATCCCGCATATTCGCCCTGCGCTCCACTATTGGGTTGCAAGGAAACGGCAGCAAAACCTGTGATCTCACAAAGCCATCGCTCTAACTCCTCAAACAGCTGCTGATAACCGCCGGTTTGATTTTGTGGAGCAAACGGGTGAATACCGCCGAATTCCGGCCACGTGACCGGGATCATTTCAGAGGTGGCGTTCAATTTCATTGTACATGACCCTAAAGAGATCATACTATGAACTAACGACAGGTCTTTATTTTCTAACTTTTTTATATACCGTAGCATTTCATGTTCAGACTGATAACTACTGAACACGGGATGTGCTAGGTAATGAGATGACCGAATCATCGAAGAAGGCCAGCTTAACTCTATATTTTCAGATGCTATATCTATATTGAAATTTAAGGCTGATTCTTTTACTTCTGAAAGGATAGATAAGATAGCTTTTATATCGGCAGGTGTAGTGGTCTCATCCAATGAAATGCCAATATAGTCTTTATCGAAGTACCTGAAATTCGTTTCGTTTTCTTCAGCCAGAGACCGTACTTTTTCAGCATCTATATTTACTTTGAGCGTATCAAAATAATGAGTATTTAACTGATTTAAGCCGAGTGTTTTTATACCCGTGTCTAATAGCTTGGTCAACGTATGTATTCTAGTCGCTATCCTCTTTAGTCCTTCAGGCCCATGATAAACCGCATACATTCCTGACATAACGGCTAAGAGCACCTGAGCCGTGCATATATTACTGGTTGCTTTTTCACGCCTAATGTGTTGCTCCCGGGTTTGAAGTGCCATCCTATATCCCTGATTTCCCTGCGCATCCAGCGATGCTCCGATAATACGGCCCGGGATTTGTCTTTTGAATTGTTCTTTTGTGGCAAAGAATGCAGCATGTGGGCCTCCATAACCCATAGGGACACCAAATCTTTGACTAGTTCCTATCACAACATCGGCTCCCATTTCGCCGGGAGGTGTCAGGAGTAGCAAACTCATTAAATCAGTTGCTACGGCAACAGCCACTTCATTATCTTTTGCCGATTCGATCAATGCGGAATGATCTTTTACCTCGCCATTATTATCAGGGTATTGCAATAAAATGCCATAAAGTTCAGGATCTGTTAGGTCAAGTTCACTCAGGTCACCAATAACCAAATCTATTCCAACTGGGATTGCCCTAGTTTTGAGAACTTCAAGGGTTTGAGGAAATGTATTTTTGTCAATAAAGAATTTGTCAGCGTTCTTCTTAGTCCCTTTTCTTGCTCCGGCCAACATTGTCATAGCTTCGGCTGCCGCTGTTCCCTCGTCCAGTAAAGAAGCATTGGCTATTTCCATGCCGGTGAGGTCTATGACCATAGTTTGGTAATTAATCAAAGCTTCCAATCTTCCTTGGGCAATTTCAGCTTGATATGGGGTATAAGCGGTATACCAACCTGGGTTTTCTAGAATATTGCGTAGGATTACCGGTGGAACGATGGTGTTGTAGTAACCTGCACCGATGTAAGATTTGAAGATTTTATTCTTTTGCGCCAGCTTTTTGAAATCGTTCACAAATTCATATTCACTCTTGGCTAATGGCAAGTCTAATTCCTTTTTTAGACGGATGGCTTGAGGTATGGTCTGATCAATTAATTCATCTATCGAATTAGCCCCTACCATCTTCAGCATTTTGGAAATTTGCTCGTTATCCGGAGCATTGTGCCTGGCATCAAATCTTTCAAAACCCTGTAACTCTAACTTCATCCTAAATCCTTTTTTTGAAAATTAAAAACACATGAACCAATCATCTTAAAAAGATGTGCAAAGCTAATCACTAATGCTATAAAATGACCTTTTCAAGAACAATAAAATGTGAAGTTGGTTCAGTATATCTATGTAATTAGCCGACTATCATAATTTGATGATTGGGAGTGAATTTGGGGCTTTTATTAAATAGCTTTGAGCTTTTAAAATAAATTTATGAAGAAGATATCACTGGTTTTGATTGTTGTGTTGTTTTCATGGAATGCATTCTCACAGTCAGAAGAAGACGCCTTAAAATATGTCGAAGGTATTACAAAAGATGAATTATATGATAAGCTATCCATTTTGGCGTCTGATGCTATGGAAGGTAGGGACACAGGTGAAAGGGGTCAAAAAATGGCGGCTGCGTTTATTCGTGATCATTTCGAAGGATTAGGACTAAAAGGGCCTGTAGCAGAAGGTACAGGTGGAGGATATTACCAGAAAGTGCCACTTTATCGCGCCATACCAGGTGACATTTCAATAAATGTTAAAGGCGAGACCTATTCTAACTTTGGCGAGGTGGTTTACTATGGCTCAAATAACTCAAATGGTAACAAGGAACTGGAAGTGGTTTTTGCGGGGACAGGTTCTGATGCCGATTTCGATCAAATAAAGCCGAAAGACAAGGCTGTTATTGTAATGGTTAATAATCCTAGAGGTTGGAGAAAGCCAAATGATCTGGCGAGGGAAATGGGTGCCGCAATGACCCTAGTTGTAACTCATAAAAATGATGAAGGATTTGACGCCTACAGCCAGTTGCTTAAGAACTATTTATCTTCCGGAAGATTACAACTTGAGAAACCGAAATCAAACCCTGATGATCCTGGTATTTTCTTTATCTCTCCGAGCGTGGCTGCTAAAATGTTAAATACCACTATTGAAGAAATGGTGGAAGCCGGTAAAACAGGTAGCTTGAAGAAGATTAAAAAAGGTAAGTTTTCTTATCAAACCGAGCAGCAAGTGAAAGAAATACGGAGTGAAAACGTGCTCGGTTACCTTGAAGGCTCTGATTTAAAAGATGAGTTGGTCGTTCTTACCGCCCATTATGACCATGTCGGACGGAATGATGAAGAAGTCTTTAATGGCGCTGATGACGATGGATCCGGCACTTCTGCGGTACTGGAGATTGCCGAGGCTTTCGTTGAAGCTAAGGCTGAAGGCAAGGGCCCCAGAAGAAGCATTTTGTTTATGCTAGTGACCGGAGAGGAAAAAGGCCTGTTAGGTTCGGATTATTATACTAGTAATCCGGTGTTTCCCCTTGAAAATACAGTGGTGGATTTAAATATAGATATGATTGGACGGATTGATCCTGAACACAAGGATAATTCGGATTATGTCTATTTAGTAGGTTCCGATCGCTTATCGAGCGAACTCCATGAAATAAGTGAGAAGGTAAATTCGACCTATTCAAATCTGGAGCTTGATTATACCTATAATGATGAAAATCATCCGGATAGAATTTACTACAGATCAGATCATTGGAATTTTGCAAAAAATAACATCCCGATCATTTTTTACTTTAATGGAGTTCATGATGATTACCATCAGCCAACAGATACTGTAGATAAGATCGAGTTTGACCTACTGACGAAAAGAACAAAACTTGTGTATCACACGGCATGGGTTCTGGCTAACAGAGATGAGCGTGTGGTAGTCGACAAGATCCAGGATCAGAAAATAGGCAATAACTGATTTTATTTTGGGGACAAAAAGCCCTTCGAATGGGTTTAGTGGTATCTTTTTACAATTTGCATCACCTGTGAAAGATAGCCTCCTCCAAATAAATTCACGTGAACTAATAATGGGTATAGATTATACAGTTCAAGCCTATCTTTCCAGCCTACTGTTAAGGGATTTATCTCATTGTAGCTGGCATAGAACTCATTTGGCAAACTTCCAAAAAGTTGGGTCATTGCAATATCTGTTTCTCTATGAGCAAAAGATACCGCTGGATCAATAAGGGCGGGTTCACCATTACTTCCGGGCATAATATTTCCGCTCCAAAGGTCTCCGTGTGTGAGTGATGGTTTTTCTGCTGGGAACAAATCCGGAAGCTTTGGGTATAACGCTTCTATAGCCTTCTTATCGTTCTTCCCTATCTTGTTATTGGCTAGAGCTAGTTTTATCTGAGGATCGATTCGCTGATGAATAAAAAATTCGATCCAGTTACTATGTGCACTATTCTTTTGCTTCAGTGAGCCCATGTAGTTATCATGATCTAGTCCAAAATGTGAAGCATTTTCCGCATGTAGTAGTGCTAAACCACGACCCAGTTGTACCCAATAATCTAACTTCTTAGGCGCGCTATTGAGATACTCCAGTACCAAACAACTATACTGGGTTCCCTCATAAACTTCCACCACTTTTGGAATGGTAAGTGAGGTTGATTTCGAGAGAAGCTGTAACCCTTGCTTTTCCTTAGAAAACATATCTGGAAATTGTGTTGAAGAATTCCATTTCACAAAGAATTCCCCGGAATAGGTGGTGATTTTACCCCCGTTATTTATACAGCCACCTGAGCAATATTGGAAAGATTGAACCTTCCCAAATCTCTCGCTACAAAACGATTGAATCTCATCGGGCAACACGTATTATGAAGTTAAGGCTTTATCCAGGTCCGTGATCAGGTCTGGGGCATCTTCGATCCCAACGGATAATCGTAACAGGCCATCTTGAATCCCGACGCGCTTACGCTCTTCCACGGATATTTTCGAATGCGACGTCTGCGCTGGGCAGGTAATAGTAGATTCTACACCACCTAAACTCATAGCTGGTTTGATCACACTCAGCTTTTTTACAAAAACATTTGGATCAATATTTACCTCAAAAGACAACATACCTCCGAAACCCATCATTTGTGCCTTGGCTAGCTCGTGCCCATAATGATTAACCAGGCCAGGGTAATAGACCGCATTTATCGCGCGGTGGGTTGAAAGAAACTCACTTATTAGTTGAGCGTTTTGGTTCTGCTGGCGTACTCTGAGTCCGAGGGTTTTTAAACTACGCTCGAGCAGGTATGCCATTTGAGCGTTAAGGCTGCCTCCAAAGTTGATAGAGCTATTCCAAATGGTTTCCGTGATTTCTTTTGAAGAAACCATGACGCCACAACAAATATCGCTATGGCCTCCAAGATATTTGGTGCCGCTATGAATGACAATGTCAATTCCGTGGTCAATAGGATTTTGATTGATCGGTGAGGCAAATGTATTATCAATCATTGAAAGTAAGTTGTGTGCCTTCGCCAGGGAGCTTATACCCTTTAAATCAATTACTTTAAGAAGGGGATTGGAGGGCGTCTCGACGTAAATAAGCTTTGTATTTTTCTGGATGGCACTTTCATAATCTTTATAATCCATGCTATCTACCAGCGAATATTCGATGCCAAACCGTTCCATTTGTGACGTTATGGCATAATGTGTCCCTCCATATAAATCATTTTGGAAGACAGCATGATCACCACTTTTCAACAGGCCAAAAAGTACGGTAGTAATAGCGGCCATGCCGGAACTGAACAAAACACCATCCTCACCATTTTCCAACTCACAGATTTTCTTTACAACTCCTTTTTGATTAGGCGTATTAAAATATCGTGGGTAGGCATATATATCTACATCCACATATTCGTATGCCGTTGAAGGGTATATCGGCGACACCGTACCTAAATGCTGTCGATCTGCCAATGCGCCGCTATGAACGGCCTGAGTATTTTTGTTTTTCATATCCATTATTTCCATCTAATCACTTCACCGCTCTTCTCGATATTAACATAGCCTGAGATAGCACTCAATATTTCATTCCTTAGGGCTTCAATCAACTTCCTTTTCAGAAACCGTTCATGTAAGAAAAGGCTTACCTCCCTAACGGGTTGTGGGTCATTGAATTTTTTAAGTTTCATTTTACTAGTATTATCAAAATCCATAGTGGCTAACTCCGGTAGTAGAGTCAGCCCTCCATGTTTATCCACTATACGTTTTAAAGCATCCAGAGAGCCGCTTTCATATATAAAACGACCGTTGTGTTCGCTGTAAAGATGACAAACATTAAGTACCTGATCGCGAAAACAATGCCCTTCATTCAGTAACCATAACTCACTTTTTGATACGTCATCAATACTTAACACCTCTTTATCAAACAATTTATCCCGATGATTTACATAGCCGTAAAAATTTTCGTAAAACAAAGGGATGGCTTTCATTTCGGGAACCTCAAGCGGGGTGACCAACAGGGCAATATCCAACGTTTCATTTTTTAGCTTTTCAACTATTTGGTCTGTTATGAGTTCTTCCACCCTAACATTTACCTTGGGGTATTTTTCAAGAAAACTATGAATGAACAGGGGTAAAAGATAGGGAGAAAGTGTAGGGATAATACCAATACTTAAATCTCCGGCAAGTTCATCTTTTTCGTCATTCACGAGCTCCTGTACTTTCTTCGAATTCTTAACGGCTTCCCGGGCTTGCTTGATAATTCTTTTACCTATTTCCGTGGGAACCACGGGTTGTTTATTTCTATCAAATATTTGGACTCCCAGTTGGTCTTCCAACTTCTGGATTTGCATGCTGAGCGTAGGTTGAGTTACAAAGCAACTTTCAGCAGCCTTTCCAAAATGGCGATAGTTATCCACCGCAATAATGTATTCGAATTGGATTAGGGTCATAGCTCACTTAATCGAGCTGTGAAATTACTTAAACGTATCCATTCTGGACAACAGACCGAAAAGACATTAAAAAGCTACTTTTTTTGATAATTAAAGGATTGTAATTGTATGTTATAACATATTATTTAATTATATTCCATGAGTAAATATTTTAAACTCTAAATTGTCTTAATTATGGCTTTTGATGGAAAAGAAGGGAAACCGATCACCCTGGAGCAAGTAAAAAGATGGACTAAAAGGTATCGTGATGAGAACGAAGGAGCTGTTAAAGCGCAGTTTTTTGGATGTGAGCACATTCAAAAGATATTGGACGAACCGGGATGTATGGGCATCAGGGTTTACTACGGTATTGATGATGAGGGAAATCCAAAACTGATGTTAGTGGGCGCCAAAAGTGATCAAAATAATATATTGCCAACCTCTGAAGGTAAAGATGGGGATGAGGGTATAATTTTAGATGATGGAGCCAATTGTCCCGATCAGTGTCCCACTGGAAGTGATCCATTAACAGACTAGGTTTGTAAAGTCATCGAGCTTATATTTATTCAAATATATGAGCTCGATTTCTTTTGGTACCATAGTATGGTATATAGCAATTATCACATCCACGCTGACGTTTATCGTTGCTTTAACCAAAGAATTCAGCTCCGCATATCTACGAAAAATATTCATACTACTTTATGTATCGCTTATATGTAGTACTCTCAACCTATATTTTATTCATATACTAAAGTCCTTCCAGCCTATTATTGGTTTAATTTACAGATATGCTGAATTATGGGTACTTTTTTTTCTTTATTGGATCGAACTGGTAGGGCGATCCCCTAAAAAACTCTATTTTGGGTTACTTATAATAAGTGTAACAACCTTATGTTTACTAACTCTGGGAGGGGCTTTAATAAGACCTTTTAACGCAGCATTTTTTCTGACCTCTAGTATTTTATTATACTGGCAATGGATCAAGAAAATACCTTCCGAGACAATCTTAAGATTTAAGCTTTTTTGGATTAACAATGGTATTTTTGTTTACTTCTCAACCAATCTTTTACTCTTCCTTTCGGAAGACTATATACGTTTAAATCATTATAACGAGTTTGCTTACATATGGAGCTTGAGTAATTTTTCTGCAATAATTAAGAATGCTTTTTTTGCATATGCTTTTCTATTAATTAATAAATCAGAGTTAAATCATGTTAAACTCTGGTAATCCTGATTTTCTTCTGATTTTCTCCGTAGGCACAGCTTTAATGATTTTTATGGCTGGTTCTATAGTGTTTTTTGTTATTTACTACCAAAAACGAATGCTCCAAAATAAAATGGAGCAACAGGCCATGGAAGGGGAATATCAAAGGAAACTTCTTAAGATAACAATGGATTCCCAGGAAGCAGAACGCAAACGCATAGCTTCCGAGCTTCATGATGGTGTCGGTGCCATGCTATCGGCCGCTAAGTTGAATTTGAATTTTTTAAAATCTTCAGTACCGGAAGACAATGCAGCGGAGTCAATTTCGGAAATGAAAGATATCATTGATGAAACTATTGACACGGTACGTAGGATATCCAAAGACCTATTACCTGCCTCGCTTGAAAAATTTGGATTAGTAGAGGCCGTAAAAGAATTTTGCGAGAAGGTAACTACACCCGCCACACGGGTAGTTTTCGAGTTTACTTCGGGGGAGTTTCAGCTTCCCCGGGATGAACAACTTCCGGTATACCGCCTTATACAGGAGATTGTTAATAATGCCTTGAAACATGCTAAGGCCGGGGAAATACGCATTAGCCTGAAGATGGAACAAAGCATGCAACTGAAAATTTCAGATAATGGTGTAGGTTTTGATGTTGACTTAATAAAACAAGATATCGATAAAGGAGTGGGCTTGTATAATATTGAGAATAGGGTTAATATGTTAGGAGGACGAATTGAACTAACCAGTTCTCCCGGTGAAGGAACGGAATATAGGATAGAGCTTCATTCTAATGAGTAAATGGACCATTTATGTGACGGATGACCAGACCTTATTCAGAAAGGGCATGTCTCGTTTAGTAAAGACTTTTAAACGGGTGGATAAAGTGGTAGAGGCTGAAAATGGAAGAGAGGTTCTGGAACTGGTAAAAAAGGAACAACCTCATGTTATTCTCATGGATCTGGAAATGCCGGTTATGGACGGTATTGAAGCCACAGAAAAAATACTGACCAGGTATCCGGAGATCAAGATCATCATTTTATCTATGCACGATTCTTTTCAGCATATATATTATCTGATGGAGCTGGGCGCTCATGCCTTTCTATTGAAAAATGCTGAGCCTGAAGAAGTTGAAGAAGCGATTAAATCAGTAATAGAGCGCGATTTTTATCAAAATCAGTTGGTTATTGATGCCCTACGAAAAGGCGCCATGAACCGTAAGGTCGCTGAGTCTCGTCCATCATTTGGCACCGCGCCTCTCTCTGATCGGGAAAAAGAGATACTGTTACTGATTTGTCAAGAAATGACCATGAAAGTGATCAGTGAACGATTGAACATAAGCGAGAGAACAGTTCAAAATCATCGAGCGAATATGATAGATAAGCTAGGGGTGAAAAACACAGTGGGGCTAGTTAAATATGCCTTTGAAAATGGCATGATCCATTAACTAATCAGGAATTTAACTTCTTGAGGAGATGAAATTTTTGTTTATCCTTCATTGAGGCCACTTAGCCCATCTTGGTTGATGAGAATTGTGATTGCCTTTTGAGGAGGTGAGTTATGGTAATTAAGTGTGGAAATTCTACCAACATACCTATTACTAAAACCAAATGAATCAATGACTCTTGTGGAAAAAAGATTAAGCTGATCACCAGCATCAAAGGGGCATTTCTTGCGGCGGTAGTCATGGTTAGACTGATTTCTTCTTTTTTGGGAAATGCCAGTTTTCTCGAGATGAACCTGGCGAAAAAGAATGTGGCTATGAAAAAGGTCAAAATAACCACAAATACCTTGGGTAGGACCGCAGTATTCGTAATCAATGATTCAACATTGGAGTTGAATATGGAGAAAACCAAAAGGATAATAGCAATCAACACTAATAACTCGGCCAGAGAATTACTCTTTTCTAAAATCGCTGGTTTGAATTTTTTTACCAGCACTCGTAGTATCTGTGCTGAAGCAAATGGTAGAAAAACCCAGTAAACCAATACATCAAAAAAAGCTTCGAAGGGAATACCTATTCTATTCGCTGTGAATACGTAGAGATAAACAGGTAGCAGAAGAATTTGCGCTAGTAAATTAAATGGGAGCAGTGCAGAATTTGCCTCGACATCTCCATTGGCCAATTTTGTAAATCCTAAATACCAGTCCGTACATGGGGCGACCAAATAAATAATTAGCCCAACGAAAATCGCACTTGAATTACCGACTACGAAAGTAGATAGCACAAATGCGATGATAGGTATCGCAACAAAGTTTGAAACCAATGCGATAGCTATGTATTTTCTATTCTTTACGCCATTAAAAAAACCGGCCCACGAAATATTATAAAAAAGAAAGAAAAGCATCGCAATGATGAAGAAGTCCACCAGAGGTGTATCAAAAGAAGTAAACAGGCCTGTTAATGACCCTACTACAATGGCGACGACCAATAAAAGTGATTCTAAATAGGGTTTCATATTCATTTAACAAATACACTCACCATCACAACAGGACAGATCCTTTAAATAAAAATTAAGGTCTTTGTATTCTTTGAGGACCTCCTTAATTTTTCGTCGACCAATTCGTTTTCTTCTTGCGATGGATTCGGCTACAATGGCAAATCGCTGACGGTATTTATAAATAAAGCAGAATAAGGCTTTTTCATGCTTCACCTGAGGTCCAACTAAGAACAGATTCTTCGTTTCGATAGACTCATCGACCTCGCTTAATAAAGGAAAACCGTCTTTTGCAAAAAGGAATAACTTATTTACTAATGTTAGACTACTGGCAAAACCTGTACAATTAATGGGTTTTTGAGTTGATGAGAATATTTTTCCATTTTTAGTTCTTACTACATAATTACCATCTTCAAATTCAACACTCGTGACTTTCGTTTCCGAATGATAATTCAGACGATTTATTATCGGATATATTCTATCTCTTGTGAATGGAGAAAGACAGTAGCTGGAATCGCTTTTTACCAATTCCAAGTAGTTTGAATAATCGAGAAGGGTTGTTTTCTTACCTTCATTTATAAGATTGATTGCAGCATCAAAACCAGACTCGTACGCTCCAATGACGGTATAATCATCGCCCTCCAAAACTGAAAATGAACTAACTTCAGAATAATGTGTACATAGATCACTCCCTTGAAAATTATCCTTTTTAGGATACTGGTATTCACCAGCCGCCCATATCAGATACTTGCTTACGTACTCACCTAGACTAGTAGCCAATACAAAAGAACTTCCTTGCTTTTGAACACTGGTCACATGTACACCCTTGTAAACAGGTAAACTGTGATAGTCTGAAACTTCTTTCAGGTAAGCCGTATAATCTTCTCCCGTTGGATGCTCCGTTAGTTGCGATAATGCAGGAGAGCTGTCCGGAGTTATCGCGTTTAGGTCGGTCATTTTAAAGAAATTTCCTGTGAAGGAAGGAGAAATGAACTTGGTTTCTTTTGGCCATTTTTTAAATGAAGAACCGATGTCGTCTTTTTCTAAAATGATAAAGTCTATACCAAGCTTTTTTAATAAAACCGACACCCCAAGCCCCGCCGGACCGGCTCCGACTACAATAACATCAACTTTCATATCTTCGGTAATTATTTCTATCCACGCAAAGCTCCCTAAATTAAAACTCTTAGTTAAGAACTGTTTGAATTATGTATTCATAATATTGCAACAATGTTGCAATATTAAATAATTTGCTCAAGCGGTTACGGCTTGAACAATCCAATGCTCTTTACCCAAGTTAAAAACTCAGATTTTCATCGGGTGTTCAAAACTTAAAGAATTCATTGATATAGGACAAAACCTTCTTACGGAACCGCTCTCTTTCCGGTCAGAGGAAAGAATGTTTTTATTAAATTGTAGTAAGATAACCATGAAGGTGAGTATTGAACACCTTGAACTTCGGTGACAGAACCTTCAAAATCACTGTTCTAATATCATAGATAGAATGGCCGTGAAAAACGGGTTGGCTTTTAAAAAGACATGCTTTCGAAAATAATAAGGTACAATGACTGAGTATTTTTACTCAAAACCTTAAGTACATCTACCTATGTTAGGTAACATTATTCTTTGTAATTGTACCTGATATTCAATGAGTTAAGATTGGAACAGCACATTACGCCTTCCTTAAAACCAGGTCATGTGTTCTGTATTGAACTTAGATTCATAGTCCAAAATTAAAGGTGGCTTATGACGGGATCAGTACTAATAGTTAACACATCGAAAGAAGAAAAAGAGTTGATGGAGAGCGTGCTTTCTACCCTTCACCTTAATTTTAGCTACTGTGAACACGGTAGAGAGGCTTTGGTGGCGGCTAAACGTACGAAACCATTGTTGGTCATAAGCCATATTCCACATAATGTTATGGACGGGATCACCATGGCAGACATCATGCAGAAGGATAGAATTTTGCGAAATACCCCTATCATATTTGTTCACGATGAGCTTGACCTAAGTTTAATCGCTGCGGCAAAACAGGTTAATTCTAAAGCTTTTCTCATTAAACCCTACATTAACAGTTCGCTGGTTTATGCCGTGAGAAAAGTATTAGAATCAGTTGAATACGATACTTTGGGTATGAGTAATACTAAGACGAAGTCGTATACATATGCTTGATCACTCTAATAATCCTGCCACGAAGAGAATGTTGAGTAAAATTCATGGATAAGCTCATCCAAATTGCAGTTAAAGAGCTTGGGCAAAAAGAAATTTCGGGTTCTTCCAATAATGATCGAATCGTACGTTATGCGCGAGAATCAGGTATAGTTGGTATAAGTTCTGATGAAGTGCCCTGGTGCAGCACTTTTGTAAATTGGGTGGCCTTTAAAGCGGGCTTAAAACGCACCAATAAGGCCAATGCCAGATCATGGCTGAAAGCCGGGATCATTGTAGACCAGCATCCTGAACCCGGTGATGTAGTTGTTTTCTGGCGAGAAAGCCGCCAATCCTGGAAAGGGCATGTCGGCTTTTTCTTTGGCTTTTCAAAAGACGGTTCGAGAGTTTATTGTTTAGGAGGTAATCAGGGCAATCAAGTTTCAATATCTGCTTATCCTTCGAACACCGTTTTGGGTTTTAGAAGACTGACCAATAGGAGAAGACTTCAATTGCCAGATCCACCATTAAAACGAGGTGATAGAGGAGAATCTGTCAAGCAGCTACAACACGCGCTAAAGATAGCCGGCTATCCACTTGGAACAACAGACGGAGACTTTGGACCAAAAACGGAAAGTGCCGTGATGGACTTACAATCAGATAGTGGTTTTCTTGCTGTGGACGGGCAATACGGCCCAAAAACTAGAACTCATCTGATAAGTGTATTGAGTCAATAAATACTCAGTAAGGGTATTGAAACCTAAGATAAAGGATCCAATTTTATTTTAATTATGACTGGAAGTGTAGCCATAGATGTTGTCATTGGATTAGTATTTATTTACTTATTATACAGTTTGCTTACATCGGTTATAGCTGAAATTGTGGCTACAAATCTAGCTCTTAGGGCAAAGAATTTACACAGTGCTTTGAATAGGATGCTCAATGATGAGAGCGTGAACGTTTTTTCCCACAGTAAAGATGTTTCAGGAATATTAAAGAAATTATATGGTCATCCTGAAATCCGATCGCTATCAGCCAACAACATTTTTAACAAACCATCTGAAATCGATGCGGATACTTTTGCTCGTGCTCTTGTAGACGTTTTAAGAGAGGGAAAGCTTGAGACAAAGGCTACAGATATTAAATCTGGTATCAAGAGTTATAATTTGGATGGACGTATGGAGACCTATCTATACAACTTGGTGGATGAAGCTCAGAGCGACCTTGACAAGCTCAGAGCTTCTTTATCCGACTGGTTTGATACTACTATGATCAACGCAAGTGAATGGTACAAACGCAATCTGCAGATCATGTTGTTTTTTATAGGACTCATAATAGCCTGGGGTTTCAACGTGAATACCTTTGAAGTCACTTCCAAGTTATCGGTGGATAAGGAAGCTCGTAACCAACTCGTCGAACTGGCAATCAATTATACCAACAACAATGAAAGTTCAACGATCCGGTTTAGCGATAGTTTATCACAAGAAAGTTTATCTGATCGCATTATGGATGTTGATGATAGTACTTACCACTACCAAATGGATACCTTGCTCTCCGTAAAAAGACAGATACTTAATGATATTTATACAACCCAGTCGCTGTTAGGTGGCGGCACTTGGTTGCCTGATTCACTGGTAATTAAAGTCAACAAAGAGGTTGTCCTACCGGATTATGTTAGATTGGATATTCTCCCTGGAGAGGCCGTAGTTAAGAAGGGTAATTTGGAGTATGGCCTATATGGCCCTTTCCAAAAATTGGGTTATGCTCTTAGAATGCTTTTCTACAATTTTTTCGGCTACGCCGTTACGGCCATTGCCCTTTCAATGGGGGCCCCTTTTTGGTTTAACATTCTCAAGAATATAATAGGACTGAAGAAACGGATAAAAAAATGACATTATGGATACAATAAGGCTAGAGTTAAATTTTCTTGATTTAGAACGAAACAAAAAAAACTGGAAAATATACTTTGTTCTTGCCACAGAAATGCCCGATGATCCCGACCAAATGGCCATCACTGTGGTGCCAAATGGTGAACCTATACGCATAAGAAAACCAGCAGATAATTTCATATCATTTGTTCCTGAGGGTGACGAAGCAGACGGATTATTTATACTGGAACGTGGGATGCCTCAGGATTTTTCAGTGAAAGCAAGACTATGGGTAATGCATTCAAGAAAATCCATTCGTTCTGCAGGGGATGTGCTAAGCGAAATCGGAGACTTTCTGGGTAGTCATCAGGGGAGTAATGTGCTCAAACTCCTCGGAGGAACTAACCAATGGATTACGCTGGGGATAAAAGGAATTGGAATTGTAGGTCGTGCACTTAAGAAAATGAAAGACCGTCCCATGGGATGGGTGAACATGGATGAGCACTTCAACCCTGATGGAGAGGAGGATCAAGAACTAGAGCGGAAAAATCGACTGTCTACTGGTTTCGGAGAAATTGGGTGGTCTTGGGTAGTTGATTATGATGATTAAACCATTAAATAGTTCAACATGAGTATTTACATAGTTACTAATAGAAGTATTTCCGAACCTTACATTAATGATGTAAATGAAAGGGCAATGCCCACATTTAGAGTAGCTAAATGTGAGATTGATGAAGAAAACAAAAAGGTCAAATATGGCCTAGTCCCTGATAATTATGCTGCTGGCTATCAGGAAATAGCCAGTGCTGCAAAATCCAAAGATGATGCGCACCTTAACGGTACAGCTAAGATGTTCTTTGATCTTTACAACCAGATGGTGAAGAGCAAAGAACCTTGTGACACACTTTTTTTCATCCATGGTTTTAACTATACCTTTAAGTCTACATTAGAGCATATTTATGAACTTCATGAACTCTACATCAAGCCAAAAAACTCTCCAATTGAACATCTCATTTATGTAAGTTGGCCAACTGTAGGTAATTTGTTTTTGACATACTGGAATGACCAAGAAGATGCTGAAGAAACAGGCCGTGTGCTAAGCCGCTTATTTAGTAAGCTTTTCGGTTTTTTTATTGATGCTTTTGAAAAAGCTGAGTTAGAGCGGTGTAAGCATAAAATACATTTGGCAGCGCACTCAATGGGGAACCAAGTATTAAAACATATGCTAGCTGGTATCCCGGATAGTAAACTCTTCCCTCTTTTTAAAGAAGTCCTACTATTAAATGCAGATGTAGAATACGATGTTTTTGAACCAGGTCAGCCCTTTACTAAGCTGGGAGATATATCGGAGCGCGTGCATATGTATATACATAATAGTGATGATGCTCTTAGAATATCTAGAACCACTAAAAATTTCAAGAAGCGATTAGGATTCAACGGTCCAAAGAACAGGGATATTCTGGATGCTTCCACTTTTATTATGGATACAACCTATGGTGAAAAACCCAAAAACAAAAAGGAAAAATGGATTGATCATTGGGGCTATCTCAATCGTCCGGATGTGGTCAAGGACATTAAATACGTATTAACAGGTATGGATGAAGATGATATTCCTGTAAGAGAAAAGTGGGATGAATCTAGTCTTTATTTCTATTTCCCAAAATAAAATATCAGGATCATGTTTGCAGATACCCATGTACACCCCATGATGAAATATGTTCATCAGGATAAAGATAATCTTTGGAATTCGTTTGCCGGGCCTTTAAGACTAATAGGGTTACTCAATAATTTAGTAGGGATACCGGCTTTTTCTCAATCGGATTTCAGAAGGCTGGCCAAAGGCAACTTTCAAATCATCTTTTGTGCATTACATCCACCTGAACAGCAGATACTATTTACGAAGGCAGGCGATCTTTTAGATGATATCGTTGATACTGCGGCAGCTCAAGTGATATCTATTCCTAGGCGAAAAATTGATCAATACCGCCAGCCTGAATATGACCATTTCAAACAACTGGATGCAGAATTAAAAAGATTAACACTAGGCCAGAGTTTGTCAAGAAAATTGACAATTGATGGTAAACGAAGAAAATGTTCCTTTAAAGTGGTTAAGGATCTCTCTGAAGTAAAGGAGATCATTGATTTCAATGCTGGCCAGGATAATGAGTTCAAAATCGCGGTTATACTCACTGTGGAGGGGTTACATGCCCTGGGAAGGGGGCATGTTGATTTTGATGGACATAATCCTCATAATGTCAATGATCAAGAGTTTATGCTAAGGTTGGATCGTTTAAAAGGCCTTACTAATGATGACGGGCATGGATGGTCTCATACTCCGATCGTTATGAACATAACCCATGCTTTCGATAATAGCATTTGCGGGCATGCCCAGGCCCTGGCTAAACTCATGCGAGAGAAGCTCTTTAAGTATGCGGAAGAGTTTGGTTCTAATACCATTAGCTTGAATAAACCCCTCTCCGAGTTTGGCCAGAAAGTAATCAAACGTATGCTGAACATAGATGATAATCCGGCAGGGAAAAGGATCTTAGCTGACATTAAGCATATGAGTACGGCCACAAGACGTGACTATTATCAAATTATAGATATGCATAATCAAGCCAATCCGGATGATATCCTACCGGTGATCATGAGCCATGCTGCTGTTAATGGGAAGCCGTTACTGAGCGAAAGCAATTATAACCCTGAGGATCAGGATAATGAGTATGACCAAAGTGAAACCTTTAACCCCTGGAGCATTAATCTTTACGATGATGAAATTATCAGGATCCACGAAACAAAGGGCTTGATAGGCTTGATCATGGATCAACGTGTACTGGCTGGGGGAGAAAAGATAAAACAGCTGAAATGCCGATTAGATGAAGAGTCATATGATGGAATGAACCCTTTCGAAGGGTTAACTAAAGACGAAGCCTGGTTCAAGCTTGTCTTTGATCAAATATTGCATATCGTAAATGTGGTAAAAAACAGCAATACAACTGTAGACAAAAAAAGCGTTTGGGATAGAATATGTATAGGGAGTGATTTTGATGGGCAGATCGATCCTATTAATGCATTCAAAAAGGCCACAGATTTTTATGATTATCGCGACGAACTAGCAGATTGTCTGGATAAGCCAGAAAATACTCAGTTAAAATTGGGGCTAACCACAGATGAGATTGTTCATAAAATATGTTTTGAGAATGTTTTCGAGTTCATTAAAGCCCACTATGCATAACTAAGGCTCAAGACAATTAATTCTCGCAATGAGAAGGCTGAACGTATCATATGATCTCAAAATCAACAAATCATTACGATTACTTAACAACTTAACCTTTTTGGCTTGTAGTGCGTTACCTTTGGTGTAACCACTACCATAATGAATACCATAATTAAGAAACAAGCTATTCTCCAGTCGCTAGATTCTATGAATACAGCTGAAATGGAAGATGTATTGGATTACATCAAGCAATTGCTTTACAACGAACAACTGGATCGTGACTACCAAGCATTTAAGAAAAATGCCATGGATCAGATCAATAAGGCATTACATGGAGATGAACAGCTTGCTGTTTAGATCCTAGTTGTATTGTACATAGCTACGCCACTTTTCCAGAACCTCCTTCATATCTACAGGAAGTTCTGAAGTGAATTGCATTCTCTTTTTTGAAATGGGATGCTCAAACCCTAGTGACAGTGCATGAAGTGCTTGCCTGGGTATAATCTTAAAGCAGTTTTCTACGAAGCCTTTGTATTTTGAAAAGGGAGTGCCCTTTACAATCTTATCACCACCATAAGTAATATCATTGAAAAGCGGGTGGCCTATATATTTCATGTGTGCTCGAATTTGGTGAGTACGTCCCGTTTCTAAATTGCATTTGATCAAGCTTACGTACCGAAGTTCTTCCAAAGTTTCATAATGCGTTATTGCAGTACGCCCTATTGAATCATCTTCAAAGGCCATGGTAACACGCCTGTCCTTTGGGCTTCTACCTAAATTGACGTTGATCGTTCCTGACGAAGGCTCAGGGATTCCCCACGCTATGGCATAGTAGGTCCGCTCAATACTATGATCAAAAAACTGTTTTGCCAGACCATTCATAGCTACTTCCGTCTTGGCAATAACCAATAGTCCGGATGTGTCTTTATCAATGCGATGGACCAACCCAGGCCGTCCATCATTTCCTTTCATTTCGGGCAGATTCTGAAAGTGAAAAGTTAATGCATTCACAAGTGTTCCGGACCAGTTTTGATACGCAGGGTGCACCACCATGCCAGCTTCTTTATTAACTACCAGCAGGGATTCGTCTTCATAAATAATATTTAATGGAATGTCTTCTGGTATCACCTCGGTGTCTCTGGGAGGCTCGGGCAAAGCGATGGTTATTTCATCATTGGGGTGCACCTTATAGTTAGGTTTGATATCCTTTCCATTCACTTTTACAAAGCCATCTTTTATTCCGGATTGCAACTTGTTTCGTGTTACATTCGGAAGGCGATCCATTAAGAACTTGTCAATTCTTATTAGGGCCTGGTTGGGATCTGCTACAATACGCTGGTGTTCGTAAAGTTCATCGGAAGAAATATACTCAGTCATTATTTACCTTCTTCCTTTTGAAGATATAAGGCCCCTTTTCAGCTCCCCACACTTGCTGTCCGGAATCATCAAAGCCTTGGTCCCAACTGGTGAGCACTTCTGATGTCAACTCAACTTTGGAAGTCGCATAAGAGGCACCTAATAGTTCACTGCTGCAAGTTCTTACCCCTGTTCGTCCTTCAAATCCATTCTCTGTTTTTTGTAGAATTACTTCACAACCCGTTTTTAGCTCCAGAGAATCTGGCGTTAAGCCTGACAACGGATTATCAAGTTTATAGTCACCTGCAAATCTTATGGGGTCCTTGATCAAATAGATAGCACTAACGTATTCTTTAGCCTCATTTATTGATAACCGATATACCCTTTGTCGGTACGGGAGATCGAGCTGTGAGGCAGCAGCCTGTTCAACGTAAAGCCACCTTTCCTGGTAATCCTTATTTTTCCATATGGGGCTTACATTAAGATGAATATTGAAATAAGAAGAATCTTTTAGCGACTGTTCTCTGCTATTGAAACTACCGATAAGGTAGGATTCTAACAGATCAAGGTTCTTTTCATCTTCTGTTTGGCACGCTAGTGATGATAATAGTAGCACGGCCAGCACCCAGCTGTATTTCATTTGATCAATCTTTTAATACGCAAAGCTAGGGCTTTCGCATCTATACCCCATACCAATGGGTGAACCTGCTGGAGGACGTAGCGGGTCGCTGAATTCGAACTCCTCAGGGCGATCAAAATAACGCTGGATCATCAGTTCCAAATATTCATAATGCGCCCTAGTATCTCGATTAGTGGCTAATTTGGCCTTCAGCCAATCCAGTAGATTATCCAACTGAAAATTGGTAATAGCTTTTACTTGATGGCTGCTATTCTCATTTGCGCTGAGTTTTATCAAATTTTCAACAACCAGTGCATTTACCGTTCGTTGGACCTCTGCTTTATACCCTGTCCCCATTTTTAACCGTACGGTTTCTGAAATAAGTTTATCCAGTATTTCATTTAAGTTTGGCACTTCACTGGTCCTAGCCGCATGTTCTACTAAACGCTGGGCCCTTGCCGGATTCAGCAATAAGGACAAGGTCATATTAGCGGCACTCTCCGCAGCACCAATGGGGTCGAAGGTTACTCCTGTGCGAATATTAATTATTTCCCTGCTTCGAGAATATCCCATAGGTCTAGGAGGGATCATTTTGATTACCTCTTCTGTTAGTGCCAGATGCTCAACGCTTAGTGTTACCAGAAGCGCATCCATCGCCTTCATCTGCCCAAATTTATTAATAAATTTCGTTGCGAATTGTCCATCACCCCGGAGCGCATAGCGGTAATCTAACCCACCGATTAACTTGACCGCTGCTTCTGTTTGGTACCTGTGATAAAAATAAATGGGTACTAGAACCTCTTCGAGCTTGGCAAAGGGTACCCCTTTTCGGATGTTCTTCTCTCCAAAATTCTCTAAAGCTATTTTTCTTACCTCGAGCACATGCATAAGCTCTTCAGATGCATTTTTGTTATTATCCCAAAGGTGCGCATAAGGATGTGCCCCGCTTTGCGGTCTTGCATCCTGGTCAGAAAGGAAGGTCAGCCCCGCCTTTAGAGAATTTTGAATGATCTTTTCCAATTCTGAATCTTCGTTGGTCCCTTCGGGAAAGTCTTGATACCCATACGCAACGCTTACTTTATCCCAGGCCCCAATTTTATCATCATAGGCATTTGACAGGTGTATTTTGCCATTTTTTATTTCAGCAACCGGATGGGGATAATCCATCACTGAAGCACGGCCTTCCGTACTGGAAGAAAAACTATGAGATAATCCAATAGTGTGGCCTACTTCATGAGCTGAAAGCTGCCGTAGTCTTGCTAAGGCCATTTCCTGCATTTCCTTGGGCACTTCGTTTCCATTTTCATAAGGGGCTAGTAAACCCTCAGCAATAAGAAAATCTTGTCTTACCCGTAGTGAGCCAAGCAATACATGGCCTTTTATGATTTCTCCTGTTCTTGGATCAGTGACGGAAGTTCCATAAGACCAGCCACGAGTGGACCGATGTACCCAGTTGATCACATTGTATCTCACATCCATTGGGTCAGCATCTTCGGGCAGTATCTTTACCTGGAAAGCATCTTTATAACCGGCTGCCTCAAATGCCTGGTTCCACCACCGGGCTCCATCCAAAAGTGCTGATCTTATAGGTTCAGGGGTTCCGCGATCCAGATAATAGACTATTGGCTCCACAGCTTCACTAATAGTAGCTGATGGGTCTTTCTTTTTTAGCCGATGTCTTGTGATGAATCTTTTTTCAATATCTTCCCTGATCGGGGTGGCATAGTCCATATACATTGTGGCATAATAACCAGCCCTTGGATCAAATTTTCTTGGCGTGTACTTAGCGTCAGGTAATTCTACAAAAGAATGGTGTTGCCTAACGGTAAAACTTGTGTTGGTAGGAGTTACACTTCTAATGTACCTTCCGGCGGGAGAACCTTTGAAAGTAAGTGTGGTCTCGAATTCTGAGTTTTTAGGGAAGTTTTTTGTTCGCTCTAAATAAAAAGCAGATCGGCTTTTGTCGAGAGAGTAGTTCCCTTGTCTGGAATTCTTTAATCGGCCAATGACATTGTGAGCATCCTGCATTAGAAAATCAGTGGCATCAACTAACACCTTCCCGTTTTCTTCCGTGATCAGTTTAAACCCCCAAAGAACTGATTTTGCAAAAGCATCTTCTACGGTCTTGCGCTCATCTTCATTGTCACTTAATGCTCTGTATCTGTAATTGGGCTGAACAAGCAATATCTTGGGACCCCTGCGATCAAATTTAACCACGCGCTCATTTCCCAGTTGATTTCTGTCCAGTCCGATATCATTTGAACCGACTCCTGCCGCCAACGAGTTGACGTACAAAAATTCATGATCGAACTTATCTACTTCTAAAAGTATCTTATCCTCCTTTTCATTGTAGTAG
>JBCCOE010000013.1:0-68310 GCA_039025475.1 Bacteroidota bacterium | reverse complement strand
CGTTGTTTATCTTGTGACTGATCATATATGAACTCGGGAAATGAAAAGATTTTAATACCCAGTTCCTGGGCTTTGAGTAGTTCAGGGTTATCAGGACGTGCGTGCATGCCAACTACTATTGCATCCAGACTTGGGGTTATTAAATCTACATTCCAGCCACTGTGCGAAGGGAGGAGGCCTATACTCGCCAATTTAGACTTTGATGGTTCGTAGATTTCATCATCAGAACCCGTCACGGCTAAGCCTTTTGATTTTAGAGCTATTGCGAGATTATGCATAATGCTCCCGCCTATGGCTATAAAGTGTATACTCTTGTTTTTGTCCACCGCTAAAAATTAGTAAGCCGTAAAAATACCATAAATAAAAGAAAATTTTATTTCAGATTAGGATGTTGATAAATATGTGGATAACTTATTTTCTCGTTGCTGATGGGATAACTTTTCAACATTTCAGTCACACGGGCAATGCGTATTTGTGGACAAAATAATCATAATTTTGGAAGGTCGGGTTATGGAACAAATGAAAGTGGAATTCTGTGAACATGACGGTTTTTTAAGTGCAATTCACACCATTTTTAAGAGCCTGATTTTCTCGTTAGGTTTGAAAGCTGAACGATAAGAAGTAGAAGAAATAAAAGTAAATGGAAAACAAATCAACGCCTCTACGAGTTGGACATAAATCAGGTCGATTAAATCAGGATTTAGCTTCAGGACTTGGTAAAATACCACCTCAGGCGATTGAGTTGGAAGAGGCTGTTTTGGGCGCTTTAATGCTCGAAAAAGATGCGTTGTCTACGGTAATTGATATTCTTAAGCCAGAGAGCTTCTACAAAGATGCACATGTCGAAATCTATAAGGCAATTGTTGATCTCTTCAATAATTCAGAGCCCGTAGATATGCGCACTGTGGCCAACCAACTTCGAAAAAATGGCTCACTAGAATTTACTGGCGGAGCCTACTACATCGCTGAATTGACGTCTAAAGTCAGTTCTGCGGCCAATATTGAGTATCACGCACGTATCGTAACCGAGATGTCAATCAAGCGTGAGTTAATACGTGTGGCTTCTGAAATTCAACACGATGCCTATGAAGATACGACCGACGTTTTTCATCTTTTAGATAAAACGGAGTCTTCGCTTTTCGAGATTTCCGAAGCCAACATTCGAAAAAATTATGATAGTATGCGGTCGCTCATGGCCCAGGCTATCCAGGAATTAGAGGAGCGAAAGAACCATAAAGACGGATTGACAGGAGTACCCAGCGGATTTACCGCTCTTGATCGTGTAACCTCTGGTTGGCAAAAATCTGACCTTGTTATCATCGCCGCCCGTCCAGGTATGGGTAAAACGGCTTTTGTTGTTTCCGCATTGAGAAATGCTGCCGTGGACTTTAATCACGCAGTTGCGATTTTCTCTTTGGAGATGTCTTCAGTTCAACTGGTAAACCGTCTGATTTCTGCAGAAGCAGAGTTAGAAAGTGAGAAAATAAAAAAAGGGAATTTGGCCGATTATGAATGGCAGCAACTTATCCACAAAACGAATAAGTTGAGTAATGCTCCAATATTTATAGACGATACTCCCGCGCTCACCATTTTAGAATTGAGAGCTAAGTGTAGAAGACTTAAGGCCCAGCACGATGTCCAGCTCATAGTTATTGATTATTTGCAGCTTATGTCCGGTGATTCCTCTAAAAGTGGTGGTAACCGCGAACAAGAAATCGCCTCCATATCCAGGGCCTTAAAGGGTATAGCTAAGGAACTTGATGTACCGGTGATCGCTCTTTCTCAGCTAAGTAGGGCAGTGGAGACCCGGGGCGGTGATAAGCGACCTCAGCTGTCCGATTTAAGGGAATCAGGATCTATTGAACAAGATGCAGACATGGTAATGTTTCTTTATCGTCCTGAGTACTATGGCATAACAGAAGACGAAAGCGGTATGCCTACGCAAGGTACGGGCGAAGTTATCATTGCAAAGCATAGAAACGGTTCATTGGAAAATGTAGGGCTCAAGTTTATTGGGAAATTCACCAAGTTCACGGACTTGGATTCACAGGGATTTTCTAATGATTTTCCATCTGTTGGTGGAGTACCGCCTGAATTTAACGATTCAGGGACCATTACACTGGGAAGCAAGCTAAATGGAGATATAGACGAGCAGCCTCCTCCGTCCGATTTCGGGTATAATGATGATGAGGAAGAAGCTCCATTCTAGTATCTAAGTAACAATTCTACATTCGTCACTAAATTATTTTTTGCTTAATTTGAGTCTATGAAGGCACTCATACTCTCGGGTCATGGGCAGATTGAAATAGTAGATAAGCCCGTTCCTAAAATCTCAAAGAACCAGGTATTAGTTAAAGTAAAAGCTGCGGGTCTGAATAAGCGTGATCAGTTTATCCGTGAGGGTAAGTATCCGGGAATTAACCTAAACACTACGCTAGGCTCCGACGCCTCCGGTATTGTTGAATCTGTGGCGGATCAGAGTGATCAAGGATGGCTTGGCAAAGAAGTAATCATTAACCCAAATATCGACTGGGGATCTGATTCTGATGTACAGGCTGCTCAATACTCCATTCTGGGTATGCCCAAAGATGGGACTCTTGCTGAATATCTAGTGACAGAAACGAGTCGTCTTTCAGAGAAGCCCGATCACCTTTCTTTTGAAGAAGCATCGGCTTTACCATTGGGAGGATTAACCGCTTTCAGGGCCTGTTTCCACCATGGTAAAATTAAAGCAGATAAAAATGTTCTGATTTCAGGTTTTGGGGGTGGAGTAGCCCAGTTTGCCTTTCAATTTGCTCAGGCTGCAAAAGCCAATGTTTACGTGACGTCAAGTAGTGAAGGGAAGTTACAAAAGGCCATGGATGCCGGAGCTGAAGGAGCTTTCAATTACACCGACTCTGATTGGCACAAGAACGCATGGAAAACTAAGGGCGGATTTGACACCGTGATCGATAGCTCAGGTGGAGATCAAATAAACACATTTATTAAACTGATGAGGCCGGCCGGTAGGATCGTTTTTTTTGGAGCTACCAATGGTTTACCCTCTTCTTTAGACTTGTATCGCATGTTCTGGAATCAAATAACATTACAGGGTTCAACAATGGGAAGCGATAAAGAATTTGAGGAGATGGTACGTTTTGTTGATGAAAACAAAATTCACCCAATATTAGATTCAATACGGCCCTTTGAGGAAGTGGTTTCAGCTTTTGATGATATGGCTGAGAACAAAAAGACCGGTAAACTTGTAATTAAATTATAATTTAAAAGTAGTAAATTAAATATCTGATTTTCAGTTTTTTACAATAATAAATACTAAAAATATTAGTATCAGAATCGCTTTAGATGTCGCTATTTACTCTTCGAATAGCAGTTCATCATAAGCGGACTGCAGTTCTCGTAACGTTAGGGCATTATTCTGTTCTCTGGCAAGAGAGATGCCTTTTTTAAATATTTCCTCCGCTTCCTCATTTTTTTCCATATCGCCGAGTAAGGTTGCCGCTTGGTAATAGGTAGGTAAGTAGCTGGCATGCTTACTTAGTAATTCATGATAAAATTCAAGCGCTTTATTCGGATTAGAGGTTCTGTATTCAGTAGCGATGGCGTACAAATTGAAGGGGTCATTGGGGTCATTTTTCAGGTATTCTTCCAGTAATTTCAATCGTTTGGAATTCATTATTGTCAATTTTTATTTGCTTCATTATTCATTATCTTCGAGGCAAAATTAAAGCGTTTCTAATAAGTATTTTAATCTAAATTTTTAAATGAAAATATTAGTTTGTATCACTCATGTACCGGATACTACTTCCAAGATATCCTTTACTGATGGCGATCAAAAATTTGATCAGACGGGCGTTCAATTTATCATTGGTCCCTACGATGATTACGCTCTGGCAAGGGCAGTTGAATTGAAAGAACAATCGGGTGGTTCAATAACCGTATTGAATGTAGGAGGAACAGAAACTGAACCGACTATAAGAAAAGCCTTGGCTATTGGTGCAGATGAAGCTATTAGGGTAAATGCCGAACCAACAGATTCGCTTTTTGTCGCGAAGCAAATTGCAGAACATGCCAAGGATGCCGGCTACGATTTGATTCTTATGGGACGTGAATCCATAGATTTTAACGGAGGAATGGTTCATGGTATGGTGGGTGAAATGCTGGGTCTTCCTTCAATATCACCGGTTATGACATTAGATGTGGAGGGTGATACGGTTAAAATGTCTAGAGAGATTGAAGGAGGAAAAGAAACAGTAGAAGCGAAGATGCCGCTGGTAGCAGGATGTCAGGAACCTATTGCTGAATGGAAAATACCAAATATGCGCGGAATTATGTCGGCAAGAACGAAGCCTCTTACCGTGGTAGAACCTGTTTCTGACGATGTTGCAACATCTTTAACCAAATACGAATTGCCTCCAGCCAAAGGAGCGGTTAAAATGGTAGATGCTGACAACGTCAGTGAATTAGTTGAATTATTAAAGAACGAGGCGAAGGTCTTATAAACAGATAGAATACATGGCAACATTAGTTTTTGTAGAAAGTGCCGAAGGAAAAATAAAAAAGACCTCCGTTGAAGCTGTGGTCTATGCTGCCGGAGTTGGTGGCGAAGTGGTAGCTATTGCACTAGGAACTGAGGTGAATGATGATGAATTGGTTTCTTTAGGGACATTTGGGGCGGCTAAAGTCCTCAAGGTATCTGATGAGCGATTGAATCAAGGTGTTATACAGGCTTATGCTAATACATTAAGCCAGGCTATGGATAATGTAGGTGCTGATTTGTTAGTACTTGCTAATTCTTCCCTAGGAGCGCCTGTTTCGGCCAGAGTGGCTATTAAGCAAGATGCGAGCTTGGTATCTAACGTTACCGAATTACCGGATACATCAAATGGATTTAAAGTAAAAAGAAGTATTTACACCGGTAAGGCATTTGCTAATGTTGAATTGACTAAGGCTAAAAAAGTAATTGCTATAAAGAAGAACGCGGCTGAAATAAATGAGAGGGGTGGCACTGCGACAGTGGAAGCGTTTAGTCCTGAATTGGCAGATGCTGATTTTGGAGTGAATATAACTGGAGTTAATAAAGCTACGGGAGACGTTCTATTACCCGAAGCTGAGATTGTAGTTTCAGGCGGAAGGGGTTTAAAGGGACCCGAAAATTGGGGTATGATTGAGGATTTAGCAAAAGAACTCGGTGCTGGAACGGGATGTAGTAAACCGGTTTCTGATATCGGATGGAGACCACATCATGAGCATGTAGGTCAAACGGGGGTTAAGGTTAGTCCGACATTGTACATAGCGGTCGGTATATCTGGCGCCATCCAACATTTGGCTGGAGTCAACAGCTCTAAATACATAGTAGTTATAAATAAAGATGAGGAGGCACCATTTTTTAAGGCGGCAGACTACGGTATTGCAGGAGATGCTTTTGAGGTAATTCCTAAGCTGACAGAAGCGTTAAAAGCTGCGAGATAAATACTCTACGTGGATAAACTAAGATTAGAAATACTGGGGCTGTCTTCAAGCCAGTCGCAATCAGGATCGTTTGCACTAGTTCTAGGAGAGACGGAAGGGAACAGACGGCTTCCCATAATTATAGGTATGTTCGAAGCTCAAGCTATAGCCATAGAAATAGAAAAGATTATTCCTAACCGTCCTATGACGCACGATCTATTCAAATCGTTTGCTCATAGTTTTGACTATAAAGTAGAAGAGATCATTATTTCAGATCTAAAAGAGGGTGTTTTCTTCGCTAAGATTGTATGCTCAAACGAGGGTAAAACTATCGAAGTGGATGCCAGACCTTCTGACGCCATTGCTATAGGGCTGCGCTTCGAGGCTCCTATTTACACCCACGAAGCAATACTTGCTGAAGCCGGTATTGTGCTGACCGATGAAAATGATGACGATATTACCGAGTTGAAAGGTGAAATTAAGGGTGAGTCCAAAGGTGAAAGTGCTAAAGCCGATGAGTTAAAAGATCAATCCGTAGATGGTCTTAAAGAACTTTTGAATGAGGCGATTGAAAACGAGGACTACGAGAGAGCAGCTAAAATTAGGGACGAACTAGGTAAGCGCAACTAGCTGACCTAGGATGGAATATCTTAGAGGTTTTATTGGGCTCCTTTTTTTGCTAAGTGTAGCCTTCTTTTTTTCTCAAAACAAGAAAAAAATCGATTGGAGACTGGTAGGGGTAGGACTTCTATTACAACTGATCTTTGCTCTCCTGATTACCAAGGTAGATCTCGTTGCCGATGGGTTCGATTGGATCAGCGCTAAATTTGTAAAATTTCTCAGTTTTTCAACTGATGGTGCTAAGTTCTTATTTGGAGATCTGGCTACCGATAAGTTGGGTTTTATTTTTGCCTTCCAGGTTCTGCCCACGGTAGTTTTCTTTTCTACCGTTTCTGCGGGGCTTTATTATCTTGGCGTACTGCAAAAAATCGTTTTTGGTATCGCCTGGATTATGGCTAGAACTATGCGGTTGAGTGGGGCTGAAAGCCTTTCGGCAGCTGGTAATATATTTTTAGGTCAAACTGAGGCCCCCTTGCTCGTTCGTCCTTTCGTTAAAAACATGACCCGATCCGAACTCATGTGTTTAATGACTGGTGGCATGGCAACTATAGCCGGTGGGGTTTTGGCAGGTTATGTTGCCTTTCTAGGAGGAGACGATCCAGTGGAGCGAGCCAAGTATGCTGCCTATCTCTTAAGTGCATCAATCATGAATGCACCTGCGGCCATTGTTTTGTCGAAAATCATACTACCTGAAACCAAGCCAGAGGAGATAGACTCCGACCTTAAAGTATCTAAGGACTCTTTGGGAGCTAATTTAATTGATGCTATGGCTAGTGGAGCTGCAGACGGGTTGAAGCTGGCTTTGAATATTGGTGCCATGCTACTCGCTTTTATTGCGGTAATTTTTGCTCTGAACTGGATATTGGTCGATGGCATTGGTTCCTGGACTGGACTCAATGCTTACGTGCAAGAAAGCACGGACGGTGTATTTAATGGCTTTTCACTAGAGTACATTTTAGGTCAACTGTTTAGAATTTTTGCTTTTTTGATTGGTATAGACTGGCATGAAGCACTACGGGTTGGGAGTCTCTTAGGACAAAAAATGGTCATTAACGAATTCGTTGCCTACTTGAGTTTATCTGATTTTAAACAGGCAGGGGTTTTGAGTGAAAAGGCTATTGTAATTTCCACTTACGCGCTTTGCGGTTTTGCTAATTTCAGTTCTATCGCCATCCAGATCGGTGGTATAGGAGGAATGGCGCCCAGCCGTCAAAGTGACCTTTCTAAGCTAGGATTTAGGGCTTTACTGGCCGCTAGCTTGGCTACAATGATGACAGCTACTTTTGCCGGAGCGCTTTTTGGTTAATACCATGCTTTACCCGGATACTCGAAATAGACTACTTTCATTGTGTCTTTTATCTGGGGCAGTTAGTTTCTGTTTTCTGATTAGTTTCATAGTTGCGGGGTATTTGGAAGCTTGTATACTCTATATGATTATTAGTATAGGTTATTATTTTCTCTATCGTTTGTTTTTTAGAAATGAGTTTTGGACTATTATTAGTGCTTGTCTTTTTTATTTACTGCATACCTCATATGAGTTAGGTGCAGGTTTAGATATGTCCTCGCTTCATAAGAACGGCCTATCAAATAGTACGAATATAAATCATCCATCCTCACTTTATTTGATTTTCCCTGATATTATCGCGTTTACATATCCTATCTTAAGATATACCTTTACACTGATTTTCTTTTACGAAATTTTGCTTAAGAAAAGATAAGTTAATGGCTTAGTTCAGGATAACAACTCAACATTCGATTCTAGTTACCATTCAGTAACACTGTCCGTGATCTTTGATTACAAAGTAGCGCGATCCGTTAAGTTTCGTTTTTTGATCTTTATACGTTAACTCATATATCCGCTCTTCGCCATTAGAGAACCTGAGATTCAGTGTGCTGTTACCTACGGCATCCCAGTTGATCTCCCAAGTACCCCGGCCGTTATCATTGCTATTGGTTCCACCAAATCCTGCACCTGCGTCGAAAGACGTACTGGAAGAAGAGTAATAGGAGAATTGATTATTTGAACATAACAGTATTTCTCGCTTAATGCTGTAGCTGCTATAAGTACTATATCCACCGTAAGAAGGTCCGCTGTCGTAGTTGGAGTTCATATATACCAACTTTGACCCACGGAGCCAGTCCCTCCATTCCTTATTTTTAGTAGGTTCTTTGGGTGCTCTGAATTGTAGGTTTGAGGCGATCTCTGCGGCCAGGTTTTTATACACTGATGAGTAATTGGCCTTGTCAGTAGTTGCCACTATGGTGAGCCCACTCCCAAAGGGATTAACTACTCCAATTAAATAGGCTTTGGCCGGCGTTCCCTCTATAAACCCCGAGAACTCGGCTCCAACTCCTTCCGCTCCAAATTTTTCTAATTGGCCCGATAAGTTCAAATATATCCTTTCTTCTTGGATACCCATACGAGCCTGCTGTTCAAGCTCCTGTATGGTCTTTGCTTCATGAGGGATGAGCGCAATAAGCCCAGGTTGAGTATTGGAGCCCATTAGGTAGGCATCTTCTCCTTCTTGACCTAACCAACCGCTAGGTATTGTGAACTTAAGACCCAGATAAGGATAATCAATAGTCCCGGTTAGTTGAGCAGTAGTTCGTTGAAAAAAAAAAGAGACTCCCTAGAATAAAAACAAAATATTTCATGTTGGTTCAAGATATGAAAAATATATCTGTGATCGAAAGTAGTTACTATTTCTTCCTGAGCTTGGAAAGCTACTGTTGAGTCAGGTATCCGAAACGTTCTAGCTCATTTGACTCGTATATTTCTTTCAAGCGGCCATCATACAGGATGTAGTATTTATTGGCTGTCGACCAAACATACTGATATTGATGGTCGGTTAATATAATTCCTTTTTTTTCGGATTGTCTCTTGATGTGTGGTATTAGCTTTTCCACCAGAACTGGAGATAAATATGAAAAGGGTTCATCCAATAAAACATAATTACCCTCTGTATATAGTAGTGTCAATAACTCAATTAGCTTCTTTATCCCTCCTGATAGATTGCCAATTTTCTCAGTTCTGTTGGAGTTTAGTTCTGGTATGGCCATCAGGTGATCCATACTCGATTGCAATCGAAATATCTTAACAAGCTCATCGAAGGTGAGGTAATTCATGAAAAGTCCTTTCCTGAGGTACAAAGTGAACGGCCCGTTTGATTTTATATAGCTGCTTTGTGTACTTACCGTTGTACCGGACCGACTGATGGGTTCCTTTAAGTGTTCCAAATATTATCTTTAACAAGCTGGATTTTCCTGATCCATTTCTTCCCAGTATGCCCACTATGTTCCCTGGCTCACATTTCAAGTGAATGTTGGACAAAATCGGTCGTCCTAAAAACGATAATTCAACACTATCGACCACCAGGGAACTCATATTAATAGGACAGTTTTGGTAAGTATCAATATCAAACCGGTCAATATCCCGTCCACGACCACTACGGTTAATCCAATTTGTCGTTTGTTGATACCTAGGTTATGATAAAAGTAGAGATGCTTCTTTTTATACCAGAAGTAGCTAATAAAGGTAAAGACATACCCGAAAACCCTTATCCAAAAAATGTAGGTGTAGCTGTTTACAGAATATTCTATTAATAAATAAACACCAAAAAGAGTAAAGATGAGATTGTAAATGATACAATCCCTGAATAAGTATTTTATACTGATTAGCCAGTTTGTCATTAGCAGTAGAATCTTGTTATCAAAAGGCATGCCATCTGCCATCGCTAAATGAAACCAGAAATGCAGATGTGTTAAATAGCCTACTTGATCCTAAAAGAACCCCTCACTACTTTCTGCTGCGTTTTCGGTGAGCTCTTCAGCTTTCTCTTTGCCAAGATAATTATCAATCAGATAATGCGCTATGTAGAGCAGAGGAGTTAAGACCACGGCCACAAAAAACTTATAGATGTAATTAATGAGACCTACAGAAATTACCTGAGTGAGCGTCCATTTGGCATCTGCCGGAGCGAGTACATAAAAAGCAACACCCAGAACTACAAAGCTGTCTACCAGCTGAGAAACCAAAGTGGACCCGGTGGCACGTACCCAGAGATATTTGCTACCCGTTATCTTTCGGAGCTTATGAAATACAAAAACATCCAGAAGCTGGCCAATTAAAAATGCCGCCAGCGATCCAACGATGATTCTAGCGCCTTGTAGCAGCACCTTGTCAAAAGCATAGTCCATGTTGAATGGTTTGCCTTCCGGATCGGTGTTGTTTAAATCCAGCCAAAATTGTGCAGGTTTGAGCCAGGTGACCGCGGTAATTACCAAAAAAGCAAAAACAATAAAGATGACGGTGAGATAGGTGATCCGTTTCACACCCTCTTTACCAAAGTATTCGTTAATAATATCTGTAGTAATAAAAACAACCGGCCAAAGTACTACGCCAGCGGTTAGATTGAAATCCAGTACCCAGTCTCCAAGCATATTTATTTGTGCTGGGTCGAAACCAAATGAAGCTTCCAGAGAAAATATCTTCTGACCTATCAGTTCGGCTACAAGTGCATTCGTCAAGAAAATACCACTTAAGACTATGAAAAGGTTAGTACGTTTGTCAATTAGCTTCATTCGTCATCCATAGTTATTGATTCCCCTTCAATGGCTAACACGGTATTCGGAAAAACTTCTCGAGCTTCGTCAAGAAAAATATCAAGCTCTTTGTATCGTGCAGAATAATGTCCGATAACCAATTTTTTTATATTGCCCCGCGCTGCTATAGTGGCTGCTTCTACTGTAGTGCTATGGTTGGTCAATTCTGCCCATTGCTTCATTTCCTTTACGAATGTGGTTTCATGGTACAGTAGATCTACTTCCTTAATTATAGGTAAGATGGTTTCGTTGTATCGCGTGTCAGAACAGAAAGCATAGCTACATGATTTACGAGGAGGTAGGGTAAATTCTTCATTGGAATACAGTACCTCTCCGCGATCATCAGTTACATCTTCACCACGTTTTAATTGGCCGATAGCTGCCAGAGAGATATCTTTTGGCAACTTTTCTTTGTTTAGTCTGATACTTTTTTTCTTTTCTCTAAATAGGAAACCACAGCATGGTATTCTGTGATACAAAGGAAAAGAATGTACTTCAATGTATTTATCCTCAAAGATCAAACGCTGCTCAGAGGGAACCAGCTCGTTAAAAACAATATCATATTTAAGGACAGTATCAGAATGGCGTAATTGGGTAAGTATGATCTCTTCTAACCCTCTTTGTCCATAAATATTTAATTCTTGAGTCCTTCCCATTAAGTGCATCGTATAAATGAGACCCATCAACCCCAGGTAGTGGTCGCCATGTAAATGACTAATAAAGGCATGGTGTACCTTCAATGGGCTTATTCCAAAAAGCTTTAGTCTTTCCTGGGTGCCTTCCCCGCAGTCGATAAGAAATTGATGCTTTTGCGTTCCTAAAACCTGTGCGGTATGATGCCGGCCATATGCCGGTGTGGCAGAATTAGCGCCTAATATTTTAAGTTCAAAAGACAAAGACTACTCCTCGTCTCCAAGCTCTTTTTCTACTTCATGCATAAATACGGCATCCACGGCTTCTTCTACAGTAGGTAAAATATTCAGCACGCTGTCCAATTGAGATATTTTGATCAGTTTGGTCGTATGATCAGAAAGACTAGCCAATACAAAAATACCACCGTCTTCTTGTACAATTCTGTTACCTACTAACAAAGCACTTAGTCCAGAGGAATCAGTGTATTTTACCTCTGATAGATCCAGAATTATATTGTTGATGCCTTCTGCCTGGATTTTGATCAGCTCAGACTTGAGGCTTGGAGCAATGCTGGAATCCAGTTTTTCCTCGTGCAACTTTAATAGTGTATATTTTTCCTGCTTATCTACTGTGTATTTCATTTTACTTTGTTTCTCTAATTGATCTCTTTTTCTATGTTCCCTTTGATCCGGTCCAGTATTTTAGAATAGTCTTGCTTTTCAAGAGATTCCCCTACCACTTTTTCAAACAGTTCAAGATACCTATCTGAGATGGATTTTACAATATCGTCAGTCATTTCCGGTATCACTTGACCTTCTTTTCCCTGAAAACCTTCAGATATTAACCATTGTCTCACGAATTCCTTTGAAAGTTGTTTTTGTATTTCTCCACTTTTCTGGCGCTCTGCATAACCGGCTTGATAAAAATATCGTGATGAATCCGGAGTATGTACTTCATCAATCAAGTGGATGGTACCATTGACTTTTCCAAACTCGTATTTGGTATCAACCAATATCAAGCCTTGAGTCGCTGCTAGTTCCGTTCCTTTATTAAAAAGTCGGTAGGTGTAATTCTCAAGTATTTCATAATCACTTTCGCTGACCACACCCCGGCCTAGTATTTCTTCCCTTGAAATATCTTCATCATGACCTTCATGCGCTTTAGTAGTAGGCGTAATGATGGGATTAGGGAGTTTGTCGTTTTCTTTCAATCCATTAGGCAATAAAACGCCACAGACCTGTCGCTTACCACTTCGATATTCTCGCCAGGCATGGCCCGCCAAGTATCCTCTGATAACCATTTCTACAGGAAAGGGCTCACAAATCAACCCTATGGCAACATTAGGGTCAGGAGTAGAACTTAACCAGTTTGGACAAATTTCTTTTGTGGCGTTTAAATTCCGAGCCGCTATCTCATTTAGAACCTGACCTTTAAAAGGAATAGCTCTGGGAAGAATAACGTCAAAAGCAGAGATTCGATCGCTGGCTACCATGGCCATGTGATCATCAAAGTAATAGATGTCCCGTACTTTGCCCCGGTAGAAGTTGGTCTGGTTGGGGAAAGTGAAATGGGTTTCTTTAAGGGAGTTCATTTAACAGATCAAAAGTAGGGTTCTAGACTTAATTGTAGTATACGAATTTAGTTGTTCAACACTTTAACTAATTTACCGGCCTCATAAATTTCTTTTTTTTCCAATTCGCCATTGGCCGCAAAGAATTGCCATTCAAGCACTTTACGATTTCCAACGTATTCTCCTTTTACCTTGGTAGAGCCATCTTCATAACGCTCTTCATAGAATCCATGAAGTTTATCTGAGTGATAGGGGATAGTCTCTTTTAGTTGACCTGTTTCATAATACGTGAGCGTTGTCTCGTACAGATTGTCGAATTTAAGTATTTCTTCCTTGGCTACATTTCCATTTGCATGGTAAGCAATACGTTTTCCGTTGATCCTTCCCATTTCGTAAGGCGTTTCTGTTCTGACCTGTTCTGTTCCTGGATAGTATTCCAACCACTTACCATGTTTTTTATTAGTGACATAAAGCTCTTTTGAAAGCTTGTTGCCAGAGGAATCAAAATTGACAACTTCTTTGTTGACAAGGTCTTTACTTACTTTAATTTTGGTTTTCACCTTCCCAGATTCGTAGAAAGCCTGATTTTCACCAACTAAAATTCCTTCCTGATAAATATATTTATGCTTAATACTACCGCTGTCAAAATAGGCAATATTCTCTCCATGGAGTCGTCCATTATCATACTTGCCTTCTAGCAGAAGCTGACCTCGCTCGTTATAGTTCTTAAAAACACCAGATTTTGTTCCGGCAATCATTTCTGAAATGGTTTCAACTTTCCCTGAAGGAAAGTACGTGGTGTAGTTGCCATCCAGCCGACCGCTTTTATAATTACCCTCGGTGCGCTTGGTACCATCTTCATAGTAAGTGAACGACTGGCCGTTTTGCTCACCTTCGCTGTAGGTAATCCTTCGCTTTACTACACCGTTCTCATAGTAATCGATAAGTTCACCTTCCGGTTTACCATCAATGAACCGGCCTTTGCTTTTGACCTGACCATTGTCATAATAAAAGTATAGACTATCAGTGAGCTCACCTTTCGCGTAAAAAGCAGTCTGCAACACGGCTCCCTGATCATTATAGATCTTCACCTGCCCATCTCTTAGGCCGTCCTTGTATTCTACCACTCGTTGTAGTGTTCCATTTTGGTAATACTGTCTGAACATGCCGTGTTTGTAACCATTGACAAAAGCCCCCTCGGTTGCCACTACACTATTGGGATGATACATGGTGTATTTACCCTCCAGAATGTCAGTGTTATTGTTATCAACAAAATAAATTTCCTTAAGGACATTGCTATTGTCATAGTAGGTACGAACCTCTTTCTGTGAGAAAACAGGTAACGCAGCACACATAGAAAACAAGAAAAGAATAGACCTCATAGCTATAAAGATATTGAACAACTAATATTAGTATTAGGCCACCAAATTTAGGTATAAATAGAAATTGAAATTAAGCCTTCTCTAACACGATAGCCGAAGCACCACCACCACCATTACAAATGCCCGCTACACCTATTTTGGCCTCATTTTGGTGAAGCACACTATTTAAGGTAGTGATAATTCTAGCTCCTGAAGCTCCAAGTGGGTGGCCTAACGAAACGGCTCCACCATTCACATTAACTTTGTCATTGTCCAGACCTAATTCTTTATTGTTGGCTAGTGCAACAGCTGAAAAGGCCTCATTAATCTCATAAAAATCAACTTCATCAGAGGTTATCCCAGCATGTGCAATGGCCTTAGGTATGGCTAACGACGGAGCCGTGGTGAACCAAATGGGTTCTTGGGCGGCGTCGGCAAAGCCAATGATCTTGGCTAAAGGTGTTAGGCCTAGCTCATTTAGTTTTTCTTCACTCACCAAAATGATACTCGAAGCGCCGTCATTAATGGTAGAGGCATTGGCTGCGGTTACCGTACCCTCTTTAGAGAACACTGGACGTAAACCTGGCATTTTATCAAAATTTACACTCTTATATTCTTCATCTTCATCGAAGAGAACAGGATCCCCCTTTCTTTGAGGGATCTCAACAGGCACAATTTCTTCTTTGAACTTGCCTTCTGCCCAAGAAGCTGCAGAGCGTTTATAAGATTGAATCGCGTATTCGTCCTGATCTTCACGGGTAATGTTCATTTCTTTCGCGGTATTATCAGCACAGTTACCCATAGGGAATCCGTTATACACTTCCCAAAGACCATCGTGCATCAGGCCATCTAGCATCTGACCGTGGCCATACTTGTAACCAAATCGAGCTTTAGGCACGTAAAATGGAACACTCGACATATTCTCCATACCCCCAGTCACCACTACATCATTAATACCCAACATAATAGATTGTGCACCGAGCATCACCGCCTTCATTCCTGAAGCACATACTTTATTAATTAATGTGCAAGGTACATTAGTGCCAATACCTGCCCCAATAGCAGCCTGGCGCGCAGGAGCCTGACCAAGACCTGCGGAAATTACATTGCCCATGAATACTTCATTCACTTCAGAGGCGGCAACGCCGGCCTTCTTCAAAGCGCCTTCAATAGCTATTGATCCTAGTTTCGTGGCTGGAATATTTGCCAAACTTCCTCCAAAACTTCCGATAGGGGTCCGCACTGCGGATACGATGTATACTGCGTTCATGGGTATGATTATGATTTAAGGATTGAACTACCTAACTATTGTTAGGCCGCAAAAATAAGGAAACCATAGTCAGTTAGAAAGAGTTCGTAAAAGATAGATGATCGGTAAAATTCTTTAGGATTTCGCTCTACATCTTTAATGGAAATTCTTATTACCAAATTTAAAAATGCTTGAAGCCTGAAGCCAGGAGCTTGAAGCCAATAGAATTACCAATCCGGCTTCTTAGGATCTTTGCGCTTGGTAGGCTTACGCTTGTTCTGCTGATAATACTGGATCTCCTTGTTCTTAAGGGCTTCCAGGATCATTTTAGCCTTTTCTTCTGAGATTTTCATCTCTTCCAGCTTTTCAGACAGCGGGTTTTGTTGTTCTTCACCTTCCTGTTTTTCTGACTCTTCCCCTTCTTCAGGCTTGGGTTCTTCTTCTTTTTGTTCGCCTTCCTCTTCTTTTTTCTGCTCTTCTTGCTGCTGCTCCTGGTCTTTTTCCTGCTCCTCGCCTTCGCCCTCTTTATTTTGATCCTGCTGTTGTTCTTCCTGTTTTTGTTGGTCTTCGTTCTGCTGCTGCTGGTCTTTATTTTGCTGATCTTGATTCTGCTGATCTTGATCTTTTTTGTCTTCCTGGTTCTGCTGATCCTGATTTTCTTGCTGTTGTTGTTCTTGTTCTTCCTGCTCTTTCAGGATTTTCTTCATTAACTCATAGTTGTAGCGAGCATCTTTGTTTGTAGGGTTAGCTTTTATGGCTTCTTTAAAATGATCCAACGCTTCTTCAAACTTTTGATTTTTACTTGACAAAATACCCATTTGTTGATGAGCCGTTGACTTCACTATTTTGCTCTTGCTATCAAAAAGTTGTGAGTAATTATCAATGGCCTGTGCGGTGTCGGCCAGATTATAGTAAGCGTTAGCCATGTTAAGTCTTATGTCGTCATCAATAACCTGTAGTGAGTCGGTGAGGAATTTATATTTACTTAACGCGGTTTCATAGTCACCTTTGAGATAAGCTTCTTTAGCCTCTTTTTTGGCTTTATTTACTCTCGCGATCTTGTCCAGATCACTAAACGTAGTAAGTACCAATAGTATGCTTAAGACAAACTTCATAGATTAAATTCTTATTGCTTTAACGCTCGTCAACACTTCAATCATCATCAAAAATAAACCAAAGGCTAAAAAATAGTAGTATCGATTAGCAGAAACATCGACTTGTCTAGAATCTCTGATCTCACCTTCAATCCGATTGATTGTATTAATTAATCGGGATACATCGTTATTTGTTGCATTGATCTCGAAGTATTTTCCGCCTGAATTTGATGCTAATTTTCTTAAAGAGGTACTTTCCAACTTCGTAACTACATCATTGCCCTGCCGGTCTTTTTTGAAACCCGTTCGAGTTCTCAACCTGCTGCCGCTTGATGTGCCGATACCCAGAGAAAACAACTTTATTCCCGATCTTTCAATTTCCTCAGCTACCTGATCAGTATCGTCGCCAAAATCTTCTCCGTCACTGATCATGACTATAACTTTTGATTTTTGCTGGGTTACCGGGGATTCGTCGCTATTCAGTTTTTCAAGCGCCATACGAAGCGGTGGAGCGAAATCCGTACCGGCATTAGGAACCAAATTTGTATTTAATGTCTCTATGAAAATGTTAACTGCATTCTGATCATAGGTGAGAGGCGACTGCATGAACGCTTCCGATGAGAAAATGATCACACCTATACGGTCTGAGCTGAAAGCTTCTACAATATTTTTCAGCTCGAACTTGACTTTTTCTAGTCGTGTGGGCTGAATATCGTTGGCGTTCATGGATTGTGACAAATCGACAAGTAGAAATATATCTTTACCCACTGACTGCACCTCCCGCTTTGATTCACCGAACGAAGGGCCAAGCAAAGCGATTATTATGGTAGCCAGCAAAAGTGTACGAAGACCTACCTTAACGAAAACACCACTATAGCCTGTTTTGAGATGTTTTGCTGTGGTTATGACCCTAAACAAGTACGCGCCGTAGAATACAATGAAAAGTAGTATGAAAATAATCTCAATGGCACCTAAAGAGTATAACCAGGTCATATAAAAAACTAACGTAAAATTTCAGCCAGCAAATATAAAGAAGTGATGAAGGGGCGCAAATACCGTTGGTCAGATATGTTGTTTACCTATTTTGAAGTTTAATTTTGATGAAAATGCTAGAGTTATGAAATACAGGGTTTATTTATCTGGAGAAATCCACTCGAATTGGCGGGAAGAGATCATAGAAGGCGCTAGGAGGTTGGAGTTGCCTATAGAGTTTAGCACTCCCGTGGTCACTCATGAGGCTTCTGACAATGTAGGTGTTGAAATTCTTGGAACAGAGGATTCTGGTTTTTGGAAGGATCATAAGGCTGCTAAGATCAACGCGATTCGAATAAAATCGGGCATAGAAAATGCAGACTTGGTGATTATCAAATTTGGTGAAAAGTACCGGCAGTGGAATGCTGCATTTGATGCCGGTCAGGCGGCAGCATTGGGAAAATCATACATAGTCATTCACCCTGAAGAATTCACTCATGCCTTAAAAGAAGTGGATGCCCAGGCTATGGCCGTGGCTCAAACCAGCGATCAGGTAGTGAAAATCCTGAAGTATATTACTACTCAGGAATGATTTAAAGTAACATAGCGCTTTGTAATTGAAAAGTCTACCTTTGCGGCTTTTTTAAAATTAAAACCGCATGAAGCGCATTTTTCAGAACTTCACTTTTAATCCCAAAAATGATATTTTATCAGGGCTAACGGTTGCCTTGGCTCTGGTTCCGGAAGCTGTAGCTTTCGCCTTCGTAGCTGGTATAGATCCACTTGTAGGCCTCTACGGTGCTTTTATGATGGGACTGGTGACGTCTCTTTTTGGTGGGCGACCAGGGATGATCTCGGGTGCAACAGGCGCCATGGCCGTTGTAATGGTGCACATGATCCAAAAAGGTAATGAAGTGGGAATGGGCCTTGTAAACCCTATCAATAACCTTGGGCTTCAATGGCTATTTATCACGCTTTTATTGGTAGGAGCGATTCAGATTACTGCAGGAGTATTCCGTTTGGGTAAATTTGTGCGTCTTATTCCTCATCCTGTTATGATGGGCTTTGTCAACGGGTTGGCTATCGTTATTTTTCTCTCGCAATTAGGCATGTTTAAAGAAAACGTAGCCGGGCAATCACAGTGGCTTCAAGGTACAGAATTAGGGACTATGCTGGCTTTGGTAGTATTAACCATGGTAGTTATGTATTTCCTCCCTAAACTCACTAAGAAAATACCTTCTGCACTGGTAGCTATAATTGTGGTGGCAGCTCTTACCATATTTGGTGGTATAGAGGTGAGCACTGTGGGTTCTTTTATTCGAGATGGTGGTGGAAGTGGGCTGAAAGGTTCTTTACCCACTTTTCAGATTCAGATATTTAGCCTCATAGATACTCTTTCCGGTCATTGGGGATTGATAGTATCGACCGCTTTTTTACTGGCTGCGGTAGGTCTCATCGAATCATTAATGACATTGAACCTCGTTGATGATCTTACCGAAACAAGAGGCTCTGGGAACAGGGAATGTGTGGCCCAGGGTGGAGCAAATATTCTCAATGGACTTTTTGGAGGAATGGGTGGCTGCGCAATGATCGGTCAGTCCATCATCAATGTGAATTCAGGAGGTAGGGGCAGACTTTCTGGTGCCGTGGCGGCTGTTGCGTTGCTTTTATTCATATTGTTTGGAGCACCTTTAATTGAGCAAATTCCGATAGCGGCCTTAGTAGGTGTAATGTTCATGGTTGTCATAGGTACATTCGCCTGGAGTAGTTTCAGGATCATCAATAAAATACCAAAAGCTGATGCTATTGTGTTAATTGCTGTTTCAGCTATCACAGTTTGGCAGGATCTGGCCATAGCCGTTATGACTGGTGTAATTATGTCGGCACTGGTGTTCGCCTGGCAGAATGCTACTATGATTAGGGCCAGAAAACGGTTGAAAGACGATGGTACCAAAGTGTATGAGATCTGGGGGCCACTTTTCTTTGGCTCAGTTCAAAACTTCAATCAGAAGTTTGACCCTAGTGGTGATCCGAACCAAGTAGAAATAGACTTTATTGAATCCAGGGTAAGTGACCACTCGGGAGTGGAAGCAATAGATAATTTAGCTCACAAATACATCAACCAAGGTAAGAAACTGAAACTCACCCACCTTAGCCCAGAGTGTAAAATGTTGCTGCTCAAAGCGGATCCAAAATTCAATGATGTCATCGAAACTTCGATTGATGATCCTAGATATCATGTAGTTACGGATCTCATGGATCAGGAGGTCTAGCCGAAAAGTGTTCAATCTGCTTGCAAAGCTCATGTAGTAATCGTTATCCGTTAAAAATACCGCCTATCAGCTTTGTCAGCACTTAGCCACGAGAATAGTAATTTATTCGTTAGTCTGTTAGACTTACGAAAAGATCAAAGTATTATTAATGATGGGGTGTACTGTAAGGAGCTTAGTGAAACACCGGCTTACGTTTATTTTATCCTATGTTTTAATTTCCAATCTGGTCCATGGGCAGGCAAAGCTCAAGGGACAGGTTACTGACACCAAAACGAATGAACCTTTGGTCTTTGTGGCGGTGGTTATTAAGGATACCTACTCGGGTACTACTACGGATATTGATGGAAAATACGAGCTTTCGGTGGATGAGGGAGAGCAACTAATTTCATTTCGATTTGTAGGGTATCAAACACTGGATATAACTGTTGCAGACTTGATTAAGAATCCGAATGTAAAGCTGAAAGTCGAAACCAAGGTTCTTGACGATGTCACGATACTCGCGGGGGAGAACCCTGCTCATCCCATTATACGTCAGCTGGTGGCTAATAAGAAAAAGCTGAACCCCTCAAACATGGATCGCTACTCCTTTGAATCCTACAATAAGTTCCAGATCGGTACAGATATAATTCCAGAGATCAATGAAGAAGATTCTGTAGAAGTAGAAATGCGGGATTTTGTAAAAGATAATTACATGTTTTCGATGGAGAGTGTGACACAAAGGAATTACAAGAAGCCAGGAAAAATTACAGAAACTATTTTAGGGAATAAGGTTTCAGGGCTAAGGTCACCGCAGTTTACTACTGTGGCCTCCAGTTTTCAAAACATTGGCTTTTTTTATGACTACATCTCGATAATGAGTATTGACTTTCTTAACCCTATATCAAAAAACAGTTTTGACAATTACTACTTTGATCTCACCGACTCTATAAATGATGTTAGGAACCGAAAAATATACATAGTCACCTTCGAACCGCGTAAAAGTACTTTTAATGGGTTGAAGGGAGTATTGCATATAGATGCTGAAGACATGGCGTTGGAAAGTGTGAGTGCAGAAACCAGCGGATTTACTGAATTACATCAATTGATTTTGAGAGGGGAAAGCCAATTTGAACCTAAGAACAGAACTGCGTACGATACGGAAACCTACCTTACCGTAAACTTTAAACTTCAGCAACATTATGAGCCTAAGGACAAAGGAGTTTGGTTCCCTAACCAACTTAAACTGGAGATCTTTTTTGGAGAGTTTGTAAGAAAGGGTTCACCTTCCTTTCCGATAATGGGCATAGGAAAGAGTTACATTAAAAATATTAACCTAACTCCTGATTTTGAGGTGGAAAAATTCGGTCGAACCATAATTACTTACGATCCACTCGCCAATAAGCGAGATGACGATTTTTGGCGTAAGTATAGAGATGAGCAGCTGACATCGAAAGAAGTAGAAACTTACCAACTGATTGACTCGGTATTTCAGAAAAACAAGGTAGAAAAAGTGCTGGCCGTTACTTCGGGGTTAGTGGAGAAGAAAATCTCCTTAGGAAAAATAGATCTCAATCTGAATCGTGCTTTTGATATCAACAGGTATGAAGGGTTTCGAGCAGGTATGGGTCTGAGTACCTCTTCAAAGTTTTCGAGATGGTTTGAGATGGGAGGGTACTGGGCCTACGGCTTCCGGGACAAGGCGGATAAGTTTGGTGGTTATCTTAATCTACACATACTAAAAAACAATCGACTGGATTTTTTTGCTAGCTACTCGGAGGATATTAAGCAATTTGGGAAGATTGATTTTTACCAATATAAACAGGTGCCGTTAGAAACCGAGAGGTATTACAACTTTCTGATCGATAATATGAATAGCGTTACCACTACCGAATTTGGTTATAGGTTCTATTGGTTACGTTTTCTAGATACGCAATTAAGCCTTAAACAGGAAAGAGTAAATACGAATACTGATTATCGTTTTTCGTCAGACAGGGACGATCCCTTAGGGAGAAATGCCTTTGATTTTACTGAAGTATCACTCAAAATGGGCTATAACCATGGAGTGAATTATGTGGAAGCATTAGGCAACCTGATCAGGACACCACGGTCTAACTTATACATTGGTGCTAACTATACACGGGGATTGTCTGATTTATGGGATGGAGAATTTGACTATAACAAGTTCGAGTTCATGATCCAGAAAAAAATCCTGACCCGCAGTTTTGGACAGCCCACTATATCCTTGGAGGCAGGATACGTGGACGAAGTAATACCGGCAGCTCAACTTTTCAATATTCGCGGCACTGGTAGTATCGATTTTGACGTTTTTAGAACGTTTAGGACTATGGGCATTAATGAATTTGTCGCTGACAAATATGTTAACGTCTTTTACCAGCACAAGCTGACACAATTTACCATTAACAGCAAGTACTCTAAACCTCAGATATATTTAGTGGGCGCTATGGCTTATGGTGAAATGGATGGCTCAGAAGCTCATTTGAACGATACGTTCACACCGCTAAACGACTATTACTTTGAATCAGGTTTATTAATTCGAAGAATTTTCCGTTTTGCCGGACTATCCATAGGAGGAGGTGTTTTTAATAGAATGGGTGATTATGCCTTTAGTAAAACAGCAGATAACCTATTCTTTAAAGTGGATCTGGGATTTGATACCGGGGAGTAGATAGCCCTTGGCTAGAGAGATTAGAGATAAAACAGTATTCCCAGCGTTATTGCAATGCTTCTGTTTGAAATGACTTCATAACCTTCAGGTTCACCCTAAAGATCATTAACATCGGTGAATTCATAGTTATATCTCACGTCAAGTACGAGGTGATTAACGCTTAATAGGAATATTGCCCCGGCGCCCACAATGGCACCGAACTCTTGTCTGCGATCTCTGAATCAAGTATGGTTGATGATTTAATCAGGGATCACTTTAGCTCGCTCATTATTTAGTTTAAAGATCTAAGCTTAAAGTAACCCACAGCATCTATTCTTAGGACAAGTTTCTTCGTAGCGTTCTAAAGTGCTATTTTTGACTATGGCCAGTGATTTTCCCCATCTAAATGCTTCAGGTGATCCGACTATGGTGGATGTTTCTCAAAAATCGACCTCAAAGCGCGTTGCCAGGGCCCAGAGTATATTGGAAATGGACACGGAGATCATACGAAGATTTGAGAATGACGAGATCCATACCAAAAAGGGGCCAGTGTTTCAGACCGCAATAATTGCCGGTGTAATGGCGGCTAAAAAGACCAGTGAGCTAATTCCTTTATGTCATCCCATTGGACTCGATCAATGTACTATAAACATCATTGTAAATGACCAGAAGCAGGTGGTAGTGGAATGCGTGGCTCAGGTAACTTCAAAGACCGGGGTGGAAATGGAAGCATTGACAGGAGCGTCAGTGGCAGCTTTAACTATTTATGACATGTGCAAGGGCTTCTCCCACAATATTGTCATTAAAGAAACTAAGCTAATGGAAAAGACCGGAGGGAAAAGTGACTTTAAAAGAGCATAAAAAGCACACGCATTTACAAAAACCTAAAGGGGGTAAATTTCATCGAAATGAATTTGGCATATTAGGAGCACCCTGTTCTGTCATACGTAATTTATCATTGCGAATAGGTACTGAACTTAAAAGGGAGTTTCGGATCGGGTATTTTGACATGGATCACAATGCTCACGGCTATAACAGCCCTTTTGACGTAAAGTATACGGATAAAGTAGATCATAGCCGACTTGAGTTTTATTGTGATGATTTGACCTACCAATACAAAAGGATTTTCAATGAACAGGACGTCGTTCTGATCAATGGGAACCATTTTACCGCTCTAAAGCAAATTGTGATTATAAATAAGAACAAATGGCAATCATTAAGTACAAAGCTTGATAGTTTAACACATGTGGTGATGATTTTGCTGGATGAAGGGGAAAGTGAGGTTCCTGATTTCGTAAAAGAAACTATTACTGATTATTCGACTTTACCAGTCTTAAGTATCAAGGATATTGACTCTATTTTAAGCATCCTCAAAGCGACTATTTTATTAGACAAATCACCAATAAATGGTCTCGTTTTGGCCGGAGGGGAAAGTACGCGTATGGGACATGATAAAGGAGCGATCGATTATCATGGTAAGCCACAGCGAGAGCATATGGCTGATGTTCTTTCGAGCCTATGTTCAGAAGTATTTATATCGAAACGAAGTGATATTGAATTTAGTAGTTCGTACCCTTTTATTGATGATGCTTTCACTAATCTTGGCCCCTACGGTGGTATACTTTCAGCCTTCAGACGAGATCCGAATTCGGCCTGGCTTTCCGTAGCCTGCGATGTTCCGATGCTTAATGAGCAGACTTTGCAGGAACTGGTGGATAATCGGGATATTTCCAAAATGGCTACATGTTTTTATAATCCTGAGACCAATTTTCCGGAACCATTGATTACCATTTGGGAACCACGAGCTTACCAGCAACTGCTTTACTTTTTAGGTATTGGATATTCTTGTCCCCGAAAGGTTTTGGTTAATTCCAATATCCGTATGGTCGAACTTGATAATCCCAAGGTATTGGCTAACGTGAATACTCCGAAAGAGTATCGCAATATTAAAGATCACATTTTTGGTTAAAGTTTCCGCTATCGTTCTTGCTGCGGGTCTCTCTCAGCGTATGGCGGGAGGAAAGAAGCTTTTTCTGAAATATGGTTCTCGAACCATTTTGGAGGAAGTATTGTATCAGCTTTCAAAAAGCGACGTAGATGAGGTGATCATAGTGGTCAACGAACTCTCTATCCATGATATAAATCAGATTGTCTCAAGGGATTATCAAAATTATCGGGTTATTGAGAACTATCACTATAAGTTGGGCATGACTAGTTCTATTCAGGTTGGTGTTAGCGCCATAGGAGAGGATACTTCCGGTTATATGATTTGTTTGGCTGATATGCCAAAAATCGATTCGTCAGTTTATCGAAACCTCACTTCAGCCTTTAGACACTACTATGCAAATGATTCGAAAGTAATCTTGGCTCCTACACATCATGGTGCTAAAGGTAACCCTGTCATCTTTTCGAACTCCTACAGGAATGATATTCTAGAGCATCAGGAAATGGAAGGGTGCAAAAGCATTATTATGGATAACTCAGGCTATTTGAAAAGGTTGGAGGTAGGATCGGATGGTGTGCTTTTGGATATAGACACTCCCGAGAACTATGACTCTTTGAAGGCCTAGCTTATCTTATACTTCTTGCCAGGTAAAGATTTTATATATCCCTGAAATTCCAAGGCTAAAAGAATGGAAGCCAAGCTGTTAACCGATATTTGCGAGGCCCAGCTTAACTTGTCGATATGAACACCATCATTTTCACTTTTGAGTATTTCTAATACTAACCGTTCTTCATTATTAAATAATTCGAGATTTAAAACTGATTGTTTCGGTTCTTTTTCGGCCGAGTCCCAATTCATTATATATTCAATATCGTGAATATTTGTGAGAAGATGCGCCTTATTCTGCTTAATGAGATTATTGCATCCTTCAGAGTATTCTCGATTGATATCACCGGGCACAGCGAAGACATCGCGATTATAGTCATTGGCAATGTTTGCGGTGATGAGCGCACCACCTTTCACGGCTGCCTCTACCACGATTGTCACGTCGCAAAGCCCTGCTATTATTCTATTTCGAGCTGGAAACTTAGGTGCATCAGGAATAACATCAATTGCCTGCTCAGTCAGAATGGCCCCACCATCCTGCATCTCTTGGGCGACATTCTTGTGCGCTGCAGGATATATTTTGTTTATTCCACCTGCCATAACTCCTATAGTACTTAAACCATTTTTTAATGCGGCTTTATGGGCCTGGATGTCTATGCCATAAGCTAAGCCGCTGACAATAAGAGCATCATGATTTTTTAGAGCTTTGACTATGTCAGATGTAAAAGATTTGCCGTAGTCTGTAGCTTTTCTAGTCCCTACTATAGCAACGGTCTTATGACTTTCTAAACTACCAGAACCCTTAACGTAAAGAAGGCTGGGGGCATCATTTATTTGCTTTAAGCGAGTTGGATAATCCTGGTCAGAGTGGAAAAGAATTCTAACACCCTGTTTTTCCGCTTTTTTTAGTTCATTTTCAGCTCGTTCAACAGGTCGTTGATTAAGAATGGTATTAGCAGCTACTTCACCAATACCAGGTACTTTTAACAACTTACTTTTTGAGGCTTTAAATACTCCTTCGGCAGAGCCACAGTAACTTATTAGTTGTTTTATTAAGAAATTACCAATATTAGGAACGAAGTGGAGTGCCAACTGAGCGATCCGATTGCTTTCCATTAAAGAAGATTAAGCATCCCTCAACTCCAACAAGAATCTCCTTACATTATTTAAAGAATCAATAAGTTCCATCTTGTCTTTCATTGCTCCGGGATCTTTCTTGAGCATTTCTTTGGCCCCCTGAAGTGTGAATCCCTTCTCCTTGACAAGATGATAGATCAACTTAACATTTTCAATGTCTTCTTTTGTGAATTGACGGTTACCTTTTCGATTTTTTTTAGGTCGGATTATGTCGAATTCACTTTCCCAAAAGCGTATTAAAGAGGTGGCCACTTTGAACATATCTGCCACCTCACCAATGGCATAATACTTCTTTTCAATGGCTTTCTCTTTATACGGCATTTAAAACAAATTAATCTTGAAGATAAGTAATTATACCAGTTGCGTCAATTTTTACCTGTACTTCAGGGAAATCTTTTTCGGTGAGTTCACGCAATTTTGTGATGACCCGTCCATCGGGGTCAATTCTGGGTCCTCCCGGTGCCCGTTGTACAACAGGAGTAACTACAGCCTTAATAAATGCCCCTTTGGAATCCGTGAATACCTTTACAATGGGTGCGATACCATTATCGCCTCTTAAATTAAAGCGTGCGTATGTACAGAAATTCCCCAGACTGTAAATGATAAATCTGTTTTTGTAAATATCAACTGCCCGAGTAACGTGAGGTCCATGTCCAAAAATTACATCTGCTCCAGCATCGATCATTTTATGCGAGAAATTATATACGTTTCCTCGATTTTCCCCATAAAATATCTCATTCTTTTTGGTCACATGCTGATGCTTACTGCCTTCAGCGCCTCCATGAAAAGAAACAATTACAACATCAGAAATAGAATCTAGCAAAGACACAATTTCACTAGCCTTGTCAATATCATGAATACTCATAGTACCGGTATTGGGTGCAAAGGCAGCAAAGCCATATTTCATGCCGTCTATCATAAAAGTGGAGTAGGGATGGGTGGTCTGGCCGGCATGATAAAACCCTAATGAATCTAATGCGCGTGCCGTATTCTTTCTACCGGGATTGCCGAAGTCTCCTGCGTGGTTATTTGCTGTGCTTAAAACGTCAAAACCGACACGCTTGAGATGGCCTAGCATATATTCCGGTGATCTGAAGATGTAACACACTTTCGGATTACGGCAATATTTGGCGTCGCCACCCTTGTTCAAAATCACACCCTCCAAATTGCCGAAAGTTACATCTGCATTTTTAAGTATGGGTTCTACGTCTTGCAAAAGATCAGCGCCGAAATTAGGGGGTAAGTAACTGTCGTTTGGATAATTGGTGCCCATCATAATATCACCAACACCAATTATTGCTATGGTGTCCTTCAAAAGCCTGAAGATTTCAATTTCCACCGAATCCTGGACGGCAATTAGGGTTGAATCAAATAATATAGCAGCCGTGTCTAATTTAACGACAACGCTATCAACCTGATTTGAAGCTTGCGGTCTTTGACTTACTTTACAAGATGAAGCGACTGCTACAAAAACCAGTACATAAACGAAGTACTTCAGTTTGAACATGGTCACAAATAAAGGGATACCCGCGCAATGCGACAAACAAAAAAAGCAGCTCATTTGAGCTGCTTTTTAATTATAAAATTTAGCCTAACTTATTCTGAGAGCACCAAATTGATTACGCTTTCGGAATCAACCTGATGAGCCGTTGTTTTAAACCCAATAAATGAATAAACCAATGTTGATTTTTCGGGCGCTTCTATTTTATATTCTCCATCAAGATTGGTAACAGTTCCTATCTTACTACCTTGCACAAATATATTTACACCAGGCAGAGGCTTTCCCGCCTCGGATAACACTTTTCCAGAGATTGTTTTTACCTCGCCTAACTCTTGCTGCTCAAATTGAACCCTTTCATTGGTGTTTTTATGACCAGCAGTGGTGCCACCTGAGAGTGAGAAGGTGATCGGAAGAATAATTTGTTGATTAACAGCTATCCCTCGCTGCTTGGGAGATGACCATTCGAACGGAAGCCTAACTACTCTTGCAGCTTCAGCATCACATCCAGCACCGATACCTCTAACTACTTCCACTTCAGTTACAGATCCCGACTTATCTACAATGAACTGGACATATACCTTACCCTCAACACCCAGTTCTCTGGCTTGCATAGGGTAGGACATGTTTGTTTTTATGTGGTCATAGAAAGCCGTATATCCTCCGCTCGGCATAGCAGGCTCATCTACAATTTGAAAAACCTCACCATCGGTAGTGGCGTTAGCTATTTTTTCTAAAGCCCCATTTTTATTTACCAATACACCCACCATATCAGGATCTTTCTTTACTTCAATGAAAGCTATACTGGACGGATCGAGGTCTTTGAGTTCATCCAGCTTTGACTCATTGTCCATCGCCGTCTCGAAGTAGGCAAACTCTGCATTCGGGTATTTTTCCTGTAATTCGGCTACTTTGGCTTCTAAGTGTGCAGGAATTTCCACCTGCTTTGCAGTTTCCATGACTGCAGACACATCTTCCACTACTTCGTCATTACAACTGAATGCGAATATCATCAACCCAGCCAGGGGCAAGGCACTAAGCCATTTCCATACTGTGGGTTTTTTTCTTGGGGATTTCATAATTTCTATTCTTTTTAAGATTAACGACTTGTTGAAATGGTGACCCAGCGATAACGTCATTTGTTTGACAGCCATTTTAGCTAAAAGACTGCTGTACTGCGTCCTGTTGCTCGATTTCAAAATACTCTCATCTGCTAGGTACTCGTGTACATTCTGTATCGATTTCCGTAACATCCAAATAATTGGATTTACCCAAAAGATTACCTTTACCATTTCAATAAGAAGAATATCAATGCTGTGCCATTGTTTAATATGGGCTCTTTCATGCTGCAATACCTTATCCTTTTCTTCGATGGTAAGATCAAGTGTATTATCGAAAAAAAGCAAATTGAAAAATGAAAAAGTAGGGAGTTGTCCATGTGTTGGAATCAAAATATGGCTTCCTTCGACAGATTTATCCTTTTTTCTTAACTGGTAAAATCTAAAAATCTGAACCAATTGATACAGAAACAAGGTGGCGAGTATAAGAATACCTGATCCATAAACATAGCCTATTATCTCACCGCGAGAAAGATCAAAAGTGCGCTGTTCAGCAACATTACCCTCCGCTGAAATAATAATTTCAGGTAAGATCATGGATTGGATATTGTTAGCAACAGGCAGACTTACCTGACTTCCAAAAGGGTTTTCAAATTGAAGTAACGGAATTAATATACTAAGTACCACTATGGACAAAATGTAAAGCCGTTTCCAAGCGAAGTTTCTTTCCTTATTTAAAACGAGAAAATAGAATCCACCAAGTGCTAGTAAACAAATGTTTGCCTCAATAAAAAAGTTTAGATAGCTATTCATCATCCTTCTTATTTAAGTCATCTTTGACGTGCTTCATCAACTCATCCATGTCCTTGATATCAAGATCATTTTCTTTAGCAAAAAAAGAAACCAAGCTTTCGAAGGATCCACTGAAGTAGCCAGAAAGAAAATTGTTCAAGTAAAACTTGCTGTACTTGGCTTTATCTACCGCAGGGTAATACTCATGTGTTTTTCCATAGGCCTTATGTTCTACAAAACCTTTTTGCTCAAGTATTCGCACAATGGTAGAAACCGTGTTATAGGCAGGTTTAGGATCTGGCATTTCAGCTATAATGTCTTTAACAAATCCACTCCTTAGGCGCCATAGGATTTGCATGACTTGTTCTTCTGCTCGTGTTAGTTCTTTCATTGAGTGACAGTATTTTGATCTTACTTTTACAAACATAATACTATAAGTTTAGTTTCACAACTAAATTATTAGTTAGTGTAAGAATGCAACCGTTTTCAATTTTTTGAAATCACAAAAATCGCTAATTTCCAGTTTTGGAATAACGTTAAGAAACGTATGAATCTGAACACCAAGGCACGACAACAGAATACATATGATGCCATCGTTGTAGGAACAGGAATTTCAGGGGGTTGGGCTGCTAAGGAGTTATGTGAGAAGGGGCTTAAGACCCTTGTACTCGAACGCGGGCGTATGGTGCGTCATGTCGAGGATTATCCGACCATGGATAAAGCACCCTGGGAATTACCCTATGGTGACCGTGTATCTGCCGAGGAGATGAAGGATTACGAAAAACAGTCACGAACGGGGTACACTATTAAAGAGTCTACCAAGCATTGGTGGGTAAAGGATACCGAACACCCTTATGAGGAGAAAAAACGCTTTGATTGGATAAGAGGGTATCACGTAGGAGGTCGATCTTTGTTGTGGGGAAGACAGAGTTATAGGCTCAGTGAAATGGACTTAACCGCAAATGCCAGGGAAGGTGTTGCGGTGGATTGGCCCATCAGATATAACGATTTAGCTCCTTGGTACGATTACGTGGAGTCTTACATTGGTGTTAGCGGTCAAAGAGAGGGGTTACCCCAATTACCCGATGGTAATTTCCAACCGCCAATGGCGATGAATTGTTTGGAGGAGCACGTGCGAGATAAGATCGCTGAGAACTTTAATGATCGCATTATGACTGTTGGTCGTACTGCTAACTTGACAGAAGCCAAAGAAGGGCGCTCCAAATGCCATTATAGAAACTTATGTATAAGAGGCTGTCCTTTTGGCGCTTACTTTAGTAGTCAATCGTCTACTTTGCCGGCTGCCGAGAAAACCGGTAACATGACTTTGAGACCAAATTCGATTGTCATCGAAGTCATTTATGACGATAATAAAAATAGAGCAACTGGAGTTAAAGTACTCGATGCAGAGACTGGAAAAACCGAAGAGTTCTACGCGCGTATCATTTTTCTAAATGCATCGGCTTTAGGATCTACTTGGATTATGATGCATTCCACTTCTAACCGCTTTCCTAACGGTTTGGGGAATGACAGCGGTGAACTAGGACATAATTTAATGGACCACCATTTTAGAGTGGGTGCCGCTGGAGATTATGATGGTTTTGGCGATATGTATTACCATGGAAGAAGGCCCAACGGAATTTACATACCACGTTTCAGAAATATCAAAGATCAACGCTCCGATTACTTACGAGGTTTTGGATACCAAGGAGGCGCCAGCCGCGATGATTGGAAAGCGGCTGTAGCCGAACTTTCGGTGGGGAAAGAACTAAAAGAAGCGATTGGAACACCAGGGAAATGGAGAATGCTTTTACTTGGGTTTGGGGAATGCCTTCCTTATCATGAGAATAAAGTTGAATTAAACAAAGACAAAATGGATAAATATGGTTTGCCCATATTTTCTATCGATTGTGAATTCAAGGAGAACGAATTGACGATGCGAAAGGATATGAAGGCTTCTGCCGTTGAAATGCTGGAGGCTGCAGATATAAAAAATATTACACCTTTCGATGATATAGGAGGGCCTGGATTGGGTATCCACGAAATGGGCACTGCAAGAATGGGGCGTGATCCTAAGACATCTGTTTTGAATAAATGGAATCAAATCCATTCTGTTCCGAACGTATTCTGTACGGATGGTGCGGCTATGACCTCTGCGGGATGTCAGAATCCTTCACTGACCTATATGGCTCTTACGGCCAGGGCAGCTGATTATGCCGTCAAAGAAATGAAAAGACAAAATTTGTAAAGCTATGGCTATTGATAGAAGAGAGGCGTTAAAAAAAACGGCCATGATAATGGGAGGGGTGCTTTCTGCGCCGTCGGTAGTAGCCATTCTGGATGGCTGTACGGCTAGACCGGAATTGAGCTGGACGCCGAATTTTTTCACGGAGGAACAGGCGGGACTCGTTATGGAGCTTGCAGAGGATATCATTCCCCAAACTGCCACACCGGGAGCCAAGGCCCTCGAAGTTCCACAATTTATTGAAGAGATGGTGAGTACACGTTTTCTCAAACAAGAACAGGACAAATTTATGACTGGACTTGTCCAATTTGATCAGGAATGTTTTTCCTCTCGTGGTACGAAGTACGTGGAACTGAGTTCTGACGACCGGTTAGAATTTTTAAAAATTAAGAATTCAGAAATAAATAAAAAATTGCATCATGCAAGTTTCACACCGGATAAGAAAAAGACTTTTTTCTGGGAATTCAAAGAGTTAACGCTTTTAGGATATTTCACTACGGAGGTTGGAGCGACTATGATCCTTCAATATAAAGCTATACCGATAGAGTATAACCCCTGCGTTCCTTTGTACGAGGTTGGGGGTAGGACCTGGGCCACTTCCTGAGGGTTGAGAGTACCTTTTATTATAGGTTTATCATAAAGTTAAACGTCACATATCAATACGCCTTGTTTTAGACTCTCTAGAGGTTCTGCTTTGGTAGGAATGAACTCTTGACCCACAAATCCCTTATAACCAGTATCAAGTATAGCTCGCATGATTGCAGGATAGTTAAGTTCCTGAGTTTTATCAATTTCGTTTCTGCCGGGCACGCCTCCAGTATGATAATGACCGATGTACTCATTATATTTCCGGATAGTAGCAATTACATCTCCTTCCATTACCTGCATGTGGTATATATCATATAACAACTTGAAGTTATCGGCTCCTAATTTGTCTACCAGCTTTACACCCCATTCGGTATGGTCACATTGATAACCAACATGATCTACCTTACTATTGAGTAGCTCCATACAAATAGTGATGTTATATTTTGTTGCTTCTTGTACTATTGGTTCTAGTCCTCTGGCGCAGTAGTCAAGACCTTTTTTGTGCGACTTCTTCCAATGGTTACCTGAAAAACAGATCATTTTAGTAAAGCCATGTTCTGCGGCTGTTGGTAGCCTCTCTAAAAAGTCTTTTTTTAAACGGTCGTGATGGTTGGGATGGTTGAAGCCGTAGGGTATACCTATCATACTACCATTAGGCATAGCACAAGTCAAGCCCAGATCTGTCACAGTCTTATACTCATCTGGTTCTAGTAATTCAATCGACTTGACCCCAATTTCTTTTCCAAACGTAGCCAACTTTTTAAGTGAAATCTGACCATAGCACCACCTGCACGCCGAATGATTTATATTACCCTTAAGTTCAGTTTTAAATTCTGCTGCAAGTGATCTTGAGGAGAACGGTGAGATCAAAACTCCTGTGGAAGCAGCCAATGTTCGTAGCGCCTGGTTTCTATTCATCTTGATCTAAAGTACAGAGGTAAGAGAAAAAGGTCAACTCTGAAGAATGAACTTAACTTATACTCAACATCTATTATTCAGTTAGCCCAAAACGATATCTTGTTGACTAAATGGCTGTCTGTATACTCTTTTACCCGTTGCCTGGTAAAGGGCATTTGCCAGTGCTCCCATAATTGGAGGTAGTGAGGGCTCACCTAAACCAGTTGGGTCGATACCGTTTTCAACAAAAAAGGTTTCAATTTCTAACGGTGCCTCTTGATGTCTTATTAATCGATAACGATCAAAATTACCCTGATCTGGTACACCTTGTTTAAAAGTTAGGTTGCTGTACATAGCATGGCCAATGCCATCAATAATACCACCCTCAATTTGGTTTTTAGCAGCAATAGGATTAACCACAATGCCACAATCAACAGCGCACCATACCTTGTTAACTTTAGGCCTCCCATTTTTCATACTAACATCAACTACCTGCGCTACATATGAGTTGTGGCAATAGTATGCAGACACACCTCTGGAAACTCCTGGTATTTCAGCGCCCCAGTTAGACTTTTCTTTTACTAATTTAAGTACACCGGCATAACGTTCGGCATCGTAGTCATTTTTATCACCCACTGGAGCAGCTTTTGCCTTTTCAAAGAGCGCCAATCTGAATTCAATCGGATCTTTATCAGCCGCCTCGGCAACCTCGTCTATAAAAGATTGTTCAGCTCCAGCCACGAAATTTGATCTTGGCGCGCGCCAGGCTCCGGTAGATATGTTCGACATTACATTTTGATTCTCGGCCATGTAATTCGTAACCGTTCCGGCAGGAAACCTATTCGCGAATACGGGTCCGCCATGAATACCTGCTCCACGAACATGGAAAGCGGTCATATTATTGTTTGCATCAAGTGCAGCCCTGTATTTGATCTTATAGGCTGGCCTGTATGTGCCTTGGGTCATGTCATCTTCGCGTGCGTATATAAGCTTTATAGGTGAATTTGTTTTTTTGGAGATAGCCGCAGCCTCTACCCCAAAATTTCCATAAAGCCGCCTTCCAAAACCACCTCCCATGCGGGTCATTTCTATGCTGATCTTATCTTCGGGCATAGCTAATAAGCTTGAAACGCTTTTGCGGAGGTATTCGGGCGTTTGAATTGGGCCTATAAGCTCTGCTTTGTCCGCTGTAACGTGCGCAAAGAAATTCATGGGCTCCATGGTGTTATGTGCTAAAAATGGAGCACTGTACGTTTTTTCAATTACCTTTGTAGCTTCTCTGAAGGCCCTATCAGGGTTACCGTCCTTCCTTGCGACGTCTTTGGCTGATTTACTAATTGCTAATTCAAGTTGGCTTTCATGATCCTCCGAGTTTTCTAGTTTTGAGTCCTCTTCCCAATTCACTACGAGTACTTTTTTCGCTTTCATTACCTGCCAGGTACTTTCACCCACAATAGCAATAATTTCTGTGAAAGCGTTAGTATCGGACCATTGTTTTTCTTCTGGAGCTGTACTCACCTGAAATACATCTTTTATCCCCGGAAGGGCTAACGCTTTTGTGGCATCGAAATCTTTGATTTTCATGCCAAACGCAGGGGGGTGGGTAATCATTGCAATCAGCATTCCTTCCCTTTTATAGTCTATTCCAAATAATGGCTTGCCGGTAACTATGTTATAAGTATCTACATTCCTGATATCCGTTCCTATTAAACTAAAATTGTTGTTATCCTTTAGTTCAACTTCTTCTGGAATCTTTACCGTAGCGGCCAGAGATGCAACTTCACCGTAGCTGATTGACTTTTCTGAACTTTTATGTGAAATAATTCCCTTATTTGTAGTCAACTCAGAGCTAGGAACTTGCCATTTCTTAGCAGCGGCTTCTAATAAAACTCTGCGGGCGGTTGCTCCTGCCATCCGCAAACTTTGCCATCCTTGTCTTATAGATTGGCTACCACCGGCTAATTGTCGTTTGAACAAGTCTGTATTCAAGGGAGCCTGCTCCACCTTTACATCGCTCCAGTCAACATCCAGCTCTTCGGCTACAATTAAAGGCATTGAGGTTTTTACATTTTGCCCTATCTCCGGATTAGGTGACATAATGGTTACCAAGCCATTATCACCAATCTTGATGAAGGCGTTAATGTCAAACCACTCGTCCGGTAGTGTCGCTACTTCTTCCTCTTCGGCTGGTTTACAAGAGGCTAGCCAGCTAAAACCAATCATCACTCCACCACCCGCAGCTGTTGATAGCTTTAAGAATGATCTTCTATTGTAGGTTGTTTTTATCAGTGTCATTTCTAAAGAGGTTTGGGTTAGCTAAGGTTGTCAGCAGCAGTTTTAATAGCAGCTTTGATTCTCGTATATGTACCACATCTACATAGGTTTCCATTCATGGCAGATTCAATATCCTGATCACTCGGATTTGGATTCTGTGATAGCAGCGAAGCTGCATTCATAATCTGGCCAGCTTGACAGTATCCACACTGCGGAACATCATGTTTTACCCATGCCTTTTGCAGTTCGTGATTGGCTTTCTCCGATAAACCCTCGATTGTGGTAATTTTTGAATTTCCTATCGAACTGATCGGAAGCGAGCAGGATCGAATAGCCGTTCCGTTCAGATGTACGGTACAAGCCCCGCATTGGGCAATACCACATCCGAACTTTGTCCCAACCATATCCAGATGATCCCTTAAAACCCACAAAATGGGGGTATCCGGTGCGGCATCTACCTGATGGTTCTCACCGTTGACATTAATTTTAAAAACTGCCATAATTTGGTATTATATATTTGTAACAAACTACTTAAATATACCAAATTAAAAAACCAGATAACACCCCATTTAATACAGATGTCAAATCCTACAGACAAACGGAAAACATCTGCCTATTAACAACTAAAAAATTAAGTTTATTGATATTGGGTGAAACAGTATGAAATTATGTTGGCTCCCATTTTTAGTGCCTGCTGCCTTTTACTTTCAGGGTCATTGTGTATATTTTGATCTTCCCAACCATTCCCGAGATCTGATTCATAACTGTAAAAAGCTACTAATCTGCCTTCATAAAGTAATCCGAAACCCTGTGAAGGTTTTCCATCATGTTCATGAATTTTTGGAAGTCCATAAGGGAAGGAAAATTTCTGATTGTAGATAGGATGATCGAAGGGTAACTCTACGAATTCCAGCTCAGGGAACACCTTTTTCATTTCTAGCCTTACAAATTGGTCGAGTCCATAATTATCATCAATATGTAAGAAGCCGCCGGCAATAAGGTATTTTCTTAGGTTTTCAGCATCGCTATTAGATAAAACCACATTGCCATGTCCGGTCATGTATATATAGGGGTATAAATAAATATCAGGGCTGCCAACATCTACTACAGCGTCCTCTTCCTCCAGGTTGGTTCCCAAGTGTTGATTACAAAACTTTATCAGGTTTGGTAACGCTGTTTTGTTTGAGTACCAATCACCTCCTCCATCATACTTGAGTTTAGCTATCTGCACTTTACCTTGACCATTTACACCGAAATTCAGGATAAAAAAAACAAGAAGAAATGCGTATCTCATATCAAACTCAACGTTTTTGAATGAAAAAAGATGTTTTTCGAATCTTTTAAAAAAAATGTTCACGTTGATTAAACCTTTTATGTCTTGCCTTATCTAAGCATCACAAACAAACGAAGAAACGATGAAAGTGATTGCAAATTTAAATTTAGAACTAATGAAAAAGTTAGGATTTTTCCTTTTAGTCGGGATGTTTGCCCTGTCGGCATGTACTGACGAAGCTGAAGAGACAGGTATTGACGGCGAACTTACTGAAACCGCCCTCACAGATGCAGAGGTAGACGCGGTGTATGAAGATGTGGATGACATGGTTAACCTAAGTTTGGAATCCACAGACAACGTGCTTGGTGGTAAGGTTACCGAAGATGAACCGGATGACGACAGATTTTGCGATGGTATAGTAAGCTTTGAAGGAGACAAAACGGGAGGAACCATAACGATTGATTTTGGGGAAGAAGGTTGTCTAGACCGCAACGGAAATTTAAGAAAAGGCAAAATAATCATTGTCTATAGTGGGCCAAGATTTTTACCAGGCTCAACGGTTATAACAACACTTGAAAACTATTCAATAAACGGTATCGCAATAGAAGGCACTCGAACCCTGGAAAACATCTCAACCAGTACCATTGACTATCCTACCTTTCACATAACGTTAGTAGGTGGAAAAGTTACTTGGCCCGATGAGACCTTTGCAACGCGAGACTCAGACCGCGTTCGAGTATGGAAAAGAGAAAGAAATCCAAGAGAAGATTCTCATTTGGTTACAGGAGAGGCCAATGGAATTACTCGCAGAGGTGTTGCGTATGAAATGCAAATCCTGGATACTTTAGTCTATAAAAGGGCTTGTATCCCAAGCCGAAGAGCGAGAATTCCTGTTCAAGGTGTAAAACAAATTGAAACTCGTCAAACCATTATTACTATTGATTTCGGAGATGGAGAGTGTGATCGAAATTTCGAGGTATCGGTAGAAGGAAAAACAGAGGATGTAACGGTTGATTAAGCAGTTCCTTAATGATTTCCTCTGTAGCCCCAATCAACTGTGATTGGGGTTTTTTATTTATAATATTTCTGAATCACCCGCAGCACCGGTTTATCCTGTGGTGTAAATTCTTTCGCGAGTCCTTTTCGTTGTGAAGATTGCAAATGCCATTTCCACAAAAAACCCCCTCTGAACCACGCTTTGTCCCAAACCGTCTCGTATAACGCCTCATAAGCATTGGCTTGCGCAATGTAGTTTACTCGAAGGGTATCATGGTCATACTTCCAATGCCCATCTGCAGCGTAATCGATACTCTTATAACCATATTCCGTAAAAAGAATTGGCTTATTGTACCGTTTTGAAACTCTTTCAATTTGTTGAGATACACTATCCCATCCAAGCCCAATTGAGCTTGGCGAAGGGGTTTTATCCTGGCATAACGGGAAATAGGCATCTATCCCGATAAAATCAAGATCACTCCAAAAAGTTATATTTTCGAAGTTATCCCAATTTGCTGCGTAAGTTATCTTTCCTTTATAATGAGTTCTAACTTTTTTTATTAATGAGCGCCAGTATTCTGGCCTTTTTATAACCGTTTTTCGAAATTCTGTTCCTATACAGAAAAGCTCAACATTTAGCGAGTCTGAGACTTTAGCGAATGCCATAATGTAATCTTCATAGGACTTCTCCCACTTTTGCCAATGTTCTTCGGATCTGGGTTCAAAGTCTCCGGCCCAGCCTTGATTAATAACCCAAACGTGGGGTTTTAGCATTACTTTGTATCCCAGATCATGAGCCATCTGAATCGTTTTTGAAGCGCCTAAGAGTCCTTCTCCCCACCACTGCCTTTGATAGTTATATCTTACAATTGATTCATTCGGTCTAAGAAAACCATATGGTATTACGGAAAGCCAGTTGGCATTGGTAGAGCGCAAAGAGTGAAAAGCTTCCCTTCCGACTGGATTGGGTGGTGCGACCAGATTTATACCAGCAATTTTTGGGACAGAGTTACTTTTAAAACTAATCCATGAGATTAATATTAGTGGGATTAGGCACAGCAATAGCCAGACAAGCTTCCTCATAAGATAAAATTACTTTTTCTTTTCTAAATGGTCTTTTCCTGGAAAGTAAGCGACTAATACCGGTAATAATGTAAGGTCCACAATTACGGCTAAAATTAAAGTCAGGCTGATTAATAGACCCGTGTAGAAAGTTCCCCCAAAAGAAGATAAAATCAATGTTAGAAAACCTCCTGACAGAATAATACTTGTTACTACTATGGCTTTTCCTGTGCTCAAATAGGTGCGTTTAAGTGCATAAAGCAGCGATTTTCCCTTATTGAGCTCTAATTTTAGTTTACTGGTGAAATGTATAGTATCATCAACCGCTATGCCAAATGCAATCGTAAAAACAATAGAAGTTGAAAGCTTAAGCGTGATTCCGAAAATGCCCATTATACCCGCAACAGCGACCAGCGGTATTATATTTGGGACCAAAGTAATTAGTACCATACGAAAGGAACGAAATAGCATTCCGGCTATAATTGCGACCACGGCAAATGCAATGCCCAATCCCTGGAACATATTTTTGGCTACGTACTCATTATTCTTATCAATAAGGTTTGATGTCCCGGTAACTTTAAATGAGACAAGTGAAGTATCTGTTGATGTTTTAATGAACCGCTGCAATGCTTTGGTTCGTGTTAAAGATATTGCGCTACCAATATCTTTGACGCGAGCTGATAACCGACCCATGGTAAGGTCTGCCGTAGTGACGCTGGCTAGCTCGTTTCTCTTTAGTAGCCTTTTCAGGTTCCTCTTCAACTGCTTCTTTTCGTAGCTTGTATTCGGCAACCTAAAACTTTCAATCTGGCCTCCGTTTACGGATTGGTTGATCCCCATAACAATGGTTTGAGGACCGATAATATTTCCAGCCTCAAAGGTGTCTGCCAGGTAATAGGCAACTTTGGTTACTTCATTGAGTACAGCTTCATCAAATATAGAATATCCATTAGAGGGGGTTATTGTTAATTCAAATGGACGCGACCCTCCAAAATGTTCGTCAAAAAAAGTGAAGTCCATCTTTAACGGATCATCTGCTGGTAAGTCTTCAATTAGATAGGTATTGATGTAAATTTGAGATATACCAAATAATGAAACGCCTAAAACAATGGCGTTTAATAACAATACCTGCTTTCCATTCTTAACTATATAGAGAAAGGACTTACTCATAAAACTAAACCATTTAGAACGGTGGACTAGCTTTTCTGAAACCTTCGGTCTCGGGAGTAGGATTAGAGCTGCAGGAAGTAATGTAAAGGCCACCAAAAAAGCAATAACTACTCCAATAGCCGTGAATATACCAAAGCCCTGAATGGGTCGTATACTAGCGGTGAGCAACGTTAGAAAACCTACTGCTGTAGTGACAGAAGTAAGAAATGTAGCCAATCCAACTTCCTTAAAAGTCACTCGAATAGCGGCTACCTTATTGAAGCCTAGTCTTAACTGTTCGATGTACTTGGTCATGATGTGCACAACGTCTGACATGGCAACTACGAACATGATGGTTGGTAGCAGTACCATAATAAAATCAAGGCTTTTTCCGGTGGCACCCACTAAACCCATTACCCATACTACAGAAACCAAAACGACTGTAAGAGGTATAACTACTCCCCACCAATTTCGATAGGCAAACCCTAAAAAGAAGACAATAAGTACGATTGAAGCACCTATGAATAAAGTAAGCTCTTCCTGCAGTTTTGTAATGAAAACCTTTTGAGCGTGTATCTTCCCTGCGACGTGATAGTCGGAAAAACCGATATCCCTGATGAGATTTATGACCGCATCCGAAATACGATCGGATTCTTCTTTGGTATGAACTTCTTCGTGCTTCAATAGAACAGCCAGGGATTTTCCATCAGCTGAGACTAAGGATTCGACTAAAAGTGGTGATCTAAATATATAGGTTGAGTCTTTTAAATAGCGTTGAGGTTCGTTTACGTGTATATGCGGTATTTGGTATAGACCAGCCTGGCTTATAATCGTTCTTTTCGTATTAATAATTGAGATGACGGAAGTTACATATTCCTGATTTACGAGTTGCTGTACTAAAACATTCGCTTGGTTCAGGAAGGTGGAATCGAAAATTCCTTCATGTCGAATCAGGCCAATTAATAAGTAGTTATTATCATTTTCGAATCTTTGTTTAAATTCTTTGTAATACTCCAGGTCAGGGTCACCAACCGGAAAGAAATCTTCGAATACATAGTTAAACCTGACATCCCGGATGAAAACACCCAGTAGAATGGTCATAATCAGTAAAACAAACAGGCTTAACTTGGCCAGGTTCCTATACATCAAATTTTTTTGGTTGATTACTTCATTCTAACAAATTGATCACTTTAAAACTAAGGTGTAATTCTGTAATCCTAAATTTTAATTTGTGTCATTCGAATCCCTAACTTTAACTAATATTTCAAACCACTAATTACACGAGATAGTTATGAAGCAGTACCTGGATTTAATGCAAGATATATTCGATAACGGAACTAAGAAGGGGGATAGAACAGGTACAGGAACGTTGTCGGTTTTTGGGAGACAAATGAGATTTGATTTGTCCGAAAGTTTCCCTTTACTGACGACAAAGAAACTCCATTTACGTTCTATTATACATGAACTTCTTTGGTTTTTAAGTGGGGATACCAATATAAAATACTTGAAAGAAAATGGAGTAAGCATCTGGGATGAGTGGGCTGATGAAAACGGCGATTTAGGACCTGTCTATGGTCATCAATGGCGAAGCTGGCCAACTGCGGATGGTAGTACGGTGGACCAGATCACTCAAGTTATCAACCAGATCAAAAAAAATCCTAACTCTAGGAGGCATATGGTGAGCGCCTGGAACCCGTCAGAAGTAGACAAGATGGCTTTACCCCCTTGTCACGCTTTATTCCAGTTTTACGTCGCTGACGGAAAGTTGTCATGTCAGCTTTACCAACGTAGTGCCGACTATTTTCTTGGAGTACCTTTCAATATTGCCTCTTATTCATTGCTTGTTTACATGTTTGCTCAACAATGTGATCTCAATGCAGGTGAATTCATCTGGACAGGAGGTGACACGCATCTCTATCTCAATCATCTCGAACAAGCAAAACTTCAACTTACCAGGGAACCACTAACAGGGCCGCAGTTAATAATTAAAAGAAAGCCGGCTTCTATTTTTGACTATAAGTTCGAAGATTTTGAAATTATCAATTATCAGGCTCATCCAAGTATTAAGGCACCTATAGCCGTTTGATGTAAGAAGTAAAAGTTTAATTGTTAGTCAGCCTGGGCAATAATGTCGTCGACTGTACGCATTAGCTCATCTTTCTTATCCTCGCTCAATAGATATTGCCTTTCCATTAAGCGAATGGCCATATCATTCATAATGAAGTGATTTTTGATAAAAGATAGCTTTTCCTGAAATGAGCTAAGATCCTGATATTTAGATCGTTCCGTCGGAGATTCCATGATCATACGCACTTTGCTAAGTAAAATATCAGGGTCGTTGAACATATTATTATGTACTCATCTTCTCTGGCAAGTATATAAATTTAATTATACAGGATAAAATTTTTTACTACACTTTGGCTGGAAGTTTTCCACACATTTTCAACAAACCGCCATAAGTAAGTTTTTAAGACTTTTTAAAAAAATAAATTTGATTGACCGCCCGCATCTAAAAACGGTATTTATGATTTTCAGGTAGGTTAATTACGATCAGGATCAAGAACCATTCTTACTATCAAATCCATCAAAACGCCACTAATGGCATAAGTATTTGAGGCGACGTGCTCAAAGATGGATATACCAGCAATGTTGGTACAAAAAACATGTTCCGCAGCCCTTAGTATTTTAGGATGAGTAATTGTTTCAACGAATTCGATTTGTTGAGTTTTACACCATTTTACCAATTGTCTTCGCATGATGCCGTTAATACATCCCGTTGATAAAGCCGGTGTGAAGACTTTACCATCTTTTATCCAAAATAAGTTGGCGGCTATACATTCGCTCAGATTTCCTTTTCGATCTAACAGAATAAGTTCTTCCAGATCTTTATCATCCCTTTCAAAGGCTGCGGTAATATAGTGCAAAGAACTCAAAGATTTAAAACGAGACCTTACAGATTCATAATTTCTGATCGCATCAGAATAACCTACTTTGGAAAGTATATTTAAATCCACAGGATTACATCTGTTGGCTAACACTAAATAGTTGCGGTTCCTTTCTGAAGTGGCGTAGGCCTTTTGTTTTTGTCCTTTCCTCCATACCATTAGTTTAATCCTGGCAGGATCTTCTATTTTGTTTTTTTTTATAAGTTCTTTAACCAGGTCATTAACCTCAGCCTCGGAAAGGTGTAGTGGATTCATATGAAGTATCTCCAGGGCGTCATTCAAGCGCTCAAGGTGATCATGTAAATAATTGACTTTACCTTTTTGGTAGATCATAGTTTCAAAAGCACCATCACCGAATTGTAACGCCCTGTCGTTTAGTGGAAGGGTTATTTTATTTTCAATCCATGAGCCATTAAAATACGCCTTCATTGATGAGTACTGCTAATTGATTTGATCTTAATCACCCATTTTGGGTATTTAAGTAGGAAAATAACCATTTATACATATAACTACATCGTGGTTAGAAATTATGTTTAACATTGAGCGTCTAAAACCAGATTGCGTTTGGCAGAAAAGAGTGGAATTTTTGATATGATCGGTCCTGTAATGATCGGTCCATCCAGTTCTCACACCGCCGGTGTCGTTAGAATAGCTCGTGCGTCGGTAAAAGTGCTTGGAAGTATCCCAGATGAGGCTACTATTACTTTCTATAATTCTTTTGCTCGTACCTATGAAGGGCATGGGAGTGATAAGGCTATTGTCGCGGGGCTATTAGATTTTAAGACCGATGATGACCGGATAAAAACAGCTTTCGAGTATGCAGGTCAGCGAGGCTTGAATTACACTTTTAAGTCGGTAGGTAATGCCTCTACCTTACATCCTAATACTATAAAACTAGAATTAAGAAAGGGTGATAGGTCAATTACGGTCATAGGCGAAAGTAAGGGAGGGGGGGTCATTAACATAGCTGAAGTAGATGGTTTCAATGCTGACTTTTCAGCTGCAGCGCATACCTTGATCATCAAAGCGAGGGATACAAAAGGAAGTATTGCAAATATTGCCAATATACTTTCAAACGATGACTGCAATATTGCGACTATGTCGGTTTCAAGGAAGGGAAAAAATGATATCGCTTGTCTGGTTATTGAGATGGATTCTGGTTTAAAACCAGTTTCATTGGAGTATCTAAAGAACCTTTACTGGATTACAGAAGTAATTTATATTCCTGATATAGATTTATAACTAAAGAAAACGGTCATGAAAACTCACAACAAACTTTTAATTATCCTACTTCTGATCAGTGGTATCGCTAACGGGCAGGAAGCTGAATCCTACCAATGGACTCTTCAGGAATGTGTCGATTATGCACTGGAAAATAGTTTAGATGTTCAACGTAATCTGTTAAATCTTCAGGATAGAGAGATTAGTTTCGACCAAGCCAAATGGTCTCGTTACCCAAGCCTTAATGGAACTACATCATATGGTCCAAATTGGGGTCGGTCAATTAATCCAAACACCAACTTATTTGTCAATCAAAGAATTAATTCGGCAAGAGCAAACCTTAACAGTAGCGTGACCTTATTTAATGGTTTGAACATAAGAAATACTATTAAACAGACAGAATATGCTTTTGAAGCAAGCCAACAAGACTTAGAAACGTCCAAAAACAATGTTATACTAAATGTAATAAACTTGTACACTAATGTGCTTTTTACCCGCGAGCTTTACGAAAATGCATTATCGCAGGTCGCGTCTACAAAAGAACAAGTAGAACTTACAAGGAAACAGGTAGAAGCTGGAGCTCTACCCAGGGCTAATCTACTCGATTTGCAGGCTCAGATGGCCACAAACGAAGTAAACGTTATTAATCAAGAAAATAGTCTTATTTTGGCTAAGATACAGCTAAAGCAATTATTACAACTTCCTCCTGAAGGCCAAATTGATATTGTAGTACCCAACATTGAAGTAGGCGCTGCCAGTGATTTACCAAATACACCAATTGAGGTTTACGAAATTGCCCTTGCTTCTATGCCTGAAATCAAGAGCGCGGATTATAACGTTAAAAGTGCTGAAAGAGGCGTGCAGGCATCCAAAGGAACTTTATATCCTACATTAAGTTTGAATGCAGGTCTAAGTACAAATTACTCTGATTTAATCACAGAGAGGTTTATTCCAGATGCTGAAAACCCGTTCTTACCTTTAACCGATGGAAGTGGCAATCAGCTTTATGAGCCTACTAACTTTAGAACGGTTTCGGGTGGTGAAGCAATTGAAAGTGCTGTATTTGCCCCTAATGGTGAGATAGTTGATTTCGGATTTAGTGAACAATTCGATGAAAACCTTAGCCAATTCGTTAGTTTGTCTCTGAGTGTCCCGATTTTCAACGGCTTTAGCGCAAAAGCGAATGTACAAAGAGCTGAAATAACCAAAAGGAGGGCCGAAATAACTTACAAAGACACACGGTATCAGTTATGGCAAACTATAGAACAGGCGTATAATGATGTTAAAGCAGCTTCAAAATCATATGAGGCTTCGTTAAAGGCTGTTGAAGCCCGAGAAGAAGCTTTTAGAGTTACAGAAAAACAAAAAGCCGCCGGTGCCATCAATGCCACCGATTATGAAATAGCCGAGAACAATCTTTACCAGGCTAGAACTGATTTGACTCGAGCCAAATACGATTATATTTTCAAACTCAAAATACTTGATTTTTATCAAGGCAAACCTTTAGAATTCTAAGCAATGGCAAAAAAGAAGAAGAAGTCAAATAAGTGGTTGTATTACCTGATTGGAGGCTTTATTGGTTTAATTCTACTCTTAGTAGTAGGTAAATCAGCTGGATGGATAGGACAACCTAATAAAACAAAAGTAACGGTAGCTCAGGTTAAGAAAGTTTCCATTACGGAAAAAGTAAGTGCTTCCGGTACGGTCCAGCCGGTTGTGGAGGTAAAACTCAGCCCTGAAGTATCTGGTGAACTAATATTGTTGGCCGTTGAAGAAGGGGACTCCGTTCGTCAAGGCTCAGTGTTAGCTAAAATAAGACCTGATAATTTTATTTCAGCTTCAGAGCAGGCACGAGCTTCGCTCAATACGCAGAGAGCTAACGAAGCATCATCAGAAGCTGCTTTGTCGCGTGCAGAAGCCACTTTTCAACGGTCGAAACAAGATTATGAACGTCAGAAAAAACTATGGGAGGAAAAGGTGATTTCGGAGGCTGATTGGCAGCTTGCTCAGCAAAATTTTGAAGTCGCAAAGAATGATCGAAAGTCGGCCGAAAAATCTTTAGAGGCCGCAAGGTTTGTAGTTAAAAGTAGTCAGGCTTCATTGGATCAAGCTCAGGAGAACTTAAGACGGACTACCGTGACAGCCCCTATGAGTGGAATAGTGAGTAAGTTAAATGTCGAACAGGGAGAAACGGTTTTGGGTACGCAACAATTCCAAGGTACCGAAATTATGCGAATAGCAGACCTCAATCAGATGGAGGTAAGGGTAAATGTAAATGAAAATGATATTATTCGTGTTAACCTCGGAGATACGGTAATAATAGATGTGGATTCATACACTTATTTAGACAAAGAGTTTAAGGGTGTAGTGACCTCTATAGCCAACACTGCAAATGACAAGGCATCAGCAGATGCGGTTACGGAGTTCGAAGTTCGGATTAGAATTTTAAATTCTTCTTACCAGGACCTGGTAGATGATGGGAATAAATATCCATTCAGACCGGGTATGACAGCTAGCGTAGAGATCATCACCAATCAGAAAAATGACGTTTTATCAGTACCCTTAGCTTCGGTAACCACTAGAATTCCTGGCAAAAAGAAATTTGGTCGTGGAAGGGACAGTGAAGAAAACGAGGAAGAGGATGAAAATGATCAGGATAAAGATGAAGTGAAAGAGGTTGTTTTTGTGGAAATAGATGGTATTGCTAAGATGCAGGAGGTTAAAACCGGAATTAGTGATTATGAGAATATCGAGATCACCGAAGGATTAACAGAAGATGATAACGTAATTTCCGGACCATTTTTAGTAGTGTCAAAACGCTTAGAGGATGGGGATTTAGTCGAAGGTGGTAAGAAAAAGAAGAAAGAAGAAACCGTGGCAGAAAACGAGAACGAATAACATGCTCTCAATCTAAAAGGAAGTCGCCCTGTTCAATAGGGCGACTTTTTTGCTTTAAGGCTAATATATATTTGATTTGCAGCTAAATTTATTCCAGATAGATTCGAATAGACTCCATATCTTCATTGAATAAAATTCTCATCATACAGACTGCGTTTCTAGGAGATGTAGTACTAGCTACATCTATTATTGAAAAACTGGTTAGTTCTTATCCTAAATGTGAATTACATTTTTTATTACGATCTGGCAATCAGCATATTCTTGATTTGCATCCAAAATTGTCTAAGATTTGGGTCTGGGATAAGAAGCACAAATATGCCCAGCTCTTTACGATAATTAGAAAGTTGAGAAATGAAAGGTTTGATCTCATCGTTAACCTTCAGCGTTTCGCATCATCCGGGTTATTTACCATTTTGTCTGGTGCCAAAGAAACCAGGGGGTTCAAAAAAAACCCTTTTTCATTTTTTTTTAGCAAATCAGTTAAACACGAAATTTCATCTTCAGACCATCAACATGAAATAAATAGGAATCACAAACTCATTGCGGACATCACCGATTTGAACGTGGAACGCCCAAAGCTGTATCCCAGCAAAAATCACTTTGAACGGGTAAAGGGGTACACCTTAGAAAAGTATATCACAATTGCTCCGGCTTCTGTATGGTACACGAAACAATGGCCAAAAAAGAAATGGGTAGAACTCATTAACAATATTGATACGGACTATCGTATTTATCTTATAGGAGCCCCTGGGGATTCCGCACTATGTGATGAAATTACAGCCGAAACCGATAAAATTCATGTTACCAATCTAGCTGGGAAGTTAAGTCCTTTGGAGTCTGTGGCTTTAATAAAAGGCGCTACTATGAATTTCGTAAACGATTCAGCACCATTGCACTTTGCTTCGGCCGTCAATGCTTCGGTGACAGCCATATTTTGCTCAACAGTTCCTAATTTCGGTTTTGGACCACTATCTGATGATGCAACTGTTGTGGAAGTTAAACAACCTTTGGCCTGCAGACCCTGCGGTTTGCACGGTCATAAAGCTTGTCCCGAAAAGCATTTTAAATGTGCTTTGGATATATCCACTGATCAAATGATTCAATTCCTATGAATATTTCCGGAGTTATCATAACTTATAATGAAGAGGATAATCTGGAAGATTGTCTTAATTCTTTGAAGGACGTGGTGGACGAGGTAATTGTGGTTGACTCCTTTTCGACTGACCGAACCAAGGCAATCGCTGAAAGTTTTGGCGTAAGGTTCTTCGAACACAAGTTTGAAGGTCATATCCAGCAAAAGAATTATGCCATCAATCTTGCTGAAAATGACTGGGTACTAGCGTTGGATGCAGATGAACGGCTTTCCAATGAACTTAGAGAGGGTATAAAAGTGATTAAGTCGTCAGAAGCGAATGCCAAAGTTGCTGCTTACGAATTTAACCGGCTTAGCAATTATTGTGGTAAGTGGATAAGGCACTCAGGCTGGTATCCCGATACTAAAATCAGGCTTTGGAACAGACGGTTGGGTAAATGGGGAGGGGTAAATCCACATGATTCTGTTAAGTTGGATGTAGGGGTTCAGGTAAAGAAAATAAAAGGTGATCTGGAACATTATTCATTTTACACATTGGAACAACACTTGAGCCAAATCAATAAATTCACGACTATAGCCGCTCAGGAAAGTTATAAAAGAGGGAAAAGGGTCACTTTCGCAGTACATGTTGTGCTTTACCCGTTTTGGCTTTTTATTAAGAACTTTTTTCTGAAACTTGGATTTTTGGATGGTTATTTTGGGTTCATTATTTGTATTAACGGAGCGTTCTACAAATACCAGAAGTATATTAAACTCTACTTAATTGAACGAAGGGAAAAATAAAATTGAATATGATGAGGTTTTATCATCATGCACTATTTGCAGTTCACCGGATATCGAATTCTATCTAAAAGACTATAAAGGCATTCAAATTTTTGTTTGCAATACTTGTAGAATCCAGTTTATGAATCCACAATACAGTGATAGGTATCTGTCTGATTTTTACGCTCAATATCAAGCTAAAGATTTTAAACATCACCGTTACGGGGATGATAAATCCCCCAGGTTCGCCAAGCACGAAGATAATCTTGACCTCATTGAGAATTTTACCAGTAGGGGTAAGTTTCTATCAGTGGGGTCTGGTAATGGGATTGACATGGAAGTGGCCAAAAAAAGAGGTTGGGAAGTCGAGGGTTATGAAGTAGATGAGGAGTTTACCAGCTTGCTCAGCGAAAGCCTTGGGCTAATCGTACATTCAGGGGCTTTTGCAAAGCTTTCGCTTGAGAATGACACCTATGATTGCATCTATCTTAACCATGTCATTGAACATCCTAAAAACCCGGGCGAGTATCTGGAAAAGATCCATCAACTTTTAAAAGTGGACGGAATCCTTTATCTGGCCACACCAAACATCAATTCATTATCTATTCGTATAAAACGTTTCTTAGACCTATTTGGAATCAGGAGGAGGAAAGCTAGCTATTATGATACCTGGCAGCATTTGACTTATTACAATCCAAAATATTTGAGTGAAATTCTAGAGGGTAAGTTTGGTTTTAAGGTTTTACATCTGAGCAACGATGTAAAAAAAATATCTGATGGTAAGGTGAGGAATTCCGTGTTGGACAAATATCTATTTAAGTCTGGTTTTCGCCTGGTAGCGCGTAAGACATGAATATTCGGGTTTTACACTTATCCTCCGAACGTAGCTGGAGAGGAGGGGAGCAACAAGTGGCCTATTTGCTGGAAGAGTCTAAAAGGCTAGAGCTTACGTTCTCCATACTTGGTAGAAAAAGATCTTCCTTTCATACTTACGCTGATCAAAGAGGCTTTCCTTATTATAGTAAGGAATTTTCAGGCGTCAAATTGCTGATGACCGCCTTATTTTTAGTCAGAATCTCAGATCAATATGATGTTATTCATGCTCACAGTGGCAAATCACATACATTAACGTTTCTTGCGCTTCTAATGGGGATGCGTACACCAGTTATTATATCAAGGCGTGTCGACTTTATTCCTAAAAGCAATTTTTTCACCAGATGGAAATACAATCATTTGGGTATAAAGCGAATTGTTGGAGTCTCCAACACTATTACCGAAATAATGAGATCTTATTTGACCAGAAAAAGGGAAAGATGTATTACCATTCATAGCGGTGTGGATTTGAGTAGATTTTCAGGCGTAAAACAGAAATCTATCAGGTCAATATTTAACCTACCCCTTGACTCTTTTCTTATTGGAAATACATCCGCATTAGCAGATCATAAGGATTATTTCACCTTTTTAAAGGTAGCTCAATCGTTGAGTGTTTTGGACGATACCTACCACTTTGTGATTATGGGTGAGGGGCCAATGGCTGAAGAGATCAAAAGTTACGCCAGGGATCTCAATCTATTAGATCGTGTTACCTTCACAGGGTTTCTCAAGAATATTCCGGAAGTAATTGGCGATCTCAACGTTTTCTTAATGACTTCCAAAACCGAGGGACTTGGTACATCAATCTTAGATGCATTCGCTTCGAGAGTTCCGGTGGTGGCTACAAGGGCAGGAGGGATACCTGAAATGGTTATCAACAATTTAACCGGGCTAACCGCTCCCGTGGGGGATGTATCTGCCCTGGTCAAGAATATCATTACCATCAGAAATAATGAAAAGCTTAGAAATGATCTGGTAGTAGCCGCCTATGAGAAATTAAATGATTTTACAAAAGAGAACATGGCTGCACAGACTATTGAGATGTATCAGGAGATTCTTAACAAGTCTTAAGTCTAATTATTTTTTTGGAGCCATGCGAATAGTTCCATGAGCCATGCTACACCAACATGAAGGAGTACCCCCCCGAATATACTCCTGCTTTCCAACGCTATTACGCCAAGAATATAGCCGCCTATAATTGAACTGATGGCCTCGCCAGCTGGCTTACCAAAATGATAAAAACAATAAGTGACTACCATAGGTAGAATAACATTTCTACCCATTATGCCCACTAAACCCAGAATCATGAATCCTCGAAACGTGAGTTCCACGGTAAGGAAGTTCCAGCCGTAAGCGAGTTCGTAAATGAGTGCTGGCACCCATTCCTCAATATCTAAGGCACGATGGGCCGGATTACTTTTATAAATGGGGTAGAAGTCGCTAAAGTCATCAATGAAGGATGCGAGATAAATGACTGGGATCATGATACCTAGCATGACTAAGTATGTTCTGTAGTCAAAATCTGACCAAGTCAGTCCATAAAAGCGGCTTTTGTGATTATCAAAGAAGCGATAGAATATGATCATAGGAATGATCATGGTCCCAATATTGATCAGGTTTTTAGCGACTTTTCTTGCGAAATACTGAAGTTCTGGTGCTAGTTCTGCTTTGATTACCATGTCGTGATAGTGAAAGCCAGCATCCAGAGATAAAATAGTCAAGACGAAGATACTTTTAATCCAAAACCATTTATTGCTCAATAAATGCCTTTGTTGCTTAAATGATATCATTATCAAGCACGTACCGTAGTAGGCAAAGGCGTAAAATAGAAAGAAGAATAGGATTCGGACGGATTTTCCGTAATAACGGTCTATAATCGAATCTTCAAAATCCAGGTAGTAATTAACGCCAATAGATAGGGATAGAAAGAGAAGTACAGAAAGGTAATAACGAAAGTCAAAGTCTTCTTTAATATGGCTTCTAAGGTATTTGAGAATGGATTTCACAAAAACTCACTTAATACTTTTGCTACTTTTACAATTGGAAACCCAACTACATTAAAAAATGAACCTTCAATGGTACTGATAATAAAACTTGGTTTGAGTTCACCTTGCGAATTAGCATATTTCTTTTGCCCGGATTTCGCTAAAAAACTTAATTCCTCATCTGAATAAAGGGTGGTTGCATCTTTGGTGCATTCCTGAATACCATAAGCTCCGGCCTTATCAAAGGGATGAAATCGATTTAAATAATCTGTTATTAGGTCATCTTCTAATTTGGGAAAATATACAGTTGTAAACTCTGAAATCGTTTTATCTTCTTTTTTTGATGATACCTGGACTGAAGTATTTACAGAATGAGATCTGCCGGATAATGATTTTAACATGGCAAAACCATGATCATAAGACTCGGGCTTACCAAGAATAGTATTGTCGACAATAACTGTAGTATCCGCTGTGATGATAAGCTTATTTTTAAATAGTTCTCGATAAGCAGCAGCCTTTTTCTTTGCTAAATATGGAGCTACTGCATAACAGGGTAGATGTTCTGGATATTCCTCGTTAACCTCTATCGACTCTGCTTGAAAGTCAGAAGTAATCCAGCTCAATAGAGCTCTTCTTCTGGGAGACTCAGAGCCAAGAATAATGGGGCTCTTGAAATTCATTTTCTTGAATTGATCCGAAAAGGAAGCCACATATAACTTTTGGATAGAAGTGAGTTGATTTTTGGGGCAAGGTATCTCCGCTATAACAGACTGTTTTAACCTCTTCCATTGAAATCTCATTCGTAATCAAAGCAAGTTGGACCTCTTCTTTAATTACTTTAGCCAGGCAGTCACTAAAGTTGCGATCAAACTCGATTAGATCGGATGTCCTTTGCTCGCGGCCCGGGATACCGAGGGCTTTCTCTAGTACAAAATAATGAAGAACAGTAAGATCAAGTTCTTTTATCTCTTGGGGGAAATTCCATCTCAAATCGTCGATTCTTTCTGGCTTCAATCTTATTTTATAGGCACTATCCTTAAATAAAAGACCAAAAGCCCACTGTTTACCAACAATTATTTCGTTGATCGTATGGGTATCTTCAATATTCTTAATTATAAAATCTTCGCTAAGTTTTTGGAGCAAATCACTTTCGTCCAGTTTCGGCAATCCTTTCACCAGGCGGTGTGTTGGTAAAATCCGCAGGTCTCTGGCTTCTGTATTTGTGAGGAACATCAGGTGGAAGTTGTAACCTTCTTTACCAGTGTGGCCAGGATTAGAGCGTTGCATTTCTTTTCTATACAGCAAGCTGCCCTCGTATCTATGATGTCCATCCGCGAGTATAATTTGTTTATTTTTTATTACACTTATAAAGCGTTCAATAATAACCTTGTCGTGGATAACGCTTAGAACATCTCTTACACCTTGATAGTCTTCCGTTTCGTATATAGGGTTACTCATACTTGCGTCCATATACTGTTCCAGTTCGAATTCAGGATCTGTATAAAGCCCATGGGTAGGACTAACATTGAGCTGAGTTTTGTTTAATATATCAATTCGGTCATTAACGGAGCTGGGCATGGTATTTTCATGCCTTAGCAGGACACCTTCATCCCAATCGTAGGCTCTAATGTTACAAATAAAACCCTTGCGGCAGTATTCCTGGGGTTGACCGGCTAAGGAAAAATATTGATAATAGATATAAATACCCGGCAGTTGATCCTGGCAGATTATGGATTTCTGTTTCCATTCTCTGGACAATGTGGCGGCATCATCTACGCTAGAGGGTACGGATAGATGAATACTGTTGTAAGGGTGTCTGTAAAGATTTTGTCTTTGTTTGTCAGATACAACATCGAATAGCGGTGACGTCACAGCACCAATGTCTTTGGAAAGATCTCCATTAAAGCGCCACGCTCTTAAAGGTCTTATTTCTGCCATTTACATTTCAGTAGTTACGACCAACGTCTTTTCTGCCATTTGCTCGTGACTTTTGTTTGGCCCTTGTCCTTATTTTGATCTGGTTTATTCTTTTCAGCAATTATGGCTGTAATAACAGCAGCTATCTCTTCCTCGGATTCACTGACCGTTTCTTTTAGTACATCGGGCGAAAAGTATTGTTCAACGAATTTCGTATTGAAGTTGCCGGATCTAAATGCTTCGTGTTTAAGAACATAAGTGCCGAATTCAAGAGTGGTAGCTACACCGGAGATATTGTATTCTGCAATAGCCCTAAGCATTCTATCCATGGCTTGATCACGATTTTCAGCGTATGTCACCAACTTGGCGATCATTGGATCATAATAAATAGGTATGTCCATCCCTTCTTCAAATCCATCGTCCACCCTAACACCGGGACCTTGTGGTCTTTCATAGCGGTTTAGTCGCCCAATGTCAGGCAGAAAGTTGTTTTTTGGATCTTCTGCATAAACACGTAATTCAAAAGAATGCCCCTTTATGGAAAGGTCTTTTTGTTGAAAAGAAAGCTTGTGACCTTCTGCAATTTTAATTTGCTCCTTCACCAAATCAATACCGGTAATTTCCTCCGTAACAGGATGTTCAACCTGCAGACGGGTATTCATTTCCAGAAAGTAAAAATTCAGTTTATCATCTACAATAAATTCAACGGTACCCGCTCCGTAATAATTACAAGCTTTAGCAACCCCCACGGCCGCTTCACCCATAGCCTGACGAATCTCAGGGGTGATAATCGAAGAAGGAGCTTCTTCCACTACCTTTTGGTGCCTCCTTTGAATGGAACATTCTCGTTCGAATAAATGAACAATATTACCGTGCTCATCACCCAAAATTTGGAATTCAATGTGCCGTGGAGAAGTAACGAATTTTTCAATAAAAACAGATCCGTCTCCAAAGGCAGATTTCGCCTCACTAATCGCCCGGTTCATTTGTTCTTCGAATTCCTCGCTATTTTTAACTACACGCATCCCCTTACCGCCACCACCTGCACTTGCTTTAATGAGCACCGGATAGCCAATTTCTTCTGCTACTTTCTTAGATTCGGCAATATCACTTATAGCATGATCTACGCCTGGCACTTGTGGTACATCAAACTTAGCTACCGCAGCTTTCGCGGCAAGCTTGTCACCCATCGTTCTTATAGCTTCAGGGCTTGGGCCAATGAATTTTATCCCGTTTTTTTTAACCAACTCAGCAAACTCGGCGTTTTCAGAAAGGAAGCCATACCCTGGATGAATAGCGTCTACATTCAATTTTTTGCAAATGCCTATAATTTTATCCCCTCTTAAGTAGGATTCGGCCGACGCAGGAGGCCCGATACAAACTGCTTCATCCGCGTATCTAACATGCAGGGCTTGTCGGTCTGCCTCGCTAAACACGGCTACCGTTTTAATTCCTTCTTCACGACATGAACGCATTACCCGTAGTGCTATTTCACCGCGATTAGCGATAAGAATCTTTTTGATTTTTTTCATAGAGCTAGACATGAGATGATCAGAAGTATTACCGTTTACAATCTTAATCCATTGTGCCCAAAGTCTATATCACCTTTGACATAAAATTTAATAGTGTTAAGTTTGTGTGTTTTTTGAAATCATTAAATAAAAAGGAATCATATAGTGGACATTTTTGAGAAACTAAAAGTAGAAAAGGGCGATTTAGGGCAACATTCACATCTTCCAAAAGATTATTTCATGTTCCCTAAACTGGAAGGAGAGATTTCACCTAGAATGAAATTCAATGGGAATGAAGTACTTACCTGGAGTTTAAATAACTATTTAGGATTGGCGAATCATCCTGAGGTTCGAAAAGCAGATGCCGAAGCAGCAGCTGAATGGGGTCTTGCTTATCCGATGGGTGCTAGGATGATGTCAGGTAACTCTGTTCATCATGTCGAGTTGGAAGAACGTCTTGCAGAGTTCATTGAGAAGGAAGACGTAATGCTCTTAAATTATGGATATCAGGGCGTTTTATCCATAATTGATGCCGTCGTTGACAGAAAAGACGTTATAGTGTACGATGCTGAGTCACATGCTTGTATAATAGATGGTGTTCGTCTGCACATGGGTAAGCGGTTTGTATTTCCTCATAACAATATTGAGAATCTTGAAAAACAACTTCAAAGGGCAGAAAAGATTGTAGCGGAAACGGGTGGTGGTATTCTAGTGATAACTGAGGGGGTATTTGGTATGTCTGGTAACATGGGAAAACTCAGAGAAATAGCTGCCCTCAAGGAACGCTACGAATTCCGACTTTTAGTTGATGATGCGCACGGATTTGGCACCATGGGAAAAACAGGTGCTGGCACCGGGGAAGAGCTTGGAGTACAGGACGATATTGATATCTATTTTTCAACATTTGCTAAGTCGATGGCAAGCATTGGAGCCTTTGTAGGAGGTAATAAGCAAGTGATTGAGTATATGAGATATACGGTAAGATCACAAATCTTTGCTAAGTCATTACCTATGCCACTGGTAATTGGTGCTTTAAAGCGTTTAGAATTGCTTCGTACACAGCCTGAGTTAAAGAATAATCTTTGGAAAGTGGTTAATGCACTCCAATCTGGTTTAAGAGACCATGGTTTTGATTTAGGAACTACCAAATCTCCGGTTACGCCGGTCTTATTTAAAGGAGGATTGGGGGAAGCCGGTAATATGGCTATGGACCTCCGAGAAAATTATAATATTTTCTGTTCAATGGTAATCTATCCTGTGGTGCCCAAGGATATCATTATGTTGAGACTGATTCCTACAGCCGTACACACTTTGGAAGATGTTCAAGAGACTATAAAAGCCTTTGCTGCGGTAAAGGAAAAATTAGATGCAGGGACCTACAAAAGAGAGGAGATTATAGCTATCACAAAGTAAAAAAAAGTCGGTTTTAAGATGAATTATAAACATTTTAAGTATATTGCCGACTCATTTTAATAACCGAAATTTTTTCAATAACCTTAAAATTTTATCAAGTATGAGCAGATTTAGTGATCTTAAAAATCTAGTTGATTCTCTAGAAGCTGATTTCGAAAAATTCTATGACAAAGGAAACAACGCAGCCGGAACTCGCGTGCGCAAGGGTATGCAAGAGTTAAAGAATGTTGCTCAGGAAATCAGAGTAGAAGTACAAAATCAAAAGAACAACGGATAATCTGTTTTCAATAAAAAGAAATAAAAAAGGGTTTGATATTCAAACCCTTTTTTATTTGCCTAAATCTAACTTTATATCAGGATATTAGCTTTTTCCAGTCCCTGAACCTCAGATCAATACGATTTTTCATGTATTCGTAATTTTCCCAAGTGTCTTTAACATGGTAGATCGAGGGTAGTTTTTTGACCAATTCATCATCATAATCCGTTCTGTAGATACCACCGCCATAATAGTAATAGGTAAACATGTTACCTGTTTTGTTAAACAGCTCATACCCCAAGTATCCGTCCCATATCTCACTGAGAATTGTACACGATATCTCTCGTCTTTTGAATCGAAAGATTTGAACATCTGCCTCATCCTCAAAATAGTCTGAATACAAGTCGGTATCTATTACCCAACCCAGATACATACCAATATGTACATAAGCCTGTTCTATCGGTAGATTATCTGGAAAATTTCCTAAGAAATGCGATTTGGCATTGTCATAGATAGTTTTCTGAACCTCAGTTTTTTTATCTGTAGTCATAAATGTTCTTTCGAGAGACGTTAATATAGTCATTCGGGTACTAATGGAAAAACATATATCCAAAAACTATGGCTGCTATAATACCGGCAAGGTCTGCAATCAGTCCTGCACCGATGGCGTATCTAATATTTTTAATGTTCACTGAGCCAAAATAAACGGCCACGATGTAAAATGTGGTTTCCGTGGCACCTCTTAGAATACTGGCGAGTCGACCAATAAATGAATCAACTCCGTGTATTTCAATAGTTTCGAACATCATACCCCTCGCAGTACCTCCACTAAGGGGCTTCATCAATGCTACAGGTAGGGCATCAACGAAATCTGTATTTATCCCTGTTAAACCTATTATGAGTTTCAGTCCTTCCAACAGATAATCAAAAGCCCCGGAAGCTCTGAAAACTCCAATGGCCACGAGAAAAGCGATAAGATAGGGAACAATTTTCAAGGTTATTTCAAATCCCTCCTTGGCACCCTCTACGAATGTCGAGAAAATGTTTATCCTTTTTCTAAAACCCAATGCGAGAAAAAAGATTATCACCGAAAAAATGATGAAATTACTTACGAACGTGCTTGTTTCACTAAGCTCGGTTTGGTTCATGGTGGTTAGATAATAGATAAATCCACCAAGGATAAAAATCATCGCTCCCAAATATCCTAAAACCACCTTATCGAAAAGATTGATTTTCTGATATATAGAAACCGTAATAAGTCCAATAAGCGTAGAGCATGATGTTGCCAGCAAGATGGGTAGGAATACATCTGTAGGGTTTGTTGCACCGATTCCCGAGCGGTCAATGAGTATAGTCAGTGGTATCACAGAAAGCCCGGAAGTATTTAATACAAGGAACATGATCTGAGCATTCGAGGCCGTGTCTTTATCCGTATTGAGTTCCTGCATTTCCTTCATGGCTTTTAAACCAATCGGTGTTGCAGCATTATCTAGACCCAAGATATTGGCACTGAAATTCATAATAATTGAACCCGTAGCTGGATGTTCTATTGGGATCTCCGGGAAAAGCTTTCTAAAAAATGGACCTATATACCTGGCTAAGATGCGGATCAGTCCGCCGGTCTCAGCGATCTTCATCAAACCGAGCCATAAACACATTCCACCAAGCAGGTTAATGGACAGCGTAATACTCGTTTTGGACATTTCAAAAGTGGAGTTTACCATATCAGTAAACACCTGTGTTTCACCTGTGAAAATCGTTTTTAATAGAGCTACGATAAAGGCGACTATAAAAAATCCAAACCAGATGTAATTAAGTGTCATTTTCAATTAATTTATATAATTACATACTAATAAAATAAAAAATAGTGATAAAAATAACCAATTGACTAATTGATATTCATATAAGGTAAAATCGTGTTAATATCTGTTTTTGATATAAATGGATGAAGTCGAATGTAAGTTTTCTTTTGAAATTTATTTTTTTGGCTGTTACCTAGCACTATTTTTTTATATTCATGGCAAAGTCTTCTCCAAGTTTAAATACTTTTGTGAGTTGATATTTTTACTAGTAAATCGAAATATTCTTAGTCATTGAAATTGTCCATAGAAGAGCAGTTTTTTAAACTTTTTTCCCAAAATGAGAAATCGAATTGTGTTAATTGAGATTCAAACGCGTGATTTCATGATAATTAAGTGACTTAACCAAGTTTAGCACGGTTTTTACTATCAAGTTTGATATGAGGAAGTTTATAGTATTTTTAATTTTAATTTTATCTAACTACAGTTTCGCCCAGACAGGTCCAGCGGGAATTGGTTCTAGTGATGGTTCAATTGGTCCAGAAAACGTATTATGGCTAAGGTCTGATATGGGAATTACTGCAACAGGAACAGTTTCGGCTTGGGCTGACCAATCGGGTAATGGAAATAATGCATCTGCGCCAGGGGATACTAATGAGCCAATTTTTACAAATCCAAATCCACTTTTCAATAATTTACCCACTCTAACATTTTCCGCTCCATCTAACGATTTTAGATTAGTAGTACCTGATGCTGACAATTTAGATAATACAACCGGTGTGACTGTTTTTATCGTTTTTTCACCCGAAAACACTTCAAGCGGAAATGTGGGGATTTTATCTAAAAGGACGTCTTTTGGGAGTAATCAGTCCTATGTGTATTGGCAAAATAATCAAATAATTAATTCAAGAATTTCCACTGGGGGAGGGGTTAGTAGCGGATCAGTGTTGTCTGCTGGTACTCCTTATATATTTTCATCTGTTGCTGACGCTGGTGCTGTTATCCAATATTTGTCTACCACATTGAGTGGCAGTGGTACCAGTGGGGCTAGTATTCCTAACCGCTCATCAGATCTGTTTATTGGTACTTTTGATGATAATGCCGGGGAGGCAAGAAATTTTGAAGGGGATATTGCAGAAGTCATAATTTACACTGACGCACTGAATGAAGCGGAAAAGTTAATTATTGAAAACTATTTATCTGAGAAATATAATATCTCCGTTGGAACAGATTTCTTCACCTCAGGTGATGCAGCATTTAATAATGATCTTGTAGGTATTGGTACTGTTGATGGAACTAACAAATCCAACTTGTCTGGATTTTCCGATGCGCTACAGATCGAAGAAGTTGGAGGAACTTTAAATGCGGCAAATGAATTTATAGTTTTTGCGCATGACAACACTGCCCATAGCCAAACGGTAATGACAGATTTTACTGACCCAGATATTACTGATAGATGGGCTCGCAGTTGGTTTTTAGAAGTGACAGGTGGTGTATCAGCAGAATTACGGTTTGATTTTGGAACAGCTGGGCTTGGAGCGGTGGGCTCGGCCAGTGATTATGTATTACTGTACAGAGCCACTACCGGAGATAACTATACAAGGGTATTGGCCAACTCAATTAGTATTGAAAACACAGATCAGGTTGTAGTGAATTTGTCTAATCTCGAGTTGCCCACTGGTTATTATACACTGGGTCGAGGTACACAATTAGTAAATAGCACATTTTATTCATTTCAATCTGGAAATTGGGAAGACCCAGATACCTGGACCACTGATCCTTCTGGGAATTTGCTCGAGCCGCCCACGGGTAATCTTCCTTCGGCGGGAGATAATATGGTGATATTATCGGGAAGGACAGTCACCATGGCCACAGATGACAATGACGGAGTCAATTTAACCGTTAACGGGCAGCTGAATATAGAAAATACCACTGATCATAATTACTTCTCGATAGCAGGTAATGGAATTATCTCTATTGAAGGTTCTGGAGGTATCGATAATTTTCCATCCGGATCAACCTCTTTATTTGCAGATTCTATAGTGGGGGGAACAGTACTCATGGAAGCTGGTACTTTTAATTTAAATACCGCTAGAGAGTATAATAATGTGATTATTGATCTGGCATTTCCTACTAATGAAGTTAACATGCTTGCGGATTATCGAATTAATGGAGATTTGACTATTCAACAGGGCATATTATCCATTAATGATAACAGTGCCACCGATAACCTTGCAATTGACGTTTTTGGTGATGTACAAGTTGATGCCTCAGGGGAGATTAATGTAGGGACAGCCAATGCTAGGCACCAATTTAATTTTTATGGTGACTTAATTAATAATGGTAGAGTAGAGTTTACCAATAGGGTAGCCGCGGATAATAACAATGAGGCTACGAATGGAATTGTTGATGCTAATTTTCTAAGCGATGATCGTGATCAGTCAATCGATTGTAATGGAGTAACGAATTTCTACCGCATTGAGATCGATAAAGGTGCCGACGAAACTTTTATACTGGATATTAATGCACTGTCTCCAACTAACTTCAATTTATTTGGACCGGTGGACTATGGTCATAGCTCAACCGCACAATTAACCACGAATGACAACGCTTTAGGCCTTTTGCGAGGAACGGTGAGGCTGAACACCAATGTTGATGTACCTCTTCTTAACAATACCGGAAATTACAATATCTCAGAATCCGCAAGGTTATGGGTGAATGGGGGTTCTACTACTAAAGCCGGTGGCGAGGCTATAGTTCCTTATGGTATTATCCAAGTATCAGATGGAACATTGGATGCACCGGTGCGAAGTGGTATAACTACCCGCGATAATGGTACTATCATAGTAGAGGGAGGTATAGTTACGGTTAATCAGATCAGAACATCAGTTTTAGGTGCCGCGAATATTGGTGGTTATTTCCAATCTGGTGGTACTGTAGATGTGACCGGACAGAATGTGCAGCAGAACTATTACACCTTTAGTTTGACTTATCCCGGCAATACTTTTAATATGTCAGGGGGTACGCTGCGTGTTGCAGGGTCTGATACGTTTAATGATAATACTGGTGGTACCAGTGGCCAGATTCATGGTGGTGGCATTTTTATTGACAGCGATCCGGGTAATATTAGTGTTACGGGCGGTACGGTTATTATGGAAAATAACACGAACATCGACTTTAAAGTTACTTCCAGGGCGCCATTCTGGAATGTAATTATGAGGAGTACTGGTGGAACCGCAACCGATATTGATTTAGCAAGCGGAACTTCTGGTGATAACTCTGCCGGAGAATTTGAGACAATTTTGAATCCGGAACTGTTGGTCTTAAATGATTTAACTGTTGAAGACGGTGTAAGTTTTGATCCTAATGGGAATGATATTGAAGTCGGAAGTGATTTAATTATAGAGGATGGAGCTGAATGGGATGTGCCTCTAAACACTGCTCCCAGTGCACCTTATACCCTAACATTAAATGGGATTGATGATAGCGTATTGAGACTAGACCATGCAACTCAGGTCAATTGCCCAACCTGCCCTGTATTCAGTGTAGACCAACGCTTCTCCAACCTTGTAATTAATAAGCCGGATGGTATACGAGTAAGGCTTGATGCAAGTGCTCAGAGAGATACTGAGATTGCAGGAGAAGCCAACCCTGATGCCAACAATTTAGTGGATGTCCGTGGGACATTCGATTTACAGAATGGAATTTTCGATATTACTGATTATAGTTTACGTCTCAACACTACCGATGTAAGAATAGATGGTATTTTAAGTGAATATGTGGAAGGGGTTACAGATGTTAATTCTCAAGTTAAATTTAGGGCCGCTACATTTATGGTACAAAATACAGCAGATGCGGTTATTGGCAACCTGAGATTCAGAGCAAGTAACGATATAGTAACTCTTCAAAATGATCTTACTGTAAGAAGGTTACAGTTTGAAAGTGGTCTGCTAAATATTGAAGATAATAATCTTCGTGTTGAAAATTTTGTGGAAGCTTTAAGAGCTTCAGAAGCAAACTTTGGTGGCTGTGTAGGAGGTTGCTACTCTATTGAGGATATGATAGTGACTTCTGCGAGTGCATCTGATGGAGGATTGTCTATACTAGTTGATGGCGATGGAACTTATGAATTTCCATTTGGTATAACTAACCCTTCTTCAAAATATACTCCAGCTGTCGTTTCCGTCTCGGGGTTTGGTGGTGATGGATATTTAACTATTCGTCCAGTGGATGGCGAATTGTTAACAACTGAACCTCTTGGAGGGGATGTTTTGTCATATTACTGGAGGGTCAATTTCGAGGGTTTCTCTGCAGTTCCAAATGTGTCATATCAATTTATTTATGATGAGGATGATGTAGATCTTTCAGCGAACGAATCAAGTTTTGTGGCTGGTAAAGTATTAGATGCAGCACCATTTACAAGACGTTTCGAAGATGACAATTTGTTTGGCGTTCCGGGAGTAGTTGAATTTGAAGGTGTGGATGACACTAATAATACGATTGATTTTAACGGAGATGCAGATAATGGTTTCCCACTTGAGGTAGCGAATTATACTGCTGGTGAGTCTGGGAGGTTTTCCGGAGCTCCTACCATTTACTACACGAGAAAAATATCAAATGGCGATCAAGATTGGAGTAATATTAATACATGGTCAACTACTGCTGTACAGGGACCAGTTGCTGGCACTATCCCAGGAGCTGGAGACGTTGTTATTATTGGGGCTCATAATGGAACAGGACTGGGTTTTAGCCAAAATCCAATTAGATTGGATGTTGATATCAATGCTACAGTGGCAAGATTAGAATTTGAAACGGCAGGTGCGGGTGAATCTAGAGGTCGTCTTTTTCCTGAGCCAGGAACCTCTCAGAACTGGGGACAAGTGATTGGTAACGGAGAAATTCAATTATTTTTCAGTAATTCTGGTGATGTTCCCACTTTTGACGCAACTAACGATTTAGGAGATTTTCTGGGTAATACAAGTAGTACTTGGAATTTAGCACATCAAGGAGGTACGGGTACTGGAAATGCAGTTACCATGCCTTCTTTTCCAGCAGAGTTTCCTAATCTAAGAATAACTGCCACGGGAGGTAGCAATGGAGGTGCCGATGGATGGGGAAGTCAACGGATCATAACTTTTACAAACGATATTCAAGTCAATAACGAACTTCAAATTGCAAACCGTGCTGCGTTATGGGTACAATCTAATATAAATGTAGATGATGATTTAGATGTTGGTATTGGTTTTGGTCACGGAAGGTTAAGATTTGACAATGGTAACACGCCCTACACTGTTACAGTTTGCAATAACATTACTGTTGGAGGTACCACCAATGGAACTATTGATGATTCCTTTATTGATGTAGAATCGGCTGGAACTGGGACTGCAATTCATAGATTACAAGTTGGTGGAGATATAAACTTAGTTCAAAACGGAAATGGCACTGATGGGATCATAAGCCTTTCTAATCCTGATACAGATGACTCTCAAGTTATAATTGAGTTAATCAAGGAAGGTGCAAATCAATTGGCTAACGGTACTGATCAAACACCTGATTTCTATCGTATTGAAATGAATAAGGGTGTCGATCCATCTTCTTCATTTGAGTTTATATCTAATCTTAATATTAATGGCTCAAGTGGATTAATAGAAAAAGCGATCGAACTTAATAATGGGCTCCTTCGATTCAATGATCCATCCATATCTATTGAATTGACAACAGGTGGAGGAAGCTTTAGCATTCCCTCGTCATCGGGCTTACAACTTACCCAGGGTACTTTTACCGTGAGTGGTGATGATATAGGTATTATTCTTGATGGCTCACTAATCATTGATGGTGGTACTTTAGATATGGATGACGCCGTGGGCAATGGTAATAACTTTATTGAATACTCTGCTTCTGGTAACGCTCTGTTAGAGATTTCTTCCGGTACTTTAAATGTAGGGTCGCAAATACGCGGAATTACTACCGCGGAGACAGGTGTACTGCGTTATCGACAAACAGGGGGAGATGTACGAATTGGTACTCAGGCTGGTCCCGAGAATACACGCGGTATGTTGCAGATTTACAATACGGGTAGTGAGTTCACATTTACGGGGGGAACATTACAGATCGAAAGACATCAGTCTTCCCCTTCCGTGGCGGCTTTATTTTTGAATCCAGATGACTCGGACGTTACACAACCTATCCAAATTTTTAATGGGGATACTCCTGCGGGTCAAAATGACTTCAGGATAAATTCAGCGATACCTCTTCAAGAACTTGTCATAGGAGGAACAAATTCTCCAAGCGCTGAATTAGATATTAATGCATTGACTATTGAGGGTAATCTTACTATTGAGGCTGGAGGTACACTGAATGCAAATGGACGTACACTGACTGTCGGAGGTGACTTTGACAATGATGGAACCTATGATGCACAAAGCAATGAAACTATCTTCAACTCAACAGGTGTTCAACAGATTACCGGTGCCGGATTCTTTAATTTCTTTAGGTTTACCAAATCAGAGACAGGTACATTGGATTTGACGAGTACTTTGAATGTTTCAGATTTGTTTACTATCAGCGGTGGCATATTATCCGATAATGGTAATACCATAAATCTGGCGGCAGATGCCGTGATAGATGGCACGCACTCCAGTACAGGAGGAAATGGAATCGTATTCTCCGGAGGAACTGCCCAAGAATTGAGAAGAAGCAGTGCTGGAACAGGTACTTTAGGGACTATCACGATAAACAATTCAAACGGAGTAAATATCCCTGATGGCAACGGCTATAATTTTAATATTGATGGTGGTCTAAGATTGGAAAATGGAGTTTTTAACGTGGGCGGAAGTGAAATTTTGTTTGGTATATCCGCTGAAATAACTGAAGTAAATACATTTGGAGTGAATAATATGATTAGAACCAATAGTTCGTTTACTGATGGCGGTGTGGGTAAAGTGTTTGCGGCAGGCCCAAGAGCTGATTTCATTTTCCCTGTAGGTCAAAGCTTCTTTACTCCTGTAACACTGACTGCTCTTAATATAGGTTCGACAGGTGGAACTATTAATATTCTTCCGGCCAATGAAGTACATCCGACAATAAATGATGGTGTTCCTGATCCAGATGATCCTTTAGCTACGGGAGATGTCAATAATGCTTTGCAGTATTACTGGACAGTTAGATCATCGGGACTTAATGGTTTTACGGCTGAAGCTAATTTTCAATACGATCAATCTGATGTACTCACGGCTGAGCCAGGTTTAGATGAAGATGATTATATAGCGGCCAGAATATTAAGCCAGAACAATCCAACTTTTGCTATTAATAAATTTCTTCCTCCCCCGGATGATTTGGATGAGACTAATAACATAATAACTTTTAGGTTTAATTCAGTCAGTTCTGATGGAATTTCTGGAGATTACTTTGCCGGGATTGATGAAGCTATACCAGATGTTGTAGTGACTTACATCGTCCAAGGGGTTGGAGGGGATGCCAATACGGAGGTATATGATCTTGATGTACCAGGTGTTGGTAATTATCCTTCCGGTTCTGTGGTTATTATTCCTTCCGGTGCCACACTGACACTACCTGTAGGTGCTGATGGTATAAGATTATATGCCATGGAAATACAAGATGGCGGGATTTTGGAAATTGATAATTCTACAAATCATAGGTTGGGTGAATTAACAGGGACGGGTACTTTAAGGATATTAGGTAACAGTATTAATGCAAATTTACCAGCATTTTCTGGCGACTTTTTGAGTTGTTCCGGAGGAGGATTAGAGTATGGGGGTACCGGTAGTTACAGTGTTTTGGGCGGTATTACTGAGATAAGGAATTTGTCCTTTATAGGTTCTGGAGATCGCGATCTTCCCAATAATAATGTAAGGGTATGCGAAGATTTAGTTGTAAATGGTCCAACCCTAAATCTTGTTCCGTTTAGAAGAGTCGATGTCGACAATGACTTTATAATAAACAATGGAGTAGTGAATTCTGGAACTTCATTTACCACAATTCTGAACGACTTTAACATTTTCGGAGGAACATACGAAGCTCAGAATGGAGGCAACCTTAGAATAGTTGGAGATCTAACTATTAATGGTGGCACTTATATCGCTGGTAGTGCAGGAAATTTAAGGCTGGAAGGAGATTTGAACTATACAAGCGGACTATATACACAAGGTTCAGGTAGTCATCGTATTTTTATGCAGGGGGTTACTCCACAGATCATTAGAGGTGATTTTATAGGTAGTTCCGCATTTTACAGATTACAGATATCAAATCCTTCGGGTGTTTTACTAGAAAATGCTAATATTCAAATTCAAAATGTATTATTTCTATTTGATGGATTGTTAACTACCTCGGGTTTTTCGCTTTCTTTATTGTCAAATGGGATTACAGTACCTACTATTGGCAGCTCTACCTCTTATATCAATGGCCAGCTAAATAAAGTAGTGAGTTCATCGGGCTCAAGCTTCACCTTTCCAATCGGTAGTGCTTCACGTTGGAGACCAGCGTCAGTAAATAATGTTTCGGACGGTGGTCTTACGTGGTCTGCCGAATATTTTGATGCTAGCGCTACTACTGATCCGTTAGTGGATAACTTGGATGCAACAAATGGCGGTACGGGTCCAGGACAAATTCAAACGGTGAGTAATGGCGAGTATTGGATAATTAGTGATGATGCCGGTACCACTCCTCCTCCGGGTGTAACCGCAACTGTTGGTTTAAGTTGGGGCAGTGATAGTGATGTTTCTCCGGTATTTGCCCAAAGAGAGGAGCTTGAAGTTATGATTTGGAATGATGGTCTGAGTTCTTGGGATAATCTGGACGGAACAGGTTTCTCTTCTGGTCATACGCAATCGGAAGGAAGGTTTACCGCAATTTCAAGTAATAGTTTTAGCCAGCAAATATTCACTCTTGGCTCCACAACAGCGACTAATGCGTTACCTGTAGAACTGCTAAAATTTGAAGGTGAAACGTTAAAGGGTAACAATTATTTGACCTGGGAGACCGCTTCAGAATTAAATAACGATTTCTTTGAGCTTCAAAGGTCTTCTGATGGGTTTGACTATGAAACTATAGCCCGGGTTGATGGTCAGGGTACAACAGTTCAAATTACAAAATACGAATATGTTGACAGTAATCCACTGAGTGGCTTTAACTATTACAGGCTTACGCAAACCGATATTGATGGAACCATTACTATTTATAATTCCGCTGAGTGGATTGTCTTACTCACGATTACAAGTGAGGAAATAGAGTTTGGATTTAAAGCTTATCCTAATCCAACCGATCAGAATAACATAAACCTTAAGGTTGATGCGGATCAAAACTTACCTCTGACGATTCAAATGGTTGATATATACGGAAGAATCGTTTTCCAGAAATTATTTGAAGCCGGTGAGTTTACACGTGATATGAGAATAGATGCTAGTCAAAATTTGCGGCAAGGTGTATACATCATCGTGGCTGAACAGAATAGTAAGAGACTGACAAAAAGGGTTATTATATCAGAATAAAGACTAGCTAGTCGTCCCTTAAAATCGGCATAAGTACTTAGTTATCAACAGGTTTTGGGTGTAAATATGTGGATAAATTCTGCAAGTAAATGCTTATCTTGGGTAAGAAACCTTGCAGAAATGTTACAGGAAAATTCGACCGAT